>JBFWWG010000002.1:0-268710 GCA_050246315.1 Nitrospiraceae bacterium | reverse complement strand
CTAACCGCATGTTGAACATGACCACCAGCGTTGTTGGGACACCCACTGCTGTCCTCTCCTGATGGCAGGGGTCTGACGCGAAGCGGCTCAACCCTGAAGGCTCTCTTCGTTCGCCACGGGCTCTTCAAGGGGCGAACGGTTCAACTGTTCTTTAGCTGCTTGTTTGGAGAGAAAGGTTCGCAATGTCCGAATCCTCCGACACCCTGCTCCAACGGGCGATCACGACGATCGGACAGTCCGATCCGTTGATCAAGCTCATGCAGCAGATCCAACTGGGACGCATGAAGCCGACTGATCCCGGATTGCGAGTCGTGACGGAATCTTGGTTGAGCACGTATCAGAAGGTGCTTGAGACATCTCGCCTTCCACAGGCGGCGGTGCGCCGTCTGGATCCTCGACCGCGTCTTGCTGTCCTCATTGGCGCCGGTGTGCTGACGGCCGATCACCGGGCAGTGACCGCGCTCACGACCACCTTCGATCGGGTCTTGGCCGAATCGCCGGCCTAGGCCATATTTTTCATGACGGTTGGTGACGAAACCGCCAAGACGCCATGTGTTGGCCTCATTGCTTCGGCCCCTTGCAATAGAGAGAGCAAGGGTTACCCTGTCGCCATGGGTGCTCCCACGCGGAGGCGCGAGGAGGGGAGGCATACTTGAAACAGTATGTCGACCGACCGAGCGGCGAGCCTGCCCGCTCGGGTGCGGGACACCGGCAGCCAAGCCCGTCGTAGCCGGGGCACCCGTTGCTCCTTGGCGGCAATGGGTCGCACGGCGGTTGTTGTGGAAGCGGTCCATGAATGCGGTCATGAATAATGTGGGCTAGGGCTGACCGCATGATGGCCTGGCGTAGGCTCCTGGCCGGGTTCTGCTTGTGGTGGGCGCTGCCGCTCGACGCGACGGCGCTGGAGCCGCAGAGTGTACGTCCGCTCCGCACGAGCCCCTTGTCAAAAATCGAGACGCTCCTGCCGCACGAGACGCATGTGCTCATTGAGGCGCCTGCCATCGAAGCCTTCCTCGAAGCGCTTGATCAATCCCCTCCCGATTGGCGAATTCTGTACGGACAGGGTCATCACGATCCTGCATTTGATGAACGATTGCTTCTCTTTAACCGCGCACGAGACGATCGGCGTGTGGGGCGAGAGGCACTCAATTGGCGTGTCGCCTTCGTATGGGCCGGACAACTGACGGCCTATGACCCGTACTCCGCCTCCTTTGCCGTCGCCATCGGCCCCTCGGTGATCTTGACCAAATGGGGACTCGTCCGATTCAAGCCGGATGATCTGCCGGGTAACCTCTCGGCCGTCCCGAATCCACGGACGAGGGCGACGCTGCGCCGCAAATTGGAGAAAGGGCAGACGATCGACGTGCTGGTCGTCATGAGCGGCAAGCTCATTCCCGAGGAATCCATCATCTACGACTTCAGTCATGATGAAGAAGGCATGGGAATGGTGATGCCGGTTGTGCGCATCGAGCAGATCGATTATTTGCTTCCATAACAGAACATCGGCCTCCGCGGGTTTGACCAGGGGCAGCTTTCGCGCTACCCTTCCGCCACCATCCAAAGACAATCCACGAGAAGATGCGTATGGGGCAGAAGTCCGTGTTCTTCCTCATTTGGCTGCTGTCGTTCCAGGCGGGCCTCGGCGTGGTTTACGCCGGAGAATTGTCAGGAACGTGGAAAGGGCTCTTGCAGGCCGAAGGGGAAGAGGCCGAGGTGGAAGTGTTGTTCAGCCGGGACGACTATCCGGTCTACACCTATACCAACGACCGAAACGTCACCCGCCAGGTGGAACTCGCGAGTCCGGGACAGCAAATCGAATTCGTACCGCCCGGCGGGGGTGTGCAGCGGATCATCGTCGAGCGCGTTGATCGACAGCCAGGCAAACTGCTCGTCTCATTGAAGGGGTCGTTTGAAAAGGCCGGGGGTGGCTATTTGGACCAGCAGCAGGAAGTCGTGATCTTCGAATACGAGCTGGTTCCCCAAGGACTCAAGATGCGCATCCGGCGCCGTGCGATCTCGCACTTTGGCGACAAGGACATGATCGTCGGGGGCCAACCTCAAGAAGCGGTTGCCGAAGGTCTCCTGCAGCGGGTGAAGTAAGTCCGGCTGTACGGTTCCGATTCTGTATCGTTTGCGAGATGCCTCCATAACGCGAAGATCAGGCGATACGACTTTGTCAGTCCTTCTGGAACACGTCCGTTTCGTAGAAGTCGGATCATACAGGAAAATTCCTTCACCAGCCGGGCGGTGCGGAGCTTGCTGATTCTCCAATCTGTACGGTCCTGTCCTTCTCTGACGGTGTCTGCCCGCTGCTGGACGAATGAATGAATCCGTCAACCCCGAGGTCGGAGAGGAGTAACTCCTATGCGAGGAAAGAACATTGTGCTTTGCTCGGATGGCACCGGGAACACCGCTATCAAGGCGCGCGGGACGAACGTCTTCAAGCTGTATGAAGCAGTCGATATCCAGGGTCACAAGGATGACCAGAGACTGACCCCGCAGGTCGCCTTCTACGACGACGGGGTGGGCACGTCTCGCCTGACTCCGCTGAAATTGATCGGCGGGGCGTTTGGCCTCGGCTTTCGCAAGAACGTCAAGGATCTCTATACGGAACTGGTCCATGTCTATGAGCCGGGCGACCGCATTTACCTCTTCGGGTTCAGCCGAGGGGCCTATACGGTCAGAGCCCTATCGGGCATGATCGAATACTGCGGCATCCTGGATATCAACAAGGTTGGGCACGAATCGCTGAAGCAGCGGATACACCACTGTTGGACAGCGTTCCGTCAAGAGGCCTTCCAACGCGTCACGAAACAAGCCCGGCGTGACAACCGGCCGGCAGACGATCCTTTGACGGAGGATTGTCGACGACGTGAGGACTTTGGCGCCGTCATCGACGGCCAGTGCGTGCCCAACGGCGTTGTGACCATTGAATTTGTCGGAGTCTGGGATACGGTTGGGGCAGTCGGAGCTCCGTTCGAGGAGCTACGCGATCTGTTCAACTGGATCTACCCCATGCGCTTTTCCGAGTTGACGCCTAGCAGCCGCATCAAACGCGCCTGTCACGCCTTGTCCATCGACGATGACCGCCGCACCTTCCATCCGGAATTGTGGAACGAGCAGGGGATTCGCACCACCCAAGTGGACCAGGTCTGGTTTGCCGGCGTGCATTCCAACGTAGGCGGGGGGTATGTGAAGCACGGCATGTCGCTGGTCGCCTTGGATTGGATGATGGCGGAAGCGGAGCGGTGCGGATTACGGTTTATCAAGGCGGATCGCGACTATGTGCAGGCGCACCAGGATGTGCACGATGAACTGTACGATGCACGGGCCGGCTGGGGACTGTATTACCGGTGGGAGCCGCGCGACATCGTCAAACTCTGCCGCACTCACCACATGGCCCAACCGAGGGTTCACATCAGCGTGTTCGAGCGCATTGCGAACGGCACCGGCTGGTATGCGCCGGTCAACCTTCCCAATCGGTGCCTGGTGGTCCGGACGAATGACAACCGGGCTTGGCCGCAGGACGAGACCCTGCGTGCGATCGAGCACCAGGTGACGCGGGGTAGCGGGCCGAACGCAGGTCATGCGAGGAAGGAGTCCCTGCTTGATGGGATGCACGGAGCGGTCAGAAGCGGAAAGATGTCCTACTATACCTTCGTCGCAGCGTCGATCCCGGCTGTCGGCTGGTGGTATGGCTTGCCGCCGTTCCCGGCGGTTGCCGATGCCATCGCCCGTTGGTGTCCCTATCCGAACCTTGTCATCGGCGGCGTCTATGCCTGCATCGGCTGGCTCGTGTGGAGTTGGTCCAAGCGAGTGGACCGGCGGATGGAGTCCGTCGCCCAGCATCATTGGCAACGCCGCCGCGAAACGTTGAGGAAGATTTTCCAAGACGGCCGGATGCAAACGACTCAAGCACAGGAGGTGGCGGTGGAGGTCGGCGAGGAACGTCCCGAATAGGAGAGTTCCGGATGATCAGCCCTCGCGGCCTATCGGAGCGAGGATCGGCATGGTACGATGAACCATCGTCTTGCCGTATCGCCGACGGAGAGGAGTATGCGTCTGGCTGCCGGAATTCTCGTGATTTTTGCCGTGGGTCTCGCGCTTTGGTCAGCCCCGGAGCGAGCCGGAGCCGAATGGTATGTGGCAGGGCAGGTCGGACCGACGTTCGGCGACCGGCTCAAGGATATCCAAGGCACCGGCAGTTTGACCACTCTGACTCCTCAGATTTCGGACTTTGATCTGGCTAACTCCATCGCCTATGGAGCGAAACTCGGTTACTTCCCCGGCGGCGGTTGGCTCGGGCTGGAGGTCGAGGCCTTTAATACCACTCCCAATATCAAGAGTTTCGAAGGGAGCGCAGGGTATGTTCCGGGCGTCCATTTTCGAGTCACCACGATAGGGCTGAACCTGATCGCGCGCTATCCGGGCCGGACCTATCAACCCTACATCGGCATCGGCGGGGGAGCAGCTATCGGCCATATAGGGAATTCGCCGACGACAACCAGCGATACGGATACATCCGCGTCGCTGCAACTGCTGGCCGGTCTGCGCGCCTTCGTCACGCCGCGTGTGGCGGTCTTCACGGAGTATAAATACACAGACGCGACATTTCAGTTTGCCGGAGCCTTCGGGTCCGTCGGCGGTTTTCAAGGGGAATATGCGGCCCAATATCTGATGTTCGGCGTCTCTTATCATTTTTGACCGAGGCGCGAGCATGAACCGGTTGTACCTGACGACGGCTTGCCTGCTGGCAGGACTGTGGCTCGGCGGTTGCGCCGAATCGGAACACCAGGTGCGCAAGGATGCCGCCCTCATCGGCATTCCTCCTGACTTAGAGCAGCAGATCGACTCGACGATTGCGTTTCCAGCTCTGCGGGCTGCTCCGTCCGAGTATGTCGGCCGCGTCGTGGCGCTCGGCGGGATCGTGATCAAATCGAAGTTAACGAAGGAGCAGACTGAAGTGGAAGTCTTGCAGCTTCCTACCTCGGACGGGACGTTGGAAACGAAGCAACGGATGCGGTCGCAAGGCCGGTTTCTGGCGGTGAGGAAGGAATTTCTCGATCCGGCGACGCTCGAACCTGGGACGCCGGTGACCATCGTCGGCGAGGTCTCCGGTTCGACGGTGCGCCGTCTCGATGAGACCGAATACCAGTATCCGGTCATCGAGATCAAACACCTCACTGATTGGAGCGAGGAACTGTCCAACCAGACTTTGCAGACTGCCTACGGCGGGGGCTATCCGCCTTACTATTGGACGCCCTGGTACTGGGGCTCTCCCTATGGCCATTGG
This sequence comes from Nitrospiraceae bacterium, assembly GCA_050246315.1. Taxonomy (GTDB): domain Bacteria; phylum Nitrospirota; class Nitrospiria; order Nitrospirales; family Nitrospiraceae; genus Nitrospira_G. The sequence continues at coordinate 263,417 of JBFWWG010000002.1, read as the reverse complement.
CCGTACTACAGTCCGTTTTGGGGACCCTATCCTCCGTTCTTCGGGACACGTCCGATTGCGCCGCCTCCTCCACCACCTCCGCCGGACCAAATTCCCCCGCAGTTCAGAAGGTAGGGCAGTGCGAGATCTGTCAGAGAATCGGTCGGCTCCGGGACCTGGTCCAACTTCCCGGTGAAGACGAGGATGGCGCCTGTCAGGCTGACAACGGCAGAGCCCGGCTGTCGACCAGACGGGATTTGTGTAAACGGACCGCGTCTCGCTGTTCGGAGGAGGGGAAGTGGCGGCCGCGTTTGTTGACGGGAAACCTCGTCTCGAACCGTTCGATCGCGTGCCACGCTTCCTCTCGTCGTCCAGTCTGGATTAAGAGGTGAATCAGGCGGAGGTAAGCCGGAACCAACAACATCAGATGACGAATCTCTTTGGCTTGCTCGACCGTAAAGCGATAGGCGGCGATCGCCAGCTCCGAATTGACGGTTTCGTACGACATGGCCTCCAACAGTTGAATCGCGAGTCGGTCGGTTTCGGCGCTGATGCTTCGTTCCCACTGTCCGTTCACCAGGCCGCGTAATTCCTGCTGTGAGAGGCGTAGCGAGACCGAGGCCGTCTTTTGTCTGACCCGTTCCAGGACCCCTCGGGCCTCCAGCCAACTGCCGTATAACCCCACCAGCACTCCCGGACAGGGAGTTGTCTTGAGGCAGGGACCGCCGGACGGACAAAAGTCCTTTCGAGCCACCTGAGACGGGAGGTAGACGGTGCCGTTCGAGGCGGCGCAGTGAGGACACAGCGCGTCCTCACCCGGAGTGACATAGAGATAAAAACGTACGCCCGAACGATCGAAAATATCGATGGCGAGGATGCGACCGTTTATGACCTGAACTTGATGGTATTGCCAGACAATCAGTAGGGCAAGAATTGCAAACAGGTAGGGAAGAACATCGGGAAACATGAGCTCCGCGAACATCATCGGCTCCATGATCGAATGGGATGCGCGCTGGGTGGAGCCTATCATTCGAAGGGCCGCGGCCCTAGTAAATTGTGCGATCCTGTGTTGTGTCGGTGGGAGTTGGTAGTCCCGGCGGGGATGGAAGCCTCACCAGAGAGCGATTCAGTAGGCATCCTTGGCGCAGCGGAATCCGGTGCCGCTGGGCCGGCTGTCCATCACGCCCCAATCGCGATCGGCGGTTCGCAAGCTCATGAAGGGTTTGAGCCAAGAGCCTCCTCTCATGCCCTTGACCGCGCCGCGCGTGGACCCGGGCGGATCGACCAAGGGCGCTGATCGGTAGTAGTTGGGGTCGTGCCAGTCCTGCACCCATTCCGCGGCATTGCCCGCCATATCGAAGAGGCCGTAGGGGCTTACTCCATCTGGAAAGCTGCCGACCGGAAGCGTGAGGACCTCACCCTTGATGCCCTTTTCTTTGGACAGTTTCGCCCCCTCTCCTGAGATCCAGAAGGCCTCCCAGTCTGCGCCGCTTTGAAAGTCGACTGTACGGCCGGCCCAGTAGCTGGCGCTGTTGGCCTTGGCGTAGTCCCACTCATCTCCCCAAGGGAAGCGGCGTCCGTCGGTCCCACGGGCGGCCTTCTCCCATTCGGCTTCCGTCGGCAGCCGCTTCCCCAACCAGCGGCAATAGGCGAGGGCGTCGTCCCAACTGACGTTGACGACCGGGTGGTCGCCGATTTCCGCTAAGGGTCTGCCGTCCTCCCATAAGGTCGAGGCCGGCTTCGGGTTTTCCGGAACGCGATGTCCGGTCGCTTGTACAAATCGCCGATAGTTCTCCTGTGTGACCTCAAAGCGATCGATCAGGAAAGCGCTCAGAAAGACCAGCCGTTGAGGCGCCTCGTCGGGGAACGAGTCGCTGCCGAGTGGGCTACCCATGAGGAATTCTCCGGCCGGGATGAGGACGAGATCCTGGGAGGGAGGTTGAGGTTCATGGGCGTAAAGTGGTTGCTGAGGCCACCATGCCGAACAGGCCACGATCAGCATCAGAAGAAGGCGGACGATCACGATGGCTTACGAAGGCGGCACGCTTTGGCCACTTCGTCCCGGTACTTGACCCAGAGCGCGAGGGCTTTGGAGAGACAGGTCAGCACAGCCCGTTGTTGTCGTGCCGTCGTGGCGTGGGTCAGCACCATGGCATAGGCATCCTGACGATGCCCGGCTTCGACCTGCTGATGAGCGCGGATCAAATCCATCTGCGTGCGGGCGATGCGATGATGCCGCACGAGAGGATGCTGCGCGATATAGGATTCGATTTCGTCCGGGGATTTCGGTTTGGAGGGCTCGGCGATCTCCCGGCGGTCCTTGACGCTGCCTTCCACGAAAACGGCGAGCGCCGCCGCGCCGACGACCCAGTCTCGATAGACCGAGACCCTCTCAAGCCACGCACGATAGATAGAGGCGGCCGGCAAGAGCCTGGCTCGCCGAAAATCGTCAACATCGTACCCTAGTCCCTCCATCATCTCCTGGAACAGTTCGGGATGGGATCGTCCGAACGACAGGCCGCCCGTGTCCTCTTCATAGATGTTGGCCGCCAGCATTCGGCGAACGTCCGGAGGCGGGTTCTGACCATGGACTCGTGCGAGGAGAACGGGAAAGTCTCTGACGTAGACGAGATATTCCTGCTGGTAGTGTATCCGCAGTTGGTCTTTTGAGATGCCTGGTCCCATGAGGATGGGCCAAGCCCAGTGGTGTTTGCGATCCATGAATGCGAGACAGGCCTCCAGGAAGGCTTGACGGGTGAGCGGCGCACGCGCCGTTGTTGGATTCGTCGTTCGGGATTGCCTTGCTTTCACGGGAGGCGCCTCCTAGAATCGTCCAGTCTCAGGAGAACAGGCAAGAGGGATCTGACGCCGATGAACCCCGTCACGCTGCAAAAGACCGAGGAGATCATGACGTTTCTTGCCGATATTGTACTCAAGGGTGCAGGATTCACGTCGGATTGTCTACTCGACTACGTGCTCGAAGAAGGCTTTACCGAGCCAATCTTTCTCAATGCCAGCGGAGAAGATGCCGACGCGTTTTATCGAGGAAATCCAAACGCCTGGGCCGTCTATCAAGTGCGCGAATGGAAACGCGTGCTCACGATTTCCGGAGGGGCGGGACGAACGCGTCGCGTACAGATCACCGAGACGCCCTGAACCGTCTGCTGCGTTCTTCGGCAGTGTACGGGCGGTCCTGAGAATTTGCAAACGATTGTCCGGATTCGCGGCGGGTGGCTCAAGGAGGGGACCGCGATGGTGGCTTTGATTGAACCGCAGGACGAAGGGCAGTTGGCGGTCATGCGGAGTCTGTTAGACGCCAACGACATTCTCTATTACGTCAAGAATGACTGGTTCGGAAGCCTGTATCCCGGATTCCCGCTCCCTTTCAACCAGCGGGTCATTATGGTCTTGGAGGATGATTACGCCCGTGCAGAGATCTTGGTGCGGGGGTTACGAGACGAGGCAGGCCCACCCGCTGCATCGTGAATTCTGCTCAGTGATACCATCCTCCGACCAACACGCCCTCTTCAAAATACAGGTACCGGTGTTTGACCGTGGCGCTGTCGATCCAGTCCTCATACACCCATTCTTCGCGGCGCAACCCGTCATCCGTGAAGCTGACCCGCATGGTGTAGGGCGAGCCCCAGGACTGCATCACCTGTTCCCTGGTCATACCCACGGCGACGCGTTTCTCCGCCACGTGTTTTTCGAAGGTGGGATCGGTCAGCACGGGGTAGAATCGCCAGGCCAGCATCGCGAGAAACATCAAAGCGAAACCGACATAGATGGCTTTGCGCACAAGCGGCCGGCACAGGAACGGTTTGGAGGCTGCGTCAGCGACCGCAACCGGCTCGCTTGAGGCCGGCAGGCTGTGGATGGCGTGGTCCTCACCGAGGTCCGATAACAGATCGGTCTTCGTCGCTTGAGCAGGAGCGTCCATGCAGCGTATCGTAACGAAGCCGATTGCGGCCGGTCAAGGCGACCGTATCGAGTTCTTCAGCCTCTCGCAGTGGTCGAGCACCGACAGCAGTTATTCCGCATACTGAGGCATGGGAATTTTCTTGGGAGCCGGTGGGGCCGGCGGCGGGAGATTCGCGAACTCCTGGGAGTAGGGATTCAAGATGGGCTCATGCGTGTTCTTGAGTCGCTTCTGGGTCAGTTGGAGGCTTTGCGCGGCGATCTCCATCCGATCGACTTTGGCGGTCAAGGTCAAGGGCTGGGGAAGCCCCTGAAGCGAAAAGAGTTGGAACGCCAGGCTCCAGTCCCATCGATCTTTCGTTGGATCGCGCACAACGAAGCGAGCGTCCGAAGACGGATTGCCCTTGAAGACCAGCAACCAGATATTGGAACGGAACGCCGGAGCATCTGGTTCGGAGGGAGGGCGAAACTCCGGGACGAGCGCAGGGACCTGGGAAATCGGGACCGGCGGGGAAAATTCCACGTCCACGAGATTCACGTAGAGGGTCGGCTCGTCTGAATGGTCATTCGGGTTGATGACGAAGCCGAACGAATACCGAACCTCGATGCCGTCCCGTTTGAAGGTATACACATCCTCGCCGTTTTGCGGCGAGATCAGTTTTTTGAAGTATTTCTGCCAGTCTGCATAGGAATAGTATTTGAACACTCGGAGAGCCGCTTTGCGGTCGCGGGCCGCCTGCGGCATGCCAAGTTTCTCGTGCAATTCGGTTTGGGTGAGTCCGAGATATCCGTCTTCAAAGTATGGGGCGGACGATGCGGAAGCGGGGAGCAGACACAGCAACAGACATACGAACACAAGACTGCCAATGGACAGGCGGGGCGTTGCGACCACGATCAGGCTCCGGTTTTTTCATCCTACGAAGGGGGCGTCCTGAAGTCAAGCAACGCTCCGCACAATCGCGCAATTGTTGAAGGGGTGAGGGCTTCTCGATAAGATCGGCCTCGGAGCCTTGCACCTGAGGATGAGCAATTACGTCGGTTCACGCGATGAGCAGGGAGTTCAACAAAGAGACATGACACAGAAGATCGAACAACGATTGCGGGAGCGCATTCTCATTCTTGATGGCGCCATGGGCACGATGATCCAGCGGTATAAGCTGGACGAGGCCGCGTTCCGGGGCGAACGTTTTCAAGATTGGCCGAAGGATCTCAAAGGCAACAACGATCTGCTGAACGTGACCCGACCCGCCGTCGTCGAGGAGATCCACCGGCACTATCTCGATGCCGGCGCCGACATCATCGAAACCAACACCTTTAATTCTCAAGCGATCTCTTTGGCGGATTACGGTCTCGAGTCCTTCGCCTACGAACTTTCGAAAGCGGGGGCTGAATGCGCTCGTCGAGCCGTCGACACGGTCACTCATACCCAACCGGACCGTGTCTGTTTTGTTGCCGGGGCGATCGGTCCCACGACCAAAACCTCGTCCATCTCCACAGACGTCAACAACCCCGGCGCCCGCGGAGCCACCTTCGATGAGTTGGTGCAGGCCTATTACGACCACGTCCGTGGATTAGTGGACGGGGGAACCGATCTCCTGCTCGTCGAAACCATTTTCGACACGCTGAACGCCAAGGCCGCCTTCTTCGCCATCGAGCAACTGTTCGAGGAGCGCCGGGCGCGTCTTCCGGTCATGGCTTCGGTGACGTTTATTCAAGCCGGTAGTAATCGCGGCGTGACCGGCCAGACCGTCGAGGCATTTTGGAATTCCATCTCGCACGTGCCCCTGCTGAGCGTTGGGATGAATTGCGCGCTGGGACCAAAGGAGATGCGGCCCTTGATCGAGGAACTCGCCAGGCTGGCGCCGATCTATATCAGTTCGCACCCCAACGCGGGGCTGCCCAATCCGCTGCTACCGACGGGATTTCCAGAGACGCCGGACACGCTCGCACCGCAACTGGAGGAGTGGGCGTTGAATGGCTGGCTGAACATCGTCGGCGGCTGCTGCGGGACGACGCCCGATCACATCCGGGCCATCGCAGAACGGGTGAAGAGGCTGCCTCCGCGGAAGCCGCATGCCGTCGAGCGGCATCTCCGCCTGAGCGGGTTGGAGGCCGTTACGGTCCGGCCCGATTCCAATTTCGTGAACATTGGTGAGCGGACGAACGTCACAGGCTCCCCGAAGTTTGCCCAGTTGATCCTCGGCGACCGCTACGAAGAGGCGCTGAGCGTCGCACGCCAGCAGGTCGAAGGGGGTGCGCAGATCGTCGATGTGAACATGGATGAAGGGTTACTCGACTCCGAGGCCGCGATGGAAAAATTTTTGCGCCTCATCGCCTCTGAACCGGAGATCGCGAAGGTCCCGATCATGGTGGACAGTTCCCGATGGGATGTGATCGAGGCCGGGCTCAAGAACATCCAAGGAAAGGGCATCGTCAACTCGATCAGCCTCAAGGAAGGGGAAGAGGTCTTCCGCCGTCATGCCAGGCTGATCCGCCGGTACGGGGCCGCCATGGTGGTGATGGCGTTCGACGAGACCGGCCAGGCTGACACGTTTGAACGCAAGATCGCGATTTGCGAGCGGGCCTATCGGATTCTTACCGAACAGGAGGGTGTGCCGCCCGAGGACGTCATTTTCGATCCGAATATTCTGACTGTGGCGACCGGCATGGAAGAGCATAACCACTATGCCGTCAACTTCATCGAGGCCACGCGTTGGATCAAATCTCATCTTCCGCACTGCAAGGTGAGCGGCGGCATCAGCAACATCTCCTTCTCGTTCCGCGGCAACAATCTCGTCCGCGAGGCGATGCACGCCGCCTTCCTCTACCATGCGATCCAAGCCGGCCTGGACATGGGTATCGTCAATGCCGGCCAGTTGGCCGTGTATGAGGAAATTTCCAAAGATCTGCTGGAACTCGTGGAGGATGTGCTGCTCGATCGCCGTCCGGACGCCACCGAACGATTGGTCGCGTTTGCCGAGACGGTTAAGCAGAAGGAGAAGGGGGCGGCAAAAGACGAGAGCTGGCGCCACGCACCGGTCGAGGAACGGCTGTCGCACTCATTGGTCAAAGGGATTACGGACTACATTGAGCAGGATGTCGAGGAAGCCCGCCTGAAGATCGGCAAACCACTTCGGGTGATCGAGGGGCCGTTGATGGACGGGATGAACATTGTCGGCGATCTGTTCGGAGCCGGCAAGATGTTCCTGCCGCAAGTGGTGAAGAGCGCCAGGGTCATGAAGAAGGCGGTGGCCTATCTGCTTCCCTATATGGAGGCGGAAAAGCAGGCGGGGGGAGGACGTTCGCAGGGGACCATCCTTCTGGCGACGGTCAAGGGCGACGTGCACGACATCGGCAAGAACATTGTGGGGGTTGTGCTCGGCTGCAACAACTATACGGTCATCGATCTGGGAGTCATGGTGTCCTGTGAGAAGATTCTGGCGACGGCCAAGGCCGAGGGAGTCGATCTGGTTGGATTGAGCGGCCTCATCACGCCCTCGCTCGAGGAAATGGCGCACGTGGCCCGAGAGATGAATCGCGAAGGGTTCAAGATTCCGCTGCTGATCGGCGGCGCCACCACCAGCAAGGCCCACACGGCCGTGAAGATTGCGCCGGCCTATGGGGAACCGGTGGTGCATGTGCTGGATGCGTCCCGGGCCGTCGGGGTATTGGGGCAACTGATGAATCCCGTCGATCGCGCGCGATTCACCGAGCAGATTCGGCTCGACCAGGACCAGATCAGGCAGGCTCATCAGGACCGAGGCCCGAAACATCTGGCGCCTCTCGCAGAAGCGCGGGCCAGGAAGTTCGTAACCGACTGGGCCGCCCTTGATGTGCCGTCTCCGGCACGATGCGGGGTCCGGGTGATCGAACACCAGCCGCTGGAGGCGTTGGTCGAGTATATCGATTGGACGCCTTTCTTCCATACGTGGGAACTGCGAGGCCGCTATCCGACAATCTTTCAGGACGCGACGGTGGGACCCAAGGCTAAGGAATTGTTCGACGACGCCCAACGGTTGCTGAAGGACATTGTCGCCCGCAAGCTCTTGACCGCGAAGGGAGTCTACGGGCTGTTTCCGGCCAACAGCGTGGGGGATGACATCGAGGTCTATGCCGATGAAGCCCGCATCCGGGTGCTCACAACCGTCCATACTCTGCGGCAGCAATCCGAAAAGCCGACCGATCAGCCCCATTTGGCGCTAGCGGATTTCGTGGCGCCCAAGGATGCCGGTCGGCAGGATTTTGTCGGCGCGTTCGCCGTGACCGCCGGGATCGGCATCGAAGCGCTCTGCGAACGGTTCGAACGCGACCATGACGACTACAATTCGATCATGGCCAAGGCCTTGGCCGATCGGCTGGCCGAGGCGTTTGCGGAATATCTACACCTCCGGGTCCGGCGCGAATGGGGATACGGTGAGGACGAACGGCTGAGCAACGAGGAACTGATCCGTGAACGGTATCGGGGCATCAGGCCGGCGCCCGGCTATCCAGCCAGCCCGGACCATACGGAGAAGCGGTTGATCTTCGACCTGCTCCAGGCAGAGAAGCATGCCTCGATCACGCTAACGGAGTCGTTGGCCATGTATCCGGCCGCGTCGGTCAGCGGGTGGTACTTTGCCCATCCGGAGGCACGCTACTTCGGCGTCGGCAAGATCGGACGGGATCAAGTGGAGGACTACGCGCGTCGAAAGGGGATGACGGTCGCAGAAATTGAACGTTGGCTCGCGCCGAATTTAGGCTATGAGCCAGAGAGAGACGCTAGCCGGTAGGAAATGGTCTGGTCAAGGAGATCCGTTTGGGATGAAGCGACCGCCGACCGCAATCCTTCCGCCACCCACTTGGCCCGCTCTTCGGCCCACTCGTTGAACACCATCGTGTTCTTGAACACCAGATCCCATGTCCTGACGGCATCAAGCATCAACAGGTGATGAGGGCGATTTTGACCCGGGAAATAGACGACCAGCACGGCCGACTTCCCGGTGAGGCTCACATCTACGAAGACATGGAGCATGGCCGAGGACGGTATCTCGACTTCTCGGGCAGCGGCTTCAACGATCGGGCGATAGAGCCGCTGAAGGAGCGTTTGCGACGCCTCATAGGGCCTCTCGGCCTGGAGAATGGACGGATTGGGGTGTTCACTGAAGAGCCGGTCGCAGAAATAGGGTACCGCTTCCCAGGAAGGCAGTTCCCCGGCCTCGATCACGGACTCGCACACATAGGACAGCCAATGGCGGGGACATTGCATTTGTGCGTCGTGCTCAGGAGGTTAAGAAGTCGACAGGGAGGATCGGTCATGATTGGGCAAGTGCGGTGAGGTGGCTTCGGCGGTCATCATCGGTCTTCTCGGCAAGATCAGAACGGGATGACGAACTCTATCGGATGGCGGATGGTGCCGTCAAATGGGCGACTCATTGAACGTCACCGCAGCCGCTCCGAGCGCGTCCGGATATTCCTTCTGAATCCGGAGGACGTCCTCCATTGAATCAAGAAAGACGTCCAGCAGCCCCGGGTCAAAATGGGCGCCGCGTTGCTGTCGCATGAGATCCACGACGTGGCTGACGGCATAAGCCGGCTTGTAGACACGCTGGGTCGTGAGCGCATCGAACGAGTCCGCAATGGCGGTGATGCGGCCTTCTAGGGGAATGTCCGTGCCTTGCAATTTCCGGGGATATCCCGTGCCGTCGAACCGCTCATGATGGGTCCAAGCAATAACGGCCGCGACCTTTAAAAGTTCCGCATCGGAACCGCTGAGGATGCGGTAGCCAATCTCCGCATGTTGCGCGATGATACTGAATTCCTCCGGGGTGAATTTGCCCGGCTTCAGGAGAATATGGTCGGGGATGCCGATCTTACCGATATCGTGCATCGGGCTGGCCGTGCGGATGAGGTCGCACTGTTCGTCCGGTACACCGAATCGACGCGCCAGCAATTCACAATAGCGGCTCATGCGTTGGATGTGCTTGGCAGTTGAGTGGTCTCGGAACTCGGCGGCGATGGCCAGTCGTTGGATGGTTTCTTCTCGCGAGAAACGCAGTTCCTTCTCGCTCCGCTCCAGCCATTCCAACGCCTGCTGGAGCGCCACGGTTCGGGTCCGCACCATTTGTTCGAGGTTTTCGCAATGCGCGCGGTTTTCGATTTCGAGCCTGCGGCGGCGGAGCGCATTGGAGACGCTAATCAAGACTTCGTTGGTTTCGAACGGCTTGATGATATAGCCGAAGGCCCCCATGTCCAGCGCGGCATTGGCCAGGACGGGACTGTCGAGGCCAGTCACCATGATGGCGGCGATGGTGGCGTCATTATGGAGAATGTGCCGCACCAGGTCCATTCCAGACTCGCCGGGCATATTGACGTCGCACAGGACGATGGCCACCTCCTGTTCGCTGAGCTTGGCTCGGGCATCTCGTGAGTCTGCTGCGGTGATGCAGCTATAGCCGTGCCGTTCCAGCAGAGCGGACAGCAGCTTTCGAATCGGTTCCTCATCATCGACGATCAGCATCGTGCGGTTGGCCAGGCTTCGCTGCAGTGTGGCGGCGTCCATTGTGTTTGATTAGACCCTTGGAGTTGGGGAATGGTGACGGTCTCGTCTCATCATGAAGTCACGCTATGCGCCGGGCGATCCTGCCTGGCTCGGCGGAAAAGCGCAAAAAATGGATGCAGAGTTTGTGCCAGTGTCGGCAAAAATGTAGCAGCTTTGGTCGGTTTGGAACTGCCACTGCTTCATCCCTCCTGCGGGCTCTAACCCCTCTCCAGTGAAGGGAACTCATCGATTGCTATGCGGACGTGTGCTCAGTCATAAGCTATCCCATGCCCTATGAGTTCGAGTACGAAAATTTGTTTCTGTACACGATCGGTATCTTCATCGTGTTGTTGCTGTACATCCGTGTACGGGTTGCTCGAAGAACTCGGTCCGGCACGGAAGGTCGAGCGATGGAATCCGGTCCGCCGCAAGATCCGGAGGTTTGATCTTTCGTCCGTGCTTTTCCTATAATCGGCTCCGCTGCGCGAACTCTGTAGAGACGGCCGGCAACATCCTCCGTTCGGTGAAAGGGACAACCATGACAGAATTGGGCAATAAGACAGTCCGCAAGGACGGCCGGCGACGCGATCAGTTGCGTCCGATCAAGGTCACCAGGAACTTCATCAAGTACGCCGAAGGGTCGGTGCTGATGGAGATGGGCGATACGAAAGTCATCTGTACGGCATCCGTCGAAGAAAAGGTGCCCTCGTTTCTCAAGGACAAGGGGCAGGGGTGGGTGACAGCGGAATATGCCATGCTCCCCAGGGCCACCCACGATCGGAGCCCGCGCGAGGCAGTGAAGGGAAAACAGGGGGGGCGAACCTTGGAGATTCAACGGCTGGTGGGGCGTTCCCTCCGTGCGGTCGTGGACATGACCCAGTTGGGAGAACGGACTGTCTGGATTGACTGCGATGTGATACAGGCCGACGGCGGAACCAGAACTGCCTCGATCACTGGGGCCTTCATCGCTTTGGCCGATGCCTGTGCGGTACTGAAGAAGAAGGACATGATCAAACAGCGCCCCATGCTTGACTACCTGGCCGCTGTGAGCGTGGGCAAGGTCGGGGGCCGTTCGATGGTAGACCTTGCCTATGATGAGGATTCCGCCGCCGAAGTCGATCTGAACTTGGTGATGACAGGGTCGGGTCGGTTTGTCGAAATCCAGGGAACGGCCGAGCGAGACCCCTTCGACCGGAAGGATCTTGATGAATTCTTGAATCTGGGATGGCAGGCGATCGAGCAGTTGGTGACGCTCCAGAAGAACCTGATCGGCAAGCTCGATTAAGATCAAGTATCACATGACGTTGTATTATGGAACTGATTGTTGCAACAAGAAACAAAGACAAGTGCAAGGAGCTGCAGGCCCTGCTTCAAGACTTGGGCGTTCGATTGCGGACGATCGGAGATTTTCCAGGCGCGCCCGACGTGGTTGAAGACGGGTCCACCTGCGAAGCCAACGCCATCAAAAAAGCGCGATCGGCCATGGAGTACACCAGGCTCCCCGCGATTGCCGACGACACCGCCTTGGAGGTGGCGGTGCTTGATGGACGCCCGGGAGTCTATGCCGCACGATACGCGGGGGAGTCGGCGACCTATGAGGATAATTGGCGGAAGCTGTTGCACGAACTCAACGGCGTGCATCGAGCCAGGCGGCAGGCTCGCTTCGTTACCGCCGCTGCCATTGCCTATCCAGACGGGAGGGTCCAGGTAGCGCTGGGAACCTTGGACGGAGTCATCACGGAGGAACCGAAGGGGGCGTCAGGGTTCGGGTACGATCCGGTCTTTCTGGTTCCGGAAATGGGCAAGACCCTGGCCGAGATGACGCCGGAGGAAAAGAATCAGGTCAGCCATCGAGCCCGCGCTTTTCATCGGGCGAAAGAACTGCTACAAGTAGGTGAGGCAGTTAAGTGAATGTCGGGGCGTAGCGCAGCCTGGTAGCGCGCCTGCTTTGGGAGCAGGATGTCGGAGGTTCAAATCCTCTCGCCCCGACCATACCAAGCTTGCTAGTACCGGCGGCTCTTCAGGCGAAGCCTTCCCCATATGACGCCGCCGGAGAAACCGCTCTAGCAATCTTGGCCTGTCATTGACGACTTGGCGTGTGCCGCCGGCTCATCAGGAGTAGCCCTCTTCCTTGCGCCAGTGGAGAAACACCTCAGGTGTGTTTTCTTTCGCTTGTGGGTGTATGAGCCGACGACTCAACGGACCGAGCAACCCCGGCGGGCGTCGATCTCAAACGCCTCGTGACGGTGTTCATGAATCATCCGTGCCGCCTCGCTGGCTTGTCAGAAGACCAAGTATGGCGTGAGTGCTTGGCAGGATACGGCAAGTCTTGTTCCCAACTCATCAGCACTCAACACTTCCTGTGCGCCCGTAGCTCAGTTGGATAGAGCAACAGCCTTCTAAGCTGTGGGTCGCTGGTTCGATTCCAGCCGGGCGCACCATTCGGCACGAACGATCCATACAACACCTACTGCGGCATCCGATTCTCTCGCCCGGCGGGGTCGTTCTCGATCAGCCTCCTCGACGTACCACTTTGGGTACGCCTGCGTCGTCCTCACCTGCGAGCAACCCCGGCGGGCTTCGGCCTCGAACGCCTCGTGACGGTGTTCCTGAATCGTCCGTGCCGTCTCGCTTCGTGTAGTGGATCAGGGTAAGCATCGGACGCCGCCCATCTATACCAACCTTCGGTTGTACCGCACCAACCTTCGGCTGTACCGCCGGCCCATCAGCCGCCGACCTCCAGCGCCGTCAGGGTCAGCCGATTGTGAGGCCATGAACGTTGGGATCGAAACTCTTACTTCTCGTCCCGGATCGCTGCTTTTACTTTAGCCATGAGTTCGGGCGTTGCCTCCCGAATTCCGTGTTGCTTCGCATGTTCCATGGCGTTCTTCAGGAGTTCTTCTTCGGTCTTCCCACGAACGACGTGCTTGCATCCGGAGGATGGATCAACCTTGGCGCACTCGACGATTTTCCCCATGGCGGATACTCCTCTTCGAGCTGGGTGGCTCGAGGCTCGGAATGATCAACCCGCAGGTGAGATGCTCCATACTGCGGATGACAGAATATAGCGAGTGGAATGCCGTAGGCAAGGACAGGGTGGCTGACCTCGCCCAGGGTGAATAAGCTCTTGGTGCATGGGGGCACCGCTCCGACGCCGGATATGACGCTTCGGACTGCGCCAAGGCCTTCTTTGCGTGCAGGAGTTGGAACAGCGCGTGCCGAGGCTATTTCCGGTACCGCATGCGAGTGCCGTGGGTGAGGGACAGGGTGATTTCTTCAGGGGAGAGTTCCAGGGGGAAGTAGGCGCCTGAGATCTGGGCATTGTTGAGGCTGGCCCCTTCGAGGTTCGCGCGGCGGAAATCCACGCCGCGCAGGTCGGCCTGCCTGAAATAACTGTCGCTGAAATCTAAGCCGTCCGCGTCCAATCCACGCAGGTCAAGGCCCCGGAGGTCACAGTTGCGCAGGCTTACCGTCTGGCCCGCGGCCTTTTTGGCGTTGAACTCGGTGATCGCCCCGTCGCGTAAGAGCTGATACATCGGATCATTGGAGATCCGCAGGCGTGAGGCATGGGGCTTCGTGACGGCCATGGGTATTCCCGTTTCTTTTTCGGATACCCGGCCACAAACTTGAGTCGCGCTGCTGCAATTACGGTTGGTTCAGAAGCGGGACAGACACCACGCGCAGACGCGGTGAAGGGTGTCAGTCCCCTAGCGATCCAGACCGCGGAGCCAGTCCCCTCGACTCTATGCTGGGTCACCGATCACTCATCTCTGCCATCACGACATACCGGAACGGCCCGCCCGACACCAAGGCATCGAAGGGATAGCAAGTCACCAGGAGCAGAACGTTTTCGTCCCCTCCCGAAACCTGTAACGGCAGCCGGCCGTCCACCACGCTGCTGCCCAGGACCCGGTAGCTGACCAAGGCGCCATGTACGGTCTGCACATCGATCCGGTCACCCGGCTCCAACCGGTGAAGAAACCGGAAATGGGTGTCCCGATGACCGGTGATGATGCTGACGCCCATCATGCCAGGCTTCGCGCTGTCTTCATGGTGAGCTGGTCCGAACGCCAACGTCCGTCCGTTGGCGCCGGCCAGCACGATCTCATCGATCTGGTGACGCGATACCAAGAGTCTGGCGATAGGAAAGGTGTCTGCCCAGGGCCAGGGTTTGATTGGGGTTTGTCGCGCAATCGTCTGCGCCCATGCTTGTTGCAGTAAGTGTTGCGCCAATGACGCCTTCAAGTGGATCCACCCTCCTTGCGCCAATTCCCACATCCCGAAACAACCCATGATGCCGATGGCCAAGCAGCCTGATAGCCGGTGGAATGTGCCCATCATGTGGAAGACCTGAAACGCGTCACGAAGAGCATCGCTAACAACAGCGCCAGTCCGCCGATCATGAGATGGAGGGATGCGGAGGTAGCAGTCTGCGGCAAGCCAAAGATGTGTTCATAGTCCTGACCGTGAGGTAGGTTGGTCGGAAGCGGCTTTGTGTGCACCGCCTCCATGACCGGCCTGACCGGTGTGACGTCGATCGCCACCAGGCTTGTGAATCGACTGACCAGGTGATGCTGTAACGCGACCTCGACGATCTGATTTCGGAGCGAGGCGTGATCGGTACTGTGGACGAGGCGCTCCGTGAGGGCGTGGATTGTCTCTCTGGCCCAATGGACCGCAATGCCTTCCCGATCCTGGCGATCGATCAACGAGAACTCGGCTTGCCACGGCCGAGCGCCGATCCGTCCCTTGAGTGTGACGTGATTAGGAAACGACGGTGCCTTGAGTGCGAGCAGAATCGGTTCTCCCATGTAGAGGTCGGGAATCTGTGCCGGCAGGAGGTCCATCTGCCTCCAGCCCTCGTCTGTGATTGCGAGGTCGGTCAGTACCGGGTGTTCCAATTTTTGGAACAAATCGGTCATGCGGTCCCGCACCTCGTCGATCCTTCCGATATAGGTGAAGGCGCCGCGCCCGATCTCTGCCGCCCGCCGCATGAAATAACTGTTGGGCGCCGACCCGATGCCGACGGTGAACAGACGCCTATCGCCCAGGCGTTCCTGGATCGTGGTGAACAATTCCGTTTCATTTCCGATCTGTCCGTCTGTCAGAAAGATGACCTGCCGCAGCCGACCGGGCTGGGGTGAGCCGTCAAGGGCGAGGGTGAGGGCTGGAAGCATTTCCGTGCCCCCGGTGGCTTGAAGTCCGTTGACGTAGCCAATCGCCTGATCGAGTTGCGCCTGGACGCCCGGCTGCGGAGCGGCAAACAACCGGTGCGTCACGCTGTTGAATTGAATGATGTTGAAGCGATCCTCCGGGCGCAGCCGGGAGAGCGCCAGGCGCAGCGCGTCCTTGGCTTGATCGAGAGACAGTCCGTACATCGAGCCGGACGTGTCGATGACGAAGATGACCTCACGCGGACCTCCGATCGACGAGTCATGTTCGATCGCCGGCGGCGTGATCATCAGCAAGCCATAGTGCGATTCCTCGCGTGATTCGGTGAACAGGGACGCGGTCGGCATGGAGCCGGGCAACGGCCGCCACATCAATTCGAAGTCGCGATCCGCAGGCACCGCGCCGTCCCGGAGCGCGATGCGCCAATGCGTGGCGGTCTCGGATACGGCCTGAACAGCATGGTAGGGCGCATCCACATGGGAGATCGGGAATCCCGGCATCAGATCGATTGAGAGGCTGACCGGATTGATGGGGCCTTGAGAGGGATGCAGCACGGGAGGGGTAATTCTGGAGGCGTCCGGTACTTGATCCGTGTCCGGCGCCCAACCATGGCCTTGAGCACTGTGGTTCGACGAAGAAGGTGGTTCTGATGAGGTCACGCTGTCGAGAGGACGCCCCGGGATGTAACGAGGGCCGATGACCATCGGAAAGCGAAGATGAAATTTCCCATGATCCGACCTGATCGTCTCCTGATACTCGATTTCTATTTGAACCGTTTCATGAGGCCCGATATTAGCGACCGAGGTTGTGAACAGGTTGGGTCGTTCCTGCTCAACGAGACCCGTGCGTTTGCCATCTGATTTGGCCCGTTCGTATGTTTGCTTCGCCTCGCTCCGTTCCTTGACCTGGCCCTCGATGATCCGTTCGCCGATCTTCATCCTGAGATGGTCCACGGCGGCTCTCTCCGGCAAGGGAAAGGCATAGATGCCCTCCAGCCAAGTCTCGCCTGGATTGGAAAACTGTTGGCTCACCCTGGCGCGGGAGATGAGGCCGCTTACAGAGATGGTCACGTCGGTATGGAGAGTCGGCGCCGGGATCAGCAAGCCGGGTTGGCCTTTCAACAAAAGCGACCCGCTGGTGACCTCCTTCAATGACATTCCCTGTCCGTCGTCCGCGGCGGACGCGATCTCCTGCAGAGTGGATAGCGACGAGATCAGAGCCGGGGCCATCATGAGTGGGATCAAGAGGGGAATCAGCCGGACACGATGCCTGTCGATTGCAAGAATTCGCATGGGAGCTCCTGGGGGCGAATCGTTTAAGGCTCTTGGAGGAGCCGGAGGTCGGACCATGCCGGCCTCCGGCGCAGCAAGTTCGTTAAGGCGTGACGCCTGGCTCGTCCGGCACGAGCTGATTTTCAGGCTCCTGTGATTCGACAGGCTGAAGGGGGATGGAAGTATCGGTCGAATCCTGAACCGGTTCTACGATCGGTTCAGCCGTGACAGGCTCCGACGGGACGGTTGTGCTGTCCGCTGGGACCGACTCCACAGGCGGCATCAAATGTGTGGACCCGACCTTAATGAACTCCAGATGGGCGCGGCGGTTGAGCATGAGGCAGTCCAAACTGTCGTCAAGACAGAGGACTCCATCTTCGCCGAGGCTTGCGGTCTTGATCCGGTGCTCCGGCACCCCGAGGCTGATCAGGTAAGCCTTGACGGATTCAGCCCGCTTGAGACCGAGGGCTCTGTTATAGAGCGACGAACCGCGGCCATCGGTGTAACCTTGGATGAGGAGCCCATAGTCCTGGTTTCTGGTCATAAAGGCCGCATGCTCGTCGAGATAGACCTTGGCCTCATTGGTGAGTCGCGTTTTCCCGAAATCAAACGAAATATCGGCGTGGTGCGACTCTTTGAGTTGGGTCGGGAGGGCAGCCGTCGAGACAGAAGGTTGTTGTACCGGTTGGCCGGCGATCTCGCCCGTGCGACCCGCGGAGGTCGAAACCTCCGGCATCACGATGGGCGATGATGGGAAGGAGACGGACGTTGCCCGCGTCGTCTGCTCCGATTGCGAAGCCACCATCCAGGCGATCCCTATCCCAATGGCCAGCACCAGCACGCTCCCTCCCACGATCATGACTTCGTTCACGCCGCGATCCGTCTGTTCTCCCTGGGCGGCGCTGCCGGCTGTCGGATTGGCGGCATAGACTATGTGTTCGGCACCTTTGTTCATGGATGGAACTCCTTTCTTCCTGAAAGATCTCCTAGCGTTGTCTCTCGCTCCCCCAGAGCCCAGTACGACGGGAGAGCAACCCGTACTCCCTGAGAGAAGGTGGTGCGGGTGTGATCTGTTATCGCTCCTTCTTTCGTGGCTCCGATGGAACAGCGCTTTCCGTCACCTCCTTTCATTCCGGCCGTTCATTCCATCAAGCCATCGTTCGAGCCTAGGATGAGCAACTGGGGTGCCGAAGAGCCAAACCGAGAGCGAGTCAAATACTCACGCAAAAACAGCAGGATACGAGAACGTTTCTGATGGATACCTTGCGGGAATTCAGAGGCTGTTGAGGGGATGCGGGGATAGCCCCGCATGGAGTCTATTGGATTTGAGAGGGAAGTCGGTTGCTTCGACCGAGCATTTCAAACTCTCGTTGGATCAGTACTTCCACCGCCTTGAAGTGACGATCGGACAGATTCTTGAATCGTCTCCGACAGGCCTCGATCGCGTCCGTCGCGGAGGGATAGGTTCGGGCAACCTGGAACAGGTGATCGGTGTACTCGATGAGTTTCAATTCAACCGTTCGGATCAGGCCGGGGTCCTGGGCTAGGGCGGTCGCCGCCAGGACCTTGTCGTGCCCGTGATCGACAAGAGCCTGGAAGCAGAGTCCCTTCAATCGCTGCGTGACGGTACTCCGATCCCAACCCAAAGCGCTTGCGGTGGCTTGCATGTCGAATCGGTGAGTGCGGAGGCATTCCAGTACCGCCCTGTCTCCTGCCACATCCGGGGGCGAGGACCCTGCTCCACCGGTGCGAGGGGATCGTGGCGGAAAGGGTCGTGTGAGTCGGAGGTCTTCGACTCCGATGAGATCCCCGTCTGTCAGGGCGGCCGCCTGTTCGATGCATTGTTGCAACTCACGCACGTTGTGCGGCCAGGCATATTCCTCCAACGTCTTCAGGGCGTCTTCCGTGAAGCTGAGCGGAGACCGGGACATGGCGGTCCCCGCCGCCTTCAGGAAATGGTCTGCGAGGAGCGGAATGTCCTCGCGCCGGTCACGCAATGGCGGCAGGGTCACAGGCAAACCACGGAGCCTGGCATAGAGGTCGGAACGGAACCAACCGTCCGTGACTCCTTGGATCAGGTCCCGATTGGTGGCGGCGATAATGCGGACATCCACGGTGGAGGGTTTGGTGGCTCCCACGCGATAAAATGTCCGTTCTTGCAGCGCCCGCAGAAGTTTGCTCTGGTGGTCGGGCCGGAGATCGCCGATTTCGTCGAGGAAGAGCGTGCCCCGGTCCGCCAACTCGAAATAGCCCGGACGGTCTTGGGTCGCTCCGCTGAAGCTTCCGCGAACATGACCGAATAATTCGCTTTCAAACAGCTCCGGTGAGATCGCCGCCATGTTGACGGCGATGAACGGCTGGGCGGATCGAGGACTGAGCAGATGGACGGCGCGGGCAAAGAGTTCTTTGCCGGTGCCGGATTCTCCGAGAATCAAAATGGGAATCGGAGTACGTGCGGCCTTCTTGACCTCTCTGAAACTCTTCAACACCGCCGGGTTCCGTGACAGAATATTGAACTGCCGGCATGCCTCGCGGAGGTCCTCCCACTCGGCTTGTGGCATCGGCTCGTCCGTGACAGAGGCGGCCCTCAGGCCGGCGAGATCCGTCTCCAGTTCGCTCAGGCGGCGGCGCGCTTCCAACTCCTTTGCCGCAGCCTCCTCAAGCGCCTGCTGCATCGACCGGGCGGACGATTCGAGCGAACGGGCTTTCGTGGCCGATTCCAGCATGCCGGTTCTTGCCGCTTCGAGGTCTTCGGTCAGCCGCTCGACCAGGGATTCCTGGGAAGCCACGGCTTCGCGTACCGCGGTAAGGTGTGCCTGGACACGCTGAACATCCTGTTCCAGGAGCCGGATCTGTACTCCGGCGGCAGTCTGTTTCCACATCAGGGCACAGCCGGTTGTGACCAAGAGAGCACAGAGAGGAACGAATACCGGAAGGACGAGGTGAGAGAAGGACAGCAAACCAAAGGCCAGCCCCAAATAGGCCAGCATGATCACACTAGCCAGAGCGATCGCTCTCCCGGCGTGCAAGGTGAGGAAGAGCCAGGCGCCCATTGCGGGAAGCAACAAGGAAACGGCGACAGTGACTGATGGGGCGCAGGGCGTGGCCCAGCGACCGGTCATCAACGATGTCAGAAGATGATAGTCAGTCAGGGGAGGTCTGGTCATGCGCCAGACTGCCTTCTCCCGCTCTCTAGTTTCGAGCAGAACGATGGTGTGAGCGAATCTGGTGCGGAGGAGATCGAAGTCGTTCGCCTCAACCAAGCGCAGCAGCTCTTCTGTCGGGATGACCGTTGCCGAGGGAGGCAAGGGGGCTTGCAACGCGGGGAGCATCAGTCGCTCCATTCCGTCGAGTGGCAGAACCAGATCCTGTTCGGTCGAGCCGGACCTGCGAATCTTCAGCGAAGAACCGGACCGGAAGGTGAGGTGAGAGCTGGAGAGATCGGAGGCGGTCAGCCAAAGCGCCAAGCCGAAAGCCGGAACGAAACGATCGTTTAGCCGAACGAAGAGCGGTGTGTGCCGGATGACTCCGTCCCGGTCCGGAGTGAGGATCTGATGGCCCGCGTTGGCTGCCGCTTCCAGGAGCGACCCGAGCGGCGGGGCCAGGAGGACGGTCTCGGGCGCTCCTCCATAGTTGGGATCGACCACCGGGAGCCACTGCCGGTGCACCGGAGTGATACCGTTCTCTCGGTCCGCCGTTGATCCTGGCCGAAGGCCCTCCTGCGGGATCAAGGCTAGCGGGATCACCACTCTGCCGCTCTGTGCGATCGCTTCGGCCAGCAGCGTATCGCCGGCGGCTCCGCCCTGTTCCGGAGCGCCGGGTGTGATCAGCGGGTCGAGCAGGCCGATAGCCCGCACGCCGGCTTGATGTAGCGCATCGATCACGCGCGCGACTTGTTCTCGCCGCAAACCCGGCTCGACTAGTCGGGATTCGTTCCCGCCGCCGATGATGATGACCGTTTCGACAGAGGGTGTCGCTTGTCTCATCGCCCACCAGTCATACAGTGCGCGATCGAGCAGGGTCGTGACAGGTCCGGCCCCGGCGAAGATTCCTGCCGCCAAAATGGCCGACAACCCGCCGATTGCCGTCGCCTGGATCAGGCGCGACGGAAAGGACCGGCGCGCCATCACGTCTACGGCGATCTGGCCGAGGCTCATCGATGATGAACTCAGTTGGTATTGTTGTTGGAACCTGGTGCCGTGCCGGACTGTTGTGCCTGTCCGGTCGGCGGAGGTATCGCACCGTTTGCGGCAGCGGCCCAATCGGCCAGGAGCTGCTCCGCCTTAATTCCGTGAAGGCCCTTGAGCAGGTTCAGAGCGCTCTGCTTGTCGGCGGGAACGCCGAGGCCGAGGGCGCGGATACGCGCCAGCGTCAACTTCGCCTGAGGTACGCCTTCGGAAGCGGCAGATTGGAAGTAGCGCAAGATGCGGGTGTCAAAGGGAGCGACAATCGGGTCCGCACCTCGTTCGTAGATGAGGGCTAATTGCGATCCGGCCAAAGTATCCATGGCGCTCGCTTCCCGAATCAGCACCGGGATCGCTTCGCCGATGTGATTGAGCGCCAACAGATGTCCGCCGAGACTGTCTTCCCTGTCGCTGCGGGTAATCGAGGGGAACTCTTTCCAGAGCGCGTCGCGGTAGGCGGCAAAAGCCTGGGCAGCCTTGATGCCTTCTGGCGTGTCCGGCCATTTATAAACGGCCCGCCGTAGGCGCGCCAGCGCATCATGGGCTTCTTGCACACCGTGATCCTCCGCCGCCATCCACCATTGCACCGCCGTGGCCATCTGCTTGTCGATGCCGCTGCCGGAAGCATAGGCGGCGCCGATAAAATATTGGGCGCGGGGATGGCCTGCAGCGGCCGCCGTGGCGAATTCGACGGCGGCCTCTCTTTTCTGCTTGGTCAATTTCAGCAACAATCCGAGCTGATAATGGGCGTCAGCAGAATCCGGTTTGAGTTCGATAACACGGCGAAAGGCTTCAATGGCCCCGCCTGTGTCGCCGACGCTGTATCGAATCACACCCATCGCATAGTGAGCCTGAGGGTGAGTCGGCTGTTGGGCGACGGCGATATTCAAGGCGGCCTGCGCCTCCTTCCAATGGCGTTTGGCCATCAAGAGCCCGGCGACTTTTAGATGGCCGGCGGTGGCCTGTGGATCGCGCTGAATGACGCGTCGGTATTCCTCAAGGGCCCCGTCCATGTCGCCCAGTGCCGCGAGGGCCTCCCCCAGTGCGAGCCGCGCCTCGATCAGATCAGGGTAGTCGCGAACCGTTTGTCGGAACCGGGTTGCGGCGTCCAGGTACTCACCCTTGAGGAGCAGAACCCTGGCCTCATCCAGGGGATTGGCCTCCGTCGTCGTCACCAGAGGCGACGGCTGCATTGACTCCGGAGGCGCCGCTTCTTCTTCGGCCTGAGACGGAGTCGCAGATGATTGCGCCGGCGGCTTTTCATTCATGGGTTCCGCTTCCAGCGGAACCGGAGGCGCTTCCGGATGTGGCACAATGGGGCTGGGAGCCGGGGTGTGCGGAGAGGGAAGGGGGCTCTCCTGCACCTGCGGGGTCGGCAAGGTCAGTTCCGAGGGCAAATCCGGACGAGGTTGCGGCTCGCCTGCCGCTCTGGAGCCGGGGCTCGCAAGCTCCTGAGGGCCGGAAGAGTTGGTATCAGGGGTTTGGTTAGGCTCTGAGCCGGAACTGTGGCTGCCTTCGGGTGCGGCACCCTGAGCATCGGGAGGAGGAGCGGGGGCATCGGTCGAAGGGGTCTGTGAGGAACCCTCCGAGGCGCTGTCCATGACGGTTTGTGCAAATGGGCCGGACCGTTCCACCTCGAACAGCATGAGCCACAGGATCAACAATCTGAACAGCAGTTTCATCGTATCTCGCTTGGTAGGTAATCACGCGTTTCCCATTATAGCAATCCGGGGCCTTGCTCGCATCCTCCGTATGGTCGAAGGGCTTCCATGGTGCTCTTGAACATGGCGTGGCTGCCGCTGTAACGTAGGCACACGATAAGGTTCGCCGGACAAGCATCCTTCCGAGCCGCTGCCTTACGTCCTTATAAATCTTCTAGAAAAAGGAGGCATCCCATGCCATTGCGACTAGGCGATGAAGCGCCGAATTTTATGGCCGACACGACCGAGGGCAAGATCAACTTTCACGAGTGGCTGGGCAACGGTTGGGGCATTCTCTTTTCACACCCCAAGGACTTTACACCCGTGTGCACCACGGAGCTGGGCTACATGGCGAAGATCGCGAACGATTTCAAGAAGCGCAACGTCAAGGTGCTCGCGGTGAGCGTCGATCCGCTCGATGCCCACAAGGGGTGGATCAACGACATTAATGAAACGCAAAACTGCACCGTGAACTATCCTCTGATCGCGGACCCGGAGAAGAAGGTTGCGACGCTCTATGACATGATTCATCCCAACGCGCTCGACAACATGACCGTCCGGTCTGTGTTTGTGATCGGACCGGATAAGAAGATCAAGCTCACCCTGACCTACCCAGCCTCCTGCGGGAGAAACTTCGACGAGCTGTTGCGGGTGATCGATTCGCTGCAATTGACCTCAAACTTCAAGGTGGCTACGCCGGTGAACTGGAGGGAAGGGCAGGACTGCATCATCACGCCGGCGGTCAACGACGAGGAAGCCAAGCAGCTCTTCCCCAAAGGGTTTAAGGCCGTCAAGCCCTATCTCCGGTACACGCCACAGCCCAACAAGTAGGGGCCGGATAGCCTGTCGGAATGCAGAAGAGCCGCCTCAGGGCGGCTCTTCGCTTTTCCGGCAGGAATGGGGAAAAGTCCGACCACTTGATTCGGGGCGTCCATCGCCTTTCCGATTGTGTGGATGCGCTCGGTTCGACCGGATCAGATCAACAGCAAGCCAGCCTGTCTGATCGTTTGCCAGGCGCGTTTCCGTGACCAGGAGTCGAACGCCGCGGGGCCACCGAACGGATAGGTCTCTCGCACCTCCGCCAGTTTCCGGTATGCCGCCGATGGTTGCTGGCTCCGGGGAGTCGCACTTCCGAGCAAGTCCCGCAGCCAATCCGTCTGAGGTCTGTTCAGACGGAGGCGACGATCCTCTGTGACGTTCGGAAGGATGACGATGCAAGTCTGTGTGTCGCTCCGCTCGATGACCGGCTGTCCACCGATCCAGATCAGGCGACGGTTGCGATTGGCGAGGGAACGGCCGGTTTTCGAAGACGCGCGCAACGCGCAGGCGATCCAATCGCCTGAGACGGTCGTCGCAGGTGCGCGGTGGGTGAACCAGCGATGCACCGGTCTTGCTAATCCTTGCCGTTCCATGTAAGCGGAGAGTGCGGTGCGAAGGCCGAGCCCGAGCCAATCGGGTACCAAGGTCGAGCGATCTTCATAGACCAGATCGTTCTCCGCAAACCCTTTATGTAACGGTCCGAGAATCGTGATGCCATGGCTTGCCGGATCGAGGCCGATCGGGCTGTGAGCGGTGGCGACGAATCTGTGCCAGAACGCGGATTGAATCAGATCTGCGGCGAAGAGTTGTCGGACCCGTTCCAGGCTGTCGATCGTTTCCTGGATCGTCTCGCTTGGGAATCCATACATGAGATACGCATGGATGAGGACGCCGGCCTGCCGAAAGGCCGCTGCCACCCGAACCGTTTGATCCACGGTAATGCCCTTGTCCATTTTCGCCAGCAGGCGATCGGAGGCCACCTCAAGACCGGCGCTGACGGCGATGCAGCCCGAAGCCGCCAGCAACCG
Organism: Nitrospiraceae bacterium; assembly: GCA_050246315.1. Taxonomy (GTDB): domain Bacteria; phylum Nitrospirota; class Nitrospiria; order Nitrospirales; family Nitrospiraceae; genus Nitrospira_G. The sequence continues at coordinate 238,829 of JBFWWG010000002.1, read as the reverse complement.
GCAGAGGTCCGGCGTGAAGGCTTCCTCAAATCGGATGTTCCCCCACCATGAGATGGTCAGGCCTTTCTCGAGCAATCTGAGCGCAAGCGACTTGAGCGAGACTGGTGGCGCGGCTTCGTCCACAAAATGGAATCCGCGGCGGCCCGTTTCCTGGATCAACCGCTCGATGCGTCCGAGCAAGACATCGGTGGCCGTCGCTTCATAACGGCCGATGTAATCCAACCCGACATCGCAGAACGTACAACGCTTCCAGTAGCACCCGTGGGCGACGGTCAACTTGTTCCAATGACCATCGGACCAGAGGCGATGCATAGGGTTTGTCGTGTCGAGGATCGACAAGTAGCGATCGAGCGGAAGTCCGTCGTAGGTTGGCGGGCCGACCTCCTGGATGGACAAATCCGGCTCAGAATGGTTGAACGCAAACACCACGTGGCTCTGCGTCCGATAATAGGTTCGGCAGAGCGACGATACCGCCCGCCGGTCGCATAGGTGTTCCAGGAGATACAACAGCGGCTTTTCTCCATCGTCCAGCGTCACAAAGTCCACATAGTCGAAGACCCTCGGGTCTTGAAGACGGCGGAGTTCCGTGTTGGCATAGCCGCCGCCCAGCGCAACGGTGATGGTCGGATGGTTGGATTTGAGCCATTGGGCGATGCGAAAGGCCCCGTAGAGGTTGCCCGGAAAAGGTACCGTCAATCCGACCAGCGTGGGACGAACTGATGTCATATGTTGAGCCAGGGCCTGAAGCATCAGGCGATCGGTCAAGGATGGAGCGGCGGAGAGGGACTGGAAAACTTGATCGAAGGATGAAGCCGAGGTTCCGACATGCTCGGCGTATCGGCTCAGTGCAAACTGCGTGGCGACGGTTTCATGAATCAGGTCGGCAAGATCCTCGAGGTAGAGAGTCGCCAAATATTTGGCTCGATCCAGGGTTGACAGTGCGGCTGATTGTTCGTCCGAATCCGCAAGCCGAGCGAACCTGGGTCCCTGCGGGAGAAATCGGCCCTGACTAATGCGCGTGGCAAGAGAGGGGTCCTTACCCTGGAGAAAGGCGACGACTTCATCGATCGAGTTGACGTAGGCCTGTTCGAGCGCCAGCATTTGTCTGGCCTCGCCCGGGAGGTCACTCGACTGCCGCCTGATGGTCTCGAAGACCTCCTGCAGTCCCTTCCTTGAAAACAGGGAGAGAACCATCTCGATACCAAGGTCGGCTTGAAACGCCTCATAGCCGCGTGACCGCAGGAATCCTGTCAGATACGCAGTGGAGGGATATGGCGTATTGAGCTGGGTCAGAGGAGGAATAATCAGCAGGACTCGCGGCCGTCCTGCCCGCTGGGCCGGAACAGTGCGGCGGCACTCGGGCGTGATGGCGGAAGGTGCCATGAGAGTCATGACCAGGACGGTCGGTCTGAGGACGAGGGTCGGCTGATCGCCTGAATGAACTGACGGCAGCCGTTCACAAGGCCGTCCGGATGTTTCTGAATGCGGCTTCCGAGAATGTACACCACGTCCGGTCCATACAATGTCGCGATCTCCGGAATCTGTCCGAAGCCCATCCGGCCGGCGGCACTGGGAAACATCGATCTGGTCCCACCGAACGGGGTCGAGGCTGCGCGCGCGATGGCCCGACAATCCGCGCTGGTCATGGCAAAGTCGCCACCGTAGGTCGGATAAAGGCTGATGTCTGCTCCCATCAAGCGTGGGAGTTGGCCATAGAGGAGTGCAGGGGCCAAACCGGTATCGGAGTTGATGGCATAGGTGCCCAGGAGAGCTGGGTGACTCAGAAGGGGCAGCGTGATCTCCGGATCGGCGGCCAGCAGGCGCAAGGTCTCGTACCCTGTAAGTCCCGGACAGATGAGCAGGGCGCCGGCTCCGCTGGCTTTCGCAAAGAGGGCGCGATCCCTGGCTACCGGGAGGGCCGCGCCGATGTGCGGAGCGTAGAGGCAGTGCTGTCCGGTTTCACGATTGGCACGGGTTACTGCTTCCGCGCAAGCCTGCACTCGATCTTCAAAACGGCAGAAGGGCTGGTCGTTGAGCCCTTGATCGTCCTTGACCAGATCGATTCCTGCGAGGGCAAATTGATAGGCCAGCACTGCGAGGTCTCGTGTCGACAGGCCCAGTGGCTTGAGAACAGCACAGACCAGGGGGCGGTGCTGGATTCCCAGGAGCGTTCTGAGGCCGGCCTGTCCGAAGCGCGGGCCGGTCCAGCCGTCGAGCCCCTGTTCCGGCAGGTCGAGGCTTGTGACACGAATGCCGCTCTTGAGGCTGGTCGTGCCGTACAGCAGATGAAGCAGGTCCACGGCGTCAGCCTTTGCCAGCTCGATCGGGAAACTGATCGTGGCGCTCCACCGGTCCTCTCCAACTCTGTCGAACGATTCGATGCGGCCGAGTAATTGATCCCGTATCGGTCCGGCTGGGATGACCTCCTCGGCTGCTTCCACCGTTTGGTCGATGCAGATGAGATCGGCCTGCCGTCGCGCGTGAGACTCGTCTCCTCTAATTTGATAGGTGACAGGCACTCTGGCGCCAGAGAGAGAGTCGGAAAGAGAAGCGGAGGGCGAGACATCCACCATGGAAGAGAAGTAGCATAGGCGATCACGCTGCTGCCAGCCCCGTCGGTCTGTGGTGAGCGGGACGTTGAGAACAGGTGCAAAGGAGCCACCATGGCACGAACGATTGATCGGTCCGTTCTCATGAGTCTGGCCTTGATGGTCGTGCTCGCGTCCTCGGCTTTGGCCGAGCTTGATGAGCGGACTCTCATTGACCTCACCTATCCCTTCGATGAACAGACGATCTACTGGCCCCACAACAAGCCCTTCGCTTGGGAACAGACTTCGTGGGGTTCCTCCCCGGGGGGATACTGGTACGCCTCGGCGCAATTCTGTACTGCGGAGCATGGAGGAACGCATCTCGACGCTCCGATTCACTTTGCCAAGGAAGGGATGACGTTGGACGCCATCCCGCTTCAGAATCTGATCGGTCCCGCGGTCGTGATCGATGTGTCGGAGGCGGCGAGGCAGGATCGGGACTATCGCATGACGATCGACGACATCCGAACTTGGGAGCAGGCTCATGGCAGGATTCCCGATGGAGCGATTGTCTTGATGAGAACCGGCTGGGGGCGCTTCTGGCCGGACCGATCGGCCTACCTGGGCAGCATGACGCCCGACGACGCCGCCACTCTGCACTTTCCAGGGTTTTCCAAGGAGGCAGCGGCCTATCTGACGACGGAGCGTCGGATCGACGGAATCGGCATCGACACGGCCAGCATAGACCATGGGCCGTCGGGAGATTTTATTGTTCACCAGGTTGTCAACGGAGCAAACCTCTATGGCTTGGAGAACCTCGCCAATCTGGAAAGGCTTCCCCCGAAGGGCGCCACGCTGATCCTGTTACCGATGAAGATCAAAGGCGGGAGCGGAGGACCGGTGCGGGTCATTGCGTTGCTGCCAAAGTAATCGGAGGGTGCCGTGTCAGTAACGGTTGCTGTGCTGGGCGGAGGATTGATGGGGAGGCCGTTGGCGCTGCGTCTCAAGGCCTGCGGCTACGACGTGCGTCTCTACAATCGAACGAGTCGGAAGGTTGAGGACCTGCGGCGACAAGGGATACCGGTGGCCGGACATCCCATCCAGGCGATCCAGGAGGCACGGGTGATCATCCTGATGCTGGCGGATGCGCAGGCGATCCATGCCGTGTTGGATCTGTTGGATGGACCGTCGGTCTTGAACGAAAAGACCGTGATCCAGATGGGAACGATCGGTCCCGACGAAAGCCGTACCTGCGGGCGGAAAATCGCCGCGCTCGGTGGCGACTACCTGGAGGCTCCGGTTCTTGGGAGCCTTGCCGAGGCGAAGGAAGGTCGGCTGCTCGTGATGGTCGGAGCGAGCCCCGAACAGTTTGCCGCATGGCAGGGGTTGTTAGGCTGCTTCGGCCCTCACCCTCGCTGGATCGGACCGGTCGGACGGGCGGCTCTGGTGAAGCTGGCGCTCAATCAATTGATCGCCTCGCATATCGCGGCCCTGTCACTTAGTTTGGCGATGATTCAACGGTCCGGTGTTCCGGTGGAATCGTTCATGACGCTGTTGCGCGACAGTGCGTTGTTCGCACCCATGTTCGAGAAGAAATTACCGCGGCTCCTCAACCGGCAGTACGACAATCCGAATTTCTCCGCTCGGCATCTGTTGAAGGACATCGATCTCTGCCGAGAAGCGGCGGAGAGTCTGAATCTACAGACCGGCGGGTTGGACGGAGTGCGATCACTCATATCTGAGGCCGTCGGTCAAGGATGGGGCGATGCGGACTATTCCGCACTGTACGAAGTGATCTCGCCTGCTCGATCGGAGGAGGGATAGGACGAGTCGATTGCTCGTGGAGCGCATCCAGACAGCTCGTTCTTGACTTCAGTCGTCGAAGCCGATATGGACATCTCGCCGAGCGCCGCCGGCGCCGGTGACAGCATTTCACGATATGCGGCGCGCATTATTCATGACGGTTTGTCGCGAAATTGTGGGGTCGCGTCGCGAGACGGGCGCGTGGAGCCGCGAAGGAGGGAGGCATACTTGAAACAGTATGTTGACCGACCGAGCGGCGAGCCCGCTCTCTTGCGTGCTGAAACTCCGCACGCAGGCCGGGACCCATTGCAATCTTGGAGCAATGGGTGCCCAGCAGCGAATCCGCAATTGCAATAACAGCGTTCATGAATAATGCGCGCTAAGGAGCCACGAGCATGACCGAGCTAGAACTCTTCTACGCAACCAACCGCAATTACCTCGGCAAGGACCGCTGGCACCCCGACGGCTACGGCAAGAAATTCAGCGACGACGGGGTTGAGAACCTCCGTTTCGGCAGGCTGACCGTGGAGGCCGATGAGGCCAAGATGGCCAAGTTCTTGGATGCGGACTGCGGGATCATGGGACAGGGGAACGGCGAGGGCTTGATCAAATATCTCTCCAAGTGCGCTGAGTCCGCCGACATTGTCGCCTATCGCGAAAAGATCGATCGATCCGTCGCGGAGGGTCAACAGGAGAAGATCAAGTTGGGATCGCAGGCGGCGTTTTCCGATCTGCAAGCGATCATGTTCAAGAATACGGATGTGCTGATCTATATCCATGGCTTCAACGTCTCCTGGGTTGACGCGGTCGGCTCGGCCCTGTCGCTCCAGGAAATGCTGAATCATTGTCCAGAGGGGGATCCGAAACAGCATGTGCAGGTGGTGCTGTTCAGTTGGCCGTCTGACGGGATGGCGCTACCCTTCGTGTCCTACAAATCGGACCGGTCGGAGGCGGCCGGTTCAGGCAACGCGGTGGGGCGCGGGATTCTGAAGGTGCGGGATTTTCTCGCGAGTCTGCGTCGTTCGGAGGAGGAGCTCTGCAAGCAGGATCTCCATCTGTTGTGTCATTCCATGGGCAACTATCTATTGCAAAACGCGCTCACACGGTGCGACGCTTTCACACCGGGGAACGCATTGCCTCGTCTGTTCGAACACATCTTTCTCTGCTCTCCCGACGTGGACGATACGGCATTGGAAGAGGGGCACCCACTGGGGCGACTCCACGAGTTCGGCAGAAGCGTGAGCGTCTATTATAACCGTGGCGACGCGGCATTGGTCGTCTCGGACTATACCAAAGGCAATCCCGACCGATTGGGATCGAACGGCCCGGCCCGGCCGACACTGGTGCATAACAAGGTGCACCAGATCGACTGCACAAGCATCGTGAAGGGTCTGGTCGAACATAGTTACTATCTAGTGGGTCATGTGAACGCGGATATCCGCATGAGCATCGACAGCATGCCGCACGACGATCTTCGGCGACATCGCAACAAAGTGGGCATGATGGGCAATCAGTGGGAGATGCGCTCCACGTAGTCCACATTATTCGTGACGGTTCGTGAAGAAACCGCGAGCAGGGAGGCAAGCGGTGGTGACATCGTCGAATCGGGGTTATCTGGGACCGTATCCCACGACAGAACAGAGTCCTTGCAACACGCTCTGCAACGTCTGTGAGGATAATTTACCAAAGGTTTTGATGATGCTGCTCTCGGAAAGGGTGAAGACTTTGTCGAACCTGATCCAGCACAGTTTAGGGAGTATCCCTTCCGTCATGCTGGCTGAATCAACTTGAAGGGCGTGGGTCTGCTGCGGGACCGAAGTGAGGGCCAATTCAATGAAGTCGGCATGTCGATCCGGTGCGGTTAAGACCATTACAGGGCGCTTCTTCGTCGATTGCAGATCGGAGAACGGAAATGGAATCAAAACAAGATCGCCGGGCTTACACGCCATCCCAAACCTCGTCTTCGATGTTGTCCCACACATGGCGCATGGCCGGTTCCTGCGCCCGTTTCAGTTCTTCAGTGAGTCGGTCTCTCAGTCCGTGCCTCAGTTCAATGTACTTGATAAAATCCAGTACCTCTTCCGCTAGCCTATCGGGAAGTTTCTGTGCTTCTTTGAAAATGCGTTCCGCCGTCGACATATCGTCCTCCCCCTTAAAGGGCTAAGATCCTATACAACTCGCATTATGACGTCAAAACCCAGTTGAAACAACTGCATGGTTAAATGGGGGCGGTAGTCATTTTCCGAGGCTCGTCAAGACGCCAAGACCCAATAATCTGCCGATGTCACGAAAACATTTCCAATTCACCAGGGCGATAGGACTTGATTAAGACCTCCGACCCTGCATCTGCTTCGCTCGACGCCTAATCACGTGGGCGAGGTCGGCGCGCTTCACGGCGCCGTTCAATGGGAGTGTTCGACCGACTGAGCTCTCAGTCGCTCGAATGCACGCGCGTATTGGATAGAAAACACAAGGAATGCAATTCATCACCTACGGCCCCGATATTCCGGATGCGCTCTTGCAGGCGCACGAGGAAGGTCGCGTGGTGTTTTTCTGCGGCGCGGGCATTTCGTACCCCGCCGGCCTGCCAGACTTCAAGGGGCTGGTGGAGAAAATCTACCAGCTGAACAGCACAGCGCTCTCGGACATCGAGCGCGAGGCATTCGACCGTTGGCAGTTCGACGCCACGCTCGACCGGCTAGAGCAGCGCCTGCCTGGGCAGCGGCTGGCCGTCCGCCGTGCACTGGCGCAGGCACTGAAACCCCAGTTGCGCCGCAAGGGTGCCACCGATACGCAGGCGGCACTGTTGCGGCTGGCGCGCAGCCGCGCCGGCGCGCTGCGGCTCGTCACCACCAACTTCGACCGCGTGTTTCATACGGCGGCTAAGCGCACAGGCCAAGCGTTCCAGGCCTATGCCGCGCCGATGTTGCCGATCCCGAAGAACAGCCGCTGGAACGGGCTGGTCTACCTGCACGGCCTGCTGCCCGAAAAAGAGGACGACACGGCCCTGAACCGGCTGGTGGTCACCAGCGGCGATTTCGGCCTGGCCTACCTCACCGAACGCTGGGCCGCCCGTTTTGTCAGCGAGCTGTTCCGCAACTACGTGGTCTGCTTCGTGGGCTACAGCATCAACGATCCGGTGTTGCGCTACATGATGGATGCGCTGGCCGCCGACCGGATGTTGGGCGAAGTCACGCCGCAAGCCTGGGCGCTGGGCGATTGCGAGCCGGGGCAGGAACACCGCAAGACCATCGAGTGGGAAGCCAAGGGCGTCACGCCCATCCTTTACCAAGTACCCACTGGCAGTCATGACCATTCGGCACTCCATGAAACCTTGCACGCCTGGGCGGACACCTACCGCGACGGCGTCCTGGGCAAGGAGCGCATCGTCGTCAGCCACGCCCTGGCACGGCCTTCGGCAAGCACGCAACAAGACGATTTCGTCGGCCGGATGTTGTGGGCCTTGTCGGACAAATCGGGACTGCCGGCCAGACGTTTTGCCGACTTCAACCCCGTCCCTTCGCTGGACTGGTTGCTGGAGGCCTTCTCGGACGAACGCTTTCAGCACAGCGATCTGGCTCGCTTCGGCGTGCCGTCACGCGACGAGGCAGACGCCAAATTGCGTTTCAGCCTGATTCGCCGGCCAGCGCCCTATGACCGCGCGCCACCGATGCTGCTGGCCTCCGGTGGCGTCACCGGCAGCCAGTGGGACGACGTGATGGTTCATCTGGCCCGCTGGCTCACGCGCCATCTGGATGACCCGCGGCTGGTCATCTGGATCGCGCAACGTGGCGGCCAGTTGCATGACCGCTGGCCGCGGCTGATCGAGGACGAACTGGACCGCTTTGCCTTGCTGGAGCGTGACGGCAAGACCGCCGAACGGGATGAAATCCGCTTACAGGCGCCCAAGGCCATCCCTGGCCCCTTGATGCGCACACTGTGGCGTCTGCTGCTCAGTGGCCGGGTGAAAAAAGTGTGGCACGATCCCGATCTCTATCAATGGAAAGGTCGGCTGAAGCGGGAGGGGCTGACCACCACGCTGCGCCTGGAGTTGCGTGAGCTGCTCGCCCCCCAGGTGGCCTTGAAGAAGCCGTTTCGTTGGGGCGACGAGGAAGAGAACACGGGCGAACCCACGCGCTTGCGGCAACTGGTGGATTGGGAGCTGGTGCTGGTCGCCAATCACGTGCATTCGGCCCTGCGCGACCTTGCCGGCGAGCACTGGACATCCGCCTTGCCGCAACTGCTGGAGGATTTTCAGCAACTGCTACGTGATGCGCTGGACTTGTTGCGCGAGCTTGGTGAGGCCGACGACCGCAGCGACCGATCGCACTGGGATCTACCGTCCATTACCCCACACTGGCAGAACCGGGGTTTCCGCGACTGGGTGAGCCTGATCGAATTGCTGCGCGATGCGTGGCTGGCGCTTCGCGGTAATGACAGTGCTCGTGCGAGGCGGATTGCCCAGGCCTGGTTCGAGTTGCCGTATCCCACCTTCAAGCGCCTGGCCCTGTTTGCTGCCAGCCAGGAGGCGTGCATCGCACCCGAGCAGTGGGTGGATTGGCTGCTGGCCGATGGCGCCTGGTGGCTGTGGTCCACCGATACGGGGCGGGAGGTGTTCAGACTGTTCGTTCTGCAGGGGCGCCAATTGGCAGGAGCCGCTCAGGAACGTCTGGAGGCCGCCATCTTGGCCGGCCCGCCGCGCGAGATGTACCGGGATGATCTGGGACCGGAACGGTGGCAAGACTTGGTGGCTCGTTCAGTCTGGCTACATTTGGCCAAATTGAATGCCTCGGACCTCGCCCTGGGGGTACCCGCAGCGGCGCGCTTGGCGGAACTGTCCAATGCCTACCCGCAATGGCAGGTGGCAGCCAACGAGCGTGACGAGTTTTCCCACTGGATGAGCGGCACTGGCGATCCAGACTATGAAGAAAGCCGGGATGTCGACATCGCACCTCGAAAGCGGCGTGAACTCGTTCAATGGCTTACAAAGCCACAACCCGAACGGCGGCCGTTCCACGAGGACACATGGCGTGATGTCTGCAAAAAGCACCCTTTGAATTGCTTGTTCGCTCTCGCTGATTTGGCTGCGCAGGGAAATTGGCTTAAAAGTCGCTGGAGTGATGCACTGTATGCATGGGGCAATGGGAAACAGGTTCAGCGTATGTGGCGCTACGCCGCGCCTCTGGTACAGACCATGCCCGACGCCGTGCTTCAGGAGATTGCCCACGGTGTGACGTGGTGGATTGAGACCATTTCAAAGTCGATCAATCTGCACGAGGAAATTCTGTTGAACCTGTGCCACCGAGTTCTGGCCCTGCCACTCGAAGCAGGCACCGGGATGACTCGCAATGGGGAACCGATTGAGCAGTCTGTTACCGAAGCCATCAATCATCCGGTCGGGCATGTCACGCAGGCGTTGATCAACCTTTGGTTCAAACGCAATCCGAACGACAACGATCAGCTTCCAACCGACATCAAGCCCTTCTTCACGGAAATCTGCGATGTGCAGGTGGATCGGTTCCGCCACGGCCGAGTGCTGCTGGGTTCGCGATTGATCGCGATCTTCCGCGTTGATCGCGCTTGGGCCGAGCAACACCTCTTGCCGCTGTTCAGTTGGAGCAATCCGGTTGAAGCAAAAGCCGTGTGGGAAGGTTTCCTGTGGTCGCCACGCTTGTATCAGCCCTTGCTGATTGCGTTCAAACCGCAGTTCCTGGAGAGCGCAAACTACTACGCTGACCTAGGCGAAGACCGCCAGCAGTTCGCAGCTTTCCTGACTTACGCAGCGCTCGGGCCGACCGAGGGCTACACCGTGGATGAGTTCCGATCTGCGATTGGAGCGCTGCCTCAAGAAGGGCTGGAAGAATGCGCACAGGCGCTGTCTCAGGCCCTAGAAGGAGCCGCCGACCAGCGCGAGGACTATTGGAAGAACCGGGTCCAGCCGTTCTGGCAACACGTTTGGCCCAAGTCCCGCAACCTCGCCACGCCGCGAATCGGCGAGTCATTGACCCGGCTGATCATTGCTGCCCGAACTGAATTTCCCGCTGCTTTGACTGCGGTGCAAGACTGGCTGCAACCCATTGAACATCCACATTACGTCGTACATCGACTGCACGAATCAGGGTTGTCCGCACGATTCCCGGCAGATGCTCTGCGTCTGTTAGATGCTGTGATTGGCGATCAACAGTGGGCGCCCCCAGAGTTGGGGCAATGTTTGGACGAGATCGTGCAAGCTGCGCCACAGCTTGCGCAAGATGCCCGATACCAGCGACTAAGTGAATACTTCCGGAGGTGCGGCATGCGAGAGTGACGGGAGTAGCGCCCCGCAATCAGTGGGGTCTAACAAGTCGTTGAAGTCGACGGCACTACGCGCCGCAAATTAACTCCACCGTTGGGCGCCAAGAATCTGTTACCACGGAGGCGACATGAGATGAGCAATTTGGCAAGGGTGGAGGAAATTCATGCCGCCTTCGGCCTGGGCGACAGTGTTTCATATCCTGGCGTCGCTTGCTGAGAATGTGGAGTCGGAATATGGATAAGGTGCTATCCCATCAAGCCGGTCGTGGCTTCACCCCGCCGCGGGCGCAAGAGTGCTGTCGTGTGTTCTCGTCCATCTACTCTGTGCATCAAACGGGTAGAGTGTCACGAACCGTCATGGATAGGGAACGTATCACTGCATGACTACGTTCGACGACGTGCATTCTGAGTTTCATGACGGGATGAACTTGATCGCGGCCGAATTGATGCAATACCGGAGTCCCGTCGGCCTGGGGCCGTCGTTGAAGAGTGATAGTAATGGGGTCGGGACTCATTGTTTGGGACTCGTCGAGATATCAGGACTCAATAGTCCGCCCTCGCGGAAACACTCCCTATTCACCATGAACTAGAGCCCTCACTAAACCTCCCCACACCGCTTGCGAACACCACACAGGGGCCATCTGGCCTGGACATTCGCTGGATGGATACATACACTGTCCTCAAGTCGGCCCGCAAGCGAAGCATTGCCTCGCAACGGCGGCCAAGATGGATTTGCCACAAAGAGGTTCACCATGAAATACCGCATCGCCCTTCACAAATCGGAGGAAGGCTACGCGGTCTCGGTTCCTGGCCTGCCTGGATGCTGGTCCCAAGGCGCGACGGAGCAGGAGGCTATTCAGAACATCCAGGACGCCATTCGCGAGTACCTGACCGTCGTCGAGGATGAGATCCGGGGGTCGAATAAATGGGGTCGGGATTCAATGTTTGGGGCTCGTCGAGCCGCCAAGTCTCAATAATTTGGCGTTGCCACGAAAACCTTTCCTAATCGCCAGGGAATGAGGCCCTGAATAAGACTTCTCATCTCCTTTCTGCCCCTCTTCTACGACGGGACGAACTTGATCGCGGCCGAATTGATGCAATACCGGAGCCCCGTCGGCCTGGGGCCGTCGTTGAAGACATGCCCTTGATGGCCGTCGCATCGCGCGCAATGGACCTCCGTGCGGGCATAGAGCAGGTGAAAATCGGTCTTGGTGGCGACGACGTGGGGCGCGATCGGCTGCCAAAAACTCGGCCAGCCGGTGCCGCTGTCGTACTTCTGCTCGGAGGACCAGAGGGGGAGGTCGCACCCGGCGCAGTGATAGATGCCGGCCTGTTTGTTATCATGATAGGCGTTGACGAAGGCCCGTTCGGTGCCTTCCTTGCGCAGCACCTGATATTGCTCTTGAGTCAACGATTGCCGCCATTGCTCATCGCTCTTGACGACCTTCACGATCGTTGCGGGAATATCCATGGTTCATTCTCCTGCTCGAATTGGACCGCCGATGAACCGATCTTGCTCGTCGGCTTCTAGGTTTCCAGCCTCCACGGTAGTCTCGCACAAGGGTTGACGATGAAACAATCGGCCCGCCGGCAGAGCGACAATGCTGATCCGGATCCGGCGCAGGACCAACGGGAGGACCTTCGACGGGTTGCGGACCTGATAGCCCGCATTTTGGATACGTCGTTTCGGATCCCAGGCACCGGCATCAGATTCGGGCTCGATCCGCTGCTCGGCCTGTTGCCCGGTGCGGGTGATGCGTTGGCCGGCCTCATCGGTTCAACGATCCTGCTTCTCGCAGCCAAGCTTCAGGTACCTCGTATCGTGTTGGTTCGGATGTCCGCCAACATGGCCGTCAATGCGATTGTCGGTGCGGTACCGCTCGTGGGGGATGTGTTCTCGGTCTGGTTCCGCAGCAATGCCCGGAATGCGGATCTGCTGCGCCGACATGTGACGGCGGAACGGCGTCCTTCAACCCTTCAAGATTGGATCTTCGTCCTCTCGTTGGCGGTCACCACGCTGCTTGTGGTTCTTGGGGCCATCGTGTTGGTGCTCTGGGGGATCGCAGCCCTCTGGAAGCTGGTGTCGGGCAGATAATCAGGACGGTCCCTCCGATCTCTGATGGCTTGTGATCCAAGAGAAAAGGGGCCGGCCAAGCGGCCGGCCCCTTTTCATCCTTTACTCCTGTGTCAACGTAAACCGAGCAGCCTTACAGGACCTCGACGGTCTCGGCGGGCGCCGTAGGGCCGGGTCTTTTCGCCGCGGATCCGCCTGTCTCTTCGATGGCTGCTCGCAGCACGTCGTCGATCCGCTCGGCGAGGATGAACTGCACGGCCTTGTGCACCTCTTCCGGCACCTCCTTAAGGTCCTTCTCGTTGGCCTTGGGCAGAATGATCCGTGTGATGCCGGCTCTGTGAGCGGCCAGGACCTTTTCCTTGATCCCTCCAACCGGGAGGACGAGTCCGCTCAGGCTGATTTCACCGGTCATGGCTGTATCCCGCCGCACAGGGACGCCCGTGTAGGCCGAAGCCAAGGCCGTCGCCATCGTGACGCCCGCGGATGGACCATCCTTGGGGATCGCTCCCGATGGGACATGGATGTGCAACCCGTTCCGCTTGAAACGGGAAATGTCGAGTCCCATCCCTTCGGCATGTGACCAGAGGTAGCTGCGCGCGGCCCGCGCCGACTCCTGCATCACCTCCCCGAGTTGCCCCGTGATAGTGAGATCGTGGCTGCCAGGCAGCAGACTGGTTTCCACGTAGAGGACATCACCGCCGGTCGGTGTCCAGGCCAAGCCTGTCGCGACGCCGGGAGGCAGGTCTTTCCGGATTTCCTCCGGCTGGAACCGTTCCATGCCCAGCCATTCCTGGACCTCCTCTTTGGCGAGGTCGATGGGGGACTCCATCTGCTCGGCCGGGGATTCGGCGATCTTCAGCGCGATCTTGCGCGCGAGCTTGCCGAGCTGTTGTTCAAGCTGACGCACTCCCGCCTCTCTGGTATACCGGGCGATGATCAGCGTCATGAGCTCTGGCGAGAGGCGGATTAACTCCTGTTTGAGCCCGGCCTCGTGAACCCGTCTCGGCCAGAGGTAACGCTGCGCGATTTCGAACTTCTCCTGTTCGCTGTAGCCGGGAAGTCGGATGACCTCCATCCGGTCCAGGAGAGGCTGCGAAATCGGATCCAAGGTGTTCGCCGTCGTGATGAACATGATCTTCGAGAGATCAAACGGTAGATCCAGATAGTGATCCCGAAACGTGTGGTTCTGCGCCGGATCGAGAATCTCCAGCAGGGCCGCGGCGGGATCACCCCGAAAATCCCGGCCCACCTTGTCCACTTCGTCCAGCATCACGACCGGATTGTTGACCCCCGCGCGTCGCAATGCCTGGATGATGCTGCCGGGCATGGCTCCGACGTAGGTCCGCCGGTGGCCCCGCAGTTCCGCCTCGTCATGCACGCCTCCCAAACTCACCCGCTCGAACTTGCGACCGAGCGCGCGGGCCACTGATTGGCCCAGACTGGTCTTGCCGACACCGGGAGGCCCAACGAGACACAGGATCGGTGCCTTCGCGGTCGGGTTCAGCTTCAACACTGCCAAATGCTCGACGATTCGTTCCTTGACTTCCTTGATCCCGTAATGATCCTCATCCAAGACTTGGCGCACTCGAGCCAGATCGAGACTGTCCTCAGAAGACTTCAGCCAGGGCAGTTCGAGCAAAAGTTCGAGGTAGTTGCGGATCACCTGATGGTCTCCCGCCGACGGGGGCAGCTTGGCCAGGCGTGCGAGCTCGCGCTCTGCATCCTTCTTGACCGACTCGGGTAGATCGGCTTCCCGGATGCGGCGCCGCAGTTCTGCCGCATCGCCTTCCTCGTCCTCGTCCTCGCCGAGTTCCCGTTGAATGGCTTTGAGTTGTTCGCGAAGAATATACTCGCGTTGGGTCTTCCCGATTTTCTCCTGGGCTTCGCTCGCGATCTTGTTCCGAATCTGGAGAATCTGAACCTCCCGAGCAAGCGCGGCATAGACGTTGCGGAGAAGATCCTCACGCGTGGAGGTTTCCAGCAAGGCCTGTTCTTCGGCCAGCGTCATGTTCAACAACGAGGCCACGCGATAGGCCAGCGCAACTGGGTCCGGATCCATACCCAGGGAAAGGAGCGCTTCAGTCACACCACTGGTCTGTACCAATTTGGTCAGTTCGCCTGTCAAATCGATGATGGCGCGATGCAGTGCGTCCGCTTCGGCCCCGCTCTCACCGGGCAGCGACAGTGGCCGGACGCGCCCTTCTAAGAACGGATCCAGCCCTTCGAGCTTGATCAGGACCTGTCGGTCCACACCCTGCACGAGTGTATGCAGTTGACCGTCCGGCGTTCGGCCGATCTGCTTGATGATGGCTTTGGTTCCGATGGTGTACAGGTCATTCTGTGTCGGCTGTTCGACATCCGGCTGACGCTGAGCCACGACCAGGAGGGTCTTGTCCTCCGACTTGGAAGCCGCTTCAACCGCCGAGATCGACCGTGACCGGCCGATCGTCAGCGGCATCATGACCCCGGGGAACAAGACGGTTCGTTTGACCGGTACGATCGGCAGAGTTGTGAAATCGGTTTCGTCACTCATGGTCTCTCCTCTCCTCCTGCGGGACCGCCGAGTAGCGGTTCCTCGTTGGAGATAGACACGGGCGAGCCGAAGTCAAGCAAACGGGGCCGGAGCGAAGTGGAAGACGGGGAGCCGAAGGCGGAAGATCATGCTTTTTCAGGGGTGGTCGGGCTGTCGCTCACTGGCGATCGACGAACAGAGACCCGGGACTGTCCGAGACCGTCTCCTGGTTGTTGCGTCTGCCGCTGCCGGCGGGGAAGGTGCGGGCATAGTAGTCGGCGCCTGCCAGATCGAAGAAGGTTGCCACGCTTCCGGCTTCGGCCACCCCAAGCCCGCGTGGGACCAGGTAACGATCCTTCCCGCCTTCTTCAATAAAGGCGCTCCAGGCATTGTGTTGGCTGATTCCCAAACCGTTGGAACGTTCGAAGGAATAGATGTCGTCATCCGATCCGGCGTCGATTCCGAGCATGACACTCGCATCCCAGGCGGCGCCCGCGTTGTAATGGGGGCCGGTCGAGTCGTAGTAGTCCGCCCCCTGATAGTCGATGAAGAGGCCGGCTCCATAATGCGCTCCGGCTGCAATCCCGTAACGGGCGGCCAAGTGGTCGTCGTTTCCTCCTAAATCCAACTTGACCCCGGTGCCGAAGAAGTAACCGGTCCCCTGAGAAAAGTTAGCCGTCTGGTAATGGTCGTCCCCTTCCAATTCGAGCAACATTCCGAGACCGCCCGCGAGGGCATAGGCCAGATCATCCTGGTTCTTGGAGAGGACGCGGATGCCTGATCCGACTCCGACGCCGAAACATTCGAACTGATACAGAGGACTGCTGCGATCACCGTCGGGGACATCGACGGCATTGTATATGCTCGAGTATTTGTGTCCACATTGGTAATTGTCGTGGCCCGACAGGTCGGCGACGACCCCGATGCCGCCTGGTCCAGCGAAGCCGACCGCATAACCGAAGCTTTGGTACTGATCGTCTCCTTCGACATCCAGGAGCAGCCCCAACCCGCCGATCGCGGCGCCTTGGGTGAATTTGGAACCGGTATAGATGTCATTTCCGTTTTCATCGTACAGGAGGCCGATCCCCGCAAATCCGGTTCCTCCAGACCCTTCGGATAACTCGTAACTGTCGTTGCCGGACTTGTCGATGAGGAGCCCGATGCCACCTCGTCCTGTCGCCAACCCGAGCGGCACGCTGGGGGAGTAGGCGTCGTTGCCTGCCAGATCAATCACGATATGGACGGATTGTTCCGCATGACCCGACGCCGCGATGACCCCCCGGTAGACGTCGTCGCCGCCGAGGTCGATGATCAAGGCAATCCGGCCGTCGAGTTGGTAGGTGTTGGAGCCAGGCCCTCCCACCACAATGGTGCCGGCCGTAGTCTCGCGAACCAGCAGCACATCCCCCTTCACGCCCTCCGGCGGTTTCTTGACCTTAGCGCCTGTGCGGAGGGATTCGTTGAGGTTACGCAGCAAGTCCATGCTTCCCAGTTTCGTCGCGAGTTGGGCGGCTGTGACCAGCGCATCATAATCCACATACTCTTGGATGAGTTGGATAAAGCGCCGGTTGCTGTAGAGCAGAAATTTTGTCTGACTGTCAGGATCCGTAAACTGGGGACTGAAATCATCGAGAAACCGCATCGCGTGGTCAAAGAGAAACTGGCGGTCTTCAGTCGACAGCCGCCGCATGGCGCGTTCGCAATGGTGTTTCACTTGTTCGAGCAACGCGGCCAACGTATCGCCGGCGGCCTTCTCGCTACCACCGAGCCGCTTGGTCGCCAATATCTCATGGTCCGGTTTGATTCGGCTCTTCTCCAAGGTCAGCAGCAGGTCGTCCAACCCCTCAACTCCGTGTTTGGAGAGCGCGCTGACGAGGAGCCCATAGGATTCCAGTTGGGTCATGCCTTGCCAGGGGTCCAGCAGAATATCGAGGGCATCGCCACGCTTCCCGATGGCGGGAAAGGTGCGCGCCCCGGTCAGCGCCAAGAGCGTGGCCTTATTGTGCGAGCCGACGTTGGATTCAAGCAGGGGGACGACTTGGCGAGCCAGGCGCGCGACCGCCGGGTCGATGCGGAGCCCGGGCGGCAGCGGAGGCTCGATGGGCATGATGGGCAATTCCGGCAGAGATGATCGGCAGGCTCCCAAGAGCACCAGCGTGACGAGAATGAACAGCCGCCAACCTGATGCAAAGCGCCGGGCCTCTATGCTATGCATGGAGCAACAACTCGTGCGATGTTACCGGCACCCATGAAGTTCTGCCCCCAGTGCGCGGCGCCCCTCGGCAGGAAAGTCCCGCCCGGCGATCACTTGCAAAGACTGGTGTGCGATCTGTGCGATACGATCCTCTACGAAAACCCGAAAATCGTCGCCGGCTGCATCGTGGAATGGGAAGACCGTGTGCTGCTGTGCCGGCGAGCCATCGATCCACGAGTGGGATTCTGGACGTTCCCCGCCGGATTCATGGAACTCGGGGAGGGCACGGAGGAAGCGGCCTGTCGGGAAACGCTGGAGGAGGCACAGGCGACCGTGCAGGCGTGCCAGTTGTATGCGGTGGTGAGCATGCCCCACATCGGCCAGGTCTATATGGTATTTCGGGGGAAACTGGCGGTGCCGGAGTTTCGCGCCGGCCCCGAAAGCCTGGAGGTGGACCTGTTCGTACATGATCGGATTCCCTGGGACTCCTTGGCCTTTCCGGTGATTCGTGATGTGCTGGCGCGTTATGTGTCGGATGCCAAGACCGGCATCTATCCGCTCTATGTCGCCAGCCTTGGACCATCACGGTAGAACAGCGCTCTTGGCCTCAAGGATCGGGCCAAACAATGCGCTCTCCGTCGTGTTGCGCGTCCATTGGATGCGTCGATGGACTTTGCGATTCTCTGCTTTCATCTTACCTCAGAATAGGGAGGACTCCCTGGGAATTGCAATATCGGTTTGTGTTCACTGTCTGAGCGGACACAGGTTTACTTTCGATCGGAAGATTCCTACAATCCAGCCTCATTCCGCTTAAGTCTTTCATTATGGCCAAGAAAAGTTCAGCCCGGTCCCGTCCACGCGACGGATCCTCCTCTCGGCATTCCGTCCGCGGTCGTCGCAGTGAGTCGGCCGCCGTCAGCGCGCTTGAAAGGCGGCGTTTCGCACGGGCTCTGTTGAAATGGTATCGAGAGTTCGGCCGTGATTTGCCCTGGCGGCGCACCTCCGATCCTTACAAGATTTTGGTATCGGAAGTCATGCTCCAGCAGACGCAGGTCGATCGCGTGATCCCTAAGTACCATGAGTTTCTCGAGCGATTCCCGACATTCGACGCACTGGCAACGGCGCGTCCGGAGGAGGTACGCGCGACTTGGTACCCCCTTGGATATAACGTGAGGCCCTATCGTCTGCACAGTATCGCCCGTGAAACGGTGTCGCGGTACGGAGGCCGACTGCCGAGTGAGGCCGATGAGTTATTGTCCTTCAAGGGAATCGGTCGGTATACGGCCGGTGCCATCCGTTCGTTTGCCTTCAATCAGGATGCGCCGATCCTGGATACCAATGTCATGCGGGTGTTGCAGCGGGTCTTTCTCGGGCAGGGAAATCCCAAGTCGAACAAAGCTCTGCTCTGGGCGCTGTCCGAAGCGCTGATTCCGAGAGGCAAAGGGTATGACTTCAACCAAGCGGTGATGGATTTTGGGGCGCTGGTCTGCACTGCCAGGGATCCTTACTGTCTCTTGTGTCCCATGAAGCGTTTCTGCAAGAGCTATCCTTGCGACGGTCGTCCTGCATGAGCGGCCCGCTGCCTGTGACCAGGGTTGCGGCGGGGGTCATCGGCCAAGGCGGGCGCTATCTCATCGCCAAACGGAAAGCTGACGCACATCTGGGAGGCCTCTGGGAGTTCCCCGGCGGCAAATGTGACTCAGGCGAGGATCCAGTTGATTGCCTGAAACGGGAATTGTGGGAGGAACTGGCGGTGCGAATCAGCCTCCCCATTCCTCTCTGCGTGGTGAATCATGACTATCCAGAGCGTCGGGTCGAGTTGCATTTTTTCCGTTGCCGTATCGAAGCGGGAGAGGCACGACCGTTGGGTTGCTCGGAGCTTCGCTGGGTCACGCCCGGAGAACTTTCCGACTTTGCCTTTCCGCCGGCCGATGCTGAGTTGATTGAGCGACTCCAGGCGGAGCCCTCTCAACTCCCGTAATCGGAGGCACTCCTATGGAGGGATGGAATCTACCGACCGAGAAGGGTCGCTCTCCGAAATGGTCGATTTCTGAGAAGGGTACACGATGAAGGTGGTGCTCGATATAGAGACGATTCCCGCTCCCCGCGAGGAGTGGGCCAGATTAACCGGGCGGGTGTTGCACGGTGCCGACCTTCAGGCGGACGACCTCTTCGCGTTGGCGGAAGCCGATGCTCAGCGAAAAACCGAGGATGAACTCTACGAGCGATCCAGTTTCGACGGGACATTCAGCCGTATCGTCTGCATCGGCTTGGTGCTGTTCAGCGACGACATGGAGCCGAGGGGTGCGGTGGCCTGGTACGGCAACGATGAACGGAAGCTACTCCAGCAGTTCTGGCAGCGGATTGGGAAGGAACGGCCCTCCCTGTATGTTACCCACAACGGGCTGGGTTTCGACCTGCCCTTCATCAAAAAACGTTCCATCATTCATCATGTGAAGCCGCCGGTCGAGATAAGCTTGGCACGCTTCAGGACCGACCCCGTCTACGACACGATGGCGGTCTGGAGCAACTGGGAGACGAGAGGCTGGATCAAGTTGGATGTCCTAGCTCGTGCACTGCAGGTGGACAATAAATCGGGCAGCGGAGGACAGGTGCTGGCCATGTGGGAACGCGGAGAGGAGAAGGAGGTGGCGCTCTATTGTCTCCAGGATGTCTACGTGACCTATGCCTGCTACTCCCGGATGACCTTTCGAACCCCGCTTTCACGCGAGGTGGTTCTGCTGCACAGCGACCTCTGCCATACTCCGTAACGGCCTTCTAGCCCGCATTGATGTGATCGAACGCGGCGGTTCAAGCAAAGCTTGATATGGAAAAGAAGGGGAAGAATCGCTGAAGGTGTTTCTCCGGCGGCATCAATGAAGACGGGCTGCGCCCGATGAGCCGCCGGCCCAAGCGAAGCTTGGTATGGCGGGCGGGCTCGCCGTTCAGTCAGTCAACAGACTGTTTCAAGTCCGCCTCCCTTCCTCATGGCTTTGCGTGCCCGTCTGGCATAGCGAGTCCACAATTTCGCGACGAACCGTCATGAATAATAATGTGGGCTAGCGCGTGTCTGTCTGCGGGACTTTCTTGACACTGGCCTTGGAAGAGGGTTTCGGAGGTTTCTTGCTCTTGACGACCTTGCTGTGCCTCGCCTGATCCTTGTGAGCAGGTTGAGCGCCGGCCTGAGTTGTGGATGCCGCAGACTCGCTCGGAGGAGTCGAGACGGCGGGCACAAAAGCCGGTCGGTCTTGCGCTGCCTGTGTGCTTCGCTCCTGACTCTGAACCGTGGGCAGGGCCGGTACGAGCAGCGGTGAGCCTGGGTAGAACTGAACCGGCGGCTGGTCGTCTGGGGCGGCCCCCGTTGTCGTGATGGTCTGCGGCTCTGCCGCTGCGGGCATGAGTTCATGGTCTGGGAGTCGGGCCAGGACAAGATAGTCAATCACTAACGTGGAGAGGTTGGCGTAATTCATGGCGACCTCAGGGGCGGCGCGCTGCATCCGGACCGTGGACTCAGGACGGAAGGTTAGAGCCCCGGTGATTAGTTCTTGAGGAGGAACAGGTTTGGACGTAGCCCAGGACCAAAAGCCGGTGTGGATCGGCTTGGATCGGAACTGGGTCAACGTGAGATAAACCGATTGACCCTTCACATAGATCGTTCCGCCTGTTGCCTCCGGCGCGTTGTCGAGTCTGGAAATAACCTGAAACACGACGATCTGCTCCGGGCGTGCTTTTGCCAACGCGGTTGAAATCGAGGGGGAAAGAATTTCGACTTCCCGATCGGTGAACGCCTCCGAGCCCTGTCCGTTCCCAACATGGATACCACGAAGGATTCGGATGATCGTGTCCCGATCGATGACGATGGGATGACTGGCCTCGAAGGACCAGTCCACGATCTCCTCAATCTCGACTGTTCCCTGGTTTCCTATCTGGACATTACGACTCTCCTGCAACAGGCTCGAGCAGCCACCCGCCGAGAGAATGATAAGCAGGCTCAGGGTTATCCAGAGGGATGCTCGACAAGTTCCAGGATGGGTGCGATTCGACCTTGCGTTCCGCATGGGACACCTCAGGTGTCGAGAAGGGATTAGCGGTTATGACGGGTTTCCAGGGAGCGAAGAAGGGCGGTTGGAATCGGGAGATTACCAGATGCCCAAGCCCATGAGGACAAAGCCCAAAGCCATCCATCCTACCAGTCCGATCGAAATGACTGCTTCAAGACTCATGTGTGCTGCTTAATCCTTGGTAATGAAGTTGACGGTGTCGGCCTTCGGATCACCTTAGTAAAGCAATCGATATGCCTGGATTGGAGAGGTTGAACTTGCGGTGATGAATTGATTCAGGAGCAGGCTTCCGGTCTCCGGTGAGTAAGTGTTTCCAGATGACCACACGTCTGCCTTCAATCACACAAGCTACTAACACATTGATATGCCGATAGTATTCTTGACCCCTACTGACGATGCCTGAGATCCCGTTGTTGATGAGCTGGCGACGCCGCCAGCCGACATCCGCCAGGCGCCGCATGGAGATCGGACAGCCTCCATGAAGGAGACGTACGCAGAAACGTGCAGCGAGGTCGAAAATTGTACACGGTCGATGAGTGGAGAACAGTCGCAGTGAATGGTTTCGGTTCGGGATAAAGGAGAGGGTCTGGCCGTTAGTCGGCAGACACTGTGGGGGCCTCGCAGCCCAAGAGGGTGGCGGCTGTCGCCCCCTCGATGAAGATTTGGCGGAATTGTCCGGGTATTGTGTTCGTTGCCTTGGTCTTATCCCATACCACCGTCAGATTATCGTCCGTCTTGCCCATCCATTGAGCGGCCGATTTTCTTGCGGTCCCCTCGACCAGGACGGAGACGGTTTGCCCGATGCGCGAACGAGCGAGGGCCAGCGAGATACGCCGCTGTGCCTCGACGAGCCGGCCGACCCGGTCGCCCTTGACCGATTCCGGGACATCGTCCGGATGCTTCCTTGCCGCAATGGTGTTTTTGCGCTCCGAGTATTTGAAAACGAACGCGGAGTGAAAGCGCACCGCCTCAACCGCCGAAAGGGTGTCCTCAAACTCCCCATCCGATTCGCTGCAAAACCCGCAAATGAGATCGGTCGTGAGGGCAATCCTCGGGTGAGCCCTCCTGATGCGCTTGACCAGATCGAGATATTCCCGCCTCGTGTAGGTTCGATCCATCAGAGCAAGAATCCGGTCGTTCCCCGCCTGCAACGGGAGGTGAATGTGTTTGCAGATGCGAGGATGCTGTGCGATGGCGTCGAGCAACGACTGCGGAAAGTCCTTCGGATGGGGAGAGGTGAACCGGACCCGCTCGATTCCAGGAACATCGGCGACCGCAATGATCAGGCGCGCGAAATCCCACCCGTCGGAGCGGTAGGAGTTCACATTCTGCCCAAGGAGGGTCACCTGCCTATGTCCTTGGTCGGCCAGCAGGCGGGTTTCGTGCAGGATGCTCTCCGGGTCGCGTGAGCGTTCGCGTCCGCGGGTGTAAGGGACGACGCAAAACGTGCAGAAATTGTCGCACCCACGCATGACCGCGATCCAGGCGTTGACCCCCGGAGTTCGGTCAGGGAGGATGCCTTCGTAGGTCTCATACTCCGAGAGGTCGACCGCCATTTGCCGACCGGTGTCGCCCTCCTCCAACCCCTGCCAGGCTTTCCTGAGCATTCCCGGAAGCTGGCGGTAGCCGTCCGGCCCGACGAGAAGATCTACAATCGGCTGGGCGTCCGTGAGGTCCTTTTTCAGATTTTGCGCCATGCACCCGAGGATGCCGACCACCAACGGGCGTTGTCGCTTGATCGCCTTCAGCTCGGCGAGATGGCCGTAAACCCTGGTGTGAGCGTGTTCCCGGATTGCACAGGTGTTCATCAGGACGACGTCGGCCGCTTCCTGCACATCCGTGAGCACAAACCCCTCTTGCTTGAGCAACGAGCGGACCAGTTCCGAGTCATACTCGTTCATCTGACAGCCGAACGTTTCGATATGAACACGCGGATGGTTCATTGGGTGCAGATGGTTCCGTCTATATTGGGTTCAGCGAGAAGAGGCAACGGCGTCCTTGCGTCCGGACGCGAAGATACCAGGTGTCCCAATGCGAGTCCATCTTGCACGGCCGTGATTTCGACCGCTCGAACGACATTTGTGAGATCCTCGTCGCCGGAAACCTGTACGCGGAGGTAATTGTCCGTGAAGCCGATGCGCCGGCCCTTCCTGCCAGGCCGCTCGAAGAGGACGGGGAGGCGATGCCCGAGGAATCGCTGATAGTAGGCCACCCGTTTGGCGCGGGAGAGCTCGGTCAGGCGGCCGGTGCGCTCAGTGATGGTTGCGCTTCGAACCTGCGCAGCCATCTTGGCGGCCGGCGTACTGGGTCGGGCCGAATAGGGAAAGACATGAAAATAGGCGATCGGAAGCGCCGAAACCAACGAGATCGTCGCCTCATGCTGTTCGGGCTGTTCACCTGGAAAGCCCACCAGCAGGTCGGTGCCGATACAGACATCTGGAATCAACCTGTCCGCCAGCTCGATGAGCCCGGTGAAATCCGTAACAGTGTAGGGCCGGTTCATGGCTGTGAGCAGCGTATCGCTGCCGCTTTGCAGAGGAATATGCAGGTGTCGGCAAAGTCGATTTGATCGGGCCATGTGGTCGAGCAGTGCGGCCGTCACGGTCGTCGGCTCGATCGAGGAAATTCTGATCCGTTCGATACCGGGTAGGAGTTCCAACAATTTGATGAGATCCACCAGTCCGGCCCCACCGGATTCATATTCTCCGATGTTCACACCGGACAGCACCAATTCCTTGTAACCCTTGGCGACCAACTCGCCACCCTCGCGCAGCACGTCGCTGAGCGCCCGGCTGCGCGAGCGCCCCCTCGCGAGGGGAATGATACAGAAGGAGCACATCACATCACAGCCATCCTGGATCTTGAGGGTCGCCCTCGTCCCCTCGAACTCGACCGTTCCGTCCAGAACGAATTCCTCCCGTGCGATCCGTTTGCTATGGAGAATGTGAGGTGACGGCGGCTTCGAAAGCGCCTCGGGGGATGGGAGGAGATCGGGCAAGGTCATCTTGAACTGAGAACCGACGATCATGTCGATTCCATCCATCCCCTGGAGCGCCTCCACGCCGGTTTGGGCATAGCAACCGGTCACGGCGACAAAGGCCTTGGGTGAATGGCGCAAGGTGCTCCGGACTGCGCGGCGAGAATCCCGTTCCGCGTCCTGCGTAACGGAGCAGGTGTTCAGCACAAGCAGGTCCGTCGGTTCTCCGAATTCGACAAGCCTGTAGCCTTTGGTCTTGAGACGGCCAGCCAGGTGCGCAGTTTCGGCCTGGTTCAACCGGCAACCCAGGGTATGCAGGGTCGCGCGTTTCATCCGATCGCGTCCGTTCATGGGAGGAGGGATTATAAGGAAGCACTCCACGGTCTACAAGCCGGGGCATGGAGTAGAGCGTGTCAATTTCGATCCTGGATCCCGATCGACTCGGGTAGTTCCCCGGTTGCGTTGAACAGGTTGAGGACCCATGATACGATGTGGCTGATTTGGCCGGTCCGCCCGACACTTGGAGGAGCGATTCTCATGAGAGTCTGGTGTTGGTTGATCGTCGCGACTGCGGCCCTCGCCGGTCCGCACCAACTCGGATGGGCGAGCGGCAGCCTGCCGCCTGAACCAGAATTGAGTTCCCGGGTCGATGAACTCTATGACCACGAGGCGAGACTCTTTCTCATCCTCTACTCCCTCAAGGGCGACGGGGAGGTGGACTACATTACCGGCCGGATGGTGAAGGACTATAGCCGCAGCAACTATGGTAACCCCGTGTACAATACCGAGTCCTTCCCGCTGTTCTATTGGTGGAACCACACCATGTGGAATGACCCTGAACAAGACGGGGTCAACGGCAACGAGCTTGTGTATCAGGAAGGCGTCGAGTTTGATCGCAGTCGTTACAAACCCTGCGTATTCAACGGCCAAGCCTGTTAATCCCATCCACGTTCACCGGCCGTTTTCGAGCGTCGTGCCGAGAACCTTCCGGCATGCCTCCCGTTTCCTGTAATTTGTACATGCTCTCGGCCGAGAATGTTATCCTGCCTCCGCTTCGCCTGCGTGCTCTGACTATCCAGGTTTCATGCGAATCAGCGAACTGGCGAATCGTCGTATAGGGCTGATGCTCCCGTTGGGGTTTGCCTCAGGGCTCCCGCTCGCTCTGACCTCCGGGACCCTTCAGGCTTGGTTGACCGTCGCGGGAGTCGATCTCCGCACCATAGGCGTGTTTACCCTGGTCGGGCTGCCCTATACGCTGAAATTTCTTTGGGCCCCATTGATGGACCGCTATGTCCCACCCTGGATGGGACGACGGAGGGGATGGATGGTGCTGACGCAGGCTTCCTTGATGGCCGGCGTCCTGACCATGGCGCTGATCGATCCTTCTCAATGGCCTTGGTTGCTGGGCATCGTGGCTCTGTCGGTCGCGTTCATCTCTGCCTCCCAAGACATTGTCTTCGATGCCTATCGCACCGAAACACTTCGGCCGCTCGAACGGGGGCTCGGCGCGGCCGTTTGGGTCAACGGTTACCGACTAGCATTGCTGGTCGCGGGATCGCTCGCACTGGTGATGGCCGATCGGATCGGATGGTCTGCGACCTACGCGACGATGGCGTTTGTCATGCTGGTCGGACTCTGGGCCATCGGGATAGCCGAGGAACCGAACTCGGCTCAACAGGCTCCCTCATCGTTGCGGGAGGCCGTGCTCGGACCTTTGGATGAATTTTTCTCACGGGCGGGGGCAGGGACTCTCCTGGGTCTGGTCGCGCTTTACAAGCTGGGCGATGCCTTTGCCGGGACATTACTCACGGCGTTTCTCATCAAGGGCGTTGGATTCACCGCCACCGATGTCGGCATCATGAAGGGGCTGGGTTTGGGGCTGACATTGGCGGGTGCCCTGATCGGCGGCCTTGCCATGACACGCTTGGGGCTTGTGCGAGCCCTGCTTGCCTTCGGTCTGCTTCAGGCTGTCTCGAACCTGGCGTTTGTTCTGTTGGCCTGGGGAGGAAAGAGCTACCCGCTGCTGGTCTTCGCGATCGCTTGCGAAAATCTCTCCGGCGGCATGGGTACCTCGGCCTTCGTGGCGTTAGTGATGGCACTCTGCCACCACAAATACACGGCGACCCAGTTCGCCTTGCTATCGTCGGTTGAGGCGCTGGGGCGGGTCCTGCTGGGACGTCCTTCTGCGCACCTGGTCGAGACGATCGGCTGGGCTCCCTATTTCGTCGTCACCTTCATTGCCTCTTTGCCCGGACTCCTATTGCTCTGGCACCTGCGGGAAAATTTGACTCGCTATGAGGGAATGGGGACCGGGGCGTCCCGTACGGAATGAAACGACAAACCTGCCGTCAGGCCTTCACCCGACGCTGGAGAAACAGCACGAACACCATTAATGTCGGCAACGGAGCAAGAAGGAAAGGAATCAGCCACAGCCACACGTTCTTTCCCCGCACACGGGCCTGATCGATCATCCAGACAAAGAGCCAGATCACGAGCCCGATATAGTTCAACGACATCCACTGGGTCGTATGAACTTTCAAACCGCTACTCGCCCCTTCGGACCCTTCCAGCAAAAAGAGGCCAAGCAACAGGAGGAAGATCCCAAGCAATGCCATGATCAAATTCTTACTCCACACGTACATGAAGACCTCCTCTTGATTGTCAGGGCGACTACGAAAGGGCAGGGCAGGCTGTTGCATTGACCACAGCCCAGGATCGCGAGGGAGGTAGGCTACTGAGCGGCTCTTGGATTGTCAAACGCTGTCCACGGCATATGGCATATGATGACAGGCGTGTCTCTTCCGCAGCATAATTTGTCGGCTCTCACCGACCCTGTCAGAGTAGCCCCTCAGACGAGCCCGTACCCCTGCTCTCTTAGGGAACAGTCTCCCTAGGCAAGATGGAAATATGGCCTTTGCCGATAGGGAAAGGTCCCATGTTCTCTCCATGCCCCTGGGGATAACCTCCAAAAAAAGTCATGGAATGCTTGCCTAGAGTGCCTTCAGCGCTATTCACAGGATTTCCCTGGAATCCACATGAATCCACAACATTTAGTGTTGACAAAAAATCGAGATCACTATATGTAGATGGCGTTTGAATATCTCAGACAGTGACAGCTCGTTTCTGACCTCCTGTTTGCGGCAGCCTGGTATCTGACAGTTCAGCCCAGCCACCATCCATCCACTCGGTGACCTCCAAGGAGGGAGTCGTGAGAATTGAACGACGATTCACAAAGCGCGGCCACAGCCCCTATGAGGGCCTCACGTTCGTGAAACGGTCATCAGAAATCCGGAATCCGGACGGATCTACAGTCTTCAAACTGGACAGCATCGATGTGCCGAATTCCTGGTCACAGTTAGCCGTGGATATCCTGGCTCAGAAATACTTCAGAAAGGCTGGAGTTCCCCTGATGGATGCCGAAGGTCAGCCAATGATCGGTGCCGACGGGAAGCCGGTGCTTGGAGGCGAACGGGATGCGCGGCAAGTGTTCGAGCGGCTGGCCGGTTGTTGGACCCATTGGGGAAAGAACCACGGGTATTTCAAGACGGCTGAAGATGCGACCGCCTTCCATGACGAGATGTGCTACATGCTGGCTTGCCAGATGGCAGCGCCCAATTCGCCGCAGTGGTTCAATACGGGACTGCACTATGCCTATGGCCTGACGGGGCCGGCGCAGGGCCACTATTATTTCGATCCTGCGGTCGGGGAAGTGGTCAGGGCGAGCAATGCGTTCGAGCACCCCCAACCGCATGCTTGCTTTATCCAATCCATCGAGGACGATCTGGTCAATGAGAACGGCATCATGGATCTGTGGGTCCGCGAGGCGCGCCTCTTCAAATATGGGTCGGGGACCGGGACGAACTTCTCCCGGTTGCGCGGCGATGGGGAGCCTTTGTCCGGCGGCGGCCGGTCCTCCGGGCTCATGTCGTTTCTGAAGATCGGTGACCGTGCGGCGGGGGCGATCAAATCGGGCGGGACAACCAGGCGGGCGGCCAAGATGGTCTGTCTCGATCTCGATCATCCCGATATCGAAGAGTTCATTGATTGGAAGGTCGTCGAAGAACAGAAGGTTGCCGCGATGGTAACCGGCTCGAAGATCTGCGCCCAGCGCTTGAACAGCGTCTTGAAGGCCTGCATCGTGGCCGACGGCGAATCGCTTGGTCAGATCGAACTCGACATCAATAGAAATACGGTTTTGCGCGATGCGGTATCTGCGGCCAGACGGGATGCGGTTCCGGAAGCCTACATTCAGCGCATGTTCGATTATGCCAAGCAGGGCTACACGCATTTCGTATTTTACGAATACGACACCAACTGGGACGGGAAGGCCTACCAGACCGTGTCCGGTCAGAATTCCAACAACAGTGTGCGGATCCCGAACGGGTTCTTCGAAGTCCTGGAGCGGGACGGCGAGTGGGAACTGCGGCGCCGAATCGACGGCAAAGTCAGCAGGACGGTCAAGGCGCGAGATCTTTGGGACAAGATCGCCTGGGCGGCCTGGATCTGTGCCGATCCCGGGACACAATACGACACGACCATCAACGAGTGGCATACCTGTCCCGGAGATGGGCGTATCAATGCCTCCAATCCCTGTTCGGAATATATGTTCCTCGACGACACGGCCTGTAACCTGGCGTCGCTCAACTTGGCCAGGTTCTACAATGCCGATGGAGAATTCGATTTGGAATCCTTCCGGCATGCCGTGCGACTCTGGACGATCACGCTGGAGATCAGCGTGCTGATGGCCTCGTTTCCCAGCCGAGCCATCGCTCAAAAGAGCTATGAGTTCCGGACCCTCGGGCTCGGGTACGCGAACCTCGGGACCATCCTGATGCGACAGGGCATTCCATATGATTCGCCAAAGGCCCTGGCGATTTGCGGCGCGATTACGGCGATCATGACCGGCGAATCCTACGCGACGTCCGCAGAAATGGCGGCAGAGTTGTCGCCTTTTCTCGGCTATGAACGAAACCGGGAGCCAATGCTGCAAGTGATCCGCAATCATCGCCGTGCCGCCTATGGCGCTCCGGCTGGTGAATATGAAGGCTTGACGATCAAGCCGATAGCGATTCAAGCGGAGCACTGTCCACCGGAAATTCTATTGGCGGCCCGCCGCGCCTGGGACCGAGCGCTGGAGTTAGGGACGGCCTACGGGTTTCGGAATGCGCAGGTGACGGTCATTGCGCCGACCGGGACGATCGGGCTGGTTATGGATTGTGATACGACCGGTATCGAGCCGGATTTCGCCTTGGTGAAGTTCAAGAAATTGGCGGGCGGCGGCTACTTCAAGATCATCAATCAAAGCCTGCCCCCGGCACTTGCCGTGCTGGGCTATGGCGAGGCTCAGATCCAGGACATCGTCTCCTACTGTGTCGGCCGGCAAACTCTCAAAGGCTCGCCGTGCGTCAATCATGAGACCTTACGGCAGAAGGGATTCGACGACGCGGCGCTGGAGCGATTGGAAAGTTCGCTGGGCCAGGCCTTCGAGATCCAGTTCGCGTTCAACAAGTTCACGCTCGGCGAGGAATTCTGCCGGGAGAAACTGGGGCTTACCGAGGCCCAAATGGCGGACCCGACCTTCAATATGTTAAAGGCGCTGGGTTTTACCCAAGAGGATGTGGTCGCCGCGAACGACTTTTGCTGCGGCACCATGACGATCGAAGGGGCCCCGCATCTCAAGCCGGAACATTTGCCGATCTTTGATTGCGCAAATCGCTGCGGTCGCCTCGGTCAACGATATATTGCGGTCGATGCCCACATCCGCATGATGGCAGCCGCACAACCGTTCATCAGCGGGGCGATCAGCAAGACGATCAACATGCCGGCCGACGCCACATTGGAAGACGTCAAGGCCGCGTATCTTCTTGCATGGAAGAGCATGGTCAAGGCCGTAGCCCTCTACCGCGACGGGTCGAAGCTGAGCCAACCCTTGAATGCCTCATCGGACAGTGGAAAGGCGGTGGAGGCAATGCCGACCGTCATGACGGTGGCGGAGAAGGCGGCAGAGCGCGTGCTGGTCCGGTATCTGGCCAAGCGGCGGCCGTTGCCGGCGCGCCGCAGCGGCTATACGCAGAAGGCCATTATCGGCGGGCACAAGCTGTACCTACGCACCGGTGAGTATAGCGACGGCACGTTGGGAGAGATTTTCCTCGACATGCACAAGGAGGGAGCCGCCTTCCGCAGCTTGATGAACAATTTCGCGATCGCAATTTCCTTGGGGTTGCAACATGGAGTGCCGTTGGAAGAATTCGTGGAGGCCTTCGTGTTTACGCGGTTCGAGCCGAACGGACCGGTGAAGCTGAACGACCGGATCAAGATGGCGACGTCGATCATCGACTACATTTTTCGCGAGCTCGCCGTCACGTATCTCGAACGCTCCGACCTTGCCCAGGTCCAGGAAGAGGACCTGCGGATGGATTCGATGAAGAAGGACGAGCAGGACCCCGAATGTGTCGCGGAAGAAGTGGACATGACGGCGCTGGCCAAATCATCAATTCTCACCGAGCATCTACCGGTGCGGAACGGTCATCATGGTGGGAACGGACAGGGCCACGCCCATAGTCATGGCAATGGCAACGTAGCCCATAAGGTGGAGCTGAAAAGGGAAACGCTGACGTTGACCGCTTTGCAGATCGCCCGCCAACAGGGTTATGAGGGGGACCCCTGTCAGGAGTGCAAGCAGTTCAAGATGGTGCGCAACGGCACCTGTTTGAAGTGTGACAATTGCGGCGCCACCAGCGGGTGTTCGTAACGACCTGCTCTTCGCTCCGGAACCCTGCCGTGGCGGGATCTCAACCCGCCACGGTACCTTAGCAGGATGTCGAAAAAGTCCGCCAGCTTTGTCGGGGCGCTCAATGCTGTTCATTCTTGGTGCGATGGGTCTGACGCGAAGAGACTCAACCCTGAAGGAAGTTCTCCACCACCGTCAATAGATGGGCATCGCCCGATGAGTCGATGGTTCACAGCAAAGGCGGTGTGGATCTCTTTGCCTCCTCGTGTCGCGAGGCCGGCTTGTGGCAAGGGCGTCCCGGGCGATCGATTGCGGAGCAATCATAGGGTGGGCGGGTGAGAAGGACGGACATTATGACCATCTTGCAGGAGGCTCTGAGCTCATCCGTGATCTCTCGCCGTGCGGGCCTTCACGGGTACGCGAAGAGTGTTTAACAGCCTGATAGGGTTTGCTGAGGAGACGTTCGTGCGGTTCGGAAAGAAGGTGCGGATATTGTCGGCTCGGCCCTTCCGCTCCCTTCTCAGAGCTTCTCGATGCCGATCAGAATTTAACGCCGAGATCCAGTTTGAAGAGCGTGAAGCTCGGGGTGCCGGTGTTGGCCACGTCGACGAATTGTTGCCTGAACCCACCTCGGAGAAAGAACGAGCGATTGACGTCCCATCGAAGGCCGCCGCCGAATCCGTAGGCCAGGTAGGTATCGTATTTGGTCGGCTGTGTTGTCCCGCAGATATAGCCGAACCAAGGATCCCAGAAACAGCCGGAGACAGGCGGACCGGCTGCGATGTCGGTGTTGACGTAAGTTCCCGCCACCATCGCGTCGAGGTATGGCGTCAACGGACGGGCCAAAATGTTATAGGTCAGAATCATGCCAAAGGTGGTAGTTTCGATCGTTCCGCTCGTCGATCGAGGACCTGTCGCGATCGGAACGCCCGGCGCTGCCTGGACGGTTCCCTGGTAATCGGGACGGCTCCAGGAGAACAAGCCGCCGAGGTTGATGTGCTCATTGAAGTTGTAGCCGAACTGGAGGCCGAATCCCCAATTGTCTTCAATCTTGACGTTCGTTCCGCCTTGGAATCCAATGTTCCTCGAGAGCGTATATTGCGGCGCGATCATAAATTCCCATCGACCCTTGCGATAGTTTTCCGCCGTTTGGGCCGAGACTGGAGACCATGAGAGTACGCACTGAGCGACGACCAGGATGACGAGAACCATACGGCGCGAAAACATAAGCGATCCCTCCCGGATGTCTTACAACCGCCAGAGGGGCGCGATACTAGCATTGTGCCAACGTTTATCGCAACCGAATCGGCTCTCCATGCACGTCTCGTCCAGGTGCAAATACTCAACGAATGACAACATGGACATATTCATCCTCCTCCCCATGAACATTCGCTCTCGATTCGTCTACAATACCAGCGACCTACCGTGCGAGTGGGACGTTTGGTCGGAACCGCGATCGGCGTAACGGGGGAATCCTGACTCGATTGCTGGAGACATTCATGATCGTCGACGCGAAAGTTTGGGGGGCGCTCTTACTGAGCGTGGTCCTTGCTTCGTGTACGCCGAAGATCGTCGTCGATTTCGATAAGAATACGGACTTCACAAGCTATCACACCTATGCATGGGGCAAGGGCACTCCCGCCAAGAGCCCATTCGTCGATGCCCGGATTGTCGCGGCTATTGACGAACAACTTACGAGCAAGGGCTATCAAAAAGTGGACGCCAATCCGGATATGCTGGTGAGCTATCATGCCGCTACCGGCGAGGAGGTGCATTACAACACGACCTCATTCGGTTATGGCTACGGGCCGGCATGGGGTCCGGGCTACGGCTGGTATCGGGGCGGCTATGGGTGGGGCGGCGGCGTCTCAACCTCGACGACCAGTCCCACCACAGTCACCATCGGCACTGTGGTCGTGGACATGTACGATGCCAAGGACAAGCGTATGATCTGGCGCGGGCGCGGCAGCGACACGGTGCTGGAAGATCCCGCTGAGAACGAAGCCCAGATCCGTGAGGGGGCCGAGAAGATGTTCGAGAAATTCCCCCCGCCGAAGAAGTGAACGTGTAGGGCAGGCACAAACGTCTGTCAGTCATTGTCGATCTGCATTTGGGCGAGGCATCCTCGGTGAAAGCTTCGGCCTTGACTCAATCCCTCGCCGTTGATAGCGTTGCGCACCTCATTTGACAAAGTCGTGGTTCCATGAGGGATTCGGTGCTGGCGGCGCGCCTCCGGCAGGCGGGAGGCCCCTCTGGTTCCGTCGAATACAATGGATGTTAGGAATGGTCTCTTGGCGTTGGGACGATCGTATCGTTCGGTGATGCCGCAAGCTCTGACTAATCGGTATGGGCGATGGATCTGGTTGGTCCTCGCCCTGTTCCTCTCCGGTTGCCCGCTGATCATTTCCCTCAACTATATTCCTTCCAACGACGCCAAAGGGCAGGGATCCGTCCAGGTGAGCGACTTCATCTATCAACCGGCGACGCAGAGATCAGTGAGACCGAGAGAAGTTGGTGTGCCCTCTGAGGGCATCGGCCGCATCTACCTGTCCCGCGAAATTGGCATCGTGTTTGCTGACGCCCTGAAGCGAGAGCTGATCCATTCAGGGTATCAGGTGAATCAACCGGAGGAGCCGGGACGGACACCGGCGCCGCTAGAGACATCGGTCATCTCCGGCGTCGTGGAGGAATTTGCATTGCGGGAATTGAGAGTGTTTCAGGTGACCGTCTCATTGACCGTGACCAAACAAGGCGGAACTCAACAGGATTTTGCCTGTCAGGCTCGTCACGATGAAGGTGTGATCGAAGTCATGATCAAGACCGCGATGAGGAACTGCATTCAACAGTTCATTCTCAGCGCGCAGAGTACCAAGATTCTCTGAGGAAGAAAGGAATGCCGTCATATGAAATCCACCCCGCTGTTGCAGCATGTATTTCACCCCTCCGATTTCAGTGAAGCGAGCGCAACAGCCTTCGCCCATGCGCTCAAAGCGGCCTTGGTCGCCAAGGCCGATCTGACGATGATGCATGTGACCGGCAAAGCGGATCAGGATTGGTCGGGATTTCCAGGAGTGCGTGAGACCCTTGAACGGTGGGGGCTGTTGCCGCCGAATAGTCCAAGGAACGCCGTCCCGAAGCTCGGCATCGATGTGAAAAAAGTGATCACCCGCCAGACCGATCCGGTGGAGGCGGTTGTCGGCTATCTCAGCAACCATGCCGCCGATTTGCTCGTGCTCGCAACCAATCAGAATAAGGGCCGGATGCAATGGCTGGAGAAATCGGTCGCGACGCCGGTCGCGGTCAAGTCCAGACTGATGACTTTGTTCATCCCTCATGGCGTCAAAGGATTTGTATCTCTAGCCGACGGGGCGGTCTCGCTCCGCCACATCCTGATCCCGATCGACGCACGACCAGACCCGCTGCCGGCGGTCCAAGCCGCCGCTCGGATTGCACACCGGTTGAAGTGCGAGACAGGGACCTTTGGCCTGTTGCATATCGGACAGGAGGGGCAGGGGCCGGATGTTCCGCTGCCGGATCTGCCCGGGTGGAAATGGGAACGACTGACGAAGCAAGGCGACGTGACGGATGTCATTCTGCAGACGGCGCGCGAGCGGACGGCCGACCTGATCGTGATGTCCACCGAAGGGCGGAACGGATTTCTCGACGTCCTGCGCGGAAGCCAGACGGAGAGGGTGCTGCGCGGAGCCTCGTGTCCGTTGCTGGCCATCCCGGCGGGAAGCTGGATGGCGACCGCCTTGCAGGGTGATACCGGTGGCGAAGGGTGACGCGATGAGGATCGACCCGAGCTTTCGTTCGATTTATACCCCCGTGGGGACGCAAAGAAAGGGTTGTTTCGTGGTCGGACATTTCTATCGGTTGGGAATGAGCGGATGGCTGATATTGTTCTCATTGACGGGCCTGTTGTCTTGCGCGGGCGGACCGGAGGAGCATCAACAGATCCCATGGGAGGCCGAATCAATTACCGGTATGGACGCCGTCAGCGGGCAGTGGCAAGGGGTGCTGAAACGAATTCCGGATAATGTTGATGATTGGGTCAAGGTCGTGATCACGACGGACGGCGCCTATCGGTTTGTGACCTACCGCACCATCGGGGTCTTCAAGGGAGACGGGAGATTCTCTCTGGTCGAGGGAGGGCTGAGAGCCGAGGGCGAACGGGGAACGATCCGGGGAACCTTGTATCGCGCGGGAGACCGCAGGCTTCTTAGGATCCGGGCACGAAGCCAGGAGGGGAACGAATTCATTGCCAATCTGACCCCGGAGCCCTGAGGGGTTTGGGGGGCTGTGATTGCAGTCAGTGCTTGGTGACCGACCAGTGACGTCGCCGGCTTTGCCCAGACTTGAACTTGACCGTGATCGGTCTCCCCTATATAAAGCGAGTCCCGTCACCGACGGGTTGACTGGCGTAAAGTCTATGGCGGTTCCAGATCGACGGGCGACCGAGCGAAAGTGGAAGGAACAGGGGTTCAGTTGCGGGCTTTGGGTTGATCCTCCCGGGCAAGTATGGGAGGATTACGTGCATTCCGTCGACGAACTCATCTTCGTCTTGGAAGGGAACCTCGAGGTGGAAGTCTGCGGACACACGAGGCGTCTTTCCTCAGGGGATGAACTCTTCATTCCCGCGCATCAATCCCATACGGTGCGCAATGTCGGCGGGGGCGCGGCCCGGTGGCTGTACGGGTACCGGCACATGGAGGAGGGAGAATAGGGATGCCAGTCGCAAGTCAAATTGTCATCACGGGTCAGAGCAAGCCGGGTGCGCTTGCGCAAGTGGTCTCGGTGCTCGCCGGCGCCAAGGTCAATATCAAGGCCTTTTCCGCCCCTGAGGTCACCGGTAAGGGCAATCTCCGGGTGTTGGTGTCCGATGTCGATCAGGCGCGGGCGGCATTAAGGGCGGCCAAGGTGAAGTTCCGGGAAGAAACGGCCCTCGTTCTCAGCTTGGAAAATAAACCCGGAGCCCTCTCCGGCGTTGCCGATCTGTTGAAAAAAGCCAGGATCAACATCAAGTGCGGGTATTGCACCCCGTCCCGTGAAGGCAGCCGTGCCATCGTGGTGCTGACGGTCTCGAATACCTCCAAGGCCTTAGGGCTCCTACGAGGGCAATCTCTCGACGAGTTTTAACGGGTGCGAGCCAGGTCTCGATTCTCCATTCACGGAATTTGCGCGATCTACGCAGTGAAGTCTGACCAGAGAGCGATCCTCCGCCATCGAGCCTCTCTTGATCGATTCATTTGGTTCCGGCTATACCTCAAGGTCGTGCCGCTTCTCCTAGCTGCGGCTCTCCAGGGTTGCGGGAGTCCGCATCAGACGATTAAGACGATCCATCCGCCTGGGTATCCCCTGGGCTATGTCGAGCACGGGATTGCATCCTGGTATGGGCCCGGTTTCCACGGAAACAAGACCGCCAACGGTGAGCGGTATGACATGCACCGATTGACTGCGGCCCATCGCACCTTGCCGCTGGGGTCAATCGTCTTGATTCGGTCCCTGACCAATGGCCGCGAGGTGACCGTTCGGATCAATGACCGCGGGCCGTTTGCGAAGGGACGGATTCTGGACCTCTCCTATGCTGGAGCGAGGGCGATCGGGATGGTAGGGCCTGGAACGGACGAGGTCGAACTCAGGGTGATCGATTTTCAGGGACCTGCTTGGCAATCCGGCTATCTGCGGATCCAGGTCGGCTCCTTTGCCGATGCTGCGATGGCCAAGGCGTTGCTTCATCGGGTCCGAAGCCTTCACTATGACGCACAGATCGTTTCAGTCACCTTATCTGAAGGAAGGCGGTATCGGGTTCAGGTGGGGCAGTATCGATCGGAAGAGGAGGCAGAACCTGTCGCGATCAGGGTCGGGGCAGAGCTTCAGGTTGACCCTATCATCATCAGAGATGAAAACCTCTGACAGCTCTGCTGCGGAGAATCAGCGTATCTGTGTGACGGCTCTGAGGTGATAGATTAGCGTAACGTAGTGATATATTAGGATTTTATTTCACTAGTACAATGGTTAAATCCCTTGATGGCCATGCCTGTCTATGCTACAAAAAGAGGGGTCAATGGATGATATAGGCCCAAAGACCTACTATCTTGATCCTCCTTCTCTCCTCAGTTTCTGTATCCCCAACCAATTCGATCAGCGACTTGGGTTCCCTGGCTCCGATGTCGACTCGCACCTGCGCCATTGCGAGTCCTCAATCCAAAGCTGAGTAAATTCTGATGGATGCGTTTGTTCTCCTCGTCCTAATTCTATTGTCGGCCATTATTTCCGCGGCGGAAATCGGCTTTTTTGCGGTCAATGAGACCCGTCTGCGTGCCATGGACGAGGCCGGAAGCAAGCGGGCTCGCATGGCCCTCTGCCTCAGACAGAATCCCCAACGGCTCCTGTCCACGATTATGGTCGGAGACAACCTGGTCAACGCGCTGGTCCCCTCCTATACGACCCTGTTGATTATCAGGATGTTCGACGCTCACGCCTTCAGCGGGGTGATCGAAGGGCTGACCCAAGCCTTGGCGGTCGCACTAGGCGCACTGACGTTCGTCTTGATGATTTTTGGAGACGTCGTCCCCAAGACTTTGGCCGCGAAGTACGCGGTCCATGTGGCCCTCAACATGGCCTATCCCGTTTACTGGATCCAACAGGGCCTCAAGCCGCTGCTCTATGTGCTGGAACCGCTTATCGACAAGGTTACGGGCGGAAAGGGTCTCACGGTTCCGTTCGTGACGGAAGAAGAGCTGAAAATCATGCTCGATGTCGGGAGTAAGTCCGGCATGATCGAGAGCCATGAGGCCAGAATGATCAACCGTGTGTTCCAGCTCAATGACCTGACGGCCGAACATGCCATGACCCCGAGACAATTCGTCTTTGCGCTGGATGCCAATGTCCGGCTGGCGGAGGTACAGGAGCAACTCTTTCGGTCGAAGTACTCCAGGATCCCTCTCTACGATGGTAACCTGGACAACATTATCGGCATGATCTACAAGAGCAAGGCCCTGACGGAGCTGGCCAGGGGCAACTCTCAACTCCGGCTCAAGGACATCGCGCAGCCTCCGCTGTTTGTGCCGACCAGGAAGACAGCCGACGAACTGATGAAGCAATTTCAGCAGGAAAAGCGGCACATGGCGATCGTGGTCAACGAGTTCGGCGGGTTTGCGGGGGTCGTGACCCTTGAGGATATTCTCGAGGAGGTGGTGGGCGACATCCTGGATGAGACCGACCAGAGCGAGGAGCTGATCAAGCGTGTGGCCAAAAATCAGCTTCTGGTCCATGGCCGCACGGAAGTGCGCCGGATCAACGAATTCCTCAAGCTGGATCTGGACGAGGAGGCCAATACGATCAGCGGGCTGATCCAAGAGCATTTAGGGCGAATTCCGGCGACCGGAGAAGAGGTGATGCTCAACGATTGTCGGTTGATCGTACAGGAAGCGGATCAACGATCCATCAAACGGGTGCAGATCATCAAGGAAGAAAAACCGGCGCCGGCTCTCGATCCGGCCAATGTGCAGGCCTCGTAACCTTCGTGCCTCGTTCAGACCTGCTCACTCCGCAGCATGTTGCTGCGGGGGGCTTTTGGACCGAGCGCTACCCTTCCGGTCGCTCCACCTTCCCTGCCAATTCCTCGAACTCCTCTTCAGTCAGGATGCGCACACCCAAACGCTGGGCTTCGGCCAACTTGGAGCCGGCCTCGCGGCCGGCGACGAGATAGTCGGTCTTTTTGCTGACGCTTGAGCTGACACGGCCGCCAAGTTCCTCGACGCGCCGTTTCGCCGCCTCTCTGCTCCATCGTTCAAGCCCCCCGGTGAAGACCACGGTCTTCTCCGTGAACGGAAGGTCGGCGGCCAGTGCGGATCCTTTCCGAGACTTGGCCTCAATGCGAACGCCCGATTCCTCCAGTCTGCGGATGACCGCCTGGTTTCGCTCTTCCTGAAAGAACAAGGCGACGCTTCGGGAGATCTCCGGGCCGACCTCGTGAATCTCCAGGAGCTGCTCCGGCGAGGCGACCATCAGGTCTTCCAGGTTCCCGAAATGATCGGCCAGCACGCGGGCAATATGCTGACCCACCTGGCGAATGCCGAGGCCCATCAGGAAGCGATCGAGGGGAATGGTCCGCCGCCGCTCGATCGCGTCCAGCAGGAGCGAAGCGGAGCGGTCGGCAAAACCATCCAAGGTGAGCAGGTGGTCCTTGGTCAGTCGGAACAGGTCTGCGATATCATGGACCAACCCTTTGTCGATCAATTGCGCGACCGTTTTCTCGCCCATCCCATCGATGTCCACGGCCCCCTTGGCGGCAAAGTGCTGAATCGAGCCCTTGAGTTGGGCTTCGCACACGGCCTGGCCGGTGCAGTAATAGTAGGCCCCTTCGCGGGCAACGGACGAGCCGCAGACCGGACAGTCGTGTGGCATGTGGAAGGGCTCCGACCGTTCTTCGCCCGGCACCGGCACCCGCTCGGCGATGGCGGGTATCACATCTCCGGCCCGCTCCACCTTCACCTGGTCGCCCACTCGAATGTCTTTGCGGGCGACCTCGTCGGCGTTGTGCAGGGTCGCTCGGCTGATCGTCACCCCCCCGACCTCAACCGGTTTGAGCAGGGCCAAGGGAGTCAGGGTGCCGGTGCGGCCGACAGACACCACGATATCCTGCACGACGGTGATTTCCTTTCGTGCGGGAAACTTGAAGGCGATGGCCCATCTGGGACTGCGGGACTTGGCGCCAAGCGTCTCTTGCCAAACGCGGCGATCCAACTTCACAACCATGCCGTCGATCTCGAACGGCAAGGCATCCCGGTGAGCTTCCATCTCTCGGTGAAACGCGACAACTTCATCGATGGTCGGGCAGCGTCGTCGTTGAAACGGGATCGGTAGACCCCATTCTGCCAAAGCGTCGAGTTCGTCCCAATGGGTGGGGGAAGGTCCTCCGGATTGAACCATGATCTCGTAACAGGTGAGGACCAACGGGCGCTCAGCCGTCTTGCGGGAATCCAATTGTCGCAGAGAACCGGCTGCCGCGTTACGCGGATTGGCAAAGGCCTCTTCCCCCCGTTCCGTGATCCGGCGGTTCAGCGCTTGAAAGTCGTCA
Source organism: Nitrospiraceae bacterium (assembly GCA_050246315.1). Taxonomy (GTDB): domain Bacteria; phylum Nitrospirota; class Nitrospiria; order Nitrospirales; family Nitrospiraceae; genus Nitrospira_G. The sequence continues at coordinate 198,571 of JBFWWG010000002.1, read as the reverse complement.
AGGCGCATATAGACCTCGCCGCGGACCGCCAGATGGGTCGGCGGTTCCGCTTCACTCCGCAACTGGAGCGGCACCGACCGCAGCGTGCGCAAATTGACGGTCACGTCCTCGCCGATCGTTCCGTCGCCTCTCGTAGCCCCTCTGACAAAACGCCCTTCGTGGTAAACCAGCTCGATCGACAAACCGTCGAACTTCGGTTCGGCCGTATAGTCCACCCGATCGAGGTCGAGGTCCCGCTTGACTCGCTTGTCGAATGCATAGACCTCCTCCACGCTGGTGATGGAATCCAGGCTCAGCATGGGACGCTCGTGTGCTACTTTTTGAAGTTCGGCCTGCGGATGGCCGCCGACCCGCTGGGTGGGGGAGTCGGCCGTGACCAGCTCGGGGTACGTCGCCTCCAGCTCCTGGAGCGCTCGAAACAGCCGATCGTATTCCGTATCCGAAACCACCGGGCGATCCTTCACGTAGTACAGGTAGTCGTGGTGGCGAATCTCGTTCCGAAGCGATGCGATTCGGCTGCGGATATCGGGCGGCGTCGTCATCGTATTTCCCTGATGAAGCGGGAGGCGTAACTCCGAACCTCATGGCCGTTCAGCACATGGAAGGTGCGCAGCCGATCGATGGTCTGCGCACTGAAACGACCCAACGGAATCGGAAGCAGGCGGCGGTTGAAGTGCCGCGCGATCCTGCGCCAGCGGGCCGATGGAGGCAATGGGGAGACCAGGGCGATGTGCGTTTCGCGCGAGTGCATCGCCGCGGCGGCGATCAGTCGGTCCTCCAGGGCGGTGGTTCCATCGAGCCGACGATCGGTCCAGATGTCCGGGATCGGTCGGGGCGGGTACAAGAACAGGGCACCGCCATATTTCGACTGGGCGATGCCGGGACCGATCATGTGTTCAAGAAAGTCGGTGGCGAAAAAACAGAGGGTGGATTCCCGTTGATGTTCGGCATACCAGGTTGCTTTCCATGTATAGGAATCCGGGTCGGCCGGCGTCGCGAAGAGAAAGACGACGATTTCCACTTGCCCGCGAGCTGGCGGTACTTCTTTGACGTAGATGTCCATCCGATGCGGGTGATCCGGTCGATGCAGTTGATCCGGTTGTGACGAGAGGATGGCCGGCGCCGATTGGATCCGGCCTGAGGCAGGGTCGGCGGTGCGATGTCCAGCCTGTCGGTTTGGCCGTGGAGCATGGACCATGGCGGCGCCGCCGCTATGCCCGCGGCGACTGGTCCAATTTCTCAGGCTTTCCCGGAGATCAATGCCATCCTTCAAGGAGGTGGTGAACTTATCAACCTTGGCTAGGTCGGCTCCCATGAGAGCTCGGGCCTGGTCACGGACATGGCTGGCGAAACTTTCAATCTTTTGATCTTCCGGAGGCCAAGAGCATTGGCGAAAGGGATCCCAGCGCAAGCCCCACCGGCGGCTGTCGATCTGCTTGGGAACCGGACGAAGCGACAGGCTTCGCCAGATCAACGGCATCCCTGCCAGTCGATTCTTGGCCTTCGCGAGGCGTCCGTCAGGCAGGATGAGGCGGTCGATGCCTGCGTCGATGCTGCCGCGCCACCTTGTCTCTGATTCCGATTGGAACGCATAGTGCTTCGCAGTCTCCAGCAGTTGGATGGCGAACTCATCGCCGGCGATCTGTTTGGCTGCGAGCACGAGGGTGTACAGGTCCGGCGTCAACCGTCGATCGAGCAGGGCCAGGTTGCGGACATATTGCAGATAGACTTGAAGAAGTTGCGGCGTGACCCAATTGGTGACCGTCTCGACCCCGGCCGGTCTGGAGGCCATCCAGCGGGACCTCGTTTCCAGCAAGAGTTCCTTCAACCCATCAATCGCGAGGTGGCGGTCGGAGCGCATATCGGCTCGGCGCCGCTCGTACAATTCGGTGAGGAAGGGCAGTTCACCCAGCACAAAATACAACGTATCCTGCGAGACGGGATGCACCGTCCATGTCGTGGTCGGAGCTTCCGGAGGGAGGTAGGGGCTCCGCTCCAGATAGGCCTCTCGCAGCCACGGCCAGTCGGCCACCGAGCAGAGGCAGAGCATATCGCTGTACTCAAGTTCCAGTTCGTGCAGTCGAAAGGCCATCCAGGCAATCCGCTGCGCCCGCTGGCTGCCCGGCTCCGGTCTGGGCGATACCGCCACCAATGAGGCGGCATAGGCCGCGAGCGACACGGTCTTGAGCGCATAGGGATCCGGAGCCGCTATCGATTCGGGCTCAAAAATCGTCACCTCCCGATCGATGTACTCGCAGGGAATCCCTTCGCCGATCGCGACGCGGAGCCCCATGACGACGCCCTGACAAGGATCGATCGGGATGAAACTGACGGCTGACCCGAAGGCGTCGGCCGTTCCCGCGTCTCCAAGGGGCTCTTCGACAACTGCCAGATGAACGGCAGGCAATTCGGAAAGGCCGGTCTCTACGGCATCCGCCGCGGAAGGGGGCAGCGGAACGGCGAGACAATCCCACCGGCGCATGATCAGGGTTTCCCGGACTTCCTGAGCCATATCGCCGCTGCCATGCACGAGGGGGAGCAGCGTGATCCTGCCAGAGAGGCGTAACGCCCGCTCGGTCGTATCGCTCGCGAAAGACATCGGACGGACTTATCGATCAGGGTGCAGGGGGTCGTCGCTCTCGAAGAAGAAGTCTCCCATGCCGCGGGGCAGTGGTTGTTCGCCCAGTGCGCGGTGCCGCCGCTTGGCCTGCCCTTGCAGGTCACGGGCGTCCTCGCCCAGGACCATCACGAGGGCTTCGCTCCAAGCCGCATCCTTGGACAGGGGATGGCCGGGATCCTGAGCCAGGCGCTTGATCGCGTATTGCAGCAGATGGATGCCGTCTCGGACGGAGTATTCCAGATTCAAGTGATGGGCCTGCTGCAAGAAATCCACAGTCATCGACAGAAGATCAGCCGGTGCGAACGGCAGATGGTATCGGAGGATGGCCAACTCATCCTCACGGCGGGGAAATCCCAACCGCAACGTCGGTTGCAGACGGGAGAGGATATAATCCGGTACCTCGTAGGTGGATGCGTCCTCGTTCATGGTCACGCAACAACGGAAGTCGTCGTGTGCCGGGATCAGGATCCCCGCCACGATCGATTCGACGCAGCGGCGGTGATCGAGTAATGGTGCGAGCGAAGCCCAGCTCTTCTCGTTCATCCGGTTGCCTTCATCCAACACGCAGACGGCTCCGATGAGCATGGCGGTCACGAGGGGAGAGGCATGGTACGCGATGGCGCCGGACTCCGCCAGGACCGGCGTCACCAACAAGTCCTCCGGCCTCGTGTCAGCCGTACACTGGTACACGAAGACCTGCTGCTTGCGTTCTTTGGCCGCGCTCATAGCAAGCGTGGTCTTGCCGATGCCGGGCGGTCCCGTCAGCCGCGGAGACAGGGGCAGGTCTTTCGGATCCACGACCAGCCAACAGGCCAGCAGTTGTTTCAGGACGTCCCGCTCGCCGATCCACTGCTGTTCGCGGAACAGGGGTTGGGCCAGATGAAGGGTGACGCCTTCAACGATTCGTGTGCGGTCGTTCGATACGGTCATCAGGCTAGGGAAGGTCTGATCAATTCAAAATCCTAGGCCGCGATCCGCCAGATTTCCCGTCTTTTGTACACCTACCAATCGAAATTGGGAATTATTCAGACCTTCCCTAGATGATTATGAAGCGAGGAAACATGGGCTTGTTCGAGGGCTGACGGTTGGGACCGTACCATAGGGGCTGCGAGGGGTCAAACGGGCTAGGACGATGGCGGGACCGCGCTCATCGCTTTGACTTTCGACGATCCGCCCACTATTCTGTAGCGATCCTCTCAACCGTGATGCGGTGGAGGACATCAGAGAAAGGACAGGTGCTCGCATGGCAGTAATCAAGATCGGATGCGCCCTGATGATGACGGGTCTGTTCCTGGCAACCACTGGGTGCGTATTCAAGGAGACCTACGAGGCGGAAAAGGCGCGGAGCTTGAATTTTCAGCGCCTGCTGGCCCAGGAGGAAAAGCGGACGGCCGAACTCGATAGTGAGGTCAAGCGAGTGAAGCGGGACGCGGCCGATTATGAGGCACGCAACCGCGAGCTGAGCGCGCAGGTTCAGGCGGTTCGCGAACAATTGGCCCGGACTCAGGAAGAGACGGATTCATTGCGGGAGGCGATGGCCTTGCAGGAAAAGGCTCAGTCGCAGATGAAACGGATCCCGTCGCAGACTCTGAGCAAGGCCAAACCTGCCGAGATGCTTCCTCCGTTAGAGGAATCAATGGCCAAAGCACCGGAGATCCCCGACCCCTTGATGACCGACGGCGCGCTGGCCATGACGGACCGCAAGACGGTCCAGCATGTGGTCAAGCCCGGCGATACCGTCTTCCGCTTGAGCCGCAAATACGGGACGTCTGTGGCGAAGATCCGCGAATGGAATCGTCTCCAGGACGATATTATCGAAGTCGGACAGAAACTCATCGTCGGCATGGAATAGCGCCGTCACATCACACAATGGTCGAGGTATGCAGAAAGCGCCCTATTCACTCAGTCTCGACGAATTCCGGACCGTGGCGCGACAGGGTAACCTGATCCCGCTCTATCGGGAAATTCTCGCCGATTTCGAAACGCCCGTATCAGCCTTTGCCAAGATCGACCACGGCCCCTCCGCCTACCTCCTGGAGAGCGTCGAGGGCGGTGAGCATTGGGGGCGCTACTCGTTTCTCGGATCCGGCTCGCCGGTGACCATCGTCCAGGATCGCGACGACCTGATCGTCCGACAGGGTAAACTGACACGCCGCATTCCGGCCAACGGAGATCCGCTGGCCAGGCTCCGGGAATATATGGCCGCCTATCGTCCTGTAACCGTCTCCGGGTTGCCTCGGTTCGTGGGCGGCGCCGTGGGCTACGTCGGCTATGATACCGTCCGTTGTTTCGAAGACATTGGGTTCAGGCGCAAGGAGGGCATCGAGGTCCCCGACTTCGCGTTTCTGATTACGGATACGCTGGTCATCTTCGATCGAGTCACACAGACGATCAAAGTCGTGGCGAATGCCCATGTGGATTCGGCCAAGGAATCGGTCGTTCGAGATGCCTACAAGGACGCCACGGCTCGAATCGAAGGAATCATCGCGCGGCTGCGACGTCCGCTCAGACGCGACCAGCCCAAAACCCGCCGTACGCCGATCAGCTTCACGCCGAACTTGAGCCGTGCCGACTTCGAAAAACTCGTGGTCCGCACCAAAGACTATATTCAAGCCGGCGATATCGTACAGGGGGTCGTCTCGCAACGGTGGGAAACTCATTTACAGACCAAGCCTTTTGAGTTGTACCGCGCCTTACGCGCGATCAATCCGTCTCCCTACATGTATTATCTCCGCATCGGCGAGGTCGAGTTGGTGGGCTCTTCCCCTGAAATCCTCGTGCGCTGCGAGGACGGGCACATCGCGGTCCGGCCCATCGCTGGAACGAGACGCAGAGGCAAGTCCACGGAGGAGGACCGTGAGCTGGAGCGGGAGCTGCTACGGGACGAAAAGGAGCGTGCGGAGCACGTCATGCTGGTGGATCTGGGCCGGAACGATGTCGGGCGTGTCGCGGTCCAGGGTTCGGTGACCGTGGAATCGCTGATGCAGGTGGAGCGGTACTCCCACGTCATGCACATTGTGTCGCACGTCCGAGGGCAGCTTCAGGATGGAAAAGACGCCTACGACGTCTTTCGCGCCTGCTTCCCCGCCGGGACTGTGTCGGGCGCGCCAAAGATTCGGGCCATGCAGATCATCGAGGAGCTCGAACCGACCAGGCGCGGCCCCTACGCCGGAGCCGTCGGCTATTTCAGCTTCGGCGGGAACATGGACATGTGCATCAACATCCGCACTGTGGTGCTGAAGGGCCGGCAGGCCTACATCCAGGCTGGAGCGGGTATCGTGGCTGATTCGCAGCCGGAGCACGAATATCAGGAGACCTGCAATAAGGCACGGGCCATGATGAAGGCGATCGAGATGGCGGAGCGGGGATTGGAATGAGAACGGCGTCAATGGTCACGCGTCAATCGTCATGCGGCGGAGACGAATCTGCTGTTCGGCTGTTCGAACGGCGAGTGATTGTTGACGAATGGCGAGTTCAACCATGCTCTTGATGATCGACAACTACGATTCATTTACGTATAACCTGGTGCAATACTTCGGCGAGCTCGGCGAAGAGGTCCAGGTTTATCGGAACGACAAGATAACGGTCGAAGAGATCGAGAAGCTCAAGCCGGCCCGCATCGTCATTTCGCCGGGCCCCTGTACACCGAAGGAGGCGGGCGTGTCGATCGAGACCATCCGCCGGTTCTCCGGCCTGCTGCCGTTGCTCGGCGTCTGTCTGGGTCATCAATCCTTGGCAGTCGCTTACGGAGGCGAGGTCATCCGGGCCCCACGGCTGATGCACGGGAAGACATCCTTGGTGCAGCATGATGGAAAATCGATTTACCGCGGTCTTCCCAATCCCTTTGAAGCCACCCGTTACCATTCCCTCATCGTGAACCGGACAAACCTGCCCGCTTGTCTTGAGATCACCGCCGAAACCGCGGAGGGCGAAATCATGGGGATGCGGCACAGGACGTTGGGGGTCGAGGGTGTGCAGTTCCACCCGGAATCGATCCTCACGATCTCCGGCAAGGACCTCCTCCGGAATTTTCTGAAGTTGTAAGCCCGCCCCATGTCTTCCTCCCAGCCGGTGACCCGGACATGATCAAAGCAGCCATCGCCAAGCTTGCGGACCGCGGCGACCTCTCAGAAAAGGAAACGGAGGAGGTCATGCTGGAAATCATGGAGGGGCAGGCGACCCCCGCCCAGGTTTCCGGGTTTCTGATGGGGCTTCGGGTCAAGGGTGAAACCATGGAAGAGATCGCCGGCGCGGTGCGCGCGATGAGGGCCAAGGCCACGCGCGTCCGGATCGGCGTCAAAGGGGTATTGGACACCTGCGGCACAGGGGGCGATCGCTCGCACACGTTCAATATTTCAACCACTGCCGCATTCGTGGCGGCAGGAGCCGGCCTCACGGTGGCCAAGCATGGCAATCGGTCGGTGTCGTCCAAATGCGGGAGTGCAGATGTGCTGGCGGCACTGGGAGTTAGGATCGATCTCGCCCCGGACCGGATCGCCGCCTGCATCGATGAGGTGGGTATCGGCTTTCTCTTTGCTCCCCTGTATCACGAGGCTATGAAACATTGCGCCGGACCGCGACAGGACCTAGGCGTCCGAACGCTTCTGAATATCCTGGGCCCGCTGACCAATCCCGCCGGCGCGACGGTCCAGGTGGTCGGAGTGTATGACGAACGGCTGACCGATATGCTCTGCCGAGTGCTGGTCCACCTTGGGGCACAACATTGCTTCGTGGTGCACGGAATGGACGGGCTGGACGAAATCAGCGTGACGGACCGGACCAGAGTCGCGGAAGGTAAACGGGGCGTGGTGTCGAGTTATTTCGTCGAGCCGAAAGACTTTGGGTTGACCCGTGTCCCACTCAAGGAACTGACCGGGGGGATGGCCGAGGACAACGCGAGAATTGTCCGTGACATCCTCCAGGGAAGACGCGGTCCCAAACGCGATGTGGTCTGCCTCAACGCGGCACCGGCCTTGGTGGCGGGAGGGCTTGCCAAGAACCTCCATGAGGGATACCAGCAGGCGGCGAAGGTCATCGACAGCGGTGCCGCGGCGGAGAAACTGGAAAAACTCATCCGGTTCACGCAACAGGAGCGGTCCGCATGATTCTCGATCGGATTCTGGAGCACAAGCGAGCGCAGCTTCGACATAAACAGAGCCGCGGCTACCTGTCCGAGCTGAAGGCAAAAATCCGCGATGCCGTCCCCCCTCTCGGTTTCGTCGACACGTTAAGGGCTAGACACACCGCGGCAAGCCCCGCTTTAATCGCAGAGGTGAAAAAGGCCTCGCCGAGTCTCGGACTTCTCAGACCGGAATTCGAGGAGACTTTTGATCCGGCCGCGCTCGCGGAGGCGTATCGGCGCAGCGGTGCCGCCGGCCTCTCTGTCTTGACCGACCAGGAGTTCTTTCAAGGCAGCTTGAACGATCTCCGGTCCGTCAAAGAGAAGGTCCGACTTCCGGCGTTGAACAAAGAGTTCATGGTCGGTGACGTGCAATTTTTCGAGGCACGCGCCTATGGGGCTGATGCGGTGCTCCTGATCGTCGCGGCGCTCGACCGGCAACAGCTCATCGACTTTCACGAGCTCGCCGGCGAGCTGAGCATGGATGTTCTGTTCGAAACCCATCACGAGCGGGAATTGGATACGGTTCTGGAATGGATTCCGGCCGCCAGGTTGATCGGCATCAACAACCGGGACCTCCGAACTTTTGCGACCGACTTGGCCGTCACCTACCGTCTGGCGAAGCGCATTCCGTCCGGCAAGCTCATCGTCAGCGAGAGCGGCATCCACAAGCGCGACGACGTTCTGCGCCTGGTTGAAGCCGGGGTGCATGCGATGCTGGTGGGAGAATCTTTGATCCGGGCGGACGACACCGACGCCAAGGTGAAGGAACTGTTGGGGGTGGACGGACCATCGCAGAGTGTCTGACGGGGAAAGGAGCGATGCGGGCATGACACGACACGCAGTCACGTTTACGATGAGCGCCATGACGGCGGTGCTCCTGCTTGGCTGTGCCGGAGGCGAGGTCAAGGAGGCCAGCGCCAAATGGGACAAGTGGCTGGGAGCCCACAAGGACGACCGGGTTCGCGAGTTGGGCTTGCCGACGCGCTGCTATGCGTTCCAGAACGGGACCGAGGTCTGCGAATGGAGTCAGCAGGGGGAGGGCGGCCGAACGGAAAACATGACCATCACGTTCGATCAAAACGGGTTGGCCTGCCAGTGGGAGTACCGGGATTTCTACGGCCAACATCGCAGCAAGGCCGTGTGTGCGCCCTGACCGATATTCTGAGCAATCGCCGCGGGCGTCTTCGGGTACCCGTTGCTCTGAAATTGCAACGGGTGAAACGTCACGAAGTGCCATGAATAATGTGGACTAGATTCTGATGGAACGCATCAAGGTCAAAATTTGCGGCCTGACCAATCTTGACGACGCGCTGGCTGCAGTCGAGGCCGGGGCTGACGCGGTCGGCTTCCTGTTCTACCGCAAGAGTCCTCGCTATATCGATCCTCATACGGCGGGCGCGATCGTCAAGGCCTTGCCTCCGTTTGTCTTGCCCGTCGGCGTGTTCGTCAACGAAAGCGTGGAGAGGGTGCGCGACACGTTGGATGCATGCGGCCTCGCGATGGCGCAGCTTCACGGCGACGAGTCGAGTGCCTATTGCGAACAGGTGGGCCGACCGCTCCTGAAGGCGCTCCGCGTGAAGGATCGGGTTTCCGCTCTGGCCGTCGCAGAATATCAGGGCCGAGCCGGAGTGCGGGGCTTTGTGCTCGATGCCTGTTCGGATCACGCCTACGGCGGGACCGGTACCCTTGCCGACTGGAGTCTGGCGGCGGAGATCGCTACAACCTGTAGAATCCTGTTGGCGGGCGGTCTGACGCCGGAGAATGTGGCGGACGCGATCACGGCGGTCCGGCCCTATGGGGTGGATGTCAGCAGCGGAGTCGAATCGTCACCGGGGAAAAAGGATCATGCGCGCCTGCGAGCTTTCGTGCAGGCGGCGAGGCTTGTATCCGTTTAAGAGGCGTGGCTATACTCTCCTCTGAATCCGAATGAGAAAATCCATGCCAATCTTACCTGATACCCGCGGTCGGTTCGGACCCTACGGCGGACGGTACGTACCCGAGACGCTCATGCCGGCCTTGCTGGAGCTCAATGCCGAGTATGAACGGGCCAAGCGCGACCGGCGCTTTCAAGCGGAATTCCAACAGTATCTCAAGGACTATGTCGGGCGTCCGACGCCGCTTTATTATGCTGGTCGGCTCACGAAAAAATTGGGCGGGGCCAAGATCTACCTGAAGCGGGAGGATCTCTGTCATACGGGCGCGCACAAGATCAACAATGCGATCGGCCAGGGATTGCTGGCCAAGCGGATGAAGAAGCCGCGAGTCATCGCCGAAACCGGGGCCGGCCAACACGGGGTGGCTACGGCAACGGTGGCAGCCATGTTCGGGCTCCAATGCGAAATCTATATGGGAACGGAGGACATGCAGCGGCAGGCGCTGAATGTCTTCAGGATGCGCCTCCTCGGCGCCACAGTGACCGGCGTAGACACAGGTAGCCGGACGCTGAAGGACGCCATCAGTGAGGCCATGAGGGATTGGACCACCAATGTGCGGAATACCCATTACATTCTCGGATCGGTCTTGGGTGCGCATCCCTATCCGATGATGATCCGTGATTTTCAGACGGTGATCGGCCGGGAGGCGAGAAGGCAGATTCTGGCCGTCGAGAGACGCTTGCCGGACTATTTAATCGCCTGTGTGGGAGGGGGGAGCAATTCGATCGGGCTCTTCCATTCCTTTCTCGGCGACCGTCGCGTCAAGATGATCGGTGTGGAGGCCGGAGGAGAAGGGCTTTCCAGCGGCAAACATGCGGCGCGATTCTCGGGCGGCAAACCGGGCGTCTTGCAGGGGACCATGACCTACCTCCTGCAGGATGAGAACGGGCAGATCAATTTGACTCATTCGGTCTCCGCCGGATTGGACTATGCGGCAGTGGGACCCGAACATGCCTTCTATCACGATGCGCAGCGTGTCCAATATACCTCGGCGACGGATGAGGAAGCCTTGGCGGCGTTCGACGTTCTGGCCCACGAGGAGGGTATCGTGCCGGCGCTGGAAAGCGCCCACGCCCTAGCCGAAGCCATGAAGGTGGCGCCGAACCTGAAAAAAAACCAGATCGTGATCGTGAATCTCTCCGGTCGTGGCGACAAGGATGTGCAACAGGTGGCTCGCTTGCGGGGGGTGACGCTGTGACGAACCGTCTGGATCTTCGGTTCGAGGAGTTGAAGCAGCGAGGGGAGAAGGCCCTCATCGCCTATTTGATGGCCGGAGATCCTTCGCTTCCAGACACGGAGCAACTCGTGTTGGGGTTGGAGCGATCCGGCGCCGATGTCATCGAGCTTGGTGTCCCGTTCTCGGACCCGATTGCGGATGGATCCGTGATCCAACAGGCGGCCGAGCGCGCGCTACGGTGCGGGACGTCGTTGAGGCGCATCCTGACGATGGTCGCCGGCCTGCGGCGGCAGACTCAAATACCCCTTGTCCTGATGGCCTACTACAATACGATCCATGCCTACGGCGAGCAGGAGTTTTGCCGAGACGCGGTTCAGGCGGGGGTGGACGGGTTGATCGTTCCGGATATGCCTCTGGAGGAATCCGGACCCGTGAAGGACCGGGCCGAGCAAGCAGGCCTCGACGTGATCTTTCTCTTGGCTCCGACCAGCACTCCGTCGAGGCGGGCCTCGGTGGGCAAAGCCTCCAAGGGCTTCATCTACTATGTCTCGCTGACCGGCATCACCGGCGCCAAGCTGACCGATTTGACCAATGTCGAGGAGAATGTGAAGCGGATTCGAAAGCTCACCCGCGTGCCGATCTCCGTCGGGTTCGGTGTGGCTACTCCTCAGGATGCGGCGCGCATTGCGGCCGTGGCCGATGGGGTCATCGTCGGAAGCGCGATCGTCAAGCAGATTGCGACACACCAACAGGATCCCAGCCTCGTGGCCTCGGTTGGAACGTTTGTTTCCTCTCTCAAGCAGGCGATGCTGAACCCTGCGGCGGTCGGCTAAGTCACACCAAGAACCTTCTCCGTCTAATTCTTCCCACTGACCCTTAGATATTCCGTGACAGAACAGGGGCTCGGAATCGAGCCGAGGCGAAGCGGGCAGCCTGGGAAAGCGGTCAGGATCCCTTTCTTGATCTCCCCCGAACCCTCTTGATGACGGCAATCGGGCACGAGCCACGGTGGAGACGGTTTCGCAGTGGGATTGACCGGCGCAGGAGTTGCGACGATAGTAAGAACAACATAAACTAAACTGCTCATTTGTGCCGTCAGCGGCATCAGCAGACGATACTTCCAGCCTTTGGCTCAGGGGTCTGACTCCACAAGCACGCAGCCATGGGACACATCTTTATCAGCTACAGGCGCGATAACCCCGGCTTTGTTCGAGCTCTGCGGAGCGAGATGAAACACAAGTTCGGTGACCGGCAAGTTTTCCTGGACGTGGAGGACATTGAAGCAGGCAGTGACTTCACGAGCATTATCGAAAACGCCCTCACCAATTGCGAGGTGCTGCTTGTCATCATAGGACCAAAATGGCTCACGGTGACTGACCGTTTCAGTCAGCGCCGACTTGACGTTCCGAACGATTTCGTGCGTCTCGAGATCGCCCACGCTCTTGGACACAGCATCCCCACCATACCTGTTTTGATAGAGGGCGCGACAATGCCCTCCGAGGATGACCTCCCAGTTGACCTGAGACCGCTCGCACGATTGCAGGGAGTACCGCTTTCTCATGTACGTTGGGACGAAGATGTCGATAGACTCTTCCAGGCCATTGAACACGTGACGGACGAACCGAAGCTGTCACGGTGGTATGCGGAGGCGCTGACTGTACAGTCTATGGGGCAATGGGAGGACGCGCTTCACCGCTTCGAGGCGATCGAGTCGATCCGGCCCAATTATCGGGACGTGATCGAGCGCATGCAGCCGCTGCGGGAATTGACTCAAGCGGCCGAAGGACTCGGCCCGGCACCACGTGGCTGGCGCCATGCGACCTCCCGTTTTCCGATTTTGGCCATGTTGTTCGTTGCCTCCCTGCCCAATATCCTGGCAGCCTGGTTTAACTTCATTTATAACTGGCAGGTGATCGTCCTCCCGATGCAGGAACGGGGGATGGCGCAGGTGGAACGCCTCTTTCAGAGCGCCGCGCTGATCTGCAACGGTGTCAGCTTTCCGGTGGGATTGGGGCTGTTCGTGTGGCTGGCCTGGCCGGTGGCTCGTGTGCTGCGGCAGTTGCGAAGAGATGCGGTGGTGCCCGTGGCTACGCTGGGATTCACGCGCGAGCGGTGCCTGAAGCTCGGCCACTTCGCCGCAATCATCGGGAGCACCCTTTGGGTCATACTGGGTCCTGTGTATCCGTTGATGATCGGTGTATTGGAACCGCGCAACTACGTCTATTTCATCGCCTCGCTGGCCATCTGCGGCATGATTGCAGCGACTTACCCGTTCCTCGGCGTGACATGGCTGTGCACACGCGTGCTCTACTTGCCTCTGGTCCGACCCGGCTCGACCACCTCGCAGGATGGAGCCGCGCTCGAACGGCTGCGCCGCTGGATATGGCGTTATCTGCTGCTCGCCGGCGTGCTGCCGATGCTGGCGATCACGCTGGGGCTCACGCTCAGCCCGCTAGCCGGCTCGACGAGACATTCAACCTTGCTGGGCATGCTCGGCCTAGGCGGGCTTGGGGGTTTTGTGCTTGCGATTGGCCTGTTCCGATCCATCCAGAACGACCTGGAGCTCCTGAGACAAGTAGTCAAGCGTTCGAGCAGCCACATCGAACCCGTCATCCGTATCGCATGACCAACTACCGGTTGTACATATTCGCGAGCTTGGGATTAACCGATCGCTCAAAGTTCATCTACGCCTATCTAATCAGGCATCACCGCTTGAGCCAAGGTATGTCTTGGGGTCGCCATGTAGGACAGTAGGAAAGATGCCGGGAACCTTCTTCTTTGACCTCTGTCGCCCGTGAAGAATTGATCAGTATCGAGATAGATACGCCTGTATCCTTTCGGGTGCGTCAGCAGCCGCCGGCAGGGTCACTGTCCTCGACTGATCTATTTGAAACAATTGAAGCCAGGTCCGAATCAGGAAGGCACGCCCCTTGCTTCATGCACTCCATGAGAGGAAGACATAGGGTTCGTAGGATGAAATACGGGAGGGGCTACGTTGCTGGCGTGGCCTCGGGGCAAAGGAGACACGTATGCCGCTGAAGCGCTATGGCGTGTTGAAGGGACGCCCCATTCGCCGAATACTCGGTCAGGGGAGCAGTCCTCACTATCAGATTCACCTCATTGATGAGACTTCGGACTATCGTATTGCAGTGAATGTCAAGTCCAAGGAAAGTCCGTCGGAACTGGAATACCTCGTTGATGATGCCTTCCATCACCCCATCACCACGGGATTATCGAGTCTTCCGCTCGGGTTCACTTCGCTTCAGAGTCGGCCTGGAGGCCTGCCCCTCGACTTCATCCGCGGCAACCTCTTCGATCGGACGAGGATGAAACCGCTTCCATTTAATCTCCCAGGACCCGACAACGACTTGAACGAGATGTTTGATCGGTACGTGCTGAAAGCGATGGCGGAGGAAGAAGCGGTCATCTACGTATTCGGTGAGAGATGGGGGCCGGAGACAGAGAAGAAGGACGCGTATTTCGGCTTCAAGCCGGGCAATGGCATCCACGATATTCACATGAACCAAGCGAACTCCGATGCCTTCCGAGACGATGATGGCGTGTGGCAAGACGGCGCGGTACTGATTCAGTTCCCCTCTCGCAGCCAGTGGGTGGCGATCTTTCTCAAGTTCCAGTCACAACTCTGGCACAGCGATGACCGAACGGGTCATCGCATCGAAGGAGAACAGCCGGATCATACGGTCCGTATCATTGCCGCGCTGGTCAATCCGGCCGGTCCATCACCGGAGAACGAAACGGTCACGCTGTTGAATACGACCCCTCAGCGGATCACCCTGAACGGGTGGGCCATAGCCGACAAGCTCAAGCGCAAGCATGTCCTGGGAGGCACCCTTGACCCCGGCGCAACCGTCCAGATTTCCCTCTCGCCAACCGTGCAATTGGGAAACGACGGCGGCATCATCACCTTGCTGGACGCGCAGGGCTTGAAAGTGCACGGCGTGGCCTACACGCGCGAAGAGGCTCAACGCGAGGGCTGGACCCTCGTGTTTTGACACGATTCGCCAGGACTACAAGACGAAGTATCCGAAGGCTGTCAAGACGCTCCTCGCGGACGTGCCGCGCCTCCTACTCCACTTCGACTTCCCGCAGCGCACTGGAAGCCCGTCCAGAGCGCCAATCCGATTGAATCCACGTTCGCCATCGTGAAACTCCGCACGCGTATGACCAAGAGGGGTGTAATCAGTCGTCTTCTTTACGGCCATACCACACTGTGCAAACCGTGCGGAAACGATCGATTCGTCAGAGAACGGCGGCGACTGATAGTGACAATTACGCTCGCTTCTCGATTTCGGTATCTTGGTACTGTCATTGCACACCGTCGAATGTCTGCTCATGCGTAAGCCAGGTCGACCGTCCTTTAGTCATGTGTCGTAGGAGTCAAGCGTGAGTCACTTCCTCGACCGGCTCTTATTCTTCCGTGAAAACCTTGAGACGTTTGCAGGGAAACACGGGGTCGTCAGGCGAGAGGATCGCACATGGGAGAACGCCTATCGTGATCGCTGGAATCACGACAAGGTGGTGCGGTCCACGCACGGGGTCAACTGTACCGGTTCATGTAGCTGGAAAATTTACGTGAAGAACGGCTTGATCACGTGGGAGACCCAGGAGACGGACTACCCTCGGACCCGCGCCGATCTGCCGAATCATGAACCTCGCGGATGCCCCAGGGGTGCGAGCTATTCCTGGTACGTCTACAGCGCGCAACGCGTCAAGTATCCGTTGGTGCGAGGACGCTTGATGGCCTTGTGGCGTGATGCTCGGAAAGCACTGCCACCGGTCGAAGCCTGGACATCGATCGTTGAGGACGCGCAAAAACGCGGGCACTACACGTCGATCCGAGGACAGGGCGGCTTCGTGCGCGCGTCGTGGGACGAGGTCACGGAACTGATCGCGGCGGCCAATGTCTATACGATCCGGCGGTACGGTCCGGACCGCATCGCGGGGTTTTCTCCCATCCCCGCGATGTCGATGGTGAGTTTTGCGGCAGGTAGCCGGTATCTCTCCTTGATCGGCGGGGTGATCCCGTCGTTTTACGACTGGTACGCTGACTTACCGCCGTCATCACCCCAGGTCTGGGGCGAGCAGACCGACGTGTGCGAGGCTGCCGACTGGTACAACTCCTCCTACATTGTCGTCTGGGGATCGAACATTCCGCAGACGCGGACTCCCGATGCACATTTCTATACGGCTGCCCGATACAAAGGCGCCAAGACCGTCGCCGTGGCTCCGGACTTCGCGGAATACGTGAAGTTTGCGGATCTTTGGTTGGCTCCCCGCCGAGGCACCGATGCCGCGTTGGCCCTGGCGCTCGGCCATGTCATCCTGAAGGAATTTCATCTGACCGCCCGCAGTCCCTACTTTCTGGACTACTGCCGCCAGTACAGCGACATGCCCATGTTGGTCTTCCTGCGCCCCGCCGGCGACGGATATGAGCCGGGCCGGTTTGTTCGAGCATCCGACTTCGACGGCCAACTGGGCGAAACCAACAATCCGGACTGGAAGACGGTGATCGTGGATGAGGCCACCGGACATCTGTGCGCGCCTCACGGCAGCATCGGCTTTCGGTGGCGCGAGAAAGGACGGTGGAATCTCGATCTGATCGACGCGACGACCGGACGCAAGATCGTGCCGGCCCTGAGCGTACTGCCGCAGGCCGACGAGATCGTGTCGGTCGCCTTTCCCTACTTTGAGGACGATCACCCATCCATCATGCACCGGTTGGTTCCGGCCCGGCGGCTCAGCACCGTTCATGGCGAGAGCCTCGTGGTCACTGCCTATGATCTCCTGCTGGCCGGATACGGTCTCGATCGAGGGCTTGGAGACGATCAGACTTCACAGAACTACGATCGGGACATGCCCTATACGCCGGCCTGGGCCGAAAAACATTCGGGCGTCCCCCGCCATCAGATCATCCGTCTCGCCCGTGAGTTCGCGGAGAACGCGGACAAGACCCGAGGCCGTTCACTGGTCATCGTCGGGAACGGGATCAATCAGTGGTACCACACCGACATGGTCTACCGCGCGATCATCAACATCCTGGTCATGTGCGGGTGCGTCGGGCGATCGGGCGGCGGGTGGGCTCATTATGTCGGACAGGAAAAAGTGCGGCCGCTTGCCGGTTGGACCACCGTGGCGTTCGCATTGGATTGGCTCCGGCCGCCTCGACACATGAACGGTACCTCCTTCTTTTATGCCCATACCGACCAGTGGCGGTATGAAACGCTGCGACCGGCGGATATTCTCTCGCCGACGGCCAAGGACGATCCGGATGCGGATGCCACACATCTTATT
Organism: Nitrospiraceae bacterium; assembly: GCA_050246315.1. Lineage (GTDB taxonomy): Bacteria > Nitrospirota > Nitrospiria > Nitrospirales > Nitrospiraceae > Nitrospira_G. The sequence goes on along the minus strand of JBFWWG010000002.1, from coordinate 181,406 downwards.
GATTGGAACATACGGGCCGAACGCAGAGGCTGGCTTCCTTCCGCGCCTCAGCTCAACAGGAATCCGCTCGATGTCGTGAGCGAAGCGGAAGCGACAGGAACGCACCCCATCGCGTATGCCGTCGAGCAGCTCAGAAGCGGCAAGCTCGCGATCGGTTCGGAAGATCCCGATCATCCTCAAAATTTTGTTCGAAACCTCTTCCTCTGGCGTTCCAACTTGGTCGGATCGAGCGCCAAGGGTCATGAATACTTTTTGAAGCATCTGCTCGGTGCTCCCCACGGCGTCCTGGCACCCGATCTCAAGGAACAGGAGGCGCCGCTTCCATGCGAAGTCGTCTGGCAAGATGAGGCTGCCACAGGAAAGCTCGATCTGCTTGTGACGCTCGATTTTCGTATGTCCTCGACCTGCCTGTATTCCGATGTCGTGCTGCCCAGCGCGACCTGGTATGAAAAGGACGATCTGAACACGTCGGACATGCACCCCTTCATCCACCCGCTGTGTGAAGCCGTGAATCCCCTCTGGGAGAGCAAGTCTGATTGGGAGATTTTCAAAGAAATCGCCAGGAAGTTTTCCGAACTTGCCGGACCGGTCCTTGGCACGCAAAAGGACCTGGTGCTGACGCCTCTGTTGCACGATACACCGAGCGAGCTCGGTCAGCCGATGAGGGCGGATGACTGGAAGCGAGGAGATTGTGAAGCCATCCCCGGCAAGACGATGCCCACCATGACGGTGGTCAGGCGACCCTATGGCGAGACCTACGATCGATTCATCAGACTCGGGCCGTTAACGCGCGATCTGGGAACCGGGGCGAAGGGAATCGTATGGGACAGTAGGGAAGAGGTCGAAGCGCTGCGCCAGGTCAATGGGGAGGTGAGCCTGGACGAGCGAGAGTCCTATCCGAAACTGAACACGGCACGACAGGCGGCGCAAGCCATCCTGACGTTGGCTCCGGAAACGAACGGTCGCGTCGCGGTCAAGGCCTGGGACGCTCTCTCGCAGCGGACCGGTCGATCGCACAGACATCTGGCCGAGGGGCGGGCCGAGGAATCGTTCTCATTCGATGACCTGGTGGCCCAGCCCAGGAAGGTCATCCCCTCGCCAACTTGGAGCGGCATCGAGTCGGAAAAGGTCTCCTACACAGGGAACTATACCAACATCCAGGAACTCATCCCCTGGCGGACCCTGACCGGGCGCCAACAGCTTTACCAGGATCATCCGTGGATGCGCCTCTTCGGCGAGCAGGTCTGTGCGTACAAGCCGCCCGTGGATACCCGATCCGTTGACGCGCTGAGCCGTCGGCGGGGAGAGGATGAAAAGAACGTCCTTATCGTCAGTTGGATCACACCTCACCAGAAGTGGGGAATCCATACAACCTACAGCGAGACGAGTCCGATGCTTACCTTGTCCCGAGGCGGTCCCGTCGTCTGGTTGTCGGAGACGGAAGCCAAGGAAGTTGGTATCCGGGACAATGATTGGATCGAGGTCGTCAACGTCAACGGCGCGCTGGTGGCGCGGGCGATCCTCAGCCAACGGATTCCGCGCGGAGTGGCGATGATGTACCACGCGCAGGACAAGATCATCAACATGCCGCTGGCCCCGACCACGGGACGGCGAGGGGGCATTCACAACAGCGTGACGAGGATTGTGATGAAGCCGACTCACATGATCGGTGGCTATGCGCACCTGGCCTATGGCTACAACTACTATGGAACGGTCGGGACCAACCGAGACGAGATGGTCGTCGTGCGGAAGCTCGATCATGTCACATGGAGCGCCGGTCCGACGACGGGCTAACGTTGAGGTGGTCCAAGACGGTCACGAACGGAGGTCTTATGAAAGTCCGCGCGCAGGTGGCCATGGTCATGAACCTCGATAAGTGTATCGGCTGCCACACCTGCTCCGTCACCTGCAAGAACGTGTGGACCTCTCGTGAAGGCGTGGAATACGCCTGGTTCAACAATGTCGAAACCAAGCCTGGCGTCGGCTATCCTCACGAATGGGAGAACCAAGAACACTGGAGGGGCGGATGGCGGCGAAAACAAGACGGCACGATCGAGCCGAAGCAGGGGGCGCGCTGGCGAATCCTGGCCAACATATTTGCAAATCCCCACCTGCCGCAGCTCGACGATTATTACGAGCCGTTCACGTTCGACTACGACCAGCTCCAGTACGCGCCGGAAGGAGCGACCGTGCCCACCGCCCGACCTCTGTCCATCATTACCGGTGAGGTCAAAGACAAGATTGAGCATGGCCCGAATTGGGAGGACGATCTCGGAGGCGAGACGGCGGAACGGCTCAAAGACGTGAACTGCGATGGACTCGATCCGGACCTTCTGGCCTCGTTCGAGAACACTTTTCTGTTCTACCTGCCGCGGCTCTGCGAGCATTGTTTGAATCCCACCTGCGTTGCCTCGTGCCCATCCGGGTCGATCTACAAGCGCGAAGAAGACGGCATTGTGCTCGTGGACCAGGACAAGTGTCGCGGCTGGCGGATGTGCGTCAGCGGGTGCCCCTATAAAAAAATCTACTATAACTGGAGCACCGGGAAGGCCGAGAAGTGCACCTTCTGCTACCCACGCATCGAATCGGGCCAGCCCACGATTTGCTCGGAGACTTGCGTCGGTCGTCTGCGATACCTGGGCGTCATCCTCTACGACGCGGACCGGATCGAAACAGCGGCGAGCGTCGAACACGAACAGGATCTGTATGAGGCCCAGCTTGGCCTGTTCTTGGACCCCCATGATCCGGCTGTACAGGCCCAGGCGAAACAGGACGGGCTTCCCGACAATTGGCTGGAGGCGGCCACGCGCTCTCCAGTCTATAAGCTGGCGGTCGAGTGGCAACTGGCGTTTCCGCTCCATCCCGAATACCGGACATTGCCCATGGTGTGGTACATCCCGCCGCTCTCGCCGGCGGTCAATTCAGCCGAGGTCGGACCGCTGGAAACCGACCCGCTCCCGCACACCTCCTCGCTCCGGATACCGATACGATACCTCGCCAGTCTCCTCACCGCAGGAAACGAAGAGCCTATCGTGCGCGCCGTTGATCGATTGCTCGCCATGCGGCGGTACATGCGAACGAAAGACCTGGAGGGCCAAGCCGATATGTCCTTGATCCAACTGGTAGGCCTGACCGAAGCTCAGATTATGGAGATGTACCGGTATCTCGCGATCGGCGATTATGAAGACAGATTTGTCATCCCTACCAGTCATCAGGAAGCCCTGTCGCACACCTTCGATGACCAGGGCTCCTGCGGTTTCTCCGCCGACAGTCGATTTTCCGAAGGAGTCACGGGCGCAAGTCTGTTCGCCGGTAAGGGGCGGGCAAATCAGCAACTCATTAGCGTTAATGACATCCGGAGAGGGAACCGCAGGCCGTGAGGCTCTATAAGGCCATCGCGCTGCTCTTGACCTATCCCCAACAGGACTGGCTCCAGTCGGTCGGTGAGTTGCGGGCGATGGTCTCCGCCGAGACCGGACGAGGCCGGCGTGCCGGGCGTCGGCTTGAGGGGCTGTTCACCTATCTCGAACGCGGACCGTTGATCGATCTACAGGAAGCCTATGTCGAGACGTTTGATCGCAATGCCGCTCATTCACTGCATGTCTTCGAGCACAGGATGGGGGATTCTCGCGAGCGAGGTGAGGCGATGGCTCGACTGGTGGAAGAATACCGACGGTTCGGTCTGGAGCCGACGAGCCGGGAATTGCCGGATTTTCTTCCGCTGTTTCTCGAGTTCCTGTCCCTGATCCCGCCGAAAGACGCGCAAGGGCGACTCGCCGACATCGACGATGTCGTACAGATCCTGCGCCACCGGCTTGCAGATACCGGCTCTCCCTACGTCGGCGCTTTCGAGGCTCTTCTGACGCTGACTTCCCGTTCGGCGCTGACCCCAATCCTCTCCACAATGCGAGGCAACCGTGATCGGAGTTCAATGCGGTGGACTCCGGCGAGTGACTTCGCTGGCTCTGGCGGATCTGGTGATGCTCGACATGATTCGAGAGGATGATGAGACGCAATGGGCGATGTCCACGAGTTCTTCTTTCAGATTTATCCCTATCTAGCCGGCTCCGTGTTTCTCCTGGGTAGTTTGCTGCGTTTTGAACGGGGCCAGTATACCTGGACGAGCCATTCGAGCGAGCTGCTCAAGCGAAATACGCTCCGGCTCGGCAGCAATCTTTTTCATGTCGGAGTGCTGTTCCTCTTTCTGGGACATTTCGTCGGTCTCCTCCTGCCGGAAGTGTTTGGAATTCTGGGGATCAGTCTGCGCGGGCATCAGTTGGTGGCCATGATCAGCGGCGGCCTCTTTGGATCTGTTTGCTTGGCCGGTCTGCTCCTGCTCATTCATCGCCGGGTCACGGATGCGAGGATCCGCGCAACCACGCATGTGATGGATCTGGTCGTGCTGGTGTGGATTCTTCTCACCCTGTTGTTCGGCCTCACCACTCTATATTTTTCTGCCCGCGAACTCTCGGGAGGCTACCTGATTCCCTTGTCCCAATGGGCCCGTCATATCGTCACGTTTCGGGGCGGCGCGGCGTCCTTGGTGGCGACCATGCCGTTGGTCTATCAGGTTCACCTGGTTTTGGGGATGACGCTGTTCGCGCTCATTCCCTTCAGCAGGCTGGTTCACATTTGGAGTGGGTTTGCGCTGCTGGGCTATCTCGTGCGGCCGTATCAGGTGGTGCGTTCGGGGTTGCACCGGCGGTAGCGAGGGTGACCGCGACGCAGGATCGGAGAGTAATCATGCCCGACCTTATCGTGATGGGCGCCGGTATCGCCGGCGTGCCGGCCGCCTATGAGCTCAAGCGCCGGCTTGGCGCCGACGCCCGCATCACCGTCGTGTCAGACCGAGACTATTTTCAGTTCGTCCCTTCCAATCCGGCGCTGGCGGTCGGTTGGCGCATCGAGGCCGACATCGTCATCCCTATGAAGCCGTACCTAGAGGCGCACGGAATCGGTTTCGTACATGGAGCCGTAACGACCATCGACGCCGATCGCAGTCGCATCATGGTCGATAAGACCCAGGAACTCTCCTACGATGCCATCATAATCGCCTGCGGTGCCGTTCCTCGATGGCACGAGGTTCCCGGTCTCGCAGCGCTCCATAGCGTGCTTACCCTCGAACAGGCGTTGGAGACTAGGCAGGCCTACGAACAGTTTGTGCGTCGCCCCGGACCCATGGTGATCGGCGCGGCGCCCGGCGCGGCGATTCTGGGCTCCGTCTACGAATACGCCTTTCTCGTCGATGCCGATCTTCGGAGGCGCGGGATCAGGCGCCGCGCGCCGATCACCGTCATCACCCCGGAACCCTACCAAGGCCATTTGGGTATCGGCGGCTCGGCTTTACAAGAGCCACTGACTCGTGCCTTGACGGCTCATGACATTCAGTGGATCGGAAGCGCCGAAACCGTCGACGTGACGGACGAACGCATCCGTATCACGAGACACAGGGATGATGGAAGCACGAATGGAGAAGACATTCGCTATGTCTTCGGTGTCTACTGGCCGCGGTTCGGCGGCATCCCTGCCGTTGCCGCCAGCGCTCTTCCCACCGATGCCCATGGGTTGCTCAAGGTCGATCACTACCTAAGAAGCGAGCGATACGAGAAGGTCTTCGCGACAGGGATCTGCATTACCCCGAGTCGCGCTTCCTCAACCCCGGTGGAGGTCGGCCTTCCTCAAACTGTGGACGCGATCCAGGAGGAGGTGCACATCGCCTGCCATAACCTCGTTGCAGGCTTACATGGCCGGCCTCTTCAACGCGCGAACGAAGAACACAGGCGGCGGGTGATGGAAGGCGGACAGGACCATGCCGCATACCTGTCCGCACTCCGCGTCCCGGTGGGAGACATCACCGAACTCAAGCAGGGGCGCTGGGTGTATGAAGCGAAAAAGGAGTTTGAAAACCGCTTTCTGAACATGGTGATGTTTGGCTTCGAGCACGGCAGTCCTGTGGCGGCGTTGATCCGGACAATCCGGTCCGTTTCCGGAACCGGGCCGGGGGCTACCCGACCTCGGGGAAAACAGCTCGTCTTGGAGCTTGACCAGAGCATCTACGCGGAGGTTGTCGCAATGGCATCGGTCCTCTCACAGAGTCCTTCGTCCCTGGCCTCGACGTTGTTGACGGCAGCCGTCCAGGACGCCAAGACGTGTCTGACGGAAGTGGAGCGCGCAGAGATGCATCGACTGATGCAGGACTCGATGATCACCGCGCTACAGAGAGAGGAAGAAGAACGATTGCAATTCGAGGGTGGTGCGCCTTGACGAACGACTGCCGCGTGGGCAGTTGCGGTTTGTCTGCTTTCCTCACGTGCGGGGGACGTCCGAGGACTTGTCGCCGCGGCACGGTGAAGCGGCGGTTCTCGGCCATATCGGCCATAGTGACGATTGGCCCATCAGATCTCTCCATTCCGGTTGCCTGCCTCATGGCGTGATTCGACGTTGAGAAGTGCTGGCTGCCCGCGGATGCAGGAAAACCTCGGCGTTGTCGTTATGAGCATGACGTTCGAAAGAGGTTGAATTCGACTTGAGGCAACGGAGCGATGCCGATGTCCGGCAAGCGGGGCCGGGGCGATACCAAGTCCCAACCGGCGGGCGGCGGAAAGAACGGACGAGCGAGAGAGGTGTCCTGGTCATTCGACAGGAGCGTCAGCTTCTCGCCGAGGCCGGGGGCTCGGCATCGAAGAAGCTGAGCGAGGGGAGATTGTGATACAGGTGAAACGAGCATATGAGATGGTTCCATCCGATGGTCAGGAAGTCCGTTTCTTGATTGATCGACTGTGGCCAAGGGGAGTCAAGCGGACCTCGCTCCATGTGGACGGCTGGTTGAAGGATGTGGCGCCGAGCGAGGAGCTGCGCCGATGGTTCGATCACGATCCGAACAAATGGGAAGAATTCCAAACCCGGTATTTCGCCGAGCTCGACAAGAAGCCTGAAGCCTGGCGTCCGCTCCTTCTGGCGGTCCGAAAGGGTCCCATCACGTTGCTGTACGGGGCGAAGGACAAGGAGCACAACAACGCGCTCGCGTTAAAGTCTTATCTCGAGCGCAATCTGAAAGAGCATGCGTGAGCGGACGCTCTGGTCGCAGCACTTGGAAACCACGATCCTCCTCTTGAATCCGGAATGCCGGGCTTCGAACGGCGCCCAAAGCGTGTGCCACCATGCCGGTGCTTGTCCGTCTAGCTCGGCGACGGTCGGGTCCCCGTTGCCTCTTCATGCGCACCGGGTGCTAGGCAACGAACCGTCATGAATCATGCGGGCTAAGCCAACATAAAACCGGGCGGAGACGTGTGGAGTTAGGATCTCGACTCTTATGTGATCTCGGGCCGGCGAGAAAGGAGCGTGATCATGGTGACTGTAAAGTCCGATGCGATCGTGTTTTTCGGCGCCACCGGCGATCTTGCCCATAAGAAAATTTTCCCTGCCCTACAGGCCATGGTCCGTCGCGGCCAGCTTGATATACCGGTCATTGGTGTAGCGAAGTCAGGATGGAATCTCGATCAGTTGAAGATGCGCGTCCACGACAGCCTCGAGAAATCCGGCGGTGTGGACGGATCGGCGTTCACCAAGCTGTCCGGATTGCTCCGGTATGTCGATGGCGACTATCGCGATCCGAGCACGTTTGGCCGTCTGCGCAAGGAACTCGCTGCCGCGAGCCGCCCGCTGTACTATTTGGCCATTCCCCCCAGTCTGTTCGCGCCGGTGATCGAAAGTTTGGCAACGTCCGGCTGTGTCGCTCATGCCCGCGTTATTGTGGAAAAGCCCTTCGGTCGAGACGTGGCGTCGGCTCAAAGGCTCAATAAGACGCTGCGCGCGCATTTCCCGGAGCAAGCCATCTTCCGCATCGATCACTACCTTGGAAAAGAGCCGGTCCAAAACCTCCTGTACTTCCGGTTCGCTAATCCGTTTCTCGAAGCCGGTTGGAATCGCAGCCATGTCGAACGTGTGCAGATCACGATGGCCGAACGCTTCGGCGTGGAGGGTCGTGGGCGTTTCTATGAAGAGGCGGGAGCAATCCGAGACGTGGTGCAGAATCACATGCTGATGTTGATCGCCACTTTGGCCATGGAGCAGCCCGCCGAGAGCGAGCATGAAGCGATGCGAAGCGAACGCGTGAAGGTCTTTCGGACCATTCGGTCGGTCGGTCCTTCAGACGTTGTGCGGGGCCAGTTCCGCGGCTATCGACGGGAGGACGGCGTAGCACCCGACTCACTGGTGGAAACGTTCGCGGCACTCCGGTTTCACATCGACAGCGATCGGTGGGCCGGCGTGCCGTTCTATGTGCGGGTCGGCAAGTGCCTCCGCGTCACAGCGACTGAGGTGCTGGTCGAGTTCAAGCGGCCGTGTTGCCCCGTGTTGGACGAGCGCGAACCGGCGCTACCGAACCATTTTCGCTTTCGGCTCAGCCCCGACGTGCTGATCGCCCTGGGCACCAAGGCCAAGGTGCCAGGGGAAGCGATGGTGGGAGAGCGCATCGAGCTTGTCGCGCACCATAGCTCCGGGGACAATATGGATGCCTACGAACGTCTCCTTGGCGATGCCGTCAGGGGCGACGCCACGCTTTTCGCACGCGAAGACGGCGTGGAGGCCGCCTGGCGTGTGGTGGAACCGATCCTAGGAGTGGCGACGCCGTTGTACGAATACGAGCCGAACACCTGGGGTCCTCGTGAGGCCGATCGGCTTATCGACGGCGGCTGGCATAACCCCCAAGAAACCTCGTGAGCGTGGCAGCGTGCTGCAACGTTGGTCGGTATCTGTCTGGAGGAACGACTAGCAGGCTGTCACGAAACTACTGTGAGCTCCGGGCTGGAGCTCGCCCATGGGCTCAACATAGTCCGGAGCCTGTTGAAAAAGGCCGTCCAGCCGGTCGGGAGCGGGAGAGGAGCGAAGAGGGACATACCCCACTTAGTATGAACCAGCGGCTCATCGGACGAAGCCCTTCTGTCTCGACGCCGATAAAGAGATCCGCCGGTGGCTTTTGTCTCTCGTCCGTCTTGCGTGTGATTCGTTCGCCCTTCGGATGGAGCTTCGCAGATAGCGACAACCCTTCAGGTTGAGGCTCTTCGCACGAGACCCATTGCGCTTCCAATGCAATGGGTTCACCGCGTCGCATCTGTACGGTTTCGTGACCACCTCTCGTGAAGAATGCGGGCTAGACGACCAGTTTCTGCTCAAGCGCGTATCGCGTCAGGTCCATGTTGTTTCTCAGATGAAGCTTCTCGAGAATGCGCGCTCGGTAGGTGATGATGGTCGTCACGCTCAACGACAGTTCGTCGGCGATCTCCGTGCATGTGTTGCCCGAAGCGATCAGCCTCAAGACCTCCAGCTCGCGATTACTGAGATGATTGCGATGCATGCCTGGAACTCCATAGGCCACGGCCAGTTGTTCGCCGATCAGCGGGGTGACATAGTTGCCGCCACCGAGCACCTTCTGGATGGCTTGCACCAATTCAGCGGGGATCGCCGTCTTGGTGAGGTATCCGTTGGCACCGGCCTTAAACATCCGCAATGCGTACTGCTCCTCCGGATACATACTCAGCACCAGAACCGGCAACTTGGGATATTCGCGTTTGACCTCCCGCAGCGCGTCGATCGAGCTCCCTCCCGGCATATTGATGTCCAGCACGAGGACATCCCAAGTTTGAGTCCGGACGAGCCGCAACATTTCGGGAATATCGGCGGCCTCGCCGATCGTCACCGGCATGACCTTACTCACGACCTTGGTGACGCCTTCCCGAATGACCGGGAAATCATCGGCAACCAGAATGCGATACATCAGCCCCCTCGCTGCTGTGTGACCGCCAATCGTCAAGACACCGGCGGTTACCGGTGCTTCCTAAAATAATGGCCTACAAGGTCTGGTGCGCAGCATTCATGTGCCCCGAAACGGTTGGCATGCGCACGATGATAATGGTCCCCTTGCCAGGCTTCCCCGAAATATGGACCTCTCCTCCACCGAGGCTTGCCCGTTCTCGCATGCCGAGCAGACCCAGCGACATGCGGTCAGTCAGTTTGTCGGACGGAATGCCTCGCCCATTGTCCTCGATCTCGAGGAGGATTTGTCCCCCTGTTTCGCTGAAGCGGATGACCACGGAGGTGGCCCGAGCGTGTCGTGCCACGTTCGTAAGTGCTTCTTGACAGATACGAAACAATGCGGTGGCCTGTTCGGGATCGATCTGCGGATCCTCCGTATCCGCGATCACGTCGCAATGAATACCGGTTCGAGAGTGGAATGTTTTAGCCTGCCACTGGATCGCCGCGATCAGACCAAGATCGTCCAACACGCCTGGGCGAAGATCGGCGGCGATCCGTTGCACCACCGTGATGGTCTGATCCAATGTACTGTCGAGCGAGACGATCTTGTGTCGTAACGAAGGCGCCGCCGTTCCAAGACCCGCGTCGATGAGCAACCCGGTCATCTGGGCGAGGTCCAATTTCATCGTGGTCATCAAGACTCCCAATTCATCATGAATTTCGCGGGCGAGCCTGCGCTGTTCTTCTTCTCTCACCAATTCGAGCCGGCGGGAGAGCATCCGCAATTGATCCAGCGACTGCTGAAGCTGGTGGCGGGTTTCTCTTTGCTCGGTCATGTCCTGCCGCGTCCCGAGAATGGCGGTCGGCCGACCGTTGGTGTCGCGCTGAATGACGACCTGATCAAGGAACCAGCGATATCGACCGTCGGCATGCTGCCACCGGTATTCGGAACTAAGCCGCTCATGATCCCCGAGCGAGGCGAATGTCCGGAGCACTGGTTCGCGGTCGTCTGGATGTAATCGAGATGCCCAAAACCCGGGATCTTCGATAAAGCGTCCGGAGGGAAAACCGGAGAGGCCTTCGATGTTGTCGCTGACCCAAGTCCGCCCGAAGGGTTCGATCACTTCGGCTTCGTAGAGCACGACAGGGACGCTGGAGAAGATGTGTGAAAGACGGGCGTCGCGACTCCTTACGGCGTCTTCCGCGCGTTTCCAATCTGTAATGTCAAACATGCAGTTCATCGCGCCGATGACTTCTCCCGACTCGTTCTTGAGCGGAACCGCATTCACCAAGACCGTTCTGCGCGATCCGTTTGCCCGCTCAAGGATCAATTCGCGATTGTCCTGAGGGAGGCCGGTGCGCAAGACCCTCGCGGTCGGCATCTGCTCGTGAGTGAGCAGGGTTCCATCCGGAAGATATATGGTGGTGGCCCCGCAGAATCGCTCGCTAGGGTCGCCGCACCGAGGCTCGCGACCCCATAACTGGGCGGCGAGACGGTTGTAGTGAACAATGACCCCGTTCGCATCGCAGAGATACACCGCGGCGGGGAGCGAGTCGATCAACTCTCGGCAGGTCGGCTCGTTGCTCATGCATGCCGCCCCAACCGGAGAGAAGGGCGCCATGTGCTGTTCCAGGAGCGCGTATGGGCCTTGGACGAGCCGCATGAGCTCCTTGCTACGGGCGATCGAGGCTGATTCTTGTTCGATCGCAGAAGCGAATGGCACGACGATGTTCAGCCGTTCCGGCGTCGCATCCGTTGCGGCGGTGACGATCGCAAGCGCTCCGATCACGGCTCCGGCCTCATTATGGACGGGCGCAGCGGTGGAGGCGCAGTCGTGCAGATGTCGCATGAAGTGTTCGGGGCCGATCACCGCGATAGGCCGGCCCGTTAGCAACGCCGTTCCCGCTCCGTTGGTTCCCATCGCACGCTCTGACCAGTCATAGCCCGGAAGGAGCCCAACGCGACGATGGAGATCGGGAGCATTCCCGCAGCTCTTGAGGACAATGCCTTGATGATCGACAAGATAGACGACGTGTTTGATCGATCCAAGGACCGTCGAGATCAGGCGGAGGTACGGCTTCGCTCTCTCTAGCACCTCGCGGCTCTGTTGGAGGCGTTGCACAAGTTCGCCATCGTTGACCCGTCTGAAGCTGAGCGACTGGGGTTCGGCGCGCATTCCGGTCTCAACGCAACGGGCCCATGATTCCAGGATCATGGGGCGCACGACATTCGCGATCGCCGACCCTGAGGTAAAACGGCTCCATTCCATAAGAATGTGTGAGTCTTGCATAGGGTGATGCGTTCTATCTTGTTCAGTGACGGGGCGACGGCTTAGCTGTGGCTCATGGCTCCGGTGGTGCTACCTCCGATTCTCCATGAAGAAAAGTAGACGTTGAACAGTCCGCTTCTCTCAAGTGACGGCTTCCAGGCTATGCGCCGGCATGGACTCATTGACCTGCCCTGTCAAGCAGCGCACCTGCAATTTGAGTGCTCCATCCTGCGTCAGTACCAGTTGGGCTTGATCATAACCTCTCTTGCCTCGAACAATCCGGGTGGGTTGTGCTACCTGGAGATGGCTGTCGGTACCCATGGCTTCGCCTTCATCGATCAGGCTCATGCCCTGAGTTTTTTGGACCGGCAGTAGACTCAATTCGACGCGCCGGCAGTCCTCCTTGTGGAAGAGCCACAGGGGCGGCGAACGACCTAAGGCGGTGCCGACCTCGCCAGGAAGTCTGCCTTCCGCTGCGATAGCTCTTGAATCGTCGCTTCGTGAATGGCGGACCCCACTGCTTTCAAGATCACATGAGAAACAGGCAAGTCTTGGTCCCGATTGAATGCGCGACAGAGACATTCCGAATTTGCGCGGAAGGAGGTTCACCACCAACGGAATAGGGAACAAACGCGAGATCGATGTTAAGGGGAGTACCAACCTTCTGCGCGTTGTTCGCTTTTCACACTGTGCGCGTTGAGCGAAAATGCTCGAATCACGTGAGGAGACAGAGCATCAAGAGCTTGTGGTCTATTATTTTCGTCATGCCTACGAGGGCCAAATAGGACAGGGTGTCCTGCTTGCAGAGTGGACGGTACCAAAGTCACTCCTCGTATGTCCTATCAATGGGAAATGACCAACCCACCTCGAGCCTTACCATTCGTCAGGAAGAGATGGGGAAGTGGCACCGTACTTTCCGTTGACCCTGGCTCAATCGCTCCTCGCCTGAGACGGATACAGTTTTGCATAAGGTGGGATTCCGTGGGGATCTTTGATGAGTTGAAAGGGCATTGCCTCAAATTGTGATGGTGTCATGGCTTCTCACATCCTTGAGCAAGTCATGTACAAGACCAACCCTCAAGCTCGTTTCACTTCTCCAAGAACGACGTCCCTCGGACCGACACTCCTGTCTTCCTTGAGAGTGCGCGAGGAGAACGGTGAATGGCCTGATGCAGGCAACCTATCTCTCGGGCCATGATCTGAGATTATGAAAAGGACTGCTTGCGGCCTGATCTTGAAGCGGTGAGCATCATTCATGCATCGGTAGGATCCTCAAGAGGTATCACACACTGGATGATACCGATAGGGACCACAGACGTCGGAAAGCTGCACTGATGCTGGAGACGACGTCCCAGGCGGCTGCTCCGTCGTCGCGCAAGCGCAACATGCTGGCGCCGTATAAGACCTGTTCCGATGGACGCCACCAATTCGAAATGATTTCTAGGCCATCGCGCTCTGTGGGTGGGCTCCTGAGGCCGACAAGAGAACGCGGGCGTTTTCCTGTCGGGGAGAGGTGGACTATGAAGCTGGAGTTGCTTGTCTCGCGCCATCCTCTCAGCGTCCGTTGCAGAGGCGGGCCGACCGGAACATATTCAAAAGCCAAGCTGACCTTCAGTGCTCAACCGATGGGAGCGACCTCTTGATGCGAATTCTCGTTGCGGTGGATGGCTCCAAGGATTCCACGCGGGCGGTGCAACATGTGGGGCGGCTACTGCGGTCCACGCCCGCCGTGACCGTGACGCTCTTTCACGTTCTTAACCCACTGCCACCGGTTTTGCGGGAACATGGAGGATCCGAAGATCCTGCTCGTGAAGAAGAGTTGGGCAGGCAACTCAGGAGAGAGCGAAAGGACTGGTACAAGCAGGAGCAGAGATTGGAATCTCCTATTCTGTCGAAGGCTCGTCGGACGCTGGAGCGAACTGGCTTTCACGCCTCTCGTATCCGAATGAAGTTCGGCTATGGCGAAGATATCGTCGAGACCATTCTCGAAGAAGCGAGGAAGGGCGGTTATCAGGCCATCGTGGTCGGCCGCCGTGGCGTTTCCGGCTTGAAAAGCCTCTTTTTCGGCGGGATCACGCGTCGGCTGTTGAAACAGGCGGGCGGGTACGCCGTATGGGTCGTTGAGTGATAAGCCTGACGCAGGTGAGGACGATAAGGTCGAGGAACCGTTGAGATACTGCACCGCTTCAATGGGTGCCTGCAAGCGGGTCGGCATCTTGAGCGATCCGAGACGTGGGCCATCTGTCCTCATGATCATGACATCTTCTTGCCTGTAAAGTATGACGGACAATTCCAGTTTTGTGGGATGGGCGGCGGCTGTTGCAATCTATACACATGACACGATGACCGCAACGAGTGGCGTCATTCCGGCCTCCTGGCTCCGTGGCGATGCATCCCGGACGACCTTGTTGTAGCACGCGCTGAATCGCGGAGCGTGAGAATGTGTCATGCCTCGATACCCGTCTTCATCTACCGCTGGAGGCCTCCAGGTGATTACGCAAGGCTATCAAGCAAAGCAGTTCAACTTGAGCGGGCTCAGTGGCATCTCGGACAAGACGCTGGAGATGCATTTTCAATTGTATGGAGGGTATGTCCGAGAAACCAATAGGCTCACCGAGCGGATCGCCGAGTTTCTAAAGGACGGCACGGTGGACCAGGAAGAACTGCCCGCCTATTCGGAACTTACGCGCCGATTGGGATTTGAATACAACGGGATGGTGCTGCACGAATACTACTTCGAGAACCTGAAACGGCAAGGATCCGGCGACCCGGAGCGCTCATCGGCATTTCGCAAGGAGGCCGAAACAACCTTCGGCAGTTATGCAATTTGGCGGACGGATTTCGCGAGCATTGCCAGAATGCGCGGAGTGGGTTGGGCGATCTGTTACCGCAATCCGGTGAACGGCCGTCTCTCGAACCATTGGATCACGTTGCATGAGATCGGCAACGTGGCGGGATTCACTCCGTTGCTCGTCCTCGATGTGTGGGAACACGCGTTCATGTTGGACTACAAACCATCGGACAGACCAAAGTACATTGAAGCCTTCTTTGGGAATATCAACTGGGACATTGTGGACAATCGTCTGGCGACCAGACCTACGCGTTGAGCGATCATCCGGTTGACGGAGCCCGTCAGGAAAGTGGCGCATCGAAGCGCGCCACGTCGGACGGTAGGAGCGTCGAGTCCAGGCAGGGTGCAGGAGAGCAAATCTTGAGGGAAGTCGTGAGGAGAGGAACGCATGCTGGAACTGTATCAGTTTGAAGAGTGTGAATACAGCGCTCAGGTTCGCCAGAAGATGTCGGAATGGGGCATCGACTGTATCTTGAGAAACGTTTCGAAGGACAAGTCCAAGCGTGAACGCCTGAAGCGAATATCCAGTCGTAACGAGACACCAACGCTGGTCGATTCATCGTGCGGCGTGATTATTGTCGGGGATGAACAGATGATCATCGCGCATCTGCGGAAGTTTCACCGCCTCAAGAGACCGCAGAGCAGGCCAAGGAAAAGGACGTGAAGGGTGACATGAATGCTGCTCAATCCGCAACCGAGCAGTGGCGCACTCGACGCTCAGTGCGTAAGTGCACGAAGCACACGATGAGAAGCTGGCGTCGAGAGTGCTCGGAGGACTTCACCGACGGTTCCGACCCTCGCTGCGCAATTCGTGTGGAGAAGTCGAAGGGATCGTGAATTGCATCTCTGCTCACTTGCGGTCGAACGATCCTTTCGCATCTGGGATGGACACCGCGCGCCTATTGGTTGAGTCACGGAGCGATACCGCTGACCGGCTCGTTCGGACCGGCATCCCGCAGTCACGGATGATGCCGTACACGTTGCGAGCTGGGAAGGAGGTGGAGATGGCGCATGTGAATACCGTCGAGGTCGCGATTCTTCAAGACTTGGAGCGTCGAGGACCCTGCACGATCGATGAACTCGCGCAACGGTTGCCGGATTTCTCTTGGAACCAGATCTTCACGAGCGTGGATCAACAGAGTCGAAGGGGTCGTCTTACACTCCATCACCCCTCGACGTTTCAGTATCTGGTCCGTCTCAGTCGTCAGTAAGGGGCGTCACGACGCTCGACCGAGAGCGACGGAGGAACCGCTTGCCGTGACCGGTGGATGGATTGAGGGGCGATCCCGAGCTTGTCTCGACGGAAGACTGCGAGGATTGCACAGTGTGCGGGATCCTCAGAAGCCACATCGAAGCGGCCGGTCCAGGAACCGAGAGGCCGGTCTGACTTCCTGAGCTTGCGGGCCGACGCGTCCGATCCCGCGACGCAGGACGGTGGGACAGACGGCGATCTTCGTGCCACGTTTCCTCCAGGAGGTCATCGGTGACCGAACACTTCTGGCCCTTCGCCGTCTACGTTCTCGCGGTCTTGGCGATTGCGGCGGGCATGATCGGGATTTCCGCGCTCCTGGGTGAGCGGCATCGGGAGCAAGCGACGGACGAACCCTACGAATCCGGGATCGCCGTCACGGGCTCCGCACAGATCCGGCTGCCGGTGCAGTTCTACCTGATCGCGATGCTGTTCGTCATCTTCGATCTGGAGGCGGTGTATCTGTTCGCCTGGGCCGTGGCGGCTCCAGAGGCCGGCTGGCTCGGCTTCGGAGAAATGTTCATCTTCATCGTAGTTCTGTTCATCGCGCTGGCCTACTTGTGGCGGGTGGGCGCGCTCGATTGGGGAACCTCCCCGCAGCGGGGTCTCGTACGGAGGTGCAAGGGCGGCGATGCCTTGGTGGCTCAACAGGCCGGCGAGCGCTCACCGGTCGGCTGACGGAATGAACGGAGTCGGCGACGGTGCGCTAGAGGAAGCCGTGCGTCGCAATGTGGTCCTGGGGCAATTACAGGACCTGATTGCCTGGGGACGGAAGCATTCCCTGTGGCCGTTCAACTTCGGCTTGTCCTGTTGCTATGTGGAGATGGCGACCAGCCTCACGAGTCGGTACGACATCGCGCGATTCGGCGCCGAGGTGGTTCGAGGCAGCCCGCGCGAAGCGGATCTGATGGTCGTCGCCGGCACCGTGTTCATCAAGATGGCGCCGATCATCAAGCGTTTGTACGAGCAGATGATGGAGCCTCGGTGGGTGATCTCCATGGGATCGTGCGCCAACTCCGGCGGCATGTACGACATCTATTCCGTGGTGCAAGGGGTTGATTCCTTCTTGCCGGTGGATGTCTATCTCCCCGGCTGTCCTCCTCCTCCCCATACCTTCATGGAAGGCTTGTTACTGTTGCAGGAACAGGTCGGACGGGAACGGCGGCCGCTGAGCTGGATGGTCGGCGGCCAGCAGGTATCGAAACCACTGATGCCCTCGCAGCGCGATCGCAAACGAGGCGAACGAGAACGAGCGACGGACTTCCCGGCGGTCGATCACCTGCCATGACCGAATGGAAACCTGAATAGTGGACATCGGCCGGACCACGATTGTTGATGAACTCCGAGGGCGATTCGGACAGGACGCATTCTCGATTCAACCGACATCCGATGAGCTTCCCACCGTATGGACCTCGACGGAGAGGGTGCGCGAGATGCTCCAGTATCTGAAGGACGAGGCGAATCGGCCGTATAAAATGCTGTATGACCTCACCGCGATCGACGAGCGGGTCCGGAGGGTGAAACCGGATCAACCGTCGGGTGATTTCACGGTCGTGTATCACCTGCTCTCCTTCGAGCGAAACGAAGATATCCGCCTTAAGGTTCCGCTGGCGGGAACGGTTCCCTCCATCGCAACCATCACCGATCTCTGGCCCGCCGCCAATTGGTACGAGCGGGAAGTCTGGGACCTGTTCGGCATCACCTTCGGTGGGCATCCGAATCTCCGCCGAATCCTCATGCCGCCGACCTGGCAAGGTCATCCCCTCAGGAAGGATCATCCCGCCCGCGCAACCGAAATGGGCCGGTTCGATTTGCCGGAGGACAAGCAGGAAGCGGAGGAAGAGGCTCTCACCTTTCGTCCCGAAGAATGGGGAATGACGCGCTCCCGCGAGACGTCGGACTTCATGTTCCTCAATCTCGGCCCGGCGCATACGGGCACCCATGGCATTCTCCGTCTCGTCCTGCAACTGGATCAGGAGGAGATCGTGGACGTAGTGCCGGACATCGGCTATCACCACCGCGGAGCGGAGAAGATGGGGGAACGCCAGACCTGGCACACGTTCATTCCCTATACGGACCGGATCGACTATCTGGGGGGCGTCATGAACGAGTTGCCCTATGTGCTGGCGGCGGAACAACTCGCCGGCATCCAGGTTCCCGATCGGGTTCAAGTCATCAGAGTCATGATGGCGGAATTCTTCCGCATCGCGAGCCATCTCGTGTGGTACGGCACATTTGCGCAAGACGTCGGGCAGCTTTCTCCCGTCTTTTACATGTTCACGGACCGGGAGCGCATTTTCCACATCGTGGAGGCGATCTGCGGCGGACGGATGCATCCGGAATGGTTCCGGATCGGGGGTGTGGCGCAGGATCTTCCGGAAGGCTGGGACAAACTGGTCCGGGAGTTCCTGAACTATTTTCCGCCTCGCCTGGCCGAATACGACGACCTGGTGATGCGGAACGCGATCTTCAAAGCCCGCACGCAAGGTGTGGGTCGATATACAAGGGACGAAGCGATCGAATGGGGGGTGACCGGTCCCGGGCTGCGCGCGACTGGATTCCCGTGGGATTTTCGAAAGCGGCGGCCCTATTCGGGATACGATCGGTTCGAGTTCGACATTCCGATCGCGGAGCACGGCGACTGCTATGACCGTGCGGTCGTGCGCGTCGAGGAGATGCGGCAGAGTCTGCGGATCATCGAACAATGCCTCAACCACATGCCGGAAGGTCCGTACAAGGCGGAGCATCCGTTGGCCACGCCGCCGATTAAGGAACGGACGATGCACGACATCGAGACGCTGATCACGCATTTTCTGAGCGTCAGTTGGGGCCCGGTGATTCCGCCCGGCGAGGCCTTTGTCGGGATCGAGGGCACCAAGGGAAACAACGGCTATTACCTGATCAGCGACGGCACGGCGTGGCCCTACCGCGTGCGTATCAGGACACCGTCGTTTCCCCATATGCAGATGGTTCCGTCGATCTCGCGCGGTCTCTTGCTCGCGGATCTCGTGGCGATCCTCGGCAGCGTGGATTTTGTGCTCGCGGACGTGGATCGCTGAAACGGCGCGGCTGCCGACCGGTTGCCCAATGCTGACGGACATCGAACATCGCGACATCGAGGAGGAAGTCTCGCATTATCCCGATAAACGCGCAGGGTGCGTGGAAGCCTTGAAGGTCGTCCAGCGACATCGCGGGTGGGTCTCTGACGAGAGTCTCAAGAGTGTCGCCGCCCTGCTTGGCATGACGCCCGATGAGCTGGACGGTGTGGCGACGTTCTACAACCTGATCTTTCGGAAGCCCGTCGGGCGTCATGTGATCTTGCTCTGCGACAGTATCAGTTGCTGGGTCTGCGGATGCGACACGTTGCGCAAGGAGCTCCAAACGAGGTTGGGAATCTCGATGGGTGAGACAACGGGCGACGGGCGATTCACTCTGCTCCCGATCGTCTGTCTCGGTGCCTGCGACCGGGCTCCCGCGATGATGATCGATGACGATCTCCATGGTGATCTGACTGCCACGAACGTCGATCGCATTCTTGAACGCTATCCGTAGGAGGACCGGCAGGGGATGGGGGAGCAGCCGCTGACGGGCCGCATCAGGCCGAACGCCGAGCCGCTGTGGGTGACCGAGTACGAGAAGGCCGGGGGGTATGAGTCCGTGCGCAAGGTGTTGCGGACGATGGCTCCCCAAGAAGTGCAGAAGCTCGTCACCGAGTCCACGCTCCGTGGGCGCGGCGGCGCCGGGTTTTCGACCGGCAAGAAATGGAGCTTCGTGCCGATGGGACCGGACGCACCCCGTCCCAAGTATCTCGTGGTCAACGCCGATGAAATGGAACCTGGCACATTCAAGGATCGACTCCTGTTGGAAGGCGACCCACACCAGTTGATCGAGGGTATGATCATCGGCGCCTATGCGATCGAGGCGAACGTTGGATACATCTTTCTGCGATGGGAATACCGGCTGGCGGCCGAACGGTTGCGCCAAGCCATCGCCGAGGCCCGTTCCCACGGCTATCTCGGACGCAACATTCTCGGATCAGGTTTCTGCTTCGAGCTGCACCTCCACACGAGCGCGGGGCGGTACATTTGCGGTGAAGAAACGGCCTTACTCAATGCGCTGGAAGGGAAGCGCGCCATTCCTCGGTCCAAACCGCCTTTTCCGCAAGTCGTCGGGCTCTGGGGCAAACCCACGATCGTGCAAAACGTCGAGACCCTCTGTAACGTCCCTCATATTATGGCTCACGGCGCCGAGTGGTATAAGCGCCTCGGTCGAGGGCAGGATGGCGGGACCAAAATCTACGGGGTGAGCGGCAACGTCAAACGGCCCGGGGCCTGGGAACTTCCCATGGGCACATCGATCCGAGAAATTATCGAAGAACATGCGGGAGGTATGAAAGACGGTTGCTCACTCCGCGGCCTACTGCCGGGAGGTGCCTCCACGGCGTTGCTCGTGAAGGAGCATCTGGATCTCTCGATGGACTTCGAATCGATTCAACGAGCGGGCAGCCGGATGGGAACGGGGACGATGATCGTGCTGGACGAGCAGACCTGCCCGGTCGGATTCGCACAAAATCTGGAACATTTCTTCGCGCAAGAGTCCTGCGGCTGGTGCACGCCTTGCTGGGAAGGATTGTCCTGGACGGAGCGAATTCTCCAGAGCCTGGAGAACGGACAGGGACGAATGGAGGAGATCGATCTCATCGAGGGGCACACGAAGCTGCTTGGTCCCGGCCGAACCTTTTGCGCCTTGGCGCCCGGAGCGATGGACCCGCTGCGGAGTATCTTGAAATATTGTCGCGGCGATTTTGAACGGCACATCCACGAGAAACGTTGCCCGTGGTCGAATGAGGGTGCCGGCGTGGGTGGAGTGAAGGCATGACCACCATCCTCATCGATGATCGTCCCTACCAGGTGGACGAGCGCGAGAATCTCCTGCACGCCTGCCTCTCGCTCGGCTTGAACCTGCCGTACTTCTGTTGGCATCCGGCGTTGGGCTCGGTCGGCGCCTGCCGGCAATGCGCGGTCAAGCAGTTCAGAGACGAACGTGATCGCGAAGGACATCTGGTCATGGCTTGCATGACGCCGGCCACCGCCGGTACGCGCATCTCCATCGAGGATCCCGAAGCGAAGGCCTTTCGCGCGAGCGTCATCGAATGGATGATGGCGAACCATCCTCACGACTGTCCGGTCTGCGACGAAGGCGGCGAGTGCCATCTTCAAGATATGACCGTGATGACCGGCCATGCCTATCGCCGCTATCGCTTCAACAAACGCACCTTCCGGAATCAGCACTTGGGGCCGTTCATCACCCATGAAATGAATCGCTGCATTCAATGTTATCGTTGCGTGCGCTTCTACCGAGACTATGCGGGCGGGCGGGATTTCAACGCGTTCGGTTCTCGAAACCATGTGTACTTCGGCCGGCAGGAAGACGGGACGTTGCAAAATGAATTCAGCGGCAACCTCGTCGAGGTCTGTCCGACGGGGGTGTTCGATGACAAGACCTTGATGCGTCACTACACCCGCAAGTGGGATCTGCAGACCGCGCCGTCCCTGTGCGTCCATTGCAGCCTGGGGTGCAATACGATCGCCGGCGAGCGGTACGGCACGCTCCGGCGCATCCTCAACCGATACCATAGCGAGATCAACGGGTATTTTCTCTGCGATCGTGGACGTTTCGGATACGGCTTCGTCAACAGCGAGCGACGCATCCGTCGCGCGATGTCTCGTCCGAACAGGAGTATCCAGGTCGTTCCGACGGAGAAGGAGCCGGTCCTGCGTGAACTGGGAACACTGCTGGCCGAGAAGCGTGACCGCGTCATCGGCATCGGCTCTCCGCGCGCCTCGCTCGAAGCCAATTTTGCGCTTCGTGCGTTGGTCGGACCGGAACGCTTTTCTCATGGACTCTCCGCGCCCGATGCCGGTCTGGCTTCCCTCATTCTGGATATTCTGAAACGCGGGCCGGCGCGTCCGGCCTCGATCCGTGATGTCGAGCAGGCAGACGCGGTGCTGGTTCTTGGCGAGGACTTGATCAACACGGCTCCTCGCTTGGCCTTGGCGGTGCGACAGTCGGTCCGTCAACGGTCGATGCAGGTCATCGACAAGCTGGGCATTCCACCTTGGCACGACGCCGCTGTGCGGGAGGCGGCCCAATCGCGACCGGGTCCGCTATTCATCGCCACACCGCACGGTACCTGGTTTGCGGACATCGCGACGGAAACCTATCACGGGGCGCCGGACGATTTGGCGGCCCTCGGATTCGTAGTCGCGCATGACCTGGATCATGCGGCACCGCAGGGCCAGGCTCCTTACTCTCGGATCAAGTCGCTGGCGGAGTCCATTGCTGCCGCTCTGCGGCTGGCGGTCCGTCCTGTCATCATCTCCGGAACCGGGTGTCGGAGCGATGCGGTGATTCGCGCGGCCGCGAACGTGGCCTGGGCCCTTTGCAGCGGCGGCACCGATGCGAAGCTCTGCTATGCCCTCCCGGAGGCGAACAGCCTGGGTCTCGCCATGCTGGGAGGCACGAGCCTCGAAGAGGCGTTCGACGCCGTGAATACGGGCACGGCGGACACGATTCTTATTCTGGAGAACGATCTATACCGTCGAAACGCCGTCGTCTCGGTGGATGCCTGTCTGAATACCGCAGGAAAGGTCATCCTCCTCGATCACCTGGAACACGACACCGCAGCCAAAGCCGATGTGTGGCTCCCGGTCGGCACGTTCGCCGAATCGGACGGCACGTTCGTGAACAACGAAGGGCGAGCCCAACGTTTCTACCAGGTCTTTGCTCCTGAGGAGGAGATTCAGGAAAGCTGGCGCTGGATACGGGACCTGGCAATCGCGTCAGGCCATTCCGCGAATCGAGATATGGCGGTCTGGAACAGTCTGGATGACGTCGTATCGGCTCTTGCACAGGCGACCCCGGAGTTTCAACGGCTCACAGAGACCGCGCCGTCGGAAACTTTCCGCATGGTCGGTCAGAAAGTCCCTCGACAGACGCATCGCTTCACGGGGCGAACCGCCATGCACGCACCTTTGGCGATGCACGAACCCAAACCAGCGGATGATCCAGACTCGCCGTTGTCGTTTTCGATGGAAGGCTACCTTGGGCAACCGCCGTCTCCGCTGATCACCCGATACTGGGCTCCCGGCTGGAATTCGGTCCAAGCGTTGAACAAGTTTCAAAGTGAAATCGGCGGCTCCTTGCGACAGGAGATGCCGGGTCTCCGCCTGGTCGAGCCGTCCGGCAAGAGGATGGTGGCTTACTTTAGCGACACATCGAAGCTCTTTGAGCCTCGCGCTCACGAGTGGCTGATCCTTCCTTGGTATCAGATTTTCGGGAGTGAGGAATTGAGTGCGCGCGCCTCCGCCGTGGAAGAACGGACTCGGAACGCCTCTTTGATGTTGCATCCAGACGACGCGGCGAGGCTTCAAGTCAAAGCCGACGCACAGGTCGAAGTCGTAATCGGCGATCAATCGCACCGTGTCGTCGTGAGGCTGGAATCGGCCGTTCCGCGCGGTACAGCGGGGCTCGCCATGGTGTCCGGCCTTACCGATGCCGTCCTCCCGGCATGGAGTTCGGTAAGGCGGGTCGCAGAGCCATGAACGATATCCTGTCAGAGGTCCTCGTCATCGCCGGGGTGCTGGCCACCGTGCTGACGCTCAGCGCGATCTTGATCTGGTTGGAGCGTCGGCTCTTGGGATTCTGGCAAGATCGACTCGGTCCGAACCGCGTCGGCCCGTTCGGTCTGCTGCAGGTGGTGGCCGACATGATCAAGATCTTCATGAAAGAAGACTGGGTGCCGCCGTTCGCCGACAAGGCGGTGTTCGTGATCGCGCCCGCCGTCATCATCGTCACGGTCCTCATGTCGTTTGCGGTCGTGCCGTTCGCGCCGTCCATCGTCGTGGCCGATCTGAATGTCGGTCTGCTGTTTGTTCTGGCCATGTCGTCGCTGTCCGTCTACAGCGTCGTGCTCGCGGGCTGGGCCTCCAACAACAAGTACTCGCTGCTGGGAGGGCTCCGCGCCTCGGCACAAATGTTGAGCTACGAGGTCTTCATGGGTCTGTCGCTCATGGGGGTCGTGATGCTGGCGGGATCCTTCAATCTCCGAGACATCGTGGAAGCGCAGCGAGACCTCTGGTTCTGCATCCCGCAGGCAATCGGGTTCGTCATTTTCCTGATGGCCGGTCTGGCCGAAACGAAACGGGTTCCCTTCGACATCCCCGAGGCGGAAGCCGAATTGGTCGCCGGCTTTCATACGGAATATTCGGGCATGAAGTTCGGCATGTTTTTCGTGGGGGAGTACCTGGGCATCATCCTGATATCGGTCATGATCACGCTGCTGTTCTTCGGAGGCTGGCAGGGGCCCCGGCTCCCGCCATTCGTGTGGTTCTGGATCAAGACCTTTTTCTTCATTGGTCTCTTCATCCTGCTCCGAGCCACACTCCCGCGCCTTCGGTTCGATCAACTCATGGCGTTCGGATGGAAGGCCATGCTCCCGTTGGCGTTGGTGAACCTGGTGATTACCGGAGGGCTGGTCGTCGCCGGACGGTCTGGCCTGTAAGCGAGCCATGAGATGCTGAAGCTGTTGAAGGGAATCTGGCTGGTCTTTCTCCATGCGTTCAAGCGCCCGGTCACCGTGCAGTACCCCGACGAGAAGCTCTACTTGCCGCCCCGCTGGCGAGGCCGCATCATTTTGTCACGCGATCCGGACGGGGAGGAACGCTGCGTCGGCTGTTATCTCTGCTCGGTCGCCTGCCCGGTGGACTGCATCGCGCTCCAGGCGACGGAAGACGAACAGGGCCGTCGCTATCCGGCCTGGTTCCGAATCAACTTTTCGCGCTGCATTTTCTGTGGGTATTGCGAAGAGGCCTGCCCGACCTATGCGATCCAGCTCACCAATGATTTCGAGATGAGCGAGCACAACCGGCGAAGCCTGGTCTACGAGAAGGAGGATCTTTTGATCAGCGGCACAGGCAAATACCCCGGCTACAACTTTTATCGGGTGTCCGGGCTTCAAATCGGCGGGAAAGACAAGGGCGAAGCCGAGCATGAAGCGGCGCCCGTTGATGTGCGGGGCCTGTTGCCATGACAGGCGCATTCTACCTGGCAGGGCTCGTGGCGGTCGTCGCGACGGGCCTGGTCGTCACCAGCCTCAACGCGGTGCATGCGCTGCTCTACCTGATCGTCTCCTTTCTGGCTGTGGCTCTGGTCTTTTTCATTCTTGGCGCGCCGTTCATCGCCATGTTGGAGATGATGATTTACGCCGGCGCCATCATGGTCCTGTTCATTTTCGTGGTCATGATGCTGAACCTCGGACGCCGGGCAATTGACCGGGAGGCGGGATGGCTCACACCGGCGGTGTGGATCGGGCCTTCGGTATTGTCGGCGCTCCTCGTTGGCGAGTGGCTTTATCTGTTCGGCGCCGGCGTCCTGAACCAGGCCGACGTCATTGTGGTTCAAACTCCCAAACAGGTGAGCGTGGTGCTCCTCGGTCCCTATCTGATCGGTGTCGAATTGGCCTCCATGCTCCTTCTACCGGGCCTCGTCGGCGCGTATCATCTGGGACGGCATGTGAGGAACGAGGAATTGTGAGGTGGATACCGTGCCGCTGTCGATGCCCCTCGCGCATGGCATGGTGCTCGCCGGGATGTTGTTCGCGCTCGGACTGATCGGGCTCCTGGTTCGACGGAACCTGATCTTCATGTTGATGTCGATGGAGATCATGTTGAACGCGGCCGGATTGGCCTTCATCGTGGCGGGAGCCAATTGGGGACAGGCGGATGGTCAGGTCATGTTTCTCTTTATCCTGACCTTGGCGGCGGCGGAGGTGGCGATCGGACTGGCGCTGGTGCTGCAACTGTACCGGCATGCCAAGACGCTCGACGCCGATGCGATCTCCCGCCTGTGGGGATGAGATGCTCGACCTTCTCTGGTTGATCCCAGTGCTACCTCTTATCGGCTTCCTGGTCTTGGCCGTGGCCGGCGGACGGTTCTCGCGCACCATGATCGCGCTGGTCGGAGTCGGGTCGGTGGGTCTCGCGATGACCCTGACCGGATTCGTCGGGGTTGCATTCATCGGTTCGAGCCCTCCTGCGCGGGCTTACAGTCAAACCCTATGGACGTGGTTGGACGTTTCCGGCTTCGCGCCGGCCATCGGTTTCTATCTGGACCCGCTGTCGCTCGTGATGGCGGTCGTCATCACCCTGGTCGGGTTTCTCATTCACGTCTATTCGTCCGAGTTCATGATCGGCGACGAAGGGTACCGCCGCTTCTTCGCGTATATGAACCTGTTCGTGGCCGCGATGTTGACGCTCGTGCTCGCGGACAATTTGCTGCTGTTGTATCTGGGCTGGGAAGGGGTCGGACTTTGCAGTTACCTGTTGATTGGGTTCTGGTATCGCGAGCCGGCCAATGGAGCGGCGGCTCAGAAGGCCTTCATCGTCACGCGACTCGGCGACGTCGCGCTCGCGATCGGACTCTTCCTGTTGTTCACGCATCTGGGCACGCTGGACATTCAAGACCTCATGGCCCGCGCGGTCGAACAATGGCCGGTCGGGTCGAGCCTGGCCGTTGCCGCGTCGGCTTTGCTCCTCGGTGGCGCGGTTGGCAAGTCGGCGCAGCTTCCGTTACAGACCTGGCTCCCGGACGCCATGGCCGGTCCGACGCCGGTGAGCGCGCTGATCCATGCGGCCACGATGGTGACGGCGGGAGTGTATCTGATTGCGCGCACCCACGTGTTGTACAGTCTCGCGCCCTCCATACAGGCTCTCGTTGCCGCTGTCGGGGCGCTCACGCTGCTCCTGGCCGCCTCAAGCGCGCTGGTGCAACGCGACCTCAAACGCGTGCTGGCCTACTCGACGATCAGCCAGATCGGTTATATGTTCCTCGCGCTGGGAGTGGGGGCTTGGGCGGCGGCGCTCTTTCACTTCACCACCCACGCGTTCTTCAAGGCCCTGTTGTTTCTGGCCGCCGGTGCCGTGATCCAGAGTCTTCACGAGGAGCATGACATTTTCAAAATGGGCGGCCTGCGAAAGACGCTTCCCGTGGCGTTCTGGACCTTCCTCACCGGCGCGGCTTCTCTGGCCGGTTTTCCGCTCGTGACCGCCGGATTTTACAGCAAGGACTGGATCTTGTGGGAAGCCTGGGCTTCGCCCATCGGTGGTGTCTGGCTCTGGGGCGCCGGAATGCTCGGTGCCTTACTGACGGCGCTGTACAGCTTTCGCCTTGTGTTCCGCGTCTTCTTCGGAGAGTCCAAATCGGCGGTTGGATCAACACCCGGCTGGGTGATAAAGCTCCCGCTGGTCGCGCTTGCGGGAGGGGCACTGCTGGTCGGATTCATGCAGATGCCGAGAACGCTCGGCGATGTTCACCTGTTCGGTGAATTCGTCGGCCAAGTTCTGCCGTCTATCGACGCGACGGCATCCGTTACAACGGAGGTTCTATTCCAAGTTCTCACCATGTTCGTCGCTCTGTTTGGCATCGCCGCCGCGTACCTGCTGTTTCTGGGTCGCCCCGGCCTGGTCGATACGTTGGCGGAGACGCGGTGGGGAGAGACCTTGTCGCGCTGGTGGTTTGCCGGGTGGGGCTTTGACCGGCTGTATGACCTCTTGTTCGTACGTCCGTTTCTTTGGGTGGCTCGGACAAACAAGGATGACCTGATCGATCGAGGCTATGAAGGCCTGACCTGGCTCAGCCGAGAGTGTTATGGCGCGCTGCATCGAACGCAAACAGGGCGGGTCCGCTGGTATGCCGCGGTCCTTGCCGCCGGCTCAATCGTGATTGTTGCCGTGACGGTACTCTCATGATCCTCGGCTGGCTAATTCTCCTCCCGCTCGCGGCGGGTGCAGCGGCCTGGCTGCTCGACCGGCGTGGATCGCAGTGGCCGCGCTGGATTGCGTTGGGCGCGCTGACGATCGATCTTGGCTTGACGCTCATTCTCTGGGTCGAGCGAGCGGCCCGAGTCTCGCTCTCGAGTCAAGAAAACTGGGTCGCCGAACTGAGCCTGTCCTGGATTCCTCGCTTCGGCATTACCGTCCACCTGGCGCTCGACGGGCTCAGCTTGCTTCTCGTCCTCTTGACCCTCTTTCTCGGCCTCACGGCGGTCGCGGCCTCCTGGACCGAAATCCGGGAGCGCGTTGGATTCTTTCATTTCAACCTGCTGTGGGTTCTGGCCGGTGTGCTCGGAGTCTTCCTGGCCATGGACCTGTTTCTGTTTTTCATGTTTTGGGAAGTGATGCTGGTGCCCATGTATTTTCTGATCAGTCTCTGGGGGCACGAGCGTCGCGTCTACGCGGCCGTCAAATTCTTCATCTTCACGCAGGCCGGCAGTCTGCTGATGTTGCTCTCGATCCTAGGCCTGACGTTCCTCCATGCCCGGCAAACCGGTACGGTGACGTTCGACTACCAGCAATTGCTGGGGACCACGATGGACCGGACCGTGGCCATGTGGTTGATGTTGGGATTCTTCGCCGGCTTCGCGGTGAAACTCCCGGCCGTGCCGTTTCACGCCTGGCTCCCCGACGCCCATACCGAAGCCCCAACCGGCGGGAGCGTGATTCTCGCGGGACTCTTGCTCAAAACCGGCGCTTACGGGTTGATCCGATTCGCGGTGCCGCTTTTTCCGGATGCTGCTGAGGCGTTCTCGCCGATCGCCATGACGTTGGGTCTGAGCGGCATTCTCTACGGAGCGGTGCTGGCCTTCGCGCAGACCGATCTCAAGCGGCTCGTCGCCTATAGCAGCGTCAGCCACTTGGGATTCGTGCTCCTCGGGATCTATTCCGGAAATGCGTTCGCGCTGGAAGGCGCGGTGATGCAGATGATCGCCCACGGGATCACCACCGGCGCCCTGTTCATCCTGGCGGGCGCGCTGCAGGAGCGGCTGGGCACCCGCGACATGCGCCGCATGGGGGGCTTGTGGGAGACCCTTCCTCGATTCGGCGCCATCACGCTGGTGTTCGCAATTGCCTCGCTGGGACTTCCTGGCACGGGGAACTTCATCGGCGAGTTTCTGGTGCTCCTGGGAAGCTACCGCGTCAGTGTGCCGGTGACCGCGCTCGCCGCCGCGGGCCTGGTGGCCGCCGTTATCTACTCCCTGACGCTCATGCAGCGCACGTTTCACGGTTCCACTCACCAAAGGTGGAACGTGCCGGATCTGTCGGCGCGTGACCTGGCCACCTTGGGAGCGATGATCGCTATCCAAGTGTGGCTGGGCCTCTATCCCCAGCCGGTGTTAGAGACGGCCGGGCGGTCCCTGGAGAACCTGCGCCGATTTGGCGACGGGCCCGCCGTCGTCTCGAGGAGATAACTCATGACCGTGGCGGATTTCATCGCACTGCTGCCGCTGCTCGTCACGACCGTTTCATCCTTGATCGTGCTGATGATCGCGGCGTTTCATCGTGTTCATGGAGTCGTCGCGACCGTGACGTCGCTGGGATTGACGGTAGCATTCCTGATGCTGCCGGTCGCGGGCGGAGTCGCGCCTCGTCCCGTCACGGCGTTGCTGATTATCGACACGTACGCGTTGTTCTATGCCGGGCTTATTCTGGCCGCGAGTCTGGCCGTAACACTTCTCTCGTACGGATACCTGAAGAACCAGGAGGGTCAGCGCGAGGAGTTCTACGCACTCCTGTTGTTCGCAACTCTGGGAGCCATGACGATGGCGGCCGCGACACATTTCGCCTCGTTCTTTCTCGGGCTGGAATTGCTCAGCCTGTCTCTCTATGTGCTCATCGCCTACCGGCGCAGCGATCCTCGTCCGCTGGAGGCCGGTATCAAGTATCTGATTCTGTCGGGTACCTCGTCGGCGTTTCTCCTATTGGGCATGGCCATGATCTACTTCCACTCCGGCACGATGGAGTTCGCCCGCACCGCGGCCTCGTTGGTCGGCACAAGCGACCTGTCCTCCACCTTTCTTGTCGGATTGATGCTCATCCTGACCGGCGTCGGCTTCAAATTGGCGGTGGTGCCGTTTCACATGTGGGCGCCCGATATCTATCAAGGGGCACCGGCGCCGGTGAGCGCCTTTGTCGCGACCGTCTCGAAAGGCGCCATGGTCGCCCTGCTGCTCCGTTACTTCGTGGAGATCGCGGCCTTTCGTTCGGAGATCCTCTGGTGGGTGCTGGCGGGAATTGCGACCCTGTCCATGTTCGCAGGCAATCTGCTGGCCTTGTTGCAGGACAATGTGAAGCGTCTGCTCGCCTATTCCTCAATCGCCCACCTGGGATATCTGCTGGTTGCGTTTCTGGCCGGGGGGCCGTTGGCGATTGAAGCCGTAACATTTTATCTGGTCGCCTACTTCATCACGACTCTCGGTGCTTTCGGTGTCGTCAGCGTCTTGTCCAAACCGGGAGCCGAAGCCGAGGCTATGGACGACTACCGGGGTCTGCTCTGGAACCGACCGTGGATCGCAACGGTCTTCATCGTCATGTTGTTATCGCTCGCAGGAATCCCGCTCACGGCTGGCTTTATGGGGAAATTTTACGTGATTGCCGCAGGGGTGAACTCGGCGCTCTGGCTGCTGGTCCTGCTCCTTGTGGTCAACAGCGTCATCGGCCTGTTCTACTATTTGCGGGTCATCGTCGCGATGACCGCCGGCGAGGGGCGGGGCCTTCACGACGCGGCGTACGCTCAGGGTCCACACACGTCGTACCCCGACGGTCTGGTGCTCGCCATGCTCACCGGGCTTTTATTCTGGCTCGGGCTCTATCCGGCCCCTCTCATCCATTTTGTTCGGGCGATGGAGCGGAGTCTCACGGGGTAAATCGATGACCATCGGCCCGCCGAATGAGCATCACAGCGGTGTCAGATGTGAGGATGGACTATGCGATCCTGATCGGGTCGGCGGCGCACAACTCGGGATGACGCCGCGCTATCTGAACCCCTGTTGCCAAGAAGCGCTCCATGAGGTCGATGTGGGGGTCAACGAGGTGCGCGGCCGGATGGATAGCACGGTCGCAAGTCGAGAAGGCGCTGGAGATCGCAGGCCTGGTGCGAAGAGCGCGCACCGATCGCCGTGAGTGGACATCACAGCCAATCGCTCACACGTCGATCATGAAAGGACGGACCAATGAATGTCTCACAGGTTCAGTCAAAGAACAGAAGTGTGTCTCCTTCAATGGTAGGGGCCGGCGCGATCCTAGTTTTCTCGATGGTGTTGACGTCGGCCGCCTGGGCGGAAGAACCGATCAGGATGGAGTCCTATCCGGGCCATTTAGTTCTGCTGCCCGGAGAACGCATCGTGCTCGGAACCGTAGAAGCCATCGAAGGCGGAATGATCAGGGTCAATATCGGTGAACTGGAACCTCGATTCATTCCGCTCAAAGGCGCATTGGAGAAAGGAGAATGGTCGCTCAAGACCGGCGACCGAATCGAATTGGCGGTGAGTGCGGAGAATCTCGTGGTCGACTACCATCCGGTCAACGAGCCGGGTTGGCATCGGATCGTGAGAGGTCAACTGGCGCAACCGCTCGTCGTGGGGTACGAATGGGCTGTGATCAGAACGGACAACGGCAAAGAGGAGGCATTCGCTGTTCGGCCGTTGGCTCGCTTGAAGGTGGCGGCGCTCCCGATCGGTTTGCCCGCTCTGTTTTTGATCGGTGAGACCAACAAGATTCTGGATGCGACCTTCGCGGACGACCAAGTGACTCACCGGCAAGTCCAAGAATGGACGCGTTCGGTCCCCAAAGCTTCGGACCGACAACTCGAAGCCACGCTCATCACCCCGCCGGCCTTGATGGCGACGGTTCGTACCAACGACGGAAAAGAGCACTATGTAGAAGTGCGTCCATTTGTCGAGGATAAGCTCGGCAATCTGCCGAGAGGGAAGTCGGTGATCCTGCTCTTGGACGACGAGAATAAGGTCACCGATGTGGCCATTCCTCCCGAGTCTCGACGATGAGCAGAGCGCGCGAGATCACGTGAGGGTCCCGTGAGCATTGACGGGCGCGAACAGAGGAGTCGATCCATGCAAGGATTTACCACGAGACAATTACACGCCGACGGACGGACGAAGCCGTTGAACGCTCATACGATGCCGATTTACCTGACGTCCACGTTCGCGTTCGATTCTCCCGAAGAGGGTGCGGATCTGTTTCTGGGTCGCCGT
This sequence comes from Nitrospiraceae bacterium, assembly GCA_050246315.1. Taxonomy (GTDB): domain Bacteria; phylum Nitrospirota; class Nitrospiria; order Nitrospirales; family Nitrospiraceae; genus Nitrospira_G. Next base: position 149,178 of record JBFWWG010000002.1, on the reverse strand, counting down.
GCCGGATATGTCTACAGCCGGATGGGAAACCCGACCGTCGAAGCCGTCGAGCGGGTGGTCGCGGACCTGGAAAACGGGGAGGCAGCCGTGGCCTTCGGCTCAGGGATGGCGGCCATCCAGGGGAGCTTGTTGAGTGCGCTGAAGGTCCACGATCATCTCATCTGCGGAGAGGCGCTCTATAGTCCAAGCCTCCATTTCATCACGGAGCGCTTGGCGGATTTGGGGGTTTCCTCCACCGTGGTCGATACCTCGGATGTCCGGGCGGTCGAGCATGCGCTCCAGGAGAACACCCGGGTGATATTCTACGAAACCCCTGCCAATCCCACGTGCAAGATCACGGACATCCGGGCCCTCGCCGAACTGGCCGGGGCTAAGGGCATCCTGACGATCGTCGATAACACGTTCGCGAGCCCCTATTTCCAGCGACCGTTGAATCTCGGCGCGGATATCTCACTCCATAGCGCGACGAAATATTTGAACGGCCATGGCGACGTGATCGGAGGGCTCGCTGTGGCCCGCCCAGAGTTGGCCGAAAAGATTCGAGCCTATCGCCGCGATACCGGCGGCATCCTCAGCCCGTTCGACGCCTATCTGTTGCTACGGGGCATCAGAACTCTTTCCCTGCGCATGCAGCGGCATCACGACAATGCGATGAGGCTCTTCGAATTCCTGTCCGGCCATGCCAAAGTCATCAAGGTGTACTATCCCGGTGATCCCAATTTTGCCGGCCACCATGTCGCCGCCCGACAGATGACCGGCTTCGGCGGTTGCTTTAGTTTTGAAGTCGCCGGCGGATTCGAGGCGGCCAAGCGGTTATTGAAAGGCCTGACCCTCTGTACGTTGGCGGTGTCTCTTGGCACGGTCGATACATTGATCGAGCATCCAGCGTCGATGACCCATGTCGCGACGCCGAAAGCGGTCATGGAGCGGCAGGGACTCACGAGCGGGCTCGTGAGAATCTCCGTCGGTTGCGAGGATCTGGAAGATTTGATCGCCGATCTGGAGCGTGCACTCGAGATGGCTTGAGTCTTCTCTTCACTGAGGGTCGATGCCTACCATGTGTCCAAGTGAGTGCGACAGGGAGACAAGATGTGGAAAATGGAACGGATTCTATTAGCGACCGATTTTTCGTCCGGTGCGACCCGAGCCCTCGCCTACGCATCGTTCCTTGCGTCTGCATGGAACAACCATCTGGACCTATTGCACGTGATCCCGCTCTGGCCGGACGTCGACCTTCTGGGCGCATTCGACCATGTGAGGCTTGCTCACATCCGACAGGAAATCGAGGTCAAACTCGAAGGTTTGGCTTCGCACATGAAACGGACAGGGGTGCGTGCTCAGGCGCATCAGGAGGAAGGCATACCCAGCGAACGGATCGTCGCCGTAGCAGGAACCCTCAAGGCGGATCTGGTGGTGGTCGGCTCTCACGGACACAGCGGACTAGAACATGTCCTCCTCGGAAGCACTGCGGAGCGGGTGGTCAAAGGAGCGTCCTGTCCGGTCCTGACAGTCAGGCCGCTTCATCTCAGCCGAAACGAAATGTCGCCCCGTGCATCGACCGATACCGTCCGCATGCGGCACATCCTGTTAGCCACGGACCTGTCGGAATCGTCGCTGCCGGCGGTCGACTGTGCCCTTCAGATGGGTAGGAAATTCCACGCCTCGGTGACGATTCTCCATGTGATGGAGTGGCGATCGCTCGGAGTCAGCTTCAGCATGAGTGCGTTTGCCGGCTGGGAGAAGTTACGAGAGTCGATCGAAACACGACTGTTGGACATGACGGAGCGCTTCAAAGCGGAAGGTTCGACTGCTCGATGCTTGATCAAGGAGGGCTCGCCCGCCGACGTCATTCTGGAGGTTGCCCAGGAGCAGGCCTGTGACATGATTGTGATGGGTACGCACGGCCGTCGTGGTGTCTCTCGTCTGCTTTTGGGGAGTGTGGCAGAGGCCGTGTTGCGTCGAGCCGACTGTCCGGTGCTGACGGTGAAACATATCTAGCCCACATGATTCACGATGACTTCTACTGCGGCAGAGCGGGACGAGCAGGTGCTCCTGAACCATGAGGCAGATCGAGTTTGCATTGCATCCGGTGCGGCCGTTTCGGCTTGATCTGACCGTCTGGGCGCTGCGTCGACGCCCGAACAATGCGATGGATCGCTGGGAAGAAGGGACGTACCGGCGGACACTCGTTCTCGGCAGACTGCCGGCTCAGGTGGCGGTCAAACAGCAGAACAACATGCTGACCGTCACCGTCACCGGGGCCGACCTGCCGTCGACGGCGCGGGCCGACATTACCGCTGCATTGGAGCGCTTGTTAGGCCTCCACCTGGACCTTCGGAAGTTCTATCGGTTGGCGACTCGAGAAGCAAAGCTAGATGCGTTGGCCCGGTGCTTTCGGGGACTGAAGCCGCCTCGCTTCCCTACTGTGTTCGAGGCTCTGGTCAATGCCATCTCGTGCCAGCAACTCAGCTTGACGGTGGGAATTACTCTGATGAATCGGTTGACGGAGCGCTATGGGCTGGGAACCGAGAGGGAAGGCCGTGCGTTTCCACGTCCGGAAGAGGTGGCCAAGGTCGAGGTGAGCGCGCTTAGAGCGTTGGGATACAGCCGAAGCAAGGGGCAAGCCCTCATTGAAGCGGCTCGTGCGGTCGTGCAAGGCACACTCGATCCAGAGAGTCTTGCGACCATCGAGGATGCTGAGATCGTGACCCGGCTGATGGAGTTGCGGGGGGTGGGACGTTGGACGGCGGAGTACACATTGTTGCGCGGCCTAGGCCGGATTCATCAGTTCCCCGGCGATGATGTGGGGGCACAGAAGGGGCTCCAACGCTGGTTGCGGCTTAGACGGCCGCCGGACTATGACCATGTTCACAAGGTGCTGCACAAGTGGAGACCGTTCGCCGGGTTGATTTACTTTCATCTGTTGCTCGATGGTCTCGACCGAAGGGGGTTAGTGGCATGAGTTCGCGCCGTGGGTCGCATGAGCCTGTCGTGCTGACCATCGGTCACAGCAATCGCTCGCTGGAGGCCTTTCTTAAGTTGCTGCGCGCGCACGGCGTTGAGCGGGTGGTGGATGTCCGGACGATCCCGCGCTCGCGGCACAATCCGCAATTCAACCGAGAGACCTTGCCGCTCTCATTGAGACGGGCGGGAATCGGCTATCTCCACATCGGCGGTCTCGGAGGCCTGCGGAGGGCACGACCCGATTCGCTGAATCTCGGCTGGCACAATGCGTCCTTCCGGGGATTCGCCGATTACATGCAAGGCGCGGAATTTGAAATCGCACTGAACCGCCTCATGAAGGTCGCGCGAGAGAAACGGGTCGCGCTGATGTGCGCCGAAGCCGTGCCCTGGCGTTGTCACCGGTCACTCATCGCCGACGCGCTGATCGTCCGCGGCCTCGGCGTGGAGCACATCACGAATCTGCCACACACCCATCCACATGCATTGACACCCTTCGCACGGGTGTCCAGAATGCGCATTACCTATCCAGCAGACAACCTTGTTTCCGCAAAAGGCGAGGAGCGGAGCACCGACCATCTCGATGCTTCACCGACCCAATCTCGCCGGCGGGACGCTGAGAGGAGGCGACGGTGAAAGCCGGTCGCGGAAAACGGGTCACTCGCAGGCTGTTGAAATGTCCTTCGAACGCCCGTGAAGGCCGATACAGCATAGGATCACGGATGATCTCAGATCCGGTTGTCGGCGGTCGGACCTGTCGGGATGCCTGAAGGAGGAATCAGCGCGTGCCTCGTGATCTGCCTCTCGGCAACGGGTCCTTGCTCGTCAACTTCGACGCCACCTATCAGCTTCGTGATCTCTACTGGCCGCATGTCGGCCTGGAGAATCATACGGACGGACATGTCTGTCGTTTTGGCGTCTGGGCCGATGGTCTGTTCGTGTGGTTGGACGATCCCCATTGGAACCGACAACTGCGGTACTCGCATGAAACGTTAGTCACTCAGGTGGAACTCTCCCACCCGGATCTCCGGCTTGATCTGAGTTGTCAGGATGCCGTCGATTTTCACCAGAGTCTTCTTGTACGCCGGGTTGACGTCAGAAATGGGGCGGACCGCGACCGCGAAGTCCGACTGTTTTTCCATCATGACTTTCATATCTCAGGTCACGAACTGGGCGACACGGCCTATTATGAACCGGAGCGTCGTGCCGTCTATCACTACAAAGGCCCCCGTTGGTTCCTCATCAACACGGCCACCCCGGGAAAACGACCCGAAGATGCCGCTGATTCCGTCGAGGGCTGGCACATCGGGCTCCATCAATGGGCCTGCGGTCACAAGGAGATCCAGAGTCTGCAAGGAACGTGGAAGGACGCGGAGGATGGCATGCTCTCCGGGAACCCGATCGCCCAAGGCTCGGTCGATTCCACGGTAGCGGTCCATCTCACGGTGCCGGCCCACGCGTCGCAAACGGCGTATTATTGGTTGGCGGTCGGGTCAAACTTCGACGAGGTCACACGCCTGAATCGCTCCGTGCGCCGTCGCGGCCCCTGGATGTTTTTTGACCGGACGGCCTCGTACTGGCGCCTCTGGTTAGACGTACATCGGCCGGACTTCGCCGATCTCCCGGACGAAACCCGTCGGCTCTACGGACTGAGTCTCCTCATCATGCGCACGCAGATTGACAACAAGGGCGCTATCCTTGCCGCCAATGACTCCGACATCGCCTCTGAGGTGCGCGACACCTACTCCTATATGTGGCCTCGCGACGGCGCGATGGTTGCCTATGCCTTGGACCTGTGCGGATTCTTGGAAATCGCGCGTCCCTTCTATCCCTTTTGTGATCGGGTCCTGACCAAAGAAGGATATTTGCTCCATAAATACAATCCGGACAGGACGTTGGCATCGAGCTGGCATCCGTGGGTGCGCGACGGTCGAAAGGAGCTGCCGATTCAGGAGGACGAGACGGCCCTCGTATTGTGGGCGCTCTGGAACCGTTTCGAGACGTGGAAGAATGTCGAGTACATCAAGCCGCTGTACCGATCGCTGATCATCCGCGCTGCGGACTTCATGACGAATTATCGCGATGCGGTTACAGGCTTGCCCTTGCCTTCCTTCGATCTCTGGGAAGAACGACGCGGCGTCTTGGCCTTTACCTGTGGAGCGGTGTGGGGAGGACTTGTTGCCGCGTCTCGGTTCGCGAACGCCTTCGGCGAGAAGGCTCTTGCCGAACGTTACGCCGGGGCGGCCGACCAGATCAAGCATGGGGTGGGAGCCATTCTGTATCGTCCGGAACTGAATCGCTTTGCCCGGATGGTGCAACGCGCGTCAGATGGAAGCTGGTCCGTCGACGAAACGCTGGATTCCTCGGTCTTCGGGTTGTGGTATTTCGGAATGTTTCCACCCGATGATCCGCGCATCGTCCAAACCGTTAATGCCGTGCACGAACGTCTCTGGGTGAAGACCGGAATCGGAGGAATGGCGCGGTACGAGAACGATTACTATCACCAGCAGAGCAGCGACATCGCGAACATTCCCGGAAATCCGTGGTTCATCTGTACGCTTTGGTTGGCTCAGTGGCTCATTGCAACGGCACATCACGAGGAGGACCTGAAACGAGCGCTGCCGCTATTCGAATGGTGCGTCCGCCATGCCTTGCCTTCTGGAGTGTTTTCCGAACAGGTGCACCCTTACTCTGGCGCTCCTTTGTCGGTGTCTCCTCTGACCTGGAGCCATGCCGCGTTCGTTACGGCGATACAAGAGTATGTGAGACGGCGGCAGAAGTTGTCGCCGTAACCGAGAGTGACTTCCTCGTGTCACACTCAGGATTTCATCCTCCGGGCGTCGGCCGGGTTGGTCCGCTTACCACGAAGGCGACGCTGAGCCGTCTCTCGTGCCAAGATTCCATAGTGTGGCGTCGTCTCGGACCATAGAGCTGTCGATTGGAAATATCCGCCGGTGGGTGTCGTATCTCATCCACACGTTGTGCGAATTGCGCGCCCATCGGAAAGATCTGGCCGACTGGAGAAACCACTTCAGAGATGAGTCTCTTTGCGTGGGACCCAGTGCATCTTGGACCCGTTGCAGAAGGAGGAACGCAACAAGTACTCCCCGCACTGATGGCCCCAACAAAGCCGCGGTCTTTTCCTGGAGCCTCTCAGACGATCAGGCCGTCTTCCATGCGGAGGATGCGGTCGGCTTGGGCGGAAAGCTTTTCGTTGTGGGTGACGATGATGAAGGTGGTGCCGCGGCTTCGATTGAGCGTGCGCATCAGGCCGAAGACATCGTCGCCGGTGTGGGTGTCGAGGTTGCCCGTCGGTTCGTCAGCCAACACAAGCTCCGGGCGCTGGATCAGCGCCCGGGCGATCGCGACCCGCTGCTGCTCGCCACCCGATAGTTCTCCGGATTTGTGGTGGAGGCGTTCGCCCAAGCCGACTTCCTGGAGCAGGTTTGTGGCTTCGGCCTCCGCCTGCTGCTGAGGCCGGTGTTGGATCAAAGCCGGCATGCAGGCGTTCTCCAGTGCGGTGAACTCCGGGAGCAGATGATGAAACTGGAAGACGAAACCGATCTTCCGGTTGCGAAACTCGGCCTGTTCCTGTTCCGGCAAGCGAAAGAGGTCCTGCCCTTCGAAATACACGGTCCCCTGCGTCGGTCGGTCCAAGGTGCCGAGGATGTGCATGAGCGTGCTCTTGCCGGCTCCGGAAGCTCCCACGATTGCAATGAATTCTCCTCGCGCGATCTCTAAATTGATGCCACGAAGAATCACCAGGTCCCGGCCGTTCATAGGAAAGGACTTAGTGAGATTGACGACTTTGATCACGAAGTCACCGTGATACGACATGTGCCCATCGCCATGCGCGAGAAGGCATCCTGGTCCGATCCTGTACGATTCACGTGTGAGGCTTGACCCATGACGTTATTCGTACCGCAGCGCCGAGGCCGGTTCGAGCTTGGAAGCCTGCCAGGACGGGTAGAGTGTGGCGGCTAAGCTGATCGAGAGAACGGTGGCGGACACGAGGACTACGTCCACGGCCTGCACGTGCACCGGAATGTGCGAGATATAGTACACGGTTGGATCGAAGGTCCAGTAATGTTCGATCAACCAGAGGAACGCGTACCCGAGCGGGATACCGACCACCGTGCCGGTCAAGCCGATGATCAGCCCGTTCAACATGAAAATTCGCATGATGGCTTTCCGCGTGGCGCCCATGGCTTTCAGGATCGCGATCTCCCGCTGCTTCTCCGTCACGATCATCGTCAACGTACTCACGATGTTGAAGGAAGCGACGATCGTGATCAAGACCAACAGGAGAAACATCATCGTCTTTTCGAGCTTCAACGCCGAAAACAGGTTGCGGTTGAGCTGCATCCAATCCCTGGCCGAAAACGGGAACCCCAGCGCGTGCTCGATGTCGTTGGCGATGTCGCCGGCTTGGAAAATGTCATCGACTTTCACCTCGATGCCCGTAACGGTTGACCCCATGTTGAAGAATTTTTGCGCCTCGTCAATCGAAATATAGGCCAGGGATGAATCGTACTCGTACATACCGGATTCAAAAATGCCCACCACCGCGAAGGTGCGGATCTTGGGGGTGATGCTGATGGCGCTGACCGGTCCGACCGGAGACACCACGTTAATCACGTCGCCGACGAAGGCGCCCAGCCGAAACGACAATTCCTTGCCGAGAATGATGCCGGGCCGCAGCGCCTTCTCCGTTTGATTATCGGTTCCAGTCGGGACGGTGACGGACACCGGCTTCAGCAGATCCTCCAGCCGGCCCATTTTCATATTCTTGCCCAGCTCCGTCACCCTGGCCTCCCGCTCGGGATCGACGCCGCGCAAGACGATTCCCTGCACGCCGGCCTGGCTGCTGAGCAAGACTTGCTTGTAGACGAAGGGGGTTGCGGAGACGACGCGGGGCACCTGTTCCACCTGCTGCACCTGCGCGGTGTAGCCTTCGATCCCATCCTTGGTGCGGTCTTGCACGATGATATGGGAGGTCGTGCCGATGATCTTGGCCTGCACATCCTCTTTGAACCCGGTCATGATGCCGAGTGTGCCGATCAGCGCGGCGACGCCCAAGGTGATGCCGGTGACCGACACAAAGGTGTTGAGCGAGATCGTGCGCTGGCGGCGTTTGGCGCGCAGATAGCGGAGCCCGACATACACTTCATAAGGAAGCTGCACGCCTATTGCTCCAGGTTTTCCGGCCGTAGTTGCGGGAACAGAATCACGTCGCGGATGGAGGCCTGATTGGTGAGCAACATGACCAGCCGGTCGATCCCGATCCCTTCGCCGGCGGTCGGAGGCATCGCGTACTCCAGCGCGCGAAGAAAGTCTTCATCGAGATGATGGGCCTCCTCGTCGCCGGTCTCCCGCTGTGCCGATTGTTGTTCAAATCGCCCGCGCTGATCAAGCGGATCATTCAACTCGGAGAAGGCGTTGGCAATTTCACGGCCTGCAATGTACAGTTCAAAGCGGTCGGTGAGGGAGGGATCGCTGTCCTTGCGCCGTGCCAGCGGCGAGAGTTCGATTGGGTAGTCGGTGATGAAGGTGGGCTGAATCAGATTCGGCTCCACAGTCTCCTCGAAAATCTCATTAACGATTGACGGAAGGGCGGCTTTGGGATCGACGGAGAGTCCCAGGCGCCGGGCCGTGTCCCTGGCAGCCTGCTCGGTCATCAGGGATTCGGGAGAAAGCTGATTGACCTCAAGAATAGCTTGGCGATAGGACCACCGTCGCCAGGGGCTGGCCACATTGATCTGGTGTCCCTGGTATTCGATCTCGGTGGTTCCCAGGACCTCGGAGGCCAAATGGGCGAAGAGTTCCTCTGTCAGAACGATCAGATCCTGATAGTCGGCGTAGGCTACGTAGAACTCCAGCATCGTGAATTCCGGATTGTGGATCGTGGAAATGCCTTCGTTCCGGAAATTGCGGTTGATCTCGAACACACGAGGGAAGCCGCCGACAATGAGTCGTTTGAGATACAGTTCGGGAGCGATCCGCAGGTAGAGATCGACTCCGAGTGCGTTGTGGTGGGTGACGAAGGGACGGGCGGCCGCACCGCCGGGAATCGGCTGCATCATCGGCGTTTCGACTTCGAGAAAGCCCTTGCCGATGAGGAAGCTGCGGATCGCGCCGATGATCCGGCTTCGCGTGACGAAAATTTCGTGGACGTCAGGGTTGGCGATCAGGTCGACGTAGCGCTGGCGGTAGCGGGTTTCCACGTCGGTGAGGCCGTGCCACTTCTCGGGCAGGGGACGCAGGGCCTTGCTGAGAAACGTGAGCTGCCTCACCTCGACTGTGAACTCGTTGGTCTTGGTGCGGAACAACAGGCCCTCCACGCCGATCCAGTCGCCCAAGTCCAGCTCCTCACAGATCCGCGAGGCCTGTTCTCCCAAGACATCCTTCTTGAGATAGATCTGCAGGCGTTCTGCTCCGTCTTGCAGAACGGCAAACGCCGCCTTGCCGAATCGGCGGAGTCCGACGATGCGGCCGGCGAGAGTGCAGGCGACCTGTTCCTGTTCCAGCTGTTCCTTCGGCTTGGAACCGTGCTGCCTGATGAGCACACCGGCTCGGTCCTTCCAGGCGAATTTGGTGCCGTAGGGCGCCACGCCCAGCGCGCGGAGCCGGTCCAGTTTCATGATGCGTTGCTGTCGCTGATCGTTCAGTTCGTCCATGTGCGGTACGACTCCGATGGCCCGCCCGTCCAGCCAGTGCGCGGCGACGGAGGCGGACTTATTTGTTGGCCGTGATCTGTTTCGTCAGATACCCTTCGATAAAGGCGTCCAGCTCTCCGTCCATCACCGCTTGAATGTTTCCGGATTCCACCGCGGTGCGGTGGTCCTTCACCATTTGATAGGGCTGGAACACGTAGGAACGGATCTGGCTGCCCCAGGCGATGTCCTTCTTTTCGCCGACGATGGCGTTGAACTCGGCTTCCTTCTTTTGCTGTTCCACCTCGAAGAGGCGCGCCTTCAGAATTTTCATCGCGCCCATCCGGTTTTGCAGTTGAGACCGTTCGTTCTGACATTGCACTACGATGTTGGTCGGAAGATGCGTGATGCGGATGGCGGTCTCGACCTTGTTGACGTTCTGCCCGCCGGCTCCGCCAGCCCGAAACGTGTCAATGCGGAGGTCCTTATCGTCAATGACGACTTCCACGTCGTCCTCCAGTTCCGGATACACGAATACCGATGCGAAGGAGGTGTGTCGGCGCTTGTTCGAGTCAAATGGGGAGATCCGAACCAATCGATGAACTCCGGCCTCCGCCTTGAGATAACCATAGGCATAGGGACCGACGATAGACAGCGTGGCGCTCTTGATGCCGGCTTCCTCGCCGGCCTGTAGGTCCAGCGTCTCGACCTTGTAGCTCTTGTGCTCCGCCCAACGGGCGTACATGCGGAGCAGCATCTGTGCCCAGTCCTGGGATTCCGTGCCGCCGGCTCCGGGATGAATGGCCAAGATGGCGTTGCTGTCGTCGCGCTCGCCCGAGAGCAGGAGTTCGATTCGGAGTAGGTCAATCGCCTGTTCTAAGGCAACGACTTCACCGGCCAGTTCCCGTTCGATGTCGGGGTCTCCAGATTCTTCAGCCAATTCGAGCATGGCCTGAAGATCCCCATGTTTCTGCTCCAACGCTTCCCACTGGCGCCGCTCGCGTTCAAGCGACGCCTTTCTCCTGCTGACGCGCGCAGCCGTCCGGGTGTCCTTCCAGAAATCGACCTGTTCAGTTTGACGTTCCAGATCTTGAAGGTCGGCAGTCAGTTTAGGGAGGTCAAAGATGCCCTCGTAGCTCCGCAACCTGTTCGGCAATGCGCTTCACGCGCCCGCGGCTTTCTTCCAACATACGTCGATCCTTTGTGGGGGTAGGGCCCTGACTTCACCAGCCGCGACGTGCGGCTGATGACTGGGGCCGGCTCATCAACAGACAGAGCCCGGCGATTATAACACAGGCGTAGGCAAAGAGGTCACCGTGCTCCGTATAGAAGGTCTTGGTGCGTACCAGCGGCAGATTGCCGGTCATGGCCTGCTCCGTGAAGATGGGACTAGCCTGGAGGACGCGCCCGTAAGGATCGATGAATCCTGACACGCCTGTATTGGCTGCGCGGGCGAAGGCACGTCGGTTCTCGACCGCTCGGAAGACGACCATATCGAAGTGCTGATAGGGAGCGGCCGAATGTCCGAACCAGGCATCATTCGTGATCGTCACCATGAAATCGGCTCCTTGCGCGGCGAATTGCCGTACCAATTCGGGAAAGATGACCTCGTAACAAATCACCACTCCGAATGCGCCCTTCTCCAACGGAACCGGTCGCCCCGGTACCTCGCTCGGACGTGGAATGCGCTGGGGCACGGCGAGCACCGTCGCGTCGATGCCAGCCTCAAAGTCGCCGATCCCTTCCACCAGTTTGTCGAGAAAAAAGAGCAGCGAATGCTGAAACGGGATGTATTCGCCGAACGGGACGAGATGTTGCTTGTCGTAACGGCCGACGATATTGCCGACCGGCGACAATAGGTAGGCGCTGTTTAAGAGATAGGGACGGCCGTCCGGATAGCGCCGCACGGCCGGGCTCCCGAAGAGCAGCGGGGTGTCCAATTGCTGAATCAGGCCGCTCACGGTTTTCTGATAGGCCCCTTCCATTTCATAGATGAAGGGGGTTGCGGCCTCCGGCCACACAAGAAGGTCCACGTTGCGTCCGGCCGCACGTGTCAGGCGCTGGTAGCGTTCAATCGTGTCTTGGCGGAATCGCTCGTCCCATTTCTGTCCTTGATCGATGTCGGCTTGGACGAGTCCGATCGTGATGTGGCGCGAATCCTCGCCGCTGCCGTCCGGTTGCTTGGAGTGGAGATCCGTGTCGGATTGACCGAGTGCCTGGATGCCATAGCTCCAAACACCCACGAGGGCGAACCCTGCCATCACCGGTGCCATCCATGCGGAGGGTCCCAGGAATTGGCGGCCTCGTTTGGAGAGGAGACGCACCATGGTCAACAACCCGACGTTGCCGAGCACGATAAGCCAAGAGACACCGTACACTCCGGTGAGGTCGGCGATCTGGATGATCGGCAGCCATGTCGTTTGCGAGTACCCGAGCAGGGCCCAGGGGATGCCGGTGAGAAAATAGGTGCGCACCAGCTCCAGCAGGACCCAGAGCGACGGCGCCGCCAGCCACATCAAGCTCGGCTTGCCTTGAGAGACGCGGGCGATGCCCCATCCGTAAAAGGCGACATAGAGGCCGAGGTACAGGGAAAACAGAACCAACACTCCGTAACTGGGGAAGAGCGGAACCTTGCCGTACACGTGCATGGCAGTGACGACCCACACCATGATGCCGAGAAAGGCGAGGGTGCCGGCGAACCAAGAGACGAAGAATGCTCGTTTAGGTCCGGCCCGCTCAACAGCCAGGTGGAGCGGAATCAAGGCCGCCCAGGCGAGCGGAAACCACTGCTGATCGGGGAAGCAGAAGGGGAGGAGGAGTCCGCTCGCGCCGGCAAGCAGGACCTGGAGCGCGAGACGTTCGGTCATCGCGCGGAGAATAGCCAAAAGCTGGCCGGTGATGCAAGCGATCACCCCGAGGACAGACTGGTGCACCGTGCCTACCCATCGCCGCGGCGATCACCACTCTCTATTCTGCTCTTAACGACGAGCGGGGCTGAGCAGTTGCTTCACTTGTGAATGGGCGAGGACCACATCGGGGGCCCGTTGGAGAGCTTCGTAATAGCTGCGGGCGAATCCATCGCCCTCAACCGATGGGCGGAGCAGGGCGCGGATTTCTGTCAGCACGAGTTCGATGTCGACGATGGTGTCCTGCTCCTTGTCGTCCAGCAACTCATCGATCCGAACGACCAACTGCGAGAGCGGATGGAGCCAGGTGAACCAGCCATCGTGCAGGACCAGTTGGAGGAGTTGGCCGGTCGAATCCACACGACCGTGAATGCGTTCGTAAGTCACACGCTCCGCTTCGATGAGCGCTTTGTGCAGGTCCAGGAGGGCTCGTCGCAGCGACTCAATCTTGCGCCTCACCTGATCTTGTATAGCAGAAGGGTGCGAGCCACGGGACACCGCCATGCAACAATTGTAGCACTGTCATGGCATAATGGTGACACCCGCACCGACAAAATCATATGAAGATGAACGACTATCAAGGAGGGTGTCCATGAGGCGGAGATCAACAGCCGGTGCCGTGGCTGTCACGCTGGCGGTTGTGGTAAGCCTGATCACGGGATGCGGCTATAACGACTTGCAGGGGTTGGATGAGGATACGAAAGCCGCATGGAGCGAGGTCATCAATCAGTATCAGCGACGGGCGGATCTGATTCCCAATCTTGTGGCGACTGTCAAAGGCTATGCTGCGCACGAAAAGGACACGCTGGAAAGCGTGGTCTCAGCGCGCGCGAAGGCGACCAGTATCCAGGTCACTCCCCAAACCTTGAATGATCCGGCCGCGTTCAAACAGTTCCAGCAAGCGCAGGCCGGCGTTTCGTCGGCGCTGGGTCGATTGATCGCGATTGCCGAGAGTTATCCGAACCTGAAGGCTGATCAGAATTTTCGCGATCTCCAGGCGCAACTGGAAGGCACGGAGAATCGCATCACCGTGGCCCGCAAACGATATATCGACCGTGTCGCCGAATACAACAAGGGCGTGCGGTTCTTCCCCACCAATTTGACGGCAAAGTACCTTCTTCATCTGGAAGAAAGACCTAACTTCGCGGCAGCCGATGAAAAAGCCGTGGCAACGCCTCCGGATGTGAGGTTTTAGACCCGGCGTTCGATCGACCGGAATCATACCCGTGAGGCACATGGCGGAACAGCGCAGACCCCTGCCTCTCACCCGAACACACGTCGGCCGGGGGAGTAGAGTCGGTGCCTTGTTCGTGGCGGTCGTTATCCTGCAGATCACGGTCGCTCGATCCTTCGCATTAGAGGTGCCTTCGCTCACCGGTCGAATTGTGGATCTTGCAGGCGTCTTGTCGGCACAGACAATCTCGATCCTCACCACCGCGCTCAAGGCTCACGAAGAGACCACAGGCAATCAGGTGGCTGTGCTCATTCTTCCGTCTCTTGAAGGAGCCCCGTTGGAACCCTATGCCCATCAGGTGATCACAACGTGGAAACTGGGACAGAAGGGGATGGACAACGGCGCCCTGCTTCTCGTGGCGATCAAGGATCGCAAAATCCGCATCGAGGTCGGGTATGGCCTGGAGGGCACGCTGACCGATATTCGATCCGCTCAGATCATTCGGAATGAAATCGTGCCTCGTTTTCAGGCCGGTGATTTTGTCGGCGGGATCACGGCCGGTGTCGAGGCGACCCTCAAGACGATCGAAGGCACCTCTGCGGCGTCGGATCGCCTACAACGTCCAGCGGAATCCGGTGAATTTGCGACTGCCCTACAATCCGTCGGTCTCGGCATCGTCGTGGGGACCCTAGCCGGACTCGTCCTAAGCCAAGGACGGCGGCGGATGCGAGCGTTCCTCGGCAGTCTTCTGGCCTTCCTCATCGCACAGTCAGCAAGCCTCCCGGCCGGTTTGGGTGCAGCCGTCGTCACATCGTTGCTGATTGCGCTGACGCTAGGGGCGGCGGGCGGCGGGCGCGGCACCCGGCGGAACCTTGGGCGAGAGTCGGACGTCATCTGGGTTCCTGGAGGGATCGACAGGAGCTGGCTCGAAGGATCGGGCGGCGGATTCGGCGGCGGCTTTGGAGGCGGCGACAGCTTTTCAGGAGGCGGAGGCGATGCCGGTGGAGGAGGCGCCTCCGGAAGTTGGTAACCGGGTGGCTCATCGACCATGAAATCCACGCGCAAGATCACCTTTACCGATGCCGATCGCGAGCGGATCAAAGCCGCGGTCGAACAGGCGGAGCAGGGCACATCCGCTGAGATTGTGCCGATGGTCGTGTCGAACTCTGCCCGATATCGAGAAGCCGGCTTTCGGTCCGGGCTGGTCCTGGCTTGGCTGACGCTCGCGCTCCTACTGACCATCGAATCTGCCTGGCTTCCTTGGGGATGGCACGCGGGCAACGCGGGCCTGCTGTTATTGGGAGTCATCGTCGCCTATTGGATCGGCGAGTGGCTTGGACGGTTCCCCTCGGTCATTCACTTAGTCGTGTCGGATGTGAGGATGGCTCAAAAAGTCCGGCTGCGCGCCGAACAGCTTTTCTATCAAGAGGGGTTACATCAGACGAAGGCTGGCACCGGCATGCTGATTCTGATCTCATTATTCGAGCGGCGGGTACAGGTCCTTGCCGATCACCGAATCAACGAACGGGTACCCTCCGGCACTTGGAACAACCTCGTGCGCGACATTGTGGAAGGTATCCAGCAGGGGCGGGCTACCGACGCGATATGCGAGGCTATCGTGCGCTGCGGAGCCTTCCTGGCAGAGGTCGCGCCGTCACGACCGGACGAAAATCCGAACGAGCTACCGGATGAGCTGCGTGAAGAGGGGTCGAGCGATCTGCCGTGAGATCGTGCATGGACACAATGCCGGTGACCTGGGACCGGCGTGATCAGGCCATGCTGGCCCAGAGCCTCGGGCCGTGGAAAGCTACCAGTCGGGCGAGTCGCATTTGCGAACCCAGGGGCATGTCGGTCAATTCAACGCCGAACTGTGTTCCTCGACACCATCGTACCGTGGCCCCCGCGACCCAGATCGAATCGTGCGGATCGGGCGGAATGACCAGGACGGAGAGCCTCATCCCGGGCCTGACCGGCTCGGTCCCCTCGACACAGCCTCCCGTGCGGGAGAGATTGCCCGTCCGACCGCTGGCGTGGAAGCCCTCGTTAGAATAGTACACCGCACAGTTCAGAATCGTTCGTCTGCCGGTGCGTCGGTGTAAGTGAGATATCATCGTGCGCTCCTATCATGTGAAAGCGCTGCCGGTTTGAATCCGAGGATGAAGGGCAGCCATCCGGTTATGCGCCAGGTTGCGAATCCCACGGCACACAGTGCCGCCATGATGACGCCCAAACCGTCGAAGAGGAGATCCTCGATTGAAGGTTCTCTGCCTGGCGCCGAGATCTGCGCCAATTCCATCCAGACTCCGAACGTCATCGAGAAAGCTACTCCGACAATCACCGCCGAGGCGACCGGCCACCCGCGTGCTCGTGCGGAGTAGATCACCAGCCAGGCAAGCCCTCCATACATCGGGACATGAGCCCACCCGCGAAGATGATCAGGCACGATCGAGATGCCGGCGCCAACCAGGCCGACTCCAGGCGTGGCGACGGCCAAGAGCGTCAACAGTCCCATGTAACTCGCGGTCGTTAGGGCCAGTCGCAGCATTTGAGGTTCGAGGAAGTCATCGCTTTCCTGATAGGCGGCCACTTCAAAGCTGTGTCAGGGTATCGAAATGGATCGCGTGGCAACCATCGGGCATTGGTAGGTGAGTCCCTGCCTTGGAGGGACGGCGGGCACAACATCCAGAGAAGCGTCTTGTGGTCTCGATCAGCGCACGAAGCGGGCGGGCCAGATGGGTGAATGCGGGCAGTGACGATGAACGTGGCTTGCGGTCCGGCATCTGACAGACCCAGTGGGACAGGCAACGTCGATCACCAATGCAGGCGATCGAGGCTCATGCAACGGCGTCAGAGTGATGAGCACTCTCAACCTACCGGCGAGCAGACATGCTGGGATCGGGTCCTCCAGCAGTTTGCGTGGGAATTTGCTCGTCCTGCTTCCACAGTTCCGCAAGAATGGCGTGGATGATCTTGGCGCCTTCGTCAGCCCACCGGTCGTGCCGCATGTACCCGTATCGAGAGTATCGAGGCGTGACGGTCCAGCCTTCGCCGGTCCACAGTATGCGCCCGCTTTCGGCATCGACTCCCCGGAGATGAACATGGCCGTCTTCTTGTCGTACAAACACGATCTGTTGAGCATTCATCAACCGTCCGACACGCAGAATCGTGTCTTCGGCCCCATGCGTCAGCGAAAACTTTTGAATGTGTAACAAGCGTTCGATTTCGGCTCGCTCGGTGACGATCATCTCTTTTCCCAGTAACTCGAAAATGGCGGCCTGCGCTGCCTCAGATGCGTCTCGACGAGGATGAGCCACATCCCAGACGATGACCCGAGTGCCTCTTTCGGGAAGTCGTTGCGCCACAACCTTGACGATCGTGGAGGGTACGGGCGGGACAGAGGGAGTGGACAGGCATCCGGTGAGGAGGAAGCTGAGCGCCATCACGCTTGGGAAACGAGGTATCTGTGGGTACTTGCGGGTCATGTTTGTTCTCCCTGCATATTACCCTCGGTCCGATGCGCGTCGAGGAGTGAGCGGCGGTTCGGAGTACATGTGGCTAGAGCATAGGGGAGCCCGGCCAGAATCGGGAAGGAGCACAGAAGGAGGGGAAAGTGCCCGGAAAGTTTGGGTAGGGCTGGCATTCGACCTGAGACCGACGAGCATGGCCGCCGACCGGGGTTTTATCGCCGTCACGACGGGTCATTCAGCTCAGTCCTGTTGATTTCGTGAAGCAAACAGCGTATTTCCTCTGGCGCAGAGGCTTTAGCCTGCATTCTTCAGGACGCTTCGTCGCGTTGCACATGAAGCAGCAACGGGTAGCGGCAGTCGTGAGGCGTGACGGGTAGGCACAGCCGTGAAGGGCTGAGGCGTAATTGCAACAGTGCGGCGAGGGACTGAGCGGCGAGCCCGGCTGCCATACCTGGATTCGGTTGGGTCGCTGCGTACGATCATCTCGCGGCGGAGAAGATTGTGACCATTGACCGATATCGTCGCAGCAACGCATCGAGGCGCCCATGCTCTTCTGTCGTAATGGGCCTGGCCAGCAGGAGCGTTCATGAAACATGTGGGTAGAGGGGAGAGCCCAGAAAGGGTAAGCATGATGAAAGCGAGCAGGGTGGTGCTGGGATGGTGTCTCTCGATCGGGTTACTGGGAGCATGGACCGGCTGCAGTTCGGAACGGGCCGAAATCAAGGAAGACCGCCTGACCGTTGGGAAGGTTCAAGGCGAGATCAAGGTCGGCATCAGCGCTGCCGAAGTCGCGCAAATTCTCGGCTCGCCCAATATCGTCACAACCGACGACAAACGCCGAGAAGTCTGGATCTACGATAAAGTGTCCACAGACCGGGTCGATACCAGCAGTTCCTCCTTCGCCGGCCTCATCATCCTGGGGACCAGTGCTCAGGACAGCTCCAGTTCACAACGCCAACGCACACTCACCATCATCATCAAATACGACGAAGAGAAGAAGGTCCGAGACTTTGCGTACAACGCGACTCAGTTTTAGCCGCTCCCACCACGGTTCGGCTCGCATGAGCCGACAGCCTGGGAGACCGCTCGCCATAGGCGTGGGATTGCCCGTGATCCTGTGCCTGCTGGTGGCCACGGCGGCCGGCTGCGCTCCAGAGACACAGCCGGCTGATTTCTTTGCTCTGTCGCCGGAGATTCCAAGAAACCGAGCAATGCAGACCCGGTTCTTCGAAACGCCCAACGAGCTGGAATTGCTCTCAGCCTCCGCCGCCGTACTCCAGGATCTTGGCTTTCAGGTGGAGGAAAGCGTCAAGGAAGTGGGCTTTCTTCGTGCGACAAAGGAACGGAGCGCTCGCGAGTACGGCCAGGATATCCAACGGGTGCTGGCTTTGCTGTTATCGCTCGGACACTTGCAGATGCCGGTCGATTTGCACCAGAAGATCGCCGCTTCCTTGATCACCAGGCCCTTGAATGCTGAGACGACCAGACAGGAAGTGCGCATCATGTTCTATCGGGTGGTGTGGAAGGGGGACGGACAGGCCGATCGGCAATATATTCCGCCGGGGGAACAGTATATGGAGATGATCCGAGACCCGGAAATTTATCAACAGTTCTTCGCCAAATTGTCAAAGGCCGTCTTTTTGGAAGCCTTTACCATATAGCGAGCGCATTCGAGAGGGCACATGAGTCGCCATCAAATGGTCTGTGCAGCCGTCATCCTCGTGGGGGCCTTCCTGTTATATGGGTGTGAGACGCCGCAGCCTACGCAAGAGCTGTTGGCGCCGACGGACGCGCAGATGAAGATCCGGAGTTTGCAGAGCAGGTCGTTTGAGACAAGAGACCGAAACCTTGCTATCCGCGGGGTCATCGCCGCGTTGCAAGACTTGGGCTTCATCATCGAACGCGCCAACGAACCGCTGGGGTTGGTGACGGCGGCCCGGTTCGCTGAGCCCAACTATTACGACGTCGTGAGCGTGACCGTCACCGTGCGTCCGGAAGGTGATGAACGCATGATGATCCGCGTCAATGCCATCTACAACAATCGGCCCATTGAGGATCCCAAAGTCTATCAGAATTTCTTTGCCTCGTTGGAACGGTCGCTGTTCCTCGGTCGGGAAGAGCGGAGGTAAAGGAGACCAACAGAGGTTATGGCCGTCCGACATCGAGAATGCGCGACGAGATCCTCTCCGTCCGCCAGAGGCCTCATCTATGCATCGATCATTTCGCTTGGACTGATGTCCCAAGGTTGCTCGCCTTATGAATGGCGGCATGAGAACCAGTGGAATGCTCGCGAGCAGATCTGGCTATCGGAAGCAAGTCAGGTCAAGGTGCGGGCGGGGCAAACCCGCGTCTACGAGACGACAGACCGTACGAACCTGTTGCAGGCCATCGTGGCCACGATGCAGGATTTGGATTTCAAGATCGAAGTCCTGGACGAAGCGCTGGGGATCGTCTCCGGCAAGAAATACGTCGATCTGGAACGCTCGCGAGTCGGACCGGACCCTTCCTATCTCCTCTACCGTCCGGATACGCTGCTGTTTCTGACCAGAAATTATCGCACTTGGGGGCCCTTCTGGAACCGCAGCGACCTCGTGCGACTCACCGTCACAGTGCGAACCCGAGACGAATCACAACTCGTGGTGCGAGCGAGCACCCAGTTCTACCTACGGGCCGTCGAGACTCCCGAACCCTACCAACAATTTTTCCGGACTCTGGAGCAGTCGGTCTTTATCCAGGGACAGATGGCGCGATGACATGCTCTGGTGGTCTACGGAGTCAATAGGTTGTGCGGCGCGAGATGGGGAATCACTAGCTGAGGTCACGTCGCGACCGCGACGACGCCACATGTATTGCGAAATATCTTGATGAGTCAGAGTCGGATCCTGCACGACCAAGGAGGTGTCCATGCCGGAACAATTTCTCGGTATTCCTAAAAACATTGTCCGCCGAAGCGCCTCGCTTGGGACTGGAGGGAACAATGTTGCGGAGGAGCTCGTCCTCATCGATCTCAAGACGAAATCCTTCGTGCTTCAACTGGCCAGCGTCATGATCATGGAGGATGCACCGCAAGAGAATCTGTGTGTCAGCATGGTGGTGCGAGGTCCCAATCCCAGTGATCCTCCGATCCCGCCCACTATCGAGGATCGAATCGACGTCCCAATCGTACAATCCGGGGGTCTCAATCAGAACGGTCTCGGGCGATATGTCGGCCTCATACAAGGCCCGATTCCGATTCGGCCCGGCGAACAATTGGTATTTCGCGTCCAACGGAAGGCCGGTCCTGGCACGTTGACCTTCCATGCCCATGCGTGGGGCTTCTCTCTGTAGCCGGAGCGATTCAGGAACGGTTCCGCGATCTGCGTACGCGAGGGCTTGAGCGTCGAGGCTGCAATTTCAACCCCGTGAAATGGATTCTCCTGACCGGATGACGCGTGCTTCCGAATTGTCCTTCATCACCTCCCTGAGGGCTGCCCAGCGCAGGGAGTTCTATGAACGCCACACGCCCATCGCGATTGCGATGATCCTGATCGTCTTCCTACTGCCGTTCGTCGGTTTATGGATCATGGGATTGTTCGGAATCGCCCTGGCGGTACTCATGTCAGCCGTGGCGTATTACCTGACGCCCTATGTTTGGCTCAAATTGTGGAGCTGAAAGAAAAGGGAATCAGGATGCAATCTGGGTGTCGATGGATGCTCATGGATAAAGAGGGTTGAGAAGGATCTCTGATGTCATGAACCGAAAGTCCTGGTGGTGCGGCTAACGGCGGTGAGGGAGGCGATACCATGAAAAATGTGGAGATGAATGTGGAGGGATCAACGCTGACGATCAAGGTGGACCTGTCAAAAGAGTTCGGGCCCTCGGCCTCCGGCAAGACCATCATCATCGCCTCGACAGAGGGGAATGTGACTATTCCGAACCGGCAAGAGAAGGTCGGCCTGAACGTGTACAGAAAAAAATGACGCGTCGGGGCTTCAGTCGAGGAACGTGACAGATCGCCCCCGAACCGCGCTCTTCACCCGGAAGCGCGCTGAACGCCGACCTCGGCCGACTCCTCTTGCAGTCTGCTACTTGTGCTTGGCGATTGTTTCTTGCAAGAGCTTCTTCCAGTCGTCTCGGTTGACGGCCGGCATGGTCTTGATTTGGATATGGCCGAGTGAGGCATTCAACACGGCTGCTTTCATGGCCGTCTTGTTGTCGGGGAAATCCCAAATGGCGATCACATCGTACTCGCCGAGGCAATAGTAGGCCTGTAGGAGTTTGCCCCCGAGTGCCTGGGCATTTTTCTTGACCATCTCGGCCCGCTCGACGCCCTTATCCTTCATGGATTGGAGCCCGAGCTGCGTGAACTTCACGAGACTGACGTAGGTCGGCATAGCGCACCTCCTTAGGCGAGTGGGGAGCAATGGCATGGTGATGTAAGTCCGGAAACATCTTAGGCCGTTTAAGAAAATGTCACAAGTGGGCAGAGAGTCAGACCAGGAGGAAGGCACGGCTCACCGACAGGCATACGCACCAGACCGCGAGGTATCGGCATGAGTCGTCGGCCACGATCGGCTGCCCAGTATGACGACTCTCTTGACTCGCGCGCGTGACGGGCATATCGTACCCGCGTGGGAGGAGTTAACGCCCCGAGGGAATATGGATCACCAGGAGGTCGAGCGCTGAGGACGGTGTGCAAGCCCAGCTTGGACTGGGAAGCCTAATGTCTCACCAAGATCTCCGCCGTACCTACAAGCTCTCGGTAGGTGCGTCCTCCTCCCACCATAACCGTATCGCTTCATCTGGTGTGTGACGCAGGTTGTACCATCCTTCGTATCCATCGTGACCAATCGGTGATCGTCCGAATGACCCGCTCAAGAAGCGGAAGGGATGCAATCTGTCTGAACTCATGAGAGGTTAAATGGCCAAGAGCAAACCGCCCGCATCACCCTCCGCCTCCGCGACAACAACCGCATCCCCAACGGTCCAAACCATTGCCAAGAAGTCCGCGTCCGGCGCCAGCCGAGCCGCCCAGGCCGTGACGGCGGTGGAGATGGGATCGCGGCAGCGGGAAATTTCCGTTTCCGAGTTCTTTACCAAGAATCGGCACCTGTTGGGTTTTGACAACCCGCGCAAGGCCTTGCTGACTTGTGTGAAGGAGGCTGTTGATAATGCACTGGACGCCTGCGAGGAAGCGGGCATTCTTCCCGACGTGCTGGTGAAGATCGAGGTGGCCTCGAACGGCGACACCACGCCACCGGCCAGCCAGGCCAACCGGTTTCGCATCACGGTTGCGGACAATGGGCCCGGCATTGTCCGCGAGCAGGTGCCGAAGATCTTCGCCAAGCTGCTCTACGGCTCGAAGTTCCATCGCCTCCGTATGAGCCGGGGGCAGCAGGGGATCGGCATTTCTGCGGCCGGCATGTACGGGCAGTTGACAACCGGCAAGCCGGTCAAGATTATTTCGCGCACCAGCCCCCGGTCCGCCGCTCATTATTTCGAGGTACAGATCGATACCAAGAAAAACGAGCCGCTGATTCTAGAGAAAAAGCAGATCGACTGGGATCAGCCGCGCGGCACGCAGGTCACGCTGGAGGTCGAGGGCCGGTACCAGAAGGGACGGGCCTCGGTCGATGAGTATGTGGAGCAGACGATCATCGCCAATCCGCATGTGAAACTCACGTACCTGACGCCGGAAGGCGAATCAAAGACCTACCCGCGAACGTATCACGAATTGCCGCCCTCACCACGCGAGATCAAGCCGCATCCCTACGGCATCGAGTTTGGAATGATGCTGAAGATGCTCCACGATACCAAGAGCCATTCGGTCTCGGGCTTTCTCGCCGCCGATTTCTGCCGGGTCTCGCCCGCCCTCGCCGAGGAGATCTGCAAGACCGCAAAGGTCTCGCCAGATGCCACGCCGCGGTCCATTCATGGCCATCCTGCAGAGACACTCTACAAAACGATTCAAACCACCAAGATCATGGCTCCACCGACCAATTGTCTCTCGCCCATCGGCGAAAAGGCGATTTTGTCGGGCCTGTACAAACAGATCAAAGGTGAGTTCTATACGGCGGTCAGCCGCCCGCCGGCCGTGTACCGGGGCAATCCCTTCATCATCGAAGCCGGCTTGGCCTATGGCCGGGGGCCGGAGGACATGGCCAAGGCTCAGAAGTCGGCGGACCTGCCGCGCGCAGAGGGGGAACATCTGGATGATGATACGGAATTGGCACGTGTCATCCGTTACGCCAACCGCGTGCCGTTGCTCTATCAACAATCGGCCTGCGCCACCTTCAAGGCGGTGCTCGACACGACCTGGCGGCATTACGGCATTCCTCAGTCTCGCGGGGCGCTTCCGGGCGGACCGATGGTGATCTTTGTGCATATGGCCTCAGTTTGGGTGCCCTTTACCAGCGAATCCAAAGAGGCGATCGCCGATTACGACGAGATCCGGAAGGAGATCACGCTGGCTCTGCGCGAATGTGGCCGACGGCTCGGTGTCTTCATGCGGCGGCGGGATCGGGCAGAGAGCGAGTTTCGCCGGCGCAACATCTTCGCGCTATATATCGAGGAAGTCGTCGAGGCCTGCAACCGACTCAAGGGCGGAAAGTTGCCCAAGGAGAAACTCAAGGCTCAACTCCAAAAGATTGCCTCCACGCGTACCGGTGGAACCAAGACAGACGAGGTTCTCGGCAAGACCGGCGCCGGTCCGGAAGGTCTGCCTCATTCCCTCATCGTAACGCAGGAGGGGGTGGAAGGGGAGGTGTCGATTGTGGAGGAGGCGACTGTCGATGCGGAGTCAACTCCATCAGTGTCCACTACCTCATCTGTGGATGCCGACTGCGGTGAAGGGCAGTCCGCGACGGACGGGCCGACGGAGAGACTCGGCCGGAAGGCTGCAAAGATCGTCCACGAGAACACTCAGAAAGCCACAAAGTCAAAGGGCAAAGCAGCTCAATTGCCGCTGTTCTCCGGCGACAAAGCGACAGGCAATCAAGCCGGGTCGGCATCCAGAAACCTCGGCACGACCGGCAGGACTCGCGGAGCCAGGCGTCCTCCGCGCAAAGGGAAGTAGGAATCCGCATGGCACCGACGAAACAAAAGACAAACGGAGTGGTAGAGAAGAAACTCATCGGCCTGGCCGACGTGGTCATCACGGCGGCGGAGCGGGCCAAGGACCCGACATTCGCGATTCCCATCCGCGCGCTCTCAAACGTCTCGTTTAACCAGCGGAAGGGTTTGATCGAGATGGGCCATAAGAAACAGGCCCGCTCGTTTTTCAACGTCGGTATGGCCAAGAAATTCATGCAGACCATGCTCGTGGCCGATGCGCTTTCCGAGCTCCAACGGGCGGATCTCACAACCTCGCTCAGAGAGATCTACTATCGAACCAAGCACACGATCAAGAACTCGCACGAGAACACGTTCGACACGCAGGATGAATCGGACCCGATCATCGAGGACCTGGAAGTGTCCTTGACGGCCCTCCGCGAAGAGCTGCACGTGCGGGCGGAGAACGGGGGGAGTATCGTTGGACCGGTCGTGTTCGGTGACGACGGAGATCGGGTGGATTGCGCGAAGCTCGGGAAGGGCGGTTATTCTGTGCCGTCGATCGTCGAGCCCGAGTACTTGGAGATCCGGCGCTGCACGGCCGACTTTGTGTTGCTGGTCGAGAAGGGGACTCAGTGGAACCGGCTGTCCGAGGACAAATTCTGGCGACGGTACAACTGCGTGCTCTTGACCGGCAACGGCCAGCCGCCCCGCGGCGTTCGCCGATTGGCTCGACGGCTCCACGAAGAGCACCGACTTCCGGTCTATGTGTTGGTCGATAACGACCCGTGGGGCTACTACATCTATTCGGTGATCAAACAGGGCTCGATCAACCTGGCCTTCGAAAGCCAGCGTATGGCGATTCCGAAAGCCAAGTTCATCGGTCTCTCCAGTGGCGATCCGGAACGGTACGAGCTGCCGCGTAACGTCGGCATCAAGCTCAACGACAAGGATACAACCAGAGCACGCGAGCTGATGAACTATCCCTGGTTTCAGAAGCCGGTCTGGCAGCAGGAAATCAAGCGCATGCTTACCAACGGACTCAAATACGAGCTGGATGCACTTGCCAACAAGGACTTCCAATACCTCACGAAGAAATACCTTCCTAGGAAGCTGAAAGAGAAGGATTGGCTGGATTAGGAGCCTGGGATTGGGGAGCCGATCTGGCAGACGTCACAATTTTACAAAGCAAATGAATTTGGACCTCGAAAGGTACCGGAGGGAACGATCATGAGAGGATCCTTCATGCACATGCGCTGGCCTGATCGGTTACGGGTCTTGGTTCCGGCCGTAGCCCTTCTGAGCCTCCAGGGCTGCATGAGCTTCGGCGCAGCGACGCTCGACCGTGATCGGTTCGACTTCACCCAGGCCATGGCGAATTCCTGGAAGCAACAAACGCTGCTCAATATCGTCAAGATGCGATACGGGGATACGCCCATTTTTGTCGATGTCGGACAGATCGTCAGCAGCTACTCGTTGGTCAGCACGGTACAGGCCGGCGGCACGGTCTACCCCAACCTCGAGAGAGTACCAAGCACGTCCATCAGCAATTTCTTCAATCTGGGCGTGCAGGGGCAATACACGGATCGGCCCACCATCACCTACACTCCCCTGACCGGTTCTCAATTTATTCGGACCTTGATGACGCCCATTCCACCGATCCGACTCTTCGAGTTAGCCGAAGCCGGGTGGCGGATCGATCTGCTGTTCATGGCTGCCGTGCAGTCCGTGAACGGGCTGTCCAACAGCAGAGGCGGGGCGCAATTACGATTAGAGGATCCGGACTTCGTCCAGGTGGTCAGGTCCCTTCGGCGGATCCAGGAGTCCGGCACGGTCGGATGGCACGCCAGCCCTGACAAAGAGAAGCAGGGTGAAGGTCTGGCGATGTTTTTTGCGACCAAAAAGGTTCCACCGGAGATCCAGAAGGAGCGGGAAACCGTAAAACGCCTCCTCGGTTTGGATCCGAAGAAGACGGAGTTTTCGGTCGTCTATGGCCCGGTCCCGGCGGGGCGGGATGATGTCATCGCCTTGCATACGCGCTCGGGATTCCAGATCCTGTACGAGCTGGCCACTTTCGTAGAGGTTCCCCCGGAGCACGAGAGGGAGTTGCGCGCGTATCCCCATCTTCCCACTCCGCCCGATGGGGTGGAGAGTCTTCCGCCGCTGATTCGTATCGTGAGCGGCGAAGCGAAGCCGACCGATGCCTTCGCAAAGATATACTACAACGACCGATGGTATTGGATTGAGAATCGTGATCTTGCGTCGAAGGGATTGTTCTCGTTCCTCCTCGTCATGCTGACCTTGGCCGAAGCCAACGAGAAGGCTCCGTCACCGTTCGTCACCATTCAGGCCAACTGAGGATGCGCTGGGGGTATGGCTCACCCATTGGGATTCATTTAAGATCAACATAAGGAGATGTTATGAAGGCCCCGATCCTCAACGTCGCCTTTCTGGCCATGGGTTGTGCCATTCTCACCGCCTGCCATCCTGACCGTCCGATCCCTCAACCCATTATGACGCTGGATCGTACCGAGATTGAATCGGTGGGCGCGGACGACCCGAAGCAAGATCTCCCGGCTCACCGGCAGAGAGTGAACCGTGAGTCGCCGCTGACGATCCGACCCTCGCGCCTTCCATTGGTCGGCATGACCGGTTGTTCGGTCGGCATGGTGGCTCTGGGCACCATTGCTACGCGACATCGAGTCTGGCCCTCTCCTCAGTTGCGTATTGAGAAGCCATTCACCGGCGCCTCGCGGGGCGCGGTCTCAGATTCAACGCTCGGAGTCACATAGTCGGCTGCCGGATTGGCACTTTCCCATTGTCGAACAATGGGAAAGTGCAACCGAGAGGAAGCATGAGTCGTCCTTCCTGGGTGCGCATACTCACCATGATCAGCCTGCTCATGGTTGCAATTCCCTGCGGCGCTCAAGTTTCTCCCGCTCCTTCTCAAACACCGGCCCTACCGGCACCGAGTCTCCAACCGGCTTTGCAACCGGTTGTCACCGGCGCCGGCGGCATTACTCCCAGCGGGACAGGTGTGCAACCGACCCCCACTCCCACGGTGGGTACCATCGGGAGTTCCAGCGACCGTAAGTCGTTTGGTACGGTCGGACGGGGTCTGCCAGGCATGCCGGGCGGGCCTCCCGTGACTTCGCCCAATGGCGCGCAGGATCCTGCCTCAAAATATATGCGTCCTCCGGTAATCGGCCCGCTTTTTTGCGATCCCGCCCTTGATATTCCTTGTTGAACGAGGCTTGATTTCGTGTCGAACTGTACCTATCCTGGGGCCCGCTACTCACCGTCACGGGTTCCTCATGAGCCATAGCAAGGTGCGCCGCCTGCTCATTCGTCCCTTTCTAGCTTTCTTCCTGCTCACGCCCGTCCAACTGCTTCTTTTTCCGGTATGGGCATCCTCGACCGAAGGGCAGGTTGAGACCGGTACCTCATCAACCGAGATCCATCATGAAGATCAGGTTCGCGACAGCCGCATATCCGCCGCGAACGAAGGACCGTCTTCCCCGCTGCCGTTGATGGATGAGACGGGACAACAAACGATCGGAGAGAAGGTCTGCGCGGCGGAACCGCCCCTGCTCATGGCCGAAGGTTCCAACGGCTGTGAAATCGTGTCCTGCGGGATGGGCATCAAACAGACTTGCAAAATCACCTGCCCCGCCGGACAAACGCCGAAGTGCAGTTGCGACTGCGAACGATCATTCGGACCGATCTGCACGGACTACAAAGCCAACTGCCGCTGCGAATAGTTCGCTTCTGCCGCCGGTTTTGCCCTCCTTCTGCTCCGGAATGCCATCGTCATCAGATGTGGTCTAACGGATTTTCCACCTGTAAAGCCGGGAAATCCCTGTTTAGTTCGATAGGATGCTCGATCCCCCAATGAGCCATCCCCATGAAATGTCGGTGCGACGAATCGAATCGACGCCCGTTTCTCCGGGTCGAGATCCAGTATCGAGCCGCCTCTGACAGCTAATCGAACCGGGTCCACACCCCCCAGCGGAGACTTCTTCGCGATGCACAGCTACCACGGCTTTCCCGGATTTCACCCAGAATCCGTGCTTGCTCATGGGACTTTCCCATCGCGCCTTGCCGCCATGACGACCGCTACAGGCGGTCTGTTCCACAATCCCTTTTTGGTTTCGGCGTCCGAAGGACCTCCTGCCACCTGCTCCAGCTCGACGACTGCACGGGCCCGTCATGAACCGGAAAAACGTGTCCCTTCCTCCGGCCAGGGTCGGCGTCGCCCTTGCGCCTGCATTTTCCCTGGTGTTAAGATTTTCTCTGTTGTTCATCAAAGGATTGCCATATGCCGAACATTACTCTCTTAGTCTCTCCCTCTTGCGGCGCCTGCCCCTCGGCCAAGAGCCTCTGGAAGGAATTGAGGGCAAAGTATAGCTTCAGCTACCGCGAGGTGGACATCACCACGTCGGATGGGCAGGAACTGGCTGATCGCCATTCCATCAGGGCAGTGCCAGCCACCATCATAGACGGGCGATTGACCTTTATCGGCGTACCCAGCCGGCAAAGCGCTGAAAAGGCACTGGAACAGAAAATCAAGCAGCGTCAGGCTTAATCCCAAAGCCTCCCCAATTCGGCCGCGGACCATTCAGGCGTTCCGCAGAACAGGAGTGGCGATGGTCGAAGAAGACGATATTGAGTTGCCGATTCTGCCTCAGATCGACAAAGGGCCGCCGCCTGATTGTCCGATTTGCGGAGATCCTATGTCGTTCATTGACGGCGACTGGGCCTGCGTGGATTGTAACGGGGAGCTGCTTGGCCCGGAGACCGGGTAGTCTTCGTCGCTGGGGGCTCGTGAGACGTGGCTGGCAAGGGGAGAGCCCGCGACCTGACCTTGGTCGTTTCACGCTTCACAAACCACGCGCTAAATGCTCCGCGTTTGCACCGGTCCCTTCCATTCCACCCTTGAGTCAGCCCTAGTCGATGAGGTGCGCTGCCTGAAGGCAGGTGAGCCTCTGGCGCCTCTCGCCATCATCGTTCCCTCGCAATTGCTCATCGATCGCCTGCGACGGCTGTTCGCGCTGGACGCACACCTGCCTCTACTACATGTCCACTTCTTGACCTTTCATCAATTGGTGCTGAAGCTGACCGCCGAACGGACGCTCGACGACTCCGAGACGGCGCCTTCGGTGTTGGTTGACGAATTCTGCTTCGAGCAATTGGCGCGACATCTTGTGTTGGAGACACCGTTTTTCGCCATGGAACCCTTGCAGCGTCTTGGGACCGCCACCGGTACTTGGGCCGCGCTCTGGGCCACTCTGCGGGACATGAAGGACGCCGCCGTCGATCCCGCGACTGCCATCCGGGCTGTTCGAGAAGGGTTGTTCGATCCGGATGACGGCCCCTGGCTGGAGGCGCTGTTTACGCTCTATGCCGGAGTCCAGGAGGGAAGCAGGGCCCTTGGCATCGCCTCGCCGGATGATTTGGCGGCTCATGTCCAACCTTGGATCCCCCATTCCACATTTCTGACCAACCTCAGGCGGGTCATTTACTACGGCTTCTACGACCTTTCGCAGGTCCAACTATCTTTATTGGAACGTATCTTGGAAAAAACTGAGACGACAGCCTACTTTCAAGTTGGTAAGCATTCTAATTTAAAGTTTGCCATGAAGTTTTTTGAGAGGCACCTTTTGCCGCTGGCTGCTTCAACGGTATCACTGGCCGAGCCGGACGCCAGGAATCCGCGCGGAGCGGTGCGACAGACAGGAGACAGTCCAAATGACTGTCAAGTTCGAATCGTCAGCGCCGTTGGGCCCGAAGCCGAACTGTCCGCCGTCTGCCGGGAGATCCTGACTCTGGTCGAAACGTACGGCTACCGGTTCAGTGAAATCGGAGTGGTCGCGCGGACATGGGAACCCTATGCTCCGGGGTTGGCGAGGATGTTCGATCGCTACCGCATTCCCTTCACCTCCACGGCGGCCCGACCGCTCTTTGCCGAGCCTGCAGCCAAGACACTGTGGCAACTGGCATCGATTCGGAGCGCATCTTTCCATGCTACGCCTCTGTTGGATGTATTGAGCTCACCCTATTATCGAACTGACGGCATGGGTTTGACGCCCTTCGAATGGCGACCGGATCTCTGGCGACTTGCTGTTCAGGAATTGGGTATCACGAGCGGTGAAGGGGACTGGCGGCGCCTGATCCCGACTCATGAAACAGCGGACGACCAGGAACAGGTGGAACCAGGTGAGGATGAAGCGGACGAGCGCGCGGATGGCGATGAGGATACCGAAGAAGATCGCACAACGGCCAAGGTCGGCCGCCGTGAATATCAGCACCTGTGGCGATTAGTATCGCGTCTGATTGAGGACTGCCGTTCGCTTCCGGATCGAGGGACTGTGGAGGAACTCACGGAGCGGTTTCTTGAAATCGTGACTCGGCACCTGTCCATTCCTGGCTTGACTGATCACAGCGCGCAACTCGGAATGGGGACATCCGAGTATGAGCCGGCCGACTTCGTGGTGGCGGCCCTCCAAGAGGCGTTTCTCCGATTGCGTCAAATCGATCGTCTCGGTGTGGAACGGAGTTGGGAGGAATGGACAGACCTGTTGCAGCAGGCCTTCGAGCGAGGCACCATCCTGATCGGAGCGGCCAAGCATGAAGGTGTACAAGTACTGGATGCCATGTCGGCGCGCGGGCTGCCGTTCAGGGCGCTTTGTCTGATCGGACTGAACGAAAAGTTGTTTCCCCGCATTATCCGAGAGGACGCGTTCCTGCGGGATCGGTCCCGCCGAGTGCTCGATGCCACGTTAGGATACAAGATCGACGAAAAGCTGGCCGGCTATGACGAAGAGCGGTTGCTCTTCGCGCTGCTCTGCCAGGCGGCGACCTCTCGGCTGTCTCTGTTCTATCAACGTGCCGATGCGGAAGGCCGGTTCCTTGCCTCCTCCACCTTTCTCGAAGAGGCGCGCCGACTCTATCGGCTGTCACCGGAGGCAGAAGAAGCAGTTCCCAGACGGCTCACGGAACGCGTAAGCCGGCATCCATCGGTGACCTCGCTGCTTCCTCTCAATGAGGTGATTCTCTATCGGATTCTTCGCCAACAGGACCCCACCGGGCTCTTGCGGGCCATGGAACGTCCAGCGGACCTGTTCCAACAGGGCTATGCCTCCTTGCGCATGGTGGATTCATTTTCTCATCAGATAGGGGAACACGATGGTATGACCGGTCCGTTGGTCGAATATTGGAACCAAGTTCTCGATGCCGGGTTCTCTCCCAGCGCGTTGGAATCCTATGCCCGCTGTCCCTTCCAGTATTTCGGAAGGCACGTCCTGCGGTTGCAATCTGTACGTCCAAGTCGTGAAGAAGAACCGACTCCCATGCTGATCGGCACCCTGTGCCACGCTGCGTTGCGCAGCTGCTATGAGAGACTCACGGCGGCAGGATGGCCCGAAACTCTTGATGCCGGCGACGCGCTTCTTTCTGTGGTCCACAAGGCGGTCCATGAAGTCTATGCCGAACATGCTGCGACGAGGGCGCCCGGACATCACCTACTCTGGGAACTGTCGCGGGATCTCGTCGTGGAATTGATAAGGGAGGCCGTTCTGTCCGACAGAGAGGATTGTCTCAGAACCGGTTTTCGCCCCCTGGCGTTCGAACTTGATGTCGAGGGTAGGCTCACGCCCTGCGAGACTCCGGACCTGCCGTTGATCAAAGTTCGGGGCCGATTGGATCGTGTGGATAGGCGCCAGGGGTCGCCCAGCCTCCGTATCGTGGATTACAAATACAAGCAGGGAGCCAATCAGAAAAAGGAAGATCGTGATCTCGCGACCTCCGCTCTCCGAGGTTTTCGCCTGCAGCCGCCCCTCTATGCCCAGATGGCCATTCCGGATCGGGGTGCGGCCAATGTCACCGATGCCCGTTCTTCACGACCGGACCTGGTCGAATTTGTCTTCCTGGCTCCGCGCTGGAGTCCACGGATTGATCGCTCGTCCTTCGATACGTCCCTCTGGGTATCGTCTGCCGGTCCGATGTTACGACGGACGATGCAGACCCTGCTCCATGGCATCCGCGAGGGGCAATTCGTGATCCAGCCTGGGCCCTATTGTGACCATTGCGAGATCGCGGTTGCTTGCCGTCTCCATCACGGACCGACTTGGGAACGGGCCTATCAATCGCATCAGGCGAAGACCATCCGGACCATGCGGAAACAAGAGGTTCCGTAATGAGCGAACCACCTCTCTTGCATGATTCGGACGCTCGCGTAGCAGCGGAAACCACCTTTGACCGGAACATCGTCGTGGAGGCAGGGGCCGGGACAGGCAAGACGACGTTGTTGGTGAACCGCTTCCTGCATCTGCTGCTGCGAGAACCAGGATCGATCCCCATCGCCAAGGTCGCCGCACTGACCTTTTCAAACAAGGCTGCGACCGAGATGAAAGTCCGGTTGCGCAAAAGGCTGCTCGGCCTGGCTTCCCTATCCAAGGATTTGGGGATGCCAACACAAGAGTCATGCGGGCGGTCGGATATGGAACAAGAGGAAGCCGTTCGCCAGATGGATTTGCTGCGCGGCCGGTATGGTCTCTCGACGGAGGAGATCGTTCACCGGGCCGAGGCCGCGCTTCAGGATGTGGAGAAGGCTCAGATCGGCACCCTGCACAGTTTCGCCGCTCATCTGTTGCGCCTCTATCCTCTCGAAAGCGGCGTCCCGCCCCAGTTCCAAGAGGATGACGGCCTGCGATTCGAGGAGCACTTGACCGCCAGTTGGCGGAATTGGATCGATGGCGAGCTTGGGGCGGAAGGCCGACGACATCCGCAATGGCGACGAGTGCTGACACAGATCCGAGTGGAGCAGCTACGAGAGTTGGCGCGCGAACTCTGCAACGAACTCATCTCGCTTGATGACCTGATCAAGCAGGTAAGCAGCGAGACACTGCCGGAGTCTGTGAAGCGATGGATGGAGGATTCCGTCCTAGCGGGAGAAGAGATTCTTGCCGGCCGAGCAGGAGTGAAGGGTCTGAAGACCGATGGAATGCTCCAGGCTGCCGTCTCGCTCTTGACACTGCTGCTTGCACAGGGCGTCGATGGTCTTCGCTGCCTCGGCGAGGCGGAACGGCTGCAACTCGATCGCGAGATCGGCGGCTGTCCCAAGAGCTGGAGTGAACAAGAGTTCCTCGCGGCCTCGTCTCTGATCAAGGTGGCCCAGGCTTGCCTGAGAGTCGATAGGGACCTGGGCAAAGATGTATTGGAGTTGTTGGCACCGTTTGCCAGTGACGTCCGCCGGTCATTCGTGGCATCAGGCTGGCTGTCGTTCGACGGGTTGACGGCTCGCGCGCGGTCACTGCTTCGCGACCATCCCATCGTCCGAGAGCGACTCAAACACGAATATCGAGGTCTGTTGGTCGATGAGTTCCAGGATACCGATCCGGTCCAATATGAGCTGGTCTTATTTCTGTCCGAGCGACTCGGACAACAGGCGCGTTCATGGCAGGAGGTCGATTTGGAGCCGGGCAAGCTGTTCATCGTCGGTGATCCCAAGCAATCCATCTACGCCTTTCGGCGCGCCGACATCGAAGCGTTCGATCGGGTGGTGCACAAATTACGGACGGGGGGAGGAGAGATTCACAACCTCACCACAAATTTTCGCAGTCATGGCTCGGTGCTGGCGGTCGTGAATGAGGTATTCGACCGAGTCTTCGTGCCCCAGCGACACCTACAGCCGGCTCCGGTACGATTGGACGTCAAACCGAACCGCCCTCCATTGGTCGGACGACCCGGTGTCGAACTTCGCCTGGTGGCCCATCGCGAGAACGAGGACGATTTCGACTCGGCGGCAGCCACCCGGGCGGAGGCTGAATCGCTTGCTCGCTGGCTCGCGGAAGATTTGCTGGTTAGCGAACAGTCTTTGGACGAGGAGGGGAACAAAAGTCCGCTCAAGCCCGGTCACGTGGCCATTCTCTTCCGCAAGCTCACCCAGGCTCAGGAATACCTCGATGCCTTCCGCCGGCAGGGGATTGCCTACGTCACCGACGGAGAGAAGCATTTCTATCGCCGTCAGGAGGTCATCGATTTGGTGAATCTCTTGCGTGTACTGGAGAACCCCAACGATTCGATTGCCATGGCCGGAGTGCTGCGTTCCTCCCTCGGCGGCTTGTCGGATCGAGACCTCTTCGAAGTCAGGGCTCGCCGCGCGATGGACTATCGTCGTCCGGAACGATTAGCCACCTGGAACAATCTCGGCGCTCGTCCCATTCAACGCTTGTATCACGAACTACGACAGTTGCACCACGAGCTGCTGCGCCTGCCGCTTTCCGACGGGCTGGAAAGGGTCTTCGTCCGCCTTCCCGTGCTGGAGTTGGCCGCGGCATCCCTCCATGGGGAGCAGGCCGTGGCCAATCTGCTGAAGGTGCAACAGATGGCGGGTTTCCTGTCAGATCGCCCAGCCCTGACGCTCAACGGGTTCGTCGAAGAAATGATCAGGCGGCTTGAGGAACAGCCGCAGGAATCGGAAGGCGCTCTGGCAGAAGACTCTCTTGAGGCGGTACATGTGCTGACCATCCACAAGGCAAAGGGCTTAGAATTTCCCATAGTCATCCTGCCGGGACTGCATCAAGGCACGAGAGGACAGGGTTCCTCATCTCTGATCGGACATGATTGGTCCAGCGGCCTCTATGGGTTGTGGCTTGCCGACAGCAGGGCACAGACGTTCGGAAGCGTGCTGGTGCAGACAAAACAACGAGCGCGGGAGGAGGCGGAACAACGCCGCGTGTTGTATGTCGGCATGACCAGGGCGAAGGATCGGCTCTTGCTGTCGGGAGGAGTGACCGGCCGGGCCGGACCGGATACGGTGTGCTCTCTATTAGCTAAGACGATTCCAAGCGGATTCGGCGATCGGGGAGTTGCAGAACTCAGCATCGGCGATGCGGTGATGCGTCAGACGGTCGTGGTGGCTCCTGCCTTGAGTCACCCCTCACAACCCGGTTGGGTCGGAGAGCTGAAACCGTTAGATCCAGAATCC
Organism: Nitrospiraceae bacterium; assembly: GCA_050246315.1. GTDB lineage: Bacteria > Nitrospirota > Nitrospiria > Nitrospirales > Nitrospiraceae > Nitrospira_G. The sequence goes on along the minus strand of JBFWWG010000002.1, from coordinate 114,000 downwards.
TCTGCAATCGAAATTTGGGCCAACCGCACGGCGAGATGGTGCGAGGCTAAAGGAACCTCCCGCATGCTAACTCCATCGAGTGTGGCTGAGGCCATGTCCGATCATCCAGGTTGGGGATACCAAAGGGATGGCAAGGAGCGAAGCCGGCGGATCAGCCAGGTGATTGGGGTACTGGCCCACCGACTGCTTGAACAATGGGATTATGGCGGGAGTCCGGCGGAGTTTCACCGTCTCATCGCAACCTACTGTCGGTCCCAGCTTCCGCTGGATTGTGAAAAAGATCGGGTGCGGATTCAGAGCGAGCTAGGGGCGATTTTCGATGTGTACGGCCGGTCCGAGCCCTATCGGCTGCTACAGAGGTCGGAGTTGATCGGTCGCGAGGTTCCGTTCTCGATTCCCTGGGAAACGGCACAGGATCAGACGACAGGAAAGGACCGGACACCTGGACAGGTGATGACAGGAACGATCGACGTGATCTACCGCCTGAACGGTGAGGTCTGGGTGGCGGATTACAAAACCGACGATGTGGAAGAGAACGAATTGCCGGAGCTGATTCGCCGTTATGCCTGGCAGGTCCAGGTTTACCAAGCCGCGGTCCGACAGGTCTTGGCCGTGGAGCCTGCGGGCTTTCAGTTCATCATTCTGCGCAAAGGGATGATGATCCCTGCTTGACCGAAGGAGCGAGAGATGTTCGCTCGGGTGGAACCGCCTAGCTACTGGTTCTCGTGTGACCCCCGCTCGATACGATTGGAGTCTGTCGCTGCCCCTGGCGCCAGAATGCCCACCAAACGATCCCGATACCGGCGAGGATCATGGGTGTACTGAGCACCTGTCCCATCGAAACCTGTCCGAAGATGAATCCCATCTGAGGGTCCGGCTCTCGAAAAAACTCGACCGTCACCCGACAAAGTCCGTAGCCCACCAGGAAACTTCCGCAGAGGGTTCCGGGAGGAACTGGGCGCCGGCTGATGAGCCAGAGCACAGTGAAGAGCAGCGCCCCTTCGAGCATGGCCTCATAGAGTTGAGATGGATGCCGGCATTCCGGACCGCCTCCCGGAAATACCATGCACCAGGGGACGTCGGCCGGCCGACCGAATAGCTCGCCATTGATGAAGTTCCCCAACCGACCGAAACCCAGTCCAATCGGGGTGGCTGCTGCCGCCAGATCGGCGATTGTAATGAAGGGGATTCCTCGGCGGTAGCTGAAGAGGATCAGCGCCGCCATCACTCCGATCAAGCCCCCGTGGAACGACATCCCGCCTTCCCAGACCGCCGCGACTTTCAGCGGGTTCTGGAGGTAATAGGCCAAGTTATAAAAAAGCACATAGCCGAGCCTTCCTCCGAGAAACACCCCCAGCGCACCGAATACGATCATGTCGTATACATGGTCCACACTCATGGGAAGCCGTTGTTTCGTCACCCTGTTGCGAATGAAAAAGTACGCGCTGGTCAGACCGATAAGGTACATCAGTCCGTACCATCGCAAGGCCAACGGTCCGATTTGCACTATGATCGGACTGATATTGGGATACGGGATCATGAAGCGCTGTGTTCTGGAATAACTACCGGAGCTGGGTGCAGACTCTTGTCAGATCATAGGTCATTGCCGAGCAACTTTCAACGTCGGCCGAGCGGCGACGGGCGCCACTTTGCCGCGATCAGTGATGTCTGTCTACTTTCTGCAACCCTGCCGCCACACTTGTGGTGAAAATGTCACCAGCCACCGGCTCGTCCATTCGGTCGTCCGCGACAAAGTGCGCTGAATTCTTACGAGTCGCCCTCGTCAGCCGGTGGCATGGATGATGCTGATTCCACGACCTGAGTACTCAGCGAGTCGGGCGCCCGAACATACTCGTTCTCACAGGCGGATCATTCACCCTGTCGTTGTTTCAAGGAGGGCCGTCCCATGTCTTTCAATGGTCACGAAGTAGCCAAGTTGGCTGGGTGGTTTGCGGGGGGTGCGTTGATCGGGGTCGGAGCTGGACTGCTGTTGGCTCCCCAGACGGGCAGTGACAGCAGGAGAACAGTGGTACGGTATGCGAAGAGGGCGCAGGTCCAGGCCATTCGTGTCGGACGGGCGCTCAAGACCGGTGCGCAAGAGGTTGGGAAAACTCTGGCAGACAAACACGAGGCTCAAAAGATCGGAGAGGCTGCCTAAGCGGACCCTCGTATACAACCGGCCTCTAACCTTTCCTCGTCGGGGTCCGAGCCTCATAATCTCGGCCCCCGACACGATTCCTTCCGTTTGTCTTGATTCAAATACCTGTCAATGTTACAATTTCTACTTACGGCGTAGCTGACGCCGGAGTGGCGGAATAGGCAGACGCAAGGGACTTAAAATCCCTCACCCCGAAAGGGGTGTACCGGTTCGATCCCGGTCTCCGGCACCACTGCAAGGGGAGGGGATCAAGGAGATGCGATGTTTTCAATCTTGTTGACCGACGATGATGAAGGTGTGCGAACGGCCTTGCGGTTGAACCTCGAGGCTGCCGGCTACCAAGTCAAGGAAGCCCGGGGAGGGCGTGAAGCGTTGGAGTTGTATCGAGAGGACCCCACGGATGTGGTGCTCACCGATATCCTGATGCCCGACACCGATGGTCTGGAAGCGACCTTAGTCCTCGCCCGTGAGTATCCAGACGCCAGGATCATCGCGATGACCGGCGCCAGTGGAAAAACCAACTTCCTTGATGTCGCCAAGCTGTTCGGCGCCCAAAAGGTCCTCCAAAAGCCGTTCCCGATGGACGAATTGCTTCACGCCATCCGGGACGTATTGAAAGCCACCTAGACAGTCGCTCATCCGGCGGCTCCAATCGGTCAAGGTTCGACCGATCCGTCGATCTTGACGTGATCCATCAGTTCGCTGCCGCATCCTCGTGAATTTATCGCATTCCCTTTGAGTCAGACCCAATGGTCTTGGTGCTATACTTCCTCACGTATCCGATGGGATCTGTGTGCGGGAGACGCGGCGATGGATGCCTTAATTGTCCCGGAAATCGTCCCGTATTTGGCGGGTCTTCTGGCTCTGCTTGTGGTCTGGGAGTATCATCAGATCCTGGTACTCAAGGGACGGATTCAGGCCATTGATATCTTTGATCGCTCCGGTATCCGGATGTACATTCATGTCGCTCCTTCCAACAGCGACACCTGTTCTGGTTGTCAGGACCTTCACGGCCGGGTCTTCCTTCCCAGCATGGTCGCGAAGCGGCTGAGCAATCCGTCGCAAGGCCACTGCACCAACCCAGGCGGTTGCCGCTGCCTCTTGATCGGACTCTATGGTGCCTGGCCCGAAGGCCGTCAACTGGTCGAGCGCCTCCGAACGGCCAAGCGCAAGCCCGTGAAGATAAGCGATGAGGAATTGTTACGACTGACCAACGGACCTTGGGAACAGAGTGTGAGCGCAGAGACCGATCGCATTTCCGTCCACATGCTGGAAGCGTTGTCCTACGAATTGAGCAATCCTGAGACGTCCATGATGGGCTATCGCTATGTGATCGACCATGCCAGACAGGTCCGAGACCTTCAATATGTGCTGCCGTCCTTCATGAGGATGGTCGATTTATTGATCGGTCAATGCCGGTACAACGACGGATTGGAACTGATCGAGCGGTTTGAGAAACGCTATGCCAAGAAGAAGACGGGACCGTTGTATCCAACTGAGATTCAACGGGGCTTGATATCGCTCAAGAAAGCCCGGCTCACCAAGGCCATCTCTTCCGGCGTGTCCGCGGCAGCATGATTCATTTGAGAGACCAAGTTCGGATGAGGAACGGCGGTTGCTAGCTGATCTCTTCGTGGACGCAGTAGAGTTCGGCAGCAGGGTTCAAAGGGTCGTGAGGAATTGTTTCAGCCGCCGCGTCTCGGATTCCTTCAGTTGAAGAAAGTCGATTCCGAACCGCTCCCCCGCCGACCACCGAACCACGCCGAGATCGATAATCAACGGTGTAGATGCGTCCGGCAGATTGATCTCCAACTCAACAAAAGCCCCGACGGGCACCCGCGTATCTCCCCTAATGCAGCAGCCAGAGCGTGAGAGGTTGCAGACCAGGCCCTTCCCCGAGAGCTGATCGCCCGTAAACTCAACAGACAAGTGCACTTCATGGCGAGGGTTGTGACGGAAATCGATCTGTTTCTTAAACATGGCTTCTTGTCCCGGTAGTTGGGCTCTCGTTTACCACCGGCCCAGCCAGTGCTTAGTTCCGGCTAGATAGAAGACCACTGAGACGAGGATGACGGAGAGGGTCGGCACCAGGTACCCGGCGATGGTTGTTGGACTTAAGAACCGGATCAGGAACATCGCGCAGGCTGCTATCGCCGTGACCAGTAAGGTCATCCGTTTGGCGCTGGGGCGCCGCTCCAATCCTTCATAGGAGCGAAAGACCCACACGATAAACCACCCGATCATTCCGACGACGGCCGCGCCCGCCATGCTGGTCGAAGCCCAGAAGAGGACCGATCTGATCTCATCTAACCCAATGGCACCGAAATTGGTCCCGGTCACTCGAAACCACTCGCCTCCCACCAATAGTCCCCAGATCAGACCGACGCCGACGAGAAACGGGGCACGTCCCATCTCATTCTTGTCCTCTGCTTGGGGAGCGGAACCGGAGGGCGAGAACGAGCGCTGCTTCCCGAACAACAGGGTGAGGTCGTACCCGCAGGAACACCGCAAGGTATGGTCTTCGTGACTCAGGAGACAACGGGGGCATTCGATAGCCATTGACTTCGCAGTCCTTCGCTCGATAGACAGTATAGCCTAGCTCGGACTAGAGGCGAAGACCTGTGGGCCCCGCCCACCAACCGCCTCTTGATACATACGGCGAGACGATATGAGACGATATGCGCTGCCCCTTGGCTCATGCCTGGCCCTCCTGGGAGTAGCGGCCGGAGCTTTCGGCGCCCATGCCCTGAAGGGAATCCTGCCTCTGGAATCACTTCAGGTCTTTGAAGTGGGTGTGAGATATCAACTGTATCACGCGCTCGGACTCCTGGCCGTCGGGATTTTGGGTCGGCAGGACTGGTCGGCTCACCTGAACCGGGCTGCCATTCTGTTTGTCATGGGGATCGTCATATTTTCTGGGAGCCTCTTCACGCTGGCTCTGACAGGCATCAGGTGGCTCGGAGCCCTCACCCCCTTAGGGGGAATCTGTTTTCTCTGCGGCTGGGCCTCCGTCGCCTGGGATACCTGGTCTCGACCGGGATCGGCTGACAAATGACTTCGGTGGGTGAGCAATGGGTCGCCAGCCGCTTATCGGGTTCCTTCGGGCTTACAAGACTTGAGTCGCTTGCCCGTGATGCTCCCCCACGAACCGGCCGTATTCACAAATGACCCCTCCAATCTTTGACCTTCTCCTACGAACAACAGGCTGTCTTCTTGTTGTTGTGAGCCGCCGAATTCCCACCGCAAATAGACGCCATCCCCCAGCACCACAACCTCGGCTGGTTTGTTCGCTTCCGATCCATCAGGCCCAGTCGGCCCAAAAGTGACGATCGTCTTGCTGTCGGAATGGTTGCGATGGTTATGTACCACCCATTGCCAAGTCCCGCAGAGTCGTTTCAGCCCGATGGTTTCCCGCAATCTCCCACGCAGCCCCTTTTGCCAAGCCCATTCCCGTACCGCGGCCAGGGAGGCTTCCTGCTCCACCGCTGCTGCCTTACTGGCAAGTTGGATCAATAGATAGGGGAGCAACCGATCGTCGAAATATTGTCGGGCTAGGTGCGTCCGGACGTCCTCCGCTATCGGGGGTTCCAAGTCTCCGTCCAGCAATGTGGTTCGGAGGGCTTCGGCGCCCTTTTCTTCCAGCAGCGGTAGCCAAGCCAGCCGCCCATTTACGAAAAGGGGATGCCGGGTCTCTACCGCCTGTCGATACCTGTCGTAGAGAGGAAGGTGAGTATCTGCCTGAGGGAGTGCGGCTCCGGTGACCACCGCGTCGGTCAGGGCAATCAGCCGAAGCATGGCCTCCTTGCCCGGTTCGCTCCTATCAATCGATACCTGCGTACGAAGCTGATCCAAGAGGGTTGTCAGGGATTGATGCCAAGACGGTTGATGGTCCGTCTCGACCGTCAAGCGAAGGCCTAAGGCAAGGCGCCAGCGATTCAGTCCGCTGACCAGGCGAATAACGGACGCGTGCAGGTCCCTGTACGATAGGCCGGCTGTCGGGGGCAGCGCTCGCTCGCCGGATCGCAGAATCAAGGCCATGTCGTTCAAGCCGAGCCGAGGCGCCAGCAGAGACACGAAGACCTTGCCCATGTCTTGCGGCGATGTCAGACCGGCCAACGAACTGTCGATCTCGGGGAAGAGTCCTTGGAAATCAGGGAGCGATGATTCAGGTCCAGACGACTGCACCGGTTGGCCTGCGTCGAGTCGGGGCGGACTCCATGCGGACAGGCTCACAGCGACACACAGCGCCAGGAAGACGGACTGGAAAAGATGCCAACTCATGCTCGTTCGCTTTCCGAGCGGGTATCCTGTTCATGGATGTCGGGATGAGATTTCGATCCGACGACACAGGAGGATTGCAGATCCATCTCCGATTATGGTCCACGCCTGTCTTGGCTCGGTTGTCTACCCGCTGTTCATTGTCCAATAACCTCGGGCGCCCCGCAAGATCGGGCCGCTGGCAGCCACCTAGCCACTGAACGATCGCAATTGGATTGGATGGTTCAGGCTCGGAGATGTTCGGCAAGAAAGGCAAGCGTGGCATCCCAGGCCTGCTGAGAAGCCTCGGAATGGTAGGCGTCTTTCCGCATCTCGTTGCTGAAACCGTGGGAGGTCCCCTGGTAGCGCTTGATCTCAACCGGCTTGCCCTGGGAGGCAGTGGCGCGCCGGAGTTGCTCTACCTCATCAGCCGACACCAGCGAATCGGCCTCCGCTTGGTGATAGAGCAACGGACAGTGCAGCTCGGAGACGCGGTTCTGTCGATCTCGGAGAAGTCCGTAATAGGCCACTGCTGCACGCAGCCGTTTCCGTTGACAGGCAAAATGAATCGCCAGCGAGCCTCCCATGCCAAATCCGATGACGGCATGGATGTTTCGCTTCAGGAATTCCCGCGTATTGAAGTACTCGCAACAGGAATTGATATCCTGTAACACGGCGGCTTCATTCAACCGACCCATTAAGGCCTCTGCGATCTCCGCACTGGCTGTGACCATACCGCCCACCCTGGTGTACAAGTTGGGAATAAGAACGCCGTACCCTTCACAAGCAAGCCGAAGCGCGACATCCTTAATCTGACTGGTCAACCCCCACCATTCATGCAACAGCACAATGCCCGGATACACTCCCTTTTCCTGCGGCCAGTAGTAGATCGCCTCGACCTGGATGTCTTTAGGAACTCGAGTTTTGAAATACGGATCCACCGCCGCGTCGGCAGATGTTGGAATCGTGACCCCACTTGGAAAGCGGATGGCCCCTGTGCCAACTTGTTGAGGGGTGAACGGCGATACATGAGTGGTCATGCGTTGATCCTTGGGTGTTCCATCCGATCGGTTCTTGTAATCGTCATCTGCCTCTTCGGCTTTCTGCGTGGCCTTTGATACTATAAAGATCTGATTCGAAGGGTGTCAACGGAGGGCTCGCGGACTGAAGCACCTGTCGTTGCAACCGATGACGGACTTGGTCAGCGCGCGACCGACGAAGGAGCGGTTGGGCTCGGACCAGGTCCGACCTGCGAAGGACTACGATGAAACAACCGCCGGTAGGGATCGGACTGATCGGACTGGGACGGCAGGGGCTACGCTACGCGCGCCATCTGTTGGAGGATGTGCCAGGCGTCCGCTTGATCGCCGTCTGTCGCAAGAATCCGAACCAAGGGTTTCCGCTTCCGGTTCCCTATCCCGTCACCGTGATCGAACGGGTGACGGACCTGGTGCAACATCCCTCGGTCGAGGTGGTGGTTTCTGCCGCACCGCCGCAACTGTCTCCATTGATTTGCCATGCCGCCGTCGCTGCAGGCAAGCCGCTTTTGGTGGAAAAACCCCTGGCCACGACCGAATCGGATGGAGTGGAGATGGTGCACATCGCTGACAAGGCCGGCGTCCCGTTGATGGTCGCCCAGACCCTCCGGTTCAATCGTGCACTGGACACGTTTCGTTCGCGCCTGGCCGAGTTCGAGGCCATCGATTCCCTCGCGATGACCCTCACGGTACCGGCAAGACCACGTCCCCTCGACAATCCGGGATTTGGAGGGAGAGGCGTGCTCCTGGATCTAGGCATCCATCTCCTGGACTTGGCGCGATATCTAACTGATTCCGCTCCACGTGTCGAGGCCTGCAGCGTGGATCGATTGCCGCCGGCCGGATTTGAGACCAGGGCCGACATTCGACTGTCGACTATCGAGGGCATAAGCATCAATCTGTTGGTTGCCTGGTCACAATCGGAACGAATCGGAACAGTCTCGGCATCCGGATCGCGCGACGTCTTGTCCGCCGATTGGGTCAATCATGACCTGATCCATCGGCGGGGCGAACAGGCTTCGATTGCGTGGAAGGAACCGGAGCAACCGACGATCCTATCGGTCCTCTCGGCCTTTGTGCAGGCCGTGGTCCACAATAGACCGATGCCCATTCCTGGGCACGAAGGCTTGGAAGCACTCAGGCTTGTCGAATCCTGTTATCGGATAGCTCAAGCCCAGTCCCGTCACGCGACGAAGTCCTAACGGAGGAGCCGTTAGGTGTCGGCCACGATATGCGTATCGGTCTCCTCCACTCCCTCGATGGTGTGAATTCTGGTGATCACGACCTCTGACAGAGCCCGTTCGTCGGTCACGCTGACGAAACTGAAGATGTCGGGTTGTCCAAAACAAGGATGGACCTGCTCGATGCCGGGCAGTTTTCGCAACGCCTCGACGACCGCTTTGGTCTTTCCGGCACGCACTTTGATCAGCACATAAGCCCGTGTAGCCATTGGCTCCTCCTTTCGCTTCTCAGCGGTTACATCGTGTTGTCCGGGAACCGTCCACTCTGGCTCGCTCCCGGCATGGATCGGCGTTTGGACGCAAACACATCGTGAATATTTTGCCGGTTCGACGAGAATCGCGCCCGGGCATCCATGAACAGAGTCGCAAGGACCTGCAAGTCCGATTGGGTCACGTTGTAGGCACGCCACCCCTCGTCCAGCCTGGCCTGATCCCATTGAACCGGTCCCACCGCGAACTCGGCGACAGCCTCCAAGACCTCCGAAGTCCAACCCTTCCGGCGGGCCATGTCCAACCGCGGCCGGCCCTCGGGGCCGAACTGACGTTCGACGGCCTTCTCGAAGAAGGTCCGCACCTGCAAATCGGCACTCTTCATCATGGCCGCCTGAAACTGGATCAGGCTCTTGATGATGCGGTTGGCCTCTCCGGTTCCCTCCGGCGGCAGCACACCGGCATCACCAAGGGTGGCCAACACCGCCATGACGCTGCCGACGTGAGCGGGGGTCGCCTTCTGATCGGTGTTGGTAGCGGGGCTATCGGATGGCGGCGCGAACACCTCGTTCGCATTGCTAAACGATCCGCCGGGCTCTGGCCCCCCCGCAATCACGAATATTCGGTCTCCCACGACAGCGGAAGCCAATCCGTGACGTCCGGTGGGCATCGGGGCCATCATCTGCCAGTTGTCGGAGACCGGCATGTAGCATTCTGTGGTTGTAAAGGTTCCATTCGGAGCTTCGCCTCCGAACACATAGATCCGCCCGGCCAGGACCGCCGCGCTGATGCCGCTCCGAGCGGTCGGGAGGTTCGCACGTTGGGTCCACCGATCCGATTCTGGGTCGTATTGGTGGACCAGCGCCACGTTCTGACTGTAACTGCCTTTCAGCCGGCCGCCGATGGCATAAATGTAGCGACCGTCGGCGGCGGCGGCCAGATGATCGCGTGGCGCAGGGAGGGAGGCCTTCGAAGTCCAGCGATCGGTCTGTGGATCATATTCTTCGACGGCGGCGAGGTTCATGTCGCCATTGTAGCCGCCGATTGCCAGGATGCGCCCGTCGACGACGGCCAGGGCGAGAGCGCCACGGGGAGTGGACATTGGTGTGCCTTCGGACCAGCGGTCTGTCTGGGGATCGTACCGGTAGAGGGAAGCCACCGGTTTCCAGACGGACAAGCCCGAGCGCGTATAGCCTCCGACGAGATACAACTGTCGACCAACGGCGGCCAAGCCGGCATGGTGCAACCCGACCGGTAGTGGCGCCGCGGTCGTCCATCGATCGTCTTGCGGACTATAGACCTCGACCTTATCACTGACGCTCAGATTCAACAGGTTGCCGAGCGCGGGAGCTTCGAAGCCTCCCACAACATAAATTCGACCGTCCAACGTTGCGGCTGCGACCTCGGTCCGTCTCGTCGGAGCGGGCGTCGCGGAAGTCCAGGTGCCAGAGTCTCGCACGGGAATCCCTGCTCGTATGGCCGAGTCAGGGACAAGGCATAGTGAAGCAATGGTGAAGCAGCAGGCAAGGATCCGGGGAAGCCGGTTGGACCAGATACGGATCGTCCATCGAAAAGAGGGCGCGATCGATAGGATCAGCGTACGTGACATGGTGGAACGGACTCCCTCAGTCGTGTGTCGCCAGTCCGACCTTCAGCGGCGGCCTCATTATACTCAAATACACAATTGGGGAGCCATTGTTGAAACCAACGGGTCCCGTCCCTATAATTCTCCTGCTTACGAGGAATACCGGATCAACCCCATGTCCGCGGGTTGAACCATGACCACCTCCATCATCCCACAACAGCGGCATGCTTTCGAAAGTCCTCAGCAGCACGGTCGTCGGGATGGACGCCCATCTGATCGAAGTGGAGGTGGACATAGGCGGCGGGCTGCCCCAATTTTCCGTCGTCGGCCTTCCGGACGTCACGGTAAAGGAAAGCCGAGACCGAGTCCGTGCCGCGCTGAAGAACACAGGGTTTTCGTTTCCCATCAAGAGAATCACGGTCAACCTTGCGCCGGCCGACTTGAGGAAAGAAGGCTCAGGCCTTGATCTCGCCATCGCGATCGGCTTGTTGGTGGCCGAAGAGATTGTTTCACGCGAGGCGGTGGCGGACAAGGTGTTCATCGGCGAACTCTCGCTCGACGGCCAGGTCAAACCGGTGCCGGGCGCGCTGGCCATGAGCATCGCGGTCGGACCGACACGGACGCTGATCGTCCCGGCCGACAATGCCGTGGAAGCCGCGATGATTGAGGGCACCCGTGTCGTATCGGTACGGACTCTGCCGGAGGTCGTGGCCTGGTTGCAGGGACAGCGAGACATCCAACCAACCATTGTCGATCGGGAAGCTTATGTGACCGGATCGGACCAGGAGCACGACGACTTTGCCGATGTGAAAGGACAAGGACATGCCAAACGAGCTCTCGAAATCGCCGCGGCCGGCGGACACAATGTGCTGATGGTCGGCCCGCCGGGGTCGGGTAAGACCATGCTGGCCCGGCGCGTCTCGGGCATTCTGCCGCCGTTTGAACTGGATGAGGCGTTGGAGACGACCAGGATCTATAGTTGCGCAGGTCTACTCGACGGGCAGGCACCGCTCATCACCAGCAGACCGTTTCGGGCCCCCCACCATAGCATCTCAGACGCGGGGCTGATCGGCGGCGGAGTGATCCCTCGGCCCGGAGAGATCTCGCTCGCCCATCAAGGCGTGTTGTTTCTGGACGAAGTGTTGGAGTTTAAACGGCATGTTCTCGATGGATTGCGACAACCGCTGGAGGAGGGCGTGCTGTTGCTGACTCGGGCGAATGCCTCGGTCCGTTATCCGGCCCGCGTGATGCTGATCGCAGCGATGAATCCCTGTCCCTGCGGCTATTACGGAGACCGCTCGCGGGAATGCCTCTGCACGCCGTACCAAATTCGTCGATACCGAGGACGTCTGTCCGGACCGTTGCAAGACCGTCTGGACCTCCACATCGAGGTCCCGCCAGTGTCGATCCAAGACCTCGGCCGCAATGGGCCTGTGGCTGAGAGTTCCGTCTCGATTCGAGCCCGGGTTGTGGAGGCCCGCGCCCGGCAGCGGGCTCGCTATCGCAAAGAAGGCTGGGTCACCAATACCCAGTTGAAGCCGAAGCAGCTCCCCAAGTATTGTGCGTTGAATGAGGAGGCGCGCAGCTTGATCGAACAGGCGATGGGCAGGCTTGGCTTGTCCGCCCGGGCCTATGGGCGTATTCTGCGCGTGGCGAGAACCATCGCGGACCTGGCCGGAACTGAACTCATTGCAACGGCGCATGTGGCCGAAGCGGTGCAGTACCGTTCTCTTGATCGAAAGGTCGAAGGATAGGCGTTGCTCATGCAGCCGCTAAGAACATTTCTGTGGTGGTTTCTGATCGGAGCGACAATGGCCTTGGCGGTCATCATGCTGCAAGGCGGCATCCGGGAAGTGATGCAGGCCCAAGGGTCGGTCTGGGAGGCGAAGTTTCTTGAGATCTTGACGGCCGTGACAGGCGGCGGGCTGATGGGAGGCTGCATTGCCCTGATCCTGAACCGGATCAAAAAAGCGTGAGTAGGGGAGCGATCGTCCTCCTCGGAAGCCTGCTGTGGGATGACGAACGTTATTCGGCGATTGCTATTCGATCGACAGACAGCGGAGGGGTGCATGGATATTGAAATTGGCTCGAACGTCTTTCGGAATTCTAACGGGGTGATCGAAATGGAAGGGGTGCCACTGGTGCAACTTGGGGTGAAACCGTCGACCGGGGCTCTGCTCGTGAATTTCGCGCTATTCGATCAGCCCGGCCGCATGGTCGCCAAGGTTGTGGACAGTTCTCTTGCGTTCAATGAGCGGCGGGCGTACGAACTAAACAAGGCGCCGAACACGGTTGAACTCAAAGAAATCGAGTCAGGGAAAGTGGTTCTGCACCTGGAATACCGGCCCCCGGATCGCGTCACGATCAAAAAGGGCTCGTTCTGGACCATCAAGGGGCACCTGTGCGAGATTTCGCCGACGGAGTGTCGCATCGACAAACATCGGCTGAGCGACGGAGATACCGACGCCAAAGGCGGCGCAGCCGCGATCGGTTGACCGTCGGGTAGGTCGGGGCGAATAATCGCGCGATCGGGCGGGCCGCGGGTTGATCAGGATTTCGACTCCACGACCGGAATGACGACGATCCGGTCGTCCTTAACGTCGATCACGGCGCTGTCGCCGTCCCTCAGTTCTCCCTTCACCAACTGGCGTGCCATGGGCGTCTCTACCTCCTGTTGGATCAATCGTTTGAGAGGGCGCGCGCCATAAACTGGGTCATAGCCCAAGGCGGCAATTTGTGTCCGAGCCGCTGGGGTCAGAGTGAGCGTGATTCGCCGCTCTGCCAACCGTTCCCGGAGTCGTCCCAACTGAATCTCGACGATACGGCCCAGGTCCTGCTCGGTGAGGGGATGGAACACGACTGTTTCGTCCACGCGATTCAGGAATTCCGGACGAAAATGCTGGCGAAGGTCTCGGAGCACCATGTTCCGAATGTCCTCATAGGATCGCCGCAACTGCTGCGCCTCCAGAATATGCTGGCTGCCGATATTGGAGGTCATGATGAGCACCGTATTCTTGAAATCCACCGTCCGGCCCTGTGAATCGGTGAGACGCCCGTCGTCCAAGACTTGCAGCAGCATATTGAAGACGTCGGCATGTGCCTTTTCCACTTCGTCGAACAGGATGACGGAGTAAGGCCGCCGCCGAACCGCCTCCGTCAGTTGGCCACCTTCTTCATAACCGACATAGCCGGGAGGCGCCCCCACGAGACGGGCGACCGTGTGTTTTTCCATATATTCGGACATATCGATCCGAATGAGATTGCCTTCGTCATCAAAGAGCGTCGCGGCCAGCGCCCTTGCCAATTCTGTCTTGCCGACTCCGGTCGGGCCGAGAAAGAGGAACGATCCGATCGGTCGTTTAGGGTCCTTAATGCCGGATCTGGCGCGAAGCACCGCATCCGCGACGGCCCGTACCGCTTCCGCCTGGCCGATCACCCGCTCATGGAGAAGATCCTCCAACCGGAGAATCTTATCCGCCTCGCCTTCGACCAGCCTCGTGACTGGAATACCCGTCCATCGGCTCACCACAAGGGCGATATCTTCTTCGTCCACCTCTTCCTTGAGCAAACGTTGCTCGCCCTGTTTTTTCTGAAGGTGGTGCTCCTCCGACGCCAGTTCCCGTTCCAATTTGGGCAGCTCGCCGTACCGCAGTTCCGCCACGCGATTGAGGTCATAGGCGCGCTCTGCCCGCTCGATCTCCTGCTTGGCCTGTTCGATCTGCTGGCGTAACTTCCTCAAACGGCCGACCGACACCTTTTCGGCCTCCCAGCGTGCCTTGAGGATCTGCAGATCCCGGTTTTTTTCGTCGAGTTCGTCCTCGAGAGTCTTGAGGCGGGCGCGGCTGGCTGCGTCGGTTTCTTTGCGCAACGCCTCCCGCTCGATTTCAAGTTGGAGCACCTTCCGAGACACCTCATCCAGCTCGGCCGGAAGGCTGTCGATCTCGGTGCGCAAACGGGCCGCGGCTTCATCGACCAGATCGATCGCCTTGTCGGGGAGGAAGCGGTCGGGTATGTAACGATGCGAAAGCTTGGCCGCCGCAACCAGCGAGGCGTCCTTGATCCGAACACCGTGGTGGACTTCATATCGTTCCTTCAGACCGCGGAGGATCGAAATCGTATCCTCGACAGAAGGCTGATCGACCAGCACGGTCTGAAAACGCCGTTCCAACGCTGCATCTTTTTCGATGTGCTTGCGATACTCGTCGAGAGTCGTGGCGCCGATCAGGTGGAGTTCTCCGCGCGCAAGCATGGGTTTTAGGAGGTTGGCCGCATCCATGGCGCCTTCCGCAGCCCCGGCCCCCACCACGGTGTGCAACTCATCGATGAAGAGAAGAATCTGGCCGGAGGCGGATTGAATTTCCTTGAGAACGGCTTTCAGCCGTTCTTCGAATTCACCCCTGAACTTGGCGCCGGCAACCAATGCGCCCATATCGAGCACGACCACGCGTTTCTGCTTCAGCCCTTCAGGGACATCGCCCTTGACGATTCGTTGGGCGAGGCCCTCCACGATAGCCGTCTTGCCGACCCCGGGCTCGCCGATCAAGACCGGATTATTCTTGGTCCGGCGGGAAAGGATCTGAATGACCCGCCTGATCTCCTCGTCGCGGCCGATGACAGGGTCCAACTTTCCTTGGGACGCGAGTTTTGTGAGGTCGCGACCGTACTTCTCAAGCGCCTGATACGTGCCTTCCGGATCTTGACTGGTGACGCGTTGATTGCCGCGGACATGCTGGAGAGCGGAAAGCACCTTGTCTCTGGTCAAGCCGAGCTTCTTGAAGACGCCACCCTCCTCGACCATGGACATGATGACATGTTCCACGCTCAGGTACTCATCCTTGAGCGCCTGCATTTCTTGTTCGGCTCGGGTTAAGACCTGTGAGAGCCGGGACGTGACATGGATCTGTCCGGGCCCGCTGCCCGGTCCTTGAACCTGAGGGACCCGAGCCAACGTCTGCTCCACGGCCTGGCGGATCGCCTGAAGCGAGACTCCAGCCGATTCCAGGAGGCTGGAACCGATGCCACCGGATTGATCGAGAATGGCCGACAGGAGATGCTCGATCTCGATCCCTTGATGGCCTCTGCGCATCGCCAGGCCGGAAGCCGCTTGCAACGCCTCCTGCAACTTAATTGTCATGCGATTCATATCCATCGTGTCTCGCGCTCCTTCCGCTGCGTCAATCATCCTCGACTGTCACGGTTAGGTAACTACGACTTGTCTGAAGTCAATGCCGCATGGCTCGCGCCTGGCGTCATGACCTGGTATGTCCCGCTTCCGCTTGACCAGCCTGAGCCGATCGCTTTATGTATGAACCATGACACGGGCATCCCGAAAAATGACCGATGGGCGTCGTCCCTTCGCGGTCATCACCGGCGCATCGAGAGGGATCGGCGCCGAATATGCGCGTGCATTGGCTGCCCGCGGCTATGATCTGTTGATGGTCGCCCGTGATGAAGCGGCGCTCCACGGGCTGGCCTCCAACATCCCCAAAGAAGGCGGACAAACCGTTGAAACGGCAGTCATCGATCTGGCTGAGCCTGGGGCGGCGCACCGCCTGTATCTGGCCGCTCGTTCGCGTGAGACTCAGGTAGATCTCCTGGTGAACAACGCGGGGTTCGGTTTCTTCGGCGAATTTGTTAGGATGTCGCCGGCTTCACTTGAAAGCATGTTGCGTCTGCACGTCGTCACCGTGATGGAAACGATTCATCTTGTACTTCCCCATATGATCGCGCGCCGCTCGGGCGGCATCATCACGGTCGCTTCGGTGGCGGGGTTTTTGCCGATCCCCTACATGGCCGTGTACGCGGCGACAAAGTCCTTCCTGATCGCCTTCTCACAAGCCCTGGCTGAAGAAGTGCGGCACTATGGGGTGCGTGTCCAAGCCTGTTGTCCCGGCTCAACCGCCACTGAGTTTCACCGACGAGCCGGCGCCGAACCGCATGATCCGACAGGGCTGCAATCGGCTTCGGAAGTTGTGCACCGATCCCTCGCTCGACTTGGATCAGGGCCGGTCGTCTTACCGACCGGTCTGACCGGCCGTTTGGTTCGCGTGGTCCGCCCACTCCTCCCTGATCGATTGTGGGCCAGGTTGGCCGGATGGTGGATTCGCCGATCTCTACCCGGCGAGTCCAACCTCAAGTCGCCATCCATCCAAGCATGAACTATTTTCTGGCCACCTGGGACCTGTATCGCTCGGCGATGAGCGCCACGTGGCGATCGTTTCGTCTGGGTTGGATTGTCGTACTGGCGTTGGTCTTGTTCATGGGAATCATGATGATCGCCACCTCGATTGCCGCCCCCTTGGGAATTGCCGGAGGGTTCATCCTCGGCGCGGTGAACGCGTTGGTGATCGGCGCGACGCTCTTTCTCTTCGAGCTGGCGGTCAAGGCCAGCAGGCCGATCTCATTGCGGGATATTCAGGAGAGCTTCGGCAAATATTTCTGGGATGTCATCGGAGTCGGGTTTGTCCTGTGGATTCCGCTCATGTTGCTCGACCAGGGCATGGCCGCCAATCCGCAGGGTGCCTTTATCGCGACCGCGATCTTTTTTCTCCTGTTTGTGCTTCTCAATCCTGCGCCCGAAGTCATTTATCAGTTGCGTCACGATTCGCCGTTGGAAGTGATGAAGGCCAGTTATGAGTTCGTGATCGAGAATTGGATCGAGTGGTTCTTGCCCCTCGTCCTCTTCATCGGGCCTTTGGGACTGACGTTTTTCTTCACCCTGTCATCCCGCCTAGGGCGAGGGGCCGGGCTGGACTTTATGCAGTTGCTGGTCCTGCCGTTTACCGCATTGACCGCCTGGCTCGCGCAACTCGGTGTGTCGGAGGAGCTGAGCGCACTCCTGGTGCTGCTCAGCACGCCTCCACTCACGGTGCTCATGTTCCTCTTCCGCGGGCACCTGTTTCAGGCACTGCAAGGCTCTTCGCGACGCCAGCGGCTCTACAAGACGCTGCACCGGCAATGAGGCCGTCGCGGTCGATCCGAACGGAGCAAACGCTTAGCCCACATTATTCATGACGGTTCGTGACGAAACCGACAAGACGCCACGCGTCGGACCCATTGCATGGAGAAGCGCAATAGGTACCCCCACGTGGAGCCCCGAGGAGGCGAAGCATACTTGAAACAGTATGTTGAGACCATGAGGGGCGAGCCTGCCCGTCAGCATGCGTTCCAAGCCGCATGCTGGCTCGTCGCAGCGGCGTATCGGCGGTTGCAGTAGAAGCGTTCATGAATCATGTGGATTAGATCCTGGTGGTTGGAGCGGACACCCTGCCTTCACAAGCCAAACAGGAACGGGCCGGCACTCCGGGTGTCGGGAGGGCGGGAGCCAGGGCAAATTGGCTTTCCAGCACGACCATTTCGCTTCCCTGATAGGTCCACAGGCGCCGGCAGGACGAACAGCAATACCACTGTACATACGCCGGCCACTCGTCATCCCGCGTCGCCATCGATGCCCCACTGACCAAATCCAGGCGGTGAACGATTCGCCCATTCATGGCTCAGCCGCTTCCACAACCGTGCCAAACGGAGCGACATTGGAGAGGATACCGGATAGCGCGCGATCCACGCAACGAACCGTTGACACCTCCTGTGACCGATCGCCATCTCATGCTCGAAGCCGATCGGTGGCGTGTCGGTAAAGAATTGCTTTGCCAGACGTTGTTCCATCACGGTAAATATAGTGTCAGGAATCCCAGACCAGGTCTGGGAACGTACCGGACGCCTATGGGACTTCCGATTTTTTGGCGGCTGGTTTTGACCACACTGGTCATCATCGGGGTGATGACCGGCGTGACGATCTATGCCCTGTTCCAATTGAGACAAATCACGATCCTGACGACAGAAATGGCCGTCAGTCATTACCCGGCCATCGAAACCAGCAAACGACTGACGACGTTGCTGCTCAGCGGTATCCAGAGTGAGAAGAAATTCCTGGCCGTCAGGGACCCGGCGTTTCTGCTTCAATCTGAAGAGGAAGGAGAGGAGTTCAGCCGGACCCTGGCGACCTTGCGGGCGACCGAACGGAACCCCCAAGCCCAGAAGCTATTGGCCGATGTGGAGCGTCTCCGAAGAGAACAGGTGAATCTGTTCCGTCAGGAGACACAGCGACAGCCAGCCACACCGGGACGGCTGTCTCCAGCCTATGAAAGCACGCGCGATGCGATCGTCGATCGCATGACCCAGACCCTGCAAGCCTATACCGACTTGCGGCATGCCAGCGTCAGCATTGGCATCAGTCACGCCTATGCGAGCGCCGCCAAAGCCGAAGCAGCGACCAGGCACCTGATCGTCGTGGCATTGTTGTTTGGTCTGGCGGTCGCCGGGATCGCCAGCTACAGCATTCTGCGACCTCTTCGTCGAGTTCAATCGCACATCAAGAATATCGGGCAGGGCAATTTCGGCGTCCCGCTTCAGATTTCAGCACCACAGGATCTCCAAGAACTGGTGGACACCGTCAACTGGATGGGAACAAAGCTGCAACAGTTGGACGACATGAAATCGGAATTCCTGGCGCACGTCTCGCACGAACTCCGGACGCCCATGGCCTCCATTCAAGAGGGGACGCAACTGTTGTTGGACGAAATTCCAGGACCGGTCACGCCCGATCAAAAGGAGACGCTGCGGATCATGTCCGATAGCAGCAGGCGCCTGATCCGCCTCATCTCCACGATTCTGGATCTCTCGAAGATGGAAGCCGGAATGATGGAATATCGAATGGTCTCGATAGACTTTCACCGGCTGGTCGAGGTCTGCGTCAATAAGATCCGGCTCTTGGCCGACTCCAAACATGTACAGATCCTCAGTGATCTGCCCAAATCACGCCTATGGATTAAGGCCGATTTTATGCGGATCGAACAGGTCCTCGATAACCTCCTCTCCAATGCCCTTAAATTTGCGCCGGAGGGATCGGTGGTGCGGATTCTTGCGGAACCGAAGCTCAAGCAGGGTTTGTTGCTCATCTCGGTGGTCGATCACGGACCGGGGATCGATCCGGACGACCTGCCGCATATTTTCGAGCGGTTCTATCAAGGGCGCAGCCAGGGGTCGAGAGCCGTCGCCGGGAGCGGGCTTGGCCTGGCATTGGCCAAGCAGGTCGTGAAGGCTCATGGTGGACGGATTTGGATTGAAAGCGAACGAGGCAAGGGAGCCACGGTGAAATTCATCCTCCGTTTGGCCAAAGAGGGTTCAGAATCATGAGATCCACCTGTTGGCTCGGCCGGGTCATGTCCCATTGCCTGCAGATTGTTGGATGGTGTTTTCTGATGGCTGCCTGTAGTACAATCCATACACCTCAACCAGGCTCCTCCCCCGTGTTTAGGCTCGATGGATTTGATCAACGGGGGTTTCAATCGCTAGTCCGACGACAGGATGGACTCATTGCAAAGTGCCAGACGACCAACACCTGCGACCAGGCCTATTTTAACAGAGGTCTCACAGCGCTCTTTGAGCATCGTGATAGCGCAATCGCGCATTTTCAAAAGGTTGTCAGCATATCGCCAAAGGGAAAGCTGTCGCAGGCCAGCCAGGCCTGGGTACAACTATTGCGGACTGGGCCCACTGCGCAAAATGGAGATTCATGGGTATCAGCCCATTGGAACGCCCAGGCCATCGCTCGTGAAAGGGAACTTCTAACCCAAACGGTGGAGTCCCTGGCCCGAGAATTGCTTGTTAGACAGGAAGAACTCCAACAGATCGCCTCTTCCAAAGAATCCGATCTCAGCACTGTTGAGACGCTGCAACGGGAACTCTCCGAACGGCAGAAGAAGATCGAGGAGCTTGCCGGAAGGAAGGAGTCGGCACGTCCTGGATCGGATCCTGCCATGGTGCAGGTGTTGCAGTCCCAGCTTGAGCAGCGGGATAAAAAAATCGAGGAGCTGACGAATCAACTCGAGGCACTCAAGCGGATCGACCAGGAGATGAGAGAAAAGGCCAGACCGGCGAGGCCTCCGGCACCGCCCGCTCCGCTCCCGCTCGAAGGTGAGCCCAAACCCTAACGAGGTATGCCATGGACAAAGAGAAGATTCTCGTAATCGACGACGACGAAGGGCTGCTGCATCTCTTGAAGATGCGGTTGACGTCCATGGGCTTCGCCGTCACCACCTGCACGACAGGCCAGGAAGCCTTTGCTGAAGCCAGAAAGGGCGAGTTCGACTTGGCCATCACCGACCTGCGCTTGAAAGGTGAGGACGGGCTGATGGTGACGGAAGAGTTGCTCCGGATTCATCCGGGACTGCCGGTCATCATTCACACCGCACACGGCAGCATTCCGAACGCGGTGGAGGCCATGCAACGGGGCGCCACGGGCTATCTCACCAAGCCGTTTGACGACAAGGAGTTGAAGGCCAACCTTGAAAAGGCGCTCTCGCAACCGCGGATGAGTCGAGAGATTCAGCGGCTCAAACTCCTGGTCAAGGAACTGTACGGAATGGAGAATGTCGTGGCACGGAGCCCGCAGATGCAGCGGCTTTTCCAGCAAATCGCCCAGGTGGCCGATACTGATGCGACGATTTGTCTACTGGGAGAAACCGGAACGGGAAAAGAAGTCGTGGCCCGAGTGGTTCACGCCAACAGCCGCCGTGCCCAGGGGCCGTTCATCGCCTTGAACTGTGCCGCGATTCCGGAAACCCTATTCGAGAGCGAGCTGTTCGGACACGTCAAAGGCGCGTTCACCAACGCCCATGCGGCGAAGAAGGGACTCTTTCAAAGTGCCAACGGCGGAACCCTGTTTCTCGACGAGATCGGGGAGATGCCCCTCTCCATGCAGGTCAAGCTCCTGCGCGCCGTGCAAGACAGGGAAGTCAAGGAAGTCGGCGCGGACCATACCACCAAGGTCGATGTGCGCATCATCGTAGCAACCAATCGGGACTTGGGCGAGGCCGTGAAGTCGGGCACATTCCGCAGCGACTTGTATTATCGCGTACAAGTGGTTCCCCTGACCATTCCGCCGCTTCGTGAACGGAGGGATGACATTCCCGTGATGGCTCATCATTTTCTCAAGCAATCAATCGGCCGAACCAACAAGAACGTGACCGGATTCACCCCCTCCGCCATGCAGAAACTCGGCATGTACCATTGGCCTGGAAACGTTCGCGAGTTGGAAAATGCGATCGAAAAGGCCGTGATCATGTCTCGCCAGGATCTGATCACACCGGACCTCTTGCCATCCATTACGGCGGTGACGGAGGCCCCCCTCAAGCCATTGACCGAAGCAAAAGAGGACTTCGAGCGGAACTATCTGAAAAGTGTGTTGCAACTCACCAACGGGAATATTTCCCGCGCCGCCCAATTCGCCGGTCGGTATCGGGCGGATTTTTACAAGATGCTCAGAAAGTACGGCTTGCATCCGTCCACAACCAAAGGTCGGATCGACGGCGAAGTGGAAGAAGTGGCGGAAGAGTTCGAGGCCGGAGAAGAAATTATCCAGTCGTAACCGACCAACCGTGGTCGGTTACGATCCCAGTGTGATCGACAGTCCCTTCCAGACAATTCCTGAATAGTTTGGCCTCCGTTAGGAACAAGGCCAGCGGCGTCGTCTGCCCTGTTAGGTACCGTCCATTCGGCTTGACGGCCGTGCCGCGCGCAAGAGAGGTGCGATACGGAGAGAGATGGCGCGATTGTCGATGTGAATGAGGTGTTTGGTTTCGTCCATCACCACAGGCCCGCGATCTGAGGTTATAGAGTTAGCGAACAGCGGTTGATAGGTCCAGAAGATACCCACCTGACCTGATCCAGCAAGATTTGTCGTCTCAACACATCGAGGATTTTGAGAAGCCATCGTCACGATGGATCGGCGTCGTTTGGCCGCTTCCGGTAGCAGGGTGGTAGTAAAGGTACTCCTTCTTGAATAGGGATTTGTGCGCCTCTTCAACGATGTTGGCCAAAGGTATTATTCATACTTTTATCAAGCCATATTCATTGTCCGCTGGATAGGCGCCATCATCGCAACGAAGAGGTGGCTCACACGAAGTGTGGATTGCAGTAAGGGTTCGCTTGAGGTGTTTATCCCGTCGCCTGGAACAATCGTAAAGGCTCCGGGTCGGGTCAGGCAATCGAAGTCGCATCTACCGGAGGGATTTATCCGCCGGCGTCGATTACGGTAAGGCGTTGAAGAGCCGGCGGCTCACACGGAGTGTGGTATGGAGCTGGCGAGAGGAATCGAACCTCCAACCGGCGGTTTACAAAACCGCTGCTCTGCCGATTGAGCTACGCCAGCGCCTGACCTTTCAGCCATAGCTGCCGTTTGCGTGTTCCTATATCAGCCGCTCTCCAAGCTGTCAAGGCAATCCGGGTGCTGATTGTCCGCGGTGATACGCCCCTGCAATGCCGGGGCGCTGACCTTTCAATGACAATTGCAACGGCTTACGGCAGAGCCGGATTCTCGACAAGTGTTTCTGCGCAAGACTCGAGAAACTACGACAGGGATTGAGGTCGGGGTTCATTGCGAGGCGAATCGGACGGCGGCTGATCGACATGCTGCTGCTCGGCCAGGACCCGTTCCAGGATCTGCAGGGATTCGTTCAGGAGATCAGAAGCACAACTGAGTGTCACTTGAAACTGTTGCATGGCTTCTTCGCTCCGGCCTTCTTCTTGAAGCACCTGGAACCGGCGGTGAGCCTCATCGAGGATGGCCTGTTTCGCATCGAGCATGAGGGTGTCTGCCGGGTTCATGGAGTCTCCTTGCGCGACCGTAGAAGCAACCCTACCAGACTATTCTTTCAGGTCGCAAGGGGCTCTCAGCACATCTTTTGCGGGAGAAGACCGGCGATCGTCCCGATCTTGCGACAGAGGAAAACTCTGTTCCTGGCTATTGAATCGCTCGATGGGTGAGGAAGAAAGACGAGAGATCCTGCGCTCTTCCAACGGTCGATCTGTCCCGAAACCCACCAGCGAGAGGAAGAGATGTAGCTGTTTTCACCGGTGAATATCCAGGTTCACATTCTACCGGATCTGCACAAAGAGGAGCGTGGTGTCCCCCTTGGCTTCATCCCGTTTCACGACCCCCAGGACGGATTTCACAGCCTCATTGACCCGCACCGTTCCACGGATGGAGAAGAACTGACTCTTGATATCGTAGGCTTGTGTCAATCGCAGTTCCTTAGCGATGGGCTCAAAACCGGAGACGCGATCGAGGTCCTGCATCGTCTTGTAGGGACGCCCCTGGATGATCTCGCCGGCGATGGCGGCGCTGATGCGGAGATCCAGCGCCTGCAAGACCAGCAGATGGGCGGTGTTCAGATTGATACGACCGTCTGTTTGCGAGGGAAATACCGTCACGTACGGGGCCAACTTGTCGATCATGTCCTGCGTGACGCCTCTAACCAAACGCAGTTCTTCGAGACTTTGCAGCGGTTCATTAGCGGCTCGATAAGGCGGGCGCAAGGTCTGATAGTAGGAGGATTCCGCGCCATCGGCCTCAGGCACTTCGTCTGCATCGATCCAATCAACAATGGCGTCTACCATGCGGGGATCGACTTGAACCAACCCGAACAACCGTTTGAAGCGGAGCACGGCGGATCGCTTGGCAAGAGGATCATTGATGCCACCGAGAAGGTTGAGATTCAACTTCCCGCGCTCGTCTTCGATCACCGCATTGATAATGCCGTCCCCGAGCGGAAAATTCGTCAACGGCATCATCCAGAGGTCGCCCCGCCCGTCGTAATGGAGCTTGGTTCTCGCTTCCAGGAGGCTATCCTGTCGCAATACGGCCCGCGCCGCTTGGATGCCCGCCCGCGCGATCGTGGTGGCCTTCAGGCCGTCTCGGAACACGGTCGCATCGCGAAACTCTCGTCGCGCTTCCGCATCAAAATCGAGAATAATCGCAACCAGCAGCGTGAGCACGAGTAACGCAAGGAGCAGCGCAATGCCCCGCTCATCCGACCTTTTCATAGGAGGAGATCCTGATCGTCACTTGAAGGAGGTGGGGACTGTCGTACCGAGGAACGACCTGGAGGCGCTTGACTTCCACCAGGGCCGGCGCCCCGTCGATCGCACCGACCAGGGCCAGGAGCTGCGGCAGTTGTAGGCCGTCGAGCCGCATCTCCACGGCATTTTCCTGATACCCGGCCACCTCGACCGCCGGCTGAGGTTGCATGCCGACGATCAGGTCGCGAATGCCAGTGGTCACGGCTGTCTCTTCCAGAAAGGCGAGCAGCGAAAACGATCCGCTGCTTTGCGCCAGCCGTTGCTCGATCGAGGCTAATCGTTCGCGCAACTCCCGATGTTGCTCTGCGATCCCTACGAGTTCTTCGTAGTGGCGTCGCTTCTTGTTATGTTGACGATCGAGTGCGGCGGCCTCGTCCAGAAGCGGGTCCAATACCAAGGCGAACAACAACCCCAACGCCAGCACGCCCATGCCGGCACCGACCAGCCACCGTTCACGCGTCGAAAGTTGACCCCACCGTTGGCGCAGAGCGTCCATTAGCGCGCCTCCGCCGTGAAGGTGAGCCTGAAGATTACCTGGTTCGGTGCAGCCCCGACCCGCGCATCGCTCACCGTGACCTCCTGAAAACCGGCATCCTGCTGCAGGGACTTCTTGATACGTTCGACGGAGTCGAAGGAATCCGTTTCCGCTTCGAGCTGCACTCCGACTCCTTCCATTAAGAGCCCCCGCACTCTCACGGCCCCGGTCGGGGGCAACCGGCGTACCAGCGTGGCCAGTGTGGGGATGACCGAGGTCCGCTGGGACTCCAAGAGCTCAATCCGTTTGGACATCGACGTCATCTGGTTGCGCGCCTGTTCCACTTCTTCTCCGGGAAGTGCGTCGCCGCCGATCGATCTCTGGTAGAAGGCCTGTAGTGCCGCCCGGTCCTGGCGGACTTGGTCACGTTTCAGAGACACATGTGTCCAGGCGTCACCGATCCCTAAGGCGATCAGGCAGGCCAATCCGATCGTTGCCCAGATCGTATCTTGTTTGATCTCCTGGCTGCGGACCCTCTGTCCTTCCTGCAATTGCCGCTTGAGGTCGTAGCCGAGCGCCACGCCCTTGGATTTGGCTCGCCAGCGACGGCCCAACACCTTGGGATGCAACGCCAGGCCCAAGGCGACGGAAAAGGCTCGGGGGCTCGTCTGGCCAAACCCTTCACGGGGACCGACCACGTCCAGGTCGAGCTTCTGCCCCAGGTACTCGGGAAAGTGGCGCAATTTGGCGCCCCCGCCGGACACCCACAGATGCTGAATGGTGGTTTGAGTGGAAGATTCGAACGCATGCAGAGCCAACCTCGCTTCTCGGAGCAGCGGTTCAATCCATTCTTCGCCGAGCTGAACAGTGGCCATCCGCTTCCGCCGTTCCGCTTCCTCAAACGACCATTGGTAGCGTTGCGCCAAGGCCTCGGTCAGGTGGTTGCCTCCCCATGATAGCGTGCGGAGAAGCCAGGGACGGTCTCGATGAATCAGGCAAATCGTTGTCTTCGTGGCGCCCACGTCAAGGACGGCCAGGTTCTCCGGTACTGCGCCGCCCTCGGAGCGAAGCAACTGGACGACCGAATACAGCGCGAGAGCATCCACGTTGACAGCGGCCGGATGCACACGAGCGGCGCTGAGAAATTCCAAATGCTCGGTCAGCGTTTTCTTGGGAGCGGCCGCTACCAAGACATCGCTCTGCGGTCTGGTTCCAGGGGTGACGTCTTTGGGCGTCAGCATCAGGCCTTCGACCGCCACCTCCTCGATGGACAGAGGAATGAGATTCTCCATCTCGAACGGCACGACCTGGGCCATCTTTTCTGGATCGGTGAAGGGGAGGGCCAACCGGCGCAACGACAGGGTTCGGCAGGGAAGCGCCGTCACAATGGGCGCACGGTGCAGTTGATGCCGCTCAAGGAAACGGCGGATCACCTTGGCCCGCTCGGCCGCGTCTCCTTCGGCAGCCCGGAGGAACGGCAGGGGCTGATAAAAGTACTCCACCTCGTCCTGTCCCGCCAATGATCGCCGGAAGCGTACGGCCTTAATGGCCGAGGTTCCGATATCAAGTCCGACGCTTTCACTCACAGGTCACACAATCCTTTCCTTAGCCCGCATTATTCACGAGAATTCGTGACGAAACCGCCAAGACGCCAAGCGTCGGACCCATTGCATGGAAAAGAGCAATGGCTACCCCCGCACGGAGCCCCGAGGCGGCGAAGCATACTTGAAACGGTATGTTGACCCCGCGAGGGGCGAGCCTGCCCGCTATACCACACTTCGTGTGAACCGGCGGCTCGTCGGGCGAAGCCCCTCTTCATTGTCGCCGCCGGAGAATCACCTTCGACTGTCCTGGCTCGCCCCCCCGGCGTATCCGGTGCTCCTGGACGGCAACGGGTCGCATGGCGGTTGCAGTAGAAGTCATCGTGAATCATGCGGGTGAGTTGCCCGCTCAGAGCGAGAGTTGCGGGCGCACAATCGGCCCGACCAGCCGGACGGTGACAGGCGTACCGGGAGGAAGAGGGAATCCTCCGACTGCGGCCATTCGTTGAGACAGCGACGGACTACAGGTGATCGTTAGCGTCAGATCGACACGAGTCTCATTCAATGATTGAGCAAGGGTCATCTGTCCGCTCGCGACAACCGACCCGTCCGGACCATTTCCCCGCAGCTCAACGATTCGGCAAATACCGGCCGCGCACGTTGCCTTGCCGTGAACGACCGCAAGACCCCACTCAGGCATCCGCCCTCCTTGAGCAGTGATCGGTTCCACAGCGACATCCGTCGCGTCGATGGTCAGCTCAGCATCTCCAATGGCAACCATCCCCGTTGCTGCGGATCGGCCTCCGGAGAAATGGAACCGCCCCTTCAGGCGACCGCCTCGTACGGGAGGGCCGATCGCTTTGGCCAACTCCATCCGTTCTGCGGTTCCCTCGACGCTCGTGACACTCTGGAAATTCCATCCCGAAAAGACCGTTCGGGTCTGCAACGCGGCCGGTTCCCCCTTGTCCTCCAACCAGAAAGACAGCTCGACGACGGGGGTACCATGCCATGCATCGCCCAGCGACAGACCGGCCTCAATGCGGGCCAGCCGGAAGGCCTGTTTGTCTGGTCCGGAAATCTGTACACCCTTCCACACCAGACTAAGCGGCCACCCCACGTTCCACTGCTCGACCTGTACCTTGGCCCCAGTACCGCGCTCGACCTGCGCCAGTACACGGGCCTGAACGGCCTCGAATGGAAACGTCAGAAGGAAAAACAGGGCCAGCAGCGTCAGCCCCACCGCGCACCATAGCAGGATGGTTCGGATCGAGGAGGACCAGACGGAATCTCGTCCCAGCGCTAACTCGGCAGCGTTAGCCATGACGTAAAAGTTCTCGGAGGCTCGTCTTCGCGTTGTAAGGTGAGTTCAATCATAAATCCCTGCGGCAAGGTCTTGCGCGACCGCCCGTCCCACTGTTCAATCCAGACACGCGACTGTCTGTCATAATATCGGATATTGAACCCGGCCACATGATCGGCCACATCCGTTTGCCTGACTCCTTCTTCACTCAGGGTATAAATGTTGGGTCGAACGAATCGAACCAGCTTGCGGCCGACCTTTGCATAGACCACTCGCGCCGCATCGGCCTCGGGCCGATCCCGCTGTTGGCTCTGGTGATTGCCGGTCACGAAGGCCAAGGTATCCGCCGGGTATCCGCCTTCGCCAATGAGGTTTTGTCCAATCCACGGCTGGGTGATAGCGTTGCGGCTCAACATCAGATCCTGGGTCAGCAGGGACAGACAACTCCGAACCATTTGCTCCTGCGCGCTATCCTCCCGGACACGTTCGATCACGTCGGTTGTCGCCGTCAACGATCCGAGGATGAAGACGGCTGCCACCGCGAGGATAGCCACGCCCAGGATCACCTCAATCAGGGTGAACCCGTGTTCGTCGTGCTTAGGTCGATCCGCCGCTCGTCTGAAAGACATAGTGACTCAACTCAACGGACTCTTCGTTCAATCCATGATTCCAGAGCACTTCGATACGCACCTCCTGGATCTTTTCCAACGGCGTGGGCATGATCGAGCGTTTCCAGCGATAGCCAGGAGCCCGATCTTCGCTAGTCCCGCGAAAGGAAAGCCCCGGCGCTGCGTCCTTGAAATCTCCACTCTGTTCACCTGTCGGCAGAACCGGCAGCAACTCGGTCTCCAATAGTTTCTCCTGAGCCAAAAAGGTCGCGGTGGTGATTTCCCTCGCCCGTTCCCGAAGGTCCAGGTCGCGATTGCGCAGGCCCAGCAAGACCGGCAGGACAATCGCCAAGAGCGTCATGGCCAGCATGACTTCCATCAGGGTGAACCCGCGAGCATCGTCCCATTTTCGAAACAAGATGCTAGACTGAGGGCCAAAGTGGTGCATGGCTAGACGCTGAGGTTGCCTCCGTAGATCTCAGGGAACAGCAGGGGACGGACGTATTCGGGGAGAGGAGGGAGCGGGGCGAGATCCACGTCGACATCGCTGACGCGAATTTGGCCGGTCAGATTGTTGACATGGAGCGCAACCAGATTCCGATTGGCGTCCTGATCACGCAGGGAGATAATGGCCGCTTCCGGGTATCCGTTCGGAAAGATCTGAAGGTAGACCATACCGGTTTCCCGCCTCCCTTGAAACACCGTCACCGCCCGTTCGAACTTGACGCCGACAGGCAGTTCGAATCGCTTCTCGTATCTCGGATCGAGTGGAATGCGTTCTCCATCGTCGAATATCGCCGTGACCCAGTACTGCCCCTGATCCAAATCCAGATGGAGTCGCCACACTTGCTGCGAGGAAACGGCGTGGCCCTTCAACGCATAAATCAGTCCGATTAGCGTGCGGCTAGCCGTCCTGGCATCCTGCAGCAAACCAATGCGCGGGATCACAATCGTGAGGAGTAGTCCAAGAAAGCCGAGTACCAGCATGATTTCAAAGAGGGTGAACCCTCCTTCACGCACGGCTTCCCCATCTCTCTTCGGAAGCGAGAGTATCGCCGAAGGAACATGTCCATATCGGCTCATGATGCCGGCTAGTCCTTGTCCAGATTCCAATTGGTGATGTCGGCATTGGGTCCTTCGCCTCCGACCTCGCCATCGATGCCGAGGGAGATGATTTCGTAATCACCTCGCGTGCTAGGGCTGATGTATTTGTACGGGTTGCCCCAGGGATCTTCCGGCACCTTTTGCAGATAGCCGCCGAGCTTCCACTTTTTTGGAACGACCCCCGTACTCGGTCTTTCCACCAGGGCCCTGAGATTCTGCTCGGTCGAGGGATACACCCCGTTGTCGAGCTTGTAGAGCTGGAGCGCGGCCTCGATGTTGCGGATCTGAACTTTCGCCGCCGTGCGCTTGGCCTCATCGGTCCTCCCCATGATTCGCGGCACGACGAGCGCCGCGAGAATGGCCAGAATCGCCACGACCACCATGATCTCGATGAACGTGAACCCGGCCGTACGGCCGATCCAGCCGGTCATCCCTCGCTGCCTTCGAACCCATGCCCATGCTCGCCTCTTGGCCATCGTCACCTCACCGGACCATTTGTCCCATTTCGAAGATTGGCAATAGAATCGCCACCACAATGAACAAGACGACCACGCCCATGCACAAGATCATGATCGGTTCGAGGAGCGAGGTGGCCCGGGCAACAACCCGGTCCACTTCCCCGTCGTAGATACCGGCGATCCGCTTGAGCATCTCTTCCATTTCGCCGCTTTTCTCCCCCACCGCGACCATATGGGTCACCAGCGGCGGGAACTCCCCGCTCCGCTTCAAGGGGACGGCAATGCTTTCTCCCTCCCGGATATTTTGACGGGCCTCTTCCACGGCGGCTTCGAGCACACGGTTATTCATCACTCGCCGCGACACTTCGAGCGCATCGAGCAACTGTACACCGCTGGATAGCATGGTGGCCAGCGTGCTGCTGAGCCGAGAAATGGCGACTTTCCTCGCGACCTCTCCGATCAACGGGAGCTTCAACATTATCCGATGCATCCGGTATTGGCCTTGTGACGTGCGGGCATAGCGACGCAGTGCGAACAGCGTTGCTCCCAGACCGATCAGGAGCACGTACCAATAATGCGACAACAATTCGCTCGTCCGCATGAGAACGACCGTGGGCCAAGGCAATGCCTGACCCAAATCCGTAAAAACGGCGGTGATCTTGGGGATGGCGAACGTCATGAGGAGAAACAGGACACTGAATCCAACGACCAGCATGACCACCGGATACATCAGGGCATTGGTGACTTTGGATTTCAATGCCTGCTGCTTCTCTAGGAACTCGGACAAACGAAACAGGATTTGATCCAAGGCCCCGCTGGCCTCCCCTGCGCGGACCATCTGCGTGTAAATCTGTCCGAACTCGCGCGGGTATTCGCCGAGCGCGGCGCTCAGGGCTTTCCCGGCCCGTACCTGTTCCCGAATATCGGCGAAGAGTCCCTGCACGGATTTTTTCTCCATTTGATCAACGAGAATGCCCAGGGCGTCCACGAGCGGCAATCCGGCAACGAGCAAGGTGGCCAGTTGCCGCGTGGCGAGCGCAAGGTCCGTCGGGGAGAGTGAGCGCTGGCGAGCGGCCCCTGACGATGGATGACCGGCAGCTTGACGTGACTCCGATCCCGAGGTGCGGGTCTCACGGAGCTCGGTCGGATAGACCCCCCCTTGTCGGAGCTTGAGTCTCGCCCCCCGAAGACTTTCGGCATCAATAATCCCGGTCGCCGTGGCACCGTCCGCCCGGAGGCCTTTGTATGCGTAGACAGGCATCGGCGTTACACATCCACGACCATGAGACTGGATGGTCCTGAGATCACCGAAGGAGCGGTGAGGCGACACGCATGGGAACCGGCGCGAACCCGGTGTCAGATCGACCCCGGCGGTCCCTGCCGTCGTCGAAGAGAGCCAGCGGCAAAACGGGCGTGCTCATGTATCCGGTTGTGAATCCTGTCGGCTAAATTTCAACTTCCTGCTGGGTGATCCGCATGATCTCTTCCGTGGTGGTCATCCCCTTCACGACTTTGGCGGCACCGTCGAGCTTCAAAGGGATCATGCCCTTTGCCATGGCGGCCTCCCGAACCCGAGCAGCGTCGGCCTTGGCCCCGATCAGACGCCGAACCTCATCATCCAGCACGAGTAATTCGTAGACGCCGGTCCGTCCGCGATAGCCGGTATTGCCGCACGTGGAACATCCCGCTCCTCGGTATAGCATCGGATGGCCCTTGGCCGGATTGATCCCGAGTCGCGTCAATTCCTCGTCGCTGGGTTCATAAGGCCGGCGACATTCCGGGCAGATCACCCTCGCAAGCCGTTGCGCCAACACTGCCACCACGGATGAAGCCACGAGGAAGGGCTCGATCCCCATGTCGATCAATCTGGTTGCCGCGCTGGCGGCATCGTTGGTGTGGAGTGTCGAAAACACCAAATGTCCGGTCAGCGAGGCATGGATCGCGATTTCGGCCGTCTCCAAATCGCGGATCTCCCCGATCATAATCACATCGGGGTCCTGGCGGAGAATCGACCGCAGCCCGGCGGCGAACGTCAGGTTGATCTTGGGATTGACCTGCATTTGTCCGATGCCCTGGAGCTGATACTCGACCGGATCTTCAATGGTGATGATGTTCTTGTCCGGCGCGTTGATCTGACTCAGCGCCCCGTAAAGCGTCGTCGTTTTCCCGCTGCCGGTCGGGCCGGTCACGAGAATGATGCCGTGCGTCAGGTGAATCAATTGCTGCATGACCGTCAACTGGTCCTGCGAAAACCCGATTTCGGACAGGTTCAACAGCTTGTTTTCCTTCTGGAGTAATCGCAGAACCACCCGTTCTCCATGGGACGTGGGCAGCACCGAAACACGGATGTCCACATCTTTTCCCGCCGTGCGGATGCCGAATCGGCCGTCCTGAGGCAGACGTTTCTCAGCGATGTTCAGCCCCGCCATGATCTTGAGCCGGGCTGTAATGCTCGACTGGAGATGCTTGGGAGGCGTCAGCACGGGATACAGCACTCCGTCGATTCGATAGCGGATGACCAGGCCGCGCTCAAAGGATTCGACGTGAATGTCGCTCGCCCGGCGTTTCACCGACTCAAACAGGATCGAGTTGACCAGGCGGATGATGGGAGCCTCGTCTGTCGCATCCAACAGATCTTTCGGCTCTTCCAGTTCATGGGCCAGCTTGTCCAGATTGCTCTCGGCGACTAGATTTTCCATGACCGCTTCAGCCGCGGGTGCCCCGGCGCGGTCATAGGCCTGGTTCAGCGTCGACAGCAGCATCATCGGCGTGGTAATCACCGGCTTGACCGTTTTCCCCAACAGCAACCGCAAGTCGTCGAGGGCCTCGACTTGGAGCGGGTCGGCCGTGGCAACAACCACCCCGTCGTCCTCCTCCCGTAAAGGGAGGAGCTTGAATCGCCGGGCAAAACCGATCGGCACCTTGTTGATGAGATCGCCCTTGACCAACGCAGCGTCCAAAATGGGGACCCAGGGAAGATCTAATTGCTGCGCCAGCGCTTGGAGAACTTCTTCTTCTTTCATGATCCGGTTCTTGACCAGCACGTCGCCTACGCGTATCTTGCAGAGGCGCGGTTGCGTGAGTGCGCCCTCAAGGATGGCAGCGGGACGCTGAAACTTTTCATGCAAGACCCTCCCAAGAAGTGGGAGTCCGGAGGGCACGATCGCACCTTTCTTTTAACGACGAGTTCGCACGGGCCGGCAATCGCAATCACTGCTTCTCCAGGCGGGAGACACCGGACCAGGATTGCTGGCGAAGTACCTTATCCGAAACAGGAGTGTTCAAGCAAGTTCCGCGCCGAGTCACCTGGATGCCGCAGTATCAGCAGTATCAATGGAAAAGGCGATGATTCGCGCAGGCTGTCGTGGTCTCATGAAGGCATACTAATACACCGGCGAATTCAGTGACCAGGCAATTGAGAAAAGGGGCTGGCCCTCGACTCTCTGGCCCGCATGAGTCATGACGGTTCATTGCGAAATTCTGGAGTCGCGCTGCGAAGCGGGCGCGTGGAGCCGCGAGAAAAGAGGGCAGATCTTAACTGTCTGTTGACCGGCCAAGCGGCCTGTCTGCCGTGCCCGGCACAGGCAGGTGAGCCCGCCGCTTGCGTGCCGAAACTCCGCACGCAGGCTTGTCGCAGCGGCGTATGGGCGGTTGCAGTAGCAGTCATCGTGAATAATGCGGGCTAGGGGTGCGAGCGAACCGCTCGATCCTAGCACTTTCGTATAGATGATTTGAGGCTGACCGATTGGTAACGTTCGGCACTCACTCCGATCCATCTACGAACCTTGTTTCGAAGTTCCGGGGATCGATCCTCAAATCCGCTCCGACATGACGCAATGATGAATCCCACGATCAGGGTTCTCACAACATTGGCCCTGGGATGGGCGCTGTGTCTGAACCTCTCCGGTTGTTCCGCAGGGGAAAGCACAACTCCCACCACCAGCACACCGACCGGGTCAGGAGGAGTGACCGGTGGCGGACCGGTCGCGGTTGTTGATGATCCACTATTCTCCCAACAGTGGCACTTGGAAAATACCGGCCAGGACGGCGGGACAGCCGGGGAGGATGCGCGGGTCGTCGGAGTATGGAATCAGGATATCGGCGGTCGAGGAGTCAGGATCGCCGTCGTCGATGACGGGTTGGAGATCGGTCATGAAGACCTCGTTCCCAATGTGATCCCAGGGCAAAGCCACAACTATCTCACCAATGGTTCCGATCCCACTCCCATCAGCACCGGAACATGCAGAGAGGCCGGAGGGTCGGCGGACTGTCACGGCACGGCGGTGGCCGGAGTTGCCGCAGCGTTCGCAAATAAGGTCGGCGGCCGCGGCGTCTCGCCCCAGGCAAATCTGGTGGGATACAACCTGCTGGCCAGCGGGGTCATCAGTCCGGATAGCCTTGAAGCCGACGCCATGACGAGAAATGCGGTCACCGTGTGGGTTTCGAACAACAGTTGGGGCGCGCCCGATGATGGGCGTCTGCATCCCAGCGGTCCCCTCTGGAAAACCGGTGTGTTGTCCGGCTTGTCCGGCGGTCGAAACGGGCTGGGCACAATCTATGTCTGGGCAGGCGGGAACGGTGGGCCACGGAGAGGCGATAATTCAAACTATGAGGGCTATGCGAATTTTCGTGGGGTGATCGCGGTGTGTGCGGTCAATGCGGCCGGTCGGCAGCCGCCCTATTCGGATCCCGGAGCCAACCTGTGGGTGTGCGCTCCCTCCAATACCGTCGGACCAGGTTTTCCATTACCCGGCATCACGACAACGGATCGGTCCGGCTCGCAAGGATATAATACCGGCGGCTCAAGCGGGGAGGCTGTCAATGCGGGATACACGACACAGTTCGGCGGTACGTCCGCCGCTACCGCTGTGGTCTCGGGAGTGGCCGCGCTGATACTCCAGGCGAATCCCAATTTGGGATGGCGCGATGTACGCTGGGTGCTGGCGGAAACCGCGCGACAGAACGATGCCGGCGACGCCGACTGGACCCTCAACGGCGCCGGATTTCACGTGAATCACAAGTACGGTTTCGGCACAGTTGACGCCGAAACAGCCGTCACACGGGCCCGCACCTGGACCAATCTCGGTCCACAGCGTACCTTTTCGCGAACCCTGGCTCCGTCGTTGGCGTTGGCCGACGCAGGGACCACGACCAACACGGTCGCGATCTCCGCTAGCGGCATCAGCCGCATCGAATGGATCGAGATTGAGGTGACCCTCAGCCATCCCAACGACGGTGAGTTGGAAATCGTTCTCCGCAATGAGACCACGGGGACCACCAGCGTCCTGGCTGAGCCACGCACCTGCGCAGGAAGCGGCATCGATCTCTGCGGCAACTACGATGGATGGATCTTCGGCAGCGCCCGTCATCTCGGAGAGGGTACGGACGGTAATTGGACGTTGCAGATTCGAGACGCGAGTTCAGGCCTGACAGGAACCCTAACCTCCTGGAAACTGACCTTTTACGGGACCTGATAGCGCTGCCGGTCGATGCGAGGCCGCATGCTCGGAAATGCCAAAGGCCTCTTCACTGAAATTGACACTCATGGCACTCTCGAAGCGATAAATACCTCGGACTAATTCAGGTCCAGAAGACGCAGATGCCCGCAGGTCGTTTGTCACCGTAGAATGACTTGACATCGGCAAGCGACTGAGAGGGGAGTAGACCACGTGGCTAGACATACCGCACCATTGTTGGTTCTGGGATTGACCGCGATCGTCAGCTATGCCGGATTCGAACAGATGGCCTACCCCCCGCAAGCCCATTCCCAGGAGCCGGCAAGAGACCGCTGGGGTACTTCCTTTGTCTGGCACGATGGTACGAGCGAACGACGAGTCTGGCTCGACTCGGAGCAAGTGGCGGATTTGACTCCTGGTTCGACTTCAGAGACGACTTTGCCGCTCGGCGCTGTCCTCCCTCAAAGTCCCCGTGGTATCCGGCTCTGGACGGTCGAGAAGGGAGTCGCTCCTGATCGGTTGGTCAAGGAACTCGGCGCCGGCGGCGGAAGGGGAAAATTCTCACCGGTGTTCCGCGATGCCCCGTCACCGGAGAGTCCCATGCGCCTGCTTCCCGGAAATGTGATCGTCGATCTCGATCCGACCTGGTCTCAAGAGGAGGTTCAAGCCTGGGCGACTCGGCATCAGGCGGAGGTGCTGGCGAAGCTTCCAATCGGCGGGAATATGGTCGTCATCAAGACCGCCCCGGGTTTGGCAGCACTCGAACTGGCGAACCAACTTTATCGTTCAGGCGAGGTGCGGGCAGCCTTTCCAGACTGGTGGACGGAGAAGACACTCAAGTAACGATTGCCCCCGATTTCTACTGTGGCGCCCATCCCATCAACAGCAGATAGCCGCCGTTGTAATAGCTATGCAGCAACACCGACGGATACAGGCTTCCGAGCCGCTCCCGAAGGTAGCCGAGCACCAGAGAGACCAACCCTATGCCTGCCACCCAGAGCAGTTGATGGGCTGGGAGATGGGCCGATGCAAAGACGAGGCTGGTAGCGACATTCGCCACTGTGAGCGATCCGTAGAGGAGACAGCCTCCCGTCGCTTCCAGCAGAAGTCCCTGTAGGACGCCACGAAAGAACAGTTCCTCAAAGACCGGCTGCCATAGCACGACCGAGAGCACGACCATCAGATCGACAGCGGCCCCGTTGGGTGAGCCGGCGATGCCCACGACGGCCAGAACAATCCAATACCCCATCGCAGCAAGCGCCGCCCCCACAAGGTAGGGATCGCTGGTCCACCCGGGCCGATGGTTGAGCCCGCAGGTATTCGCCAGGCTGTGCCAGCTTTCATGCCAGGTCTTCTCACCTTGACGGGATGCACCTGTCGACTCGATCATGGCATTCACCCTTTCCGAGTTCAAGCCGCTCAGTTCCGTCTCCGGCGCTCTCGCCAGAGCAGATACCCGATCGAAGCGACTACCAGCAGCGGTAACAGGGGATCGAACGGCGATGAGGGATTCAATACGCATCCGCCGCTATCATCTCCGGTACTCGCAGGCGCTGGAGGCGGGGGCGGGGGTGGGATGGTATTGAACGTTGCGGTGACGGCCGATTCGGAGGAGACCGTGCAGGTCCCGGTTCCTATACAGTTGCCTCCCGACCATCCGGCGAAGGTCGAGCCGGAAGCGGCCGTTGCGGTGAGGCCGACCGAGGTCCCAGTGCCGAATGCCGCTTGGCAGGTCGAACCGCAATCGATCCCGCCAGGAGCGGAAACCACAGCTCCCCCTCCGGTGCCATTCTTGGTCACCGCAATATTGAAGATGCCGAACTTGGCGCTGGCCCACCAAGTGCCCCACCGTCCATTTCCATCGACCGTGCCCGATCCAACGGGTTGCTCGGCATACTCCTGGATGGTCCAGAACGTTCGGTCATCTTCCGGGTCCACCATCGTGGCGCTATAGTCGCCCCAACGGTTTCTGAAGGTACCAAACGTCTTGTAGTACGGGCCTAGACCTTCCTTTATACGTTCAACCGGCTGCATTGAACCTAGCGGATCTCTTGCTTCCCGGGCTGTGTAGTACGCCTCGGCATACATCCCGGGAGAGGACGCGCTGAAGCCGATCATGACGTGATTGTCCTTATTGACCCCGATCGAGGGGTAAAAGAAAGACATGACACCGTCGCTGATCCGGCCTTCCTGAACGGGAGGTCCAGCTTCCGAGAACGACGCTTCGGCAGGATCGAGTTCATACCAGGCCACTTCCACCCGCTGCCGATCGGAACTTCCGACATGATTGACGGTCCATAGTCGGCCGTTCCTGAAGACCACATTGTTCGGCGCGAGATTGACGACCTCCAGGCTCGGCACGCCCCCCTGCTGAGGAGCGGAGGGAGCAGAAAGATATCGGTCGACCGCGATGAACCCGAGGTCCTCATAGACCGGGTCCGGCAGGAAGCGGATGCGGCCGAGACGAAGGGCGTTGGGGCCCGGCTCCGGACCGATGAACCAGTTGGAGGACAGAAAATAGTGATACTCGGCGTCTCCAAATGTGTGGGAGGGGCGGATACCCAATCCGAAGTCCAATGAGCGAAATTCAGTGAATTGGATGGTCGCAGAATTTTGGAAAAGCGGTCCCTTCGGAATGATCCAGATTTTTCTACTCGAGGTACCGCCCATCGGATTGGGAAGCATATCGGCTGTGACATAGTAATTCCGTGCATCGAGCCCTAATCCAGGAAAGTCGGCCCATTCGTTAAATTGCTGGCCATTGAACTGATCGGCATCGATCGCATAGAGAAACCACTCGCCGGTTGGGTCGGAAGTCGCCGATACACCGATCATGATGAAGGAGTTATTTGGGTTACCTCTACCTCCCCCAGCAGAAGTCACCACAAATCGGTTGGCAAACTGATCGTAGAGAATTTTTGGATCGAATGCGAAGCTGGCCGGTTCACCAACCGCGGTTCCCAACGAAGACCAGAAGCCTTGTAGGGAGATCTGACTGAGAAGGGTACCGGTGGCCTTCTCAAAGATGCCGACGCCGCCGTTGAGGGTCTCCATGAGATGGGCGGGACCGGCCGCCCCTTGGGTGTCGGGAGGAATCCATGCCGTATCGGTTAACCCGGGGAAACTCATGTTGAGCGGGGGAGCAGAGGAGGTCTGGAGTTTGGCGGATCGTTCATCGAT
The DNA here is from genome assembly GCA_050246315.1 of Nitrospiraceae bacterium. GTDB lineage: Bacteria > Nitrospirota > Nitrospiria > Nitrospirales > Nitrospiraceae > Nitrospira_G. The sequence continues at coordinate 75,470 of JBFWWG010000002.1, read as the reverse complement.
CTCGGGTGGGAGGACCCGCGGGCTGCTGCCGAGATTGAGGCTTCTCGGCTTTTTCCTTACCCCTGAGAAGGGCTTGTTCGGGACGACATCATGATGCGGAGCGGCCTCTTGGATCTGATGGGAGCGCGCCGACACACGCCCCCGTTTCTCCATCTCTTGAACCCGGTCAGTTGCATGGGGGGGCGCCACCGATTTGCTGACACCTTTGACCTGTCGTTCTTCCAATGCAGCTGCGCCGTTCGGCCCCATGAGCACAGCCAGACAGATGCCAAGAGACGCCATGCACTGCCACCCCCTCCTCCTCTCGGAAAGAGATTCATTCCAGCGTTCCATCGAGGATACCCCCTTGCAGAAGTCTCGCAAGATGAACGGACAGGCTTGCCAGTCTTACGCAACGTCTACCTGAGAATGATACGCAGACATCCTAGTCTGGAGTGGTCGAGGATTGCAAGAAGGGTGAGGTGAGGTGGTAGGCCAAAATACGTGTATTTTAATGTGACAAGTTGTCGGCCTATTCCACCAACTCAGGCTTCCGGAGGGGAAAGGCACATCCTGTTGGATCAGCTTACGGCTGGGGAACCGGAGTCTCGGCTGGCTCTCCGGGCTCCGGGAGGGTGTCGGACGACGGAGCGGTCTTCGGCATCAGTTGTTCCAGGATCTTGCGTTGTGCGGCGGTGGGTTCGTCAACTCGGTTGAGCCGTTGGACAAGGTCCGACTCTTGCGCTTTGCGCCTGTTGAGCTCGACCATGTCAACTTCATCGCGTACCAGATGGGGGGTCAAGAAGACAAGGAGGTTCAGTTTCTCCGACTGCTTGCCTTGAAACCGGAATAGCCACCCGAGCCATGGAATATCGCCAAGTAAAGGGATCTTTCGTTCAATCAGCGTCACGTTATCGCGGACCAACCCGCCGACCACAATGGTTTGCCCATCCTTGGCCACGGTCGTGGTCTCCATGGCTCGCTTGGTCGTCGTCGGCCCGACCGGGACAGACGACGTTCCGGTTCCGATCGTCTGAGACACATTCTCCGCAATAGCCGTGATCTCCTGTTTGACCTCGATGCGGATGAGCCCGTCGTCAAGGACCTGCGGCGTCATTTCCAGGGTCACTCCTACGTCCTTCCGCTCGATGGTCACCAGGGTTCCTCCGGTGATGCCCTGCGCCTGACCGGTGGGGAAAGGCCGATTCTCGCCGACGACGATCTTGGCCTTTTGGTTGTCCGCGGCCAACACCTGAGGGGTTGAGAGGATGTTGGTATCAGTCATCGTCATGAGGAGTTGCAGAAACACTCGAATATTGAGGGTATCCAGAATCGTGAGGGTATTGCCCGATGTGGCACCGCTCAAAATTTGCGCGATGGTTGCGATATCTTCCGGCGCTCGATTGAGACCGAACAGACCTTGGACGTCACCAGCCTTGGCCGCACCGACGGCTTGCACCGGGTCCGTGCCGATCTGACGAAGCCGGTCTACTCCCACTTCGAGGATCACGGCTTCCACGAACACCTGATTGCGCTTCGTATCGAGCCCGCGGATCACGCTTTCCAACATGACATAGGCGTTCTTGGTCGAGCTGATGACGACCGCGTTGGTGGCCTTGTCCGCAAAGACCTGCACCGGGGCCTCAAATTCCGTGAGCGGGCGAATCGGCGGCCGTCCGCCAGGTTGGGTACTGACCGGTTGAGCCGCCGCGCGCGCGACTAAGTTCGTCAGAAGGGCCGCCACATCGGTCGCATTCGCATGCCTCAGTTTGTAGACGAACACCGCGCGCTCCGGGGGCGCCTCGGCGGTTTGTACGATCTCCACCACGTTGCCTTTGGGAATAGCCGTGAGCCGGTTCACTTCCAGGGCTGCGAGAAACATCTGGTAGGCCTGATCCACAGTGACCTTCGTCGGCGAAAAGATAGTTATTTTGCCGCTGTTCTTCTTGGCCGTTTCGTCGACGACGATGTTCTTTCCCGTGAGCTCGCTGATAAAGCGGATCACGACCGGCAAATCGACTTCGTTGAAATCGAGCGTGACGCGTCCGCTCTGTCCATTGGGTTTCGTCGTGGACATCTGCGCTCCGAGCGGGTGCGGCCCTGTCAGGAGCCCCATGCACAAGGGCGGAAGCAGGATCAAGCCGTACAGTTTGAGAATGCGCGAGATCGGTCGATGGGGACAAAAAGCCGGGATCACGAAACCTACCCTTTGATATCGTAGGTCAAGGTCGTGCGTTGATTGTTGCGAAGCACATCCACCGCCACGACTTGCTCGTTTCTCAATTGTTGAAAGAGGCCCAGCGCCATGCCTGGATCGCGCAGTTCCACCCCGTTGATACGTTGCAGTACGTCTCCGGCCTGAAGGCCGATTTTCTCGAAGAAGCTGCCCTTCATGATAAAGTCCATGCGAAACCCATCGACCTTTCCTTCGTTCATATAGGGAATTGCGCGTGCTTGCGTCATCAACTTCGGGACGTCCGACAGCATCTGCGTCAGCTCAGCTCGATCGACGGATCGCCGCAACGGTCCGGATCCCGTTGTCGAGGCCGGCGCCACGACCGCTCCGGCAGGAACCACGGCCGGAGCCGACTGATGGAGAATGTCCAAGAACAATTCCTCCTGGAGCGGCCCTTGCGTCAACAGAATCGACTCCTTTCGGATCTCGCTGACCATACCGACCCCCTCGACCTGATCGCCCACTCGATACGCAGCCTGCCGGCGCCCGGTTAAGTGCTCCAGTACGGCGAGCGACTGCGCGCCATCTCCGACAACCGTTCCGAGCAACCGGAGCTTCTTCACGGCGTCGAGCGCGGCCATGACGGCGGGCTGCCCCATCGGCCCTCCCGAGACCGGGCTCCCCGGTGCGGGCTGCATCGAAGCGGGAGGCAGCGCAAACAGGCGGCTGGTCTCAACCTCGCGAGCTAGTTGACGGAGATCCTGAACATGACGGTCCGTAGCAGGACGCACGATAGCCCGTTCCGTCCCCTCTAAGGGCGGAAGCAGAGCTTGTGCGACAAAGGCGTTGAGTGTATGGGCAACCAGAAAGGCGGCGATCGCAACAAAGGCGAACACGACAGCCTGGCGGCTTAGGTTTTTCATAGACCGACGGATCGCTTTTGGGGCGTGTAATTTGTCATCGTAGCGTGACGATGAAGCAAATAGCAAATCAAATACTACAAATCACGACGAGAGACGACGACGCGCTCCAGGCAGGTCATGACACCTGTCCGACCGGGCTCATTCAACCCGTGGGACAAGAAAGAATCACACCAGGATGATCATCGAGACTGTGCGGCGGCGGTGCCTCTGCGCAAGCTTCAGTGCGACCTGCCGCGGTCCGGTTGTCGTTCTGAAGGGTTCCGAATACAGCGTTCGGAGCATTTGTGCTGAGGTCGGACGCCCAAGCAGACATCCCAGATCGGTTGCGGCCGTCCGCCACAGGTGCTCGGAATTGTAAATCGCTTTCCTTCACGAATGGCTATTGCTAGGTTGAATTCATCACACCGGTCCGCCGTTCATCTCACCCCTCGCCGCCGAAAGGGTGCGCAGCATATGAAAAAGGCACTGATCACTGGCATCACGGGGCAAGACGGCTCCTACCTCGCGGAGTTCCTCCTGGCCCAAGGGTATGAAGTGTACGGGGTGATTCGGCGATCGAGTTCCTTTAGCACGAGCCGGTTGGACACGATTTATCAGGATCCGCATGTGTCGGAGCCGCGCCTCCGATTAGTGTTCGGTGATCTGAACGACGCCAGCTCCCTCAACCAGATCCTGCGCGAAGTCCAACCGAGCGAAATCTACAACCTCGGAGCCCAGAGTCACGTGCGGGTGAGCTTCGACATTCCGGAATATACGGGAGACGTCACGGGGCTGGGCGCCGTCCGACTCCTCGAAGCGATCCGAGGCACGGGCCTGAAGCTCAAGTTTTACCAAGCCTCATCGAGCGAAATGTTTGGAAAGATTCAGGAGATTCCTCAACGCGAGACGACCCCTTTCTATCCCCGCAGCCCCTACGGAGCGGCCAAAGTCTATGCCTACTGGATGACCGTCAACTATCGAGAAGCCTATGGCGTGTTCGCCTGTAACGGAATTCTCTTCAATCACGAATCGCCACGACGAGGCGAAACATTTGTGACGAGGAAGATCACCAAAGCCGTCGCCAGGATCAAGTTGGGACTTCAGCGGGAACTCTATCTCGGCAACCTTGATGCGAAGCGAGACTGGGGCTTCGCCGGCGACTACGTGCGGGCCATGTGGATGATGCTGCAGGCGGATCGCCCCGACGACTATGTCATCGCGACCGGTGAGACACATTCGGTCAGAGAGTTTCTTCATCTTGCCTTCGGACACGTCGGGTTGGATTGGCACCGCTACGTCAAGATCGATCCGCGCTATTATCGCCCGACCGAAGTGGATGTGTTGGTCGGGGATGCCTCGAAGGCTCGAAGCATGCTCAAATGGAAACCGACGGTCTCCTTCCCGGAACTGGTCGAAATGATGGTGGAGGCGGATATCAAGATGGAGCGGGAGAAACTGGAGGGCACACAAGGGAGTCGAAGCGATGTCATTTTGGCGTCAACAGCGGGTAGTGGTGACCGGAGGAGCGGGCTTTCTGGGTTCGTTCGTGGTGGAAAAGCTTCGCGCACGCGGTTGCCGGCATCTCGTCGTTCCGCGTAGCCGAGAGTACGATCTGGTCGACATCACCGCCGTCGAACGTCTCTACCAGGACGCCTCGCCCGACATGGTGATCCATCTCGCAGCCCAAGTCGGAGGGATCGGAGCGAACCAGGCGAACGCCGGTCGATTCTTCTATGACAACCTGATGATGGGCACCCAGTTGATGGAGGTAGGACGGCGGCGCGGTCTGAAGAAATTCATCGCGCTGGCGACTATCTGCGCCTATTCGAAGCATACGCCGGTTCCGTTCCGCGAGGACGATCTCTGGAACGGCTATCCGGAGGAAACCAATGCGCCGTACGGCCTTGCCAAAAAGATGTTGCTGGTACAATCCCAGGCCTATCGGCGGCAATACGGGTTCAATTCCATCGTGCTGTTCCCGGTGAATCTGTACGGTCCTCGCGATAATTTCGACCTGACGACGTCGCACGTCATTCCGGCCATGATCCGAAAATGTGCCGAAGCTACGCGATTGCACGATGACCAGGTAGTGCTATGGGGAGATGGCACGCCCACGCGAGAATTCCTGTACGTCGAGGATGCGGCGGAGGGGATCCTGCTCGCCGCCGAACGCTATGACGGCGATCAGCCGGTAAACTTGGGGACCGGGGAGGAGATCAGCATACGCGATCTGGCCGTGCTGATTGCCGACGAAGTGGGCTATTCCGGATCCCTCGTTTGGGACACAACCAAGCCGAACGGGCAGCCTCGGCGCTGTTTAAACGTCGAGCGGGCGAAGCAACTTTTCGGGTTCCAGTCGTCACAGTCGTTGAAAGAAGGGATCCGAAAAACGGTCTCCTGGTATCGCGAGCATGTCGACGATCTTAAGGAAGTTGTCTTTTGATCGGCTTTCGGCCTGAGTATGGAGTCACGCATCGCTTCGATACCCGCTGCGGAACCGGTAAATTCCTTCACCATCGGCTTGCGGCAGGGGCCTGTGGACCTAAACTGACCACCGACCGGGCCTGCGCCCTGAGCTGACGCATGGCTGGCGGAATCCCTCGGGTGGTGAATCCAATCTGCGACACCACGCTGAGTCGGCGGCTCAGCGGGATGACGCGTTCCTGACGAGTCGTCTCCTGATCGAAACAGGGTGCGATGGAGACCACGACGGTCTATTCCTTCAAATGGCCCTGACGGGACTGGCCGCCATCGCGGCCGACGACGCGCTTTCGGACGAGATTACGGAAATCGGCGGAGTCCCAATGCCACAGGATCGTGAGTCTGAAGTGACCGAATCGTCCAGCGCACCGATGGTTGAAACGGGAGACACGCCTACAGACCTATGGTCAGCTTGGTCTTTGCTACGGACGACCGGACAATTGCCCGACGCGGCTGCGGCTTTCCGCTAGGCCTTAGGGACCCAGGCTGCTCCGCTGAATCGTCGGATGATCACCATCCATCACTACCTGGGGCGTACGCTTGAAGATCTTGATCGATGGCGGAGGCCGTTGCCGCCTATCGCCGGGCCAGCGTCTCAACCTCGAGTGATAAGGATGCCGCCGTGAGGTTGGAGCGCTTCAAGAAGGTCGCCGAGGCCGCCGACCGTCAGAAGACCACGGAGGGTTCCTGGATGGAGGAGGCTGTGCAGACCATCCAACGCGTCCTGGTCGGGAAATCGTGAGCGGATGCAACGGCTCGACGACGGCTTGTGCGGGCTGAACCTACCGATAGGACACCAAAGGATGATAAAATCCAGCCGGACTCACCAGCGAAAGGAGATCGGCCCACCATGCAGTGCATCCTATTCAGACACGGCATCGCCGCCGCGCGGGAAGACTGGCAGGGAGAAGATGCGCAACGGCCCCTGACCAAGAAGGGAGAAAACCGCGTGCGGCAGGCCGCCGAAGGCCTTGCCCATTTCGACATCCGAGCCACCCAAATCCTGACCAGTCCCTTCCTTCGTGCGCATGAAACCGCTCAGATTCTCTACCACATCCTGAAAATAAAAACCTCGCCCCGGATCTGCGATGAGCTGATCCCCGACAGTCCGCCTGATAAGGTGTTCCCACTGTTGGCCACGCTGCCCAACGACGCTACGGTTATTTGCGTGGGACATGAACCGCACCTCAGCGAGACTGCGAGCCTCATGCTGTTCGGGAAACCCACCGCAGCCCTGACGATGAAAAAAGCCGGCGCCTGCCTGATCACTTTTGCGGACCATCCCAAGCCGGGGAGGGGCCTCCTTGAATGGTGGATACCACCCGCTGTACTCCGGGGTCTGTAAAGGGAAAAGTCCCAGTGAGACCGAGACGGTCCTATGGCACGGAGGGAGCTTTGTCGGTGCCGAGCAATTCGACCTTCTTGGACGTGCGCTCTAGCAGCGGTTGAATATGCGCACGCAACTCCGATTGGATTTCTTCCGGAGGTTGTCGAGCATCGACGACTTCGAAACCGAATTCTTCGGCCATCTTGTCAAATTCTTCGATCATGAGCGATTGGTATTTCTTGAAGCTGTCATACAGGTCCGTGCCGAGGCGAAGGTCCATGCCCGATTCCCAGAAATCCATGCCCTTGGTTTCAATGACGCGGAGCGCGAGCGTGTCCACGTCGATTCGCAGGTAGCACACGAGATCGGGAACCAAGGCGAAACCCAGCACATCCTTGATCCACCTGCGGTCGCCGCTCCGAACGATGTCCCGGGCAAACGCCGTGTAGATATACCGGTCCGCAAGGACAATGAAGCCGGAACGCAGCGCGGGAATGATCTGATGCTCCAGTCGATCCGCAAAATCGGTCGCATACAAGAGGCTGAATGACCACCGGTCGAGGATGTTGCCCTGCTTGGCCATTTCGATGGTCTTGGACATCAGCGTAGACCTAGTCCAGCCTGTCGTCACGACCCCGTACCCCTGAACCTCCAGCCACTCCTGCAGCGATTCGATGTGCGTGGAGCGGCCGACCCCGTCGGTCCCCTCAATCGCGATCAGTTGCCCCTTGAGATCACTCGGATCGACGTACGCTAAACCGTCGCCAAAATACTGTCCGCTTGCCATGCGTGCCCCGCTTGGGTTTGTAATTGACCAACGCCTGATCGACGAGCCGGCGCATTTCGTTTTGCTGGACCTCGATATCTTTCGTCGCGTCCATCACTGTCAGGCCGTACTCACCGACGATCTTGTCGTATTCCAAGAGAATGCGTGATTGAAAGATCCGAAAGCTTTCGGTCAGATCCGGATGGAGGTTCATGTCCATGCCGGCCTCGTAATATTTGAGTTGGGCGCGCGTACCTCGCAGAAGACGCCCCATGGCCAGGTCGATGGGGACATTGAAATAGAAGGCCATGTCCGGGCGCACCGCAAACTGATAGACCTTCCGCACCCAGGCTGGAGACACCCCGCGGACGGCATCGCGCGCGAACGCGGTATAGACATAGCGATCCGCCAACACCAACATCCCGGCTTTCAACGGCGGCAAGATTTCGTGGTAGAAGCGGGTGGCGAAATCGGTGGCATGCAGCAGGCTGAAGGTGGTCGGCGTCAAGGACTTGCTCTTCTTCCCCCGCTTGGTGGTGTCCTTGACGAGTTCGGACGAATTCCATTCCGTAAAAAAGACCTTGTATTCTTTCGACTCCAGCCATTTTTGAAGCAGCGAAAGCTGCGTGCTCTTTCCGGACCCGTCGATGCCTTCGACGATGATCAATTTCCCCGGATAGGGATGAGGATGCGCGAACGTGCTCACCTGTGCGGTCATGCCGCGGCTCCCTTTGCACGAATCTTGACGAAGTGAATCTTGCGGCCCAACACCACCTCGAGCAGGTCGGCACGACCTTTGGCCGCCCACAGCTCGAGTTCAGCATCGCCGGATGTCTGCAACGAGATTGTGATGGTGGTTCCAAGGCGGACCTGTAGGCTGCGGGTGACGGCGAAATGGGAACGATCCAGGCCGTCGGCCACGCGTAGCATGGCGCTCAACGTGTCGATGATCCGTCGGGACGAGCCGGACAAGGTTCCGTAAACCCCGTGTTTCTTGTGTGGATGCGAGCGCCGGTGGTAGCGTGCGACATTGGCGATGATCTCGATCTCCTCAGACCGAAATCCCGACAGCTCGCTGTGCTTGATCAAGTAATAGGCATGTTTGTGGTGCTGCCGGGGATTAATCATGTAGCCGACATCGTGCAACATGGCCGCGTATTCCAGCCATTCCCGCTCCCTCCGCCCATAACCGTGAAGGGCCTTGGTTTGGTCGAACAGTTGAAGCGCCAGCTTGGCCACGTGCTCGCCGTGACTCAATGGAACCTGGTACCGCCTCGCTAGGCCGATAACGTTTCTTCGCCGGACATCCGGTATCTCCTGCTCGGCCTTGATCTTCTCGCGATGGCGCTGAATAAAATCGTAAATCAGGCCTTCCCTTATGGCCTTGTCGCTGATGGTCAGATCGTCCGCTTCACAGAGCTCGAGTACCATGCGCAGTACGACCGCAGCCGGAAAGAGGGTATCGACTCGTTTTGCATCGATCCCTGGAATCGCCAACCGTTCCTTGGGGCTGGACCGGGCCAGGCGCGCCTCCATCGCATCGAGTTCCTTGTACGTGACCGTGGCCAAGTTCAGCTGCGGAAGGGGTCGCCCGGTACGCTCCAAATGAATGATTTCCGCCATGTTGCCTGCCATGCCGGAGGTCGCGACTATACGATCGAACCGTGTGCGGCGAAAGTCCTTGAAAGCTTCCTGCAGTTGCGCCCCGATCAGCGCCCGCATCTGCTTTTGCATCGATTTTGAATTAGGACTGCGATGCAGGTACAGATCCTTGAGGCGAATGGCGCCCAGTTTCAGGCTGCATCCCCGTAACAGACCATCGCGGTTGCCCGCCACCAGTTCGACCGATCCTCCCCCGACATCGACGACCAAGATCGGGCGCTCGGTGAGCGTCATGCTGTGTTGAACGCCCAGGAAAATCAGTCGGGCTTCCTCGGCTCCCGTAATCACGCGGACGGTCAAACCAGTTCCTCGTGCGATCTCCTCCAGGAATTGCCCGCCGTTTCTGGCCTCCCGTACCGCGCTGGTGGCGACCGCTTCGATGCGCTCGAATCCTCGGTTTCGAGCGAGACGCACCAGGTTGCGGACCACCTCCAACCCACGGGCCATAGCCGAATCCGACAAGCGTCTGGCGACGAATGCGCCGTCACCCAACCGCGTGATGTCTTTGAGTCGATCAACGATTTTATATGAAAAGTCGGATTCGACCTCGGCAAGAACGAGGTGGATCGAATTGGTGCCGATGTCGAGAATACCGAGTTTGGCCATGAGATCCTATGCAGCGATTGGGGAAGGAGGCGCGGGGTGAATGGAGGTTCCTCCTGCTCCTGTTCACGTGCCGATCCGCCCATGTTTCAAAGCAGAGCGGACAATCCTGTCGTCCTGGGGTTCGAGCTTAGCACAAGCGAGGGAGGCCTGGCGACCGACCTCAGACCACCCGGCTCAAGGGTGAATCAGATGTAACCATTTCTTAACAATCACATAATGACCGGGTAATGTCGATTCCGCATTCTGTCGGCCGTAGTCGATGTGCCGGAACCGCTGTTTCTCCGGCGCTTCTTGGAACGACGGTTCCGATCGCTCTGTACGCCACAGAGTTGGAGTTCAGTGCCTCGTCCGCTAAAGGCTCGTTATCAAGATCGGCGGGCCCAGCACGGTTTAGCCGGGGGAGGATCTTATGGACAATGCCGCTGCAGCGGGCGTGATTTTGATGGCGCTGCTGAAAATGGTTGGGTTGGCCGAGGGGCAGATCCAGAATGTCTTGCAAGCTCTGACCTGACGGGACTCCGCGGTTGCCGATCACGTGATCGAGGGGAACCATCGGATCAACGCCCTCGATGTGGAGATCGACGAGGATCGTATCAGGCTCCTGACCCTCCAGCAGCCGACGGCGCGGGATCTCCGTCTGATCACCACGGCGATGAAAATCTCTCCCGAACTCGAGCGCATCAGCGATCTGGCGGAACGCATCAAGGAAAGCCTCGACAGCCCTGTCAGGGGCGATGTCCACCTCGCGCAGAACATCCTGAGGGACGACGTCTTCGTCGATGCCCTCATGGGTCAGCCATTCCGGGAATTGCTCTCCTGCATGCGGGAGGATCCACGCACCGTTTCCCATGCGATCCGCCTGACATTCGACGCGAAGTCATTCGAACGCGTGGCGGACCACACTACCAGCATCGCCGAACTGGTCGTCTACCCGGTCGGGAGAAGGATCAATCGGCACATGGCTCCGCATTCAGCCGGCTCGTGGCGCCGATTTGCAACTCGCTTCGTTACTACTTGATGCCGGATATCGGACGATGTCGTGGGCCATATCGCTTGCCGGCATCGTGCATGAGGCCTGTAATGACCTGACGATGCCGTCTGTTCCCAAACAGACAGGGTGCCGTTTCAGATCGCCGCGTGGAGGGAGCGAAATGGGCAGATTTCAGCGAGTCGCACTGATGAGTGCTATCGTCGCAACGGTTCTTGCTTTGCTTGCCGGCCGCTCAATCGCGGAGGAATCGCCCACGCGGCCGGTCTCTCGGTCGACTCAATCAGTCTTGGCCCAAGCGGACACGCCTCCGGGTCCGTCAGCCGGTCCACCGGCACCCGGGGAGTTGCCGCCGGGTGGGACCTCCATCGAAGATCTCTTGCTCCAAAAAGGCACCATTACCATGGACGAATGGATCCAGATACGGGCCGAGCAGGAATATCGAGCTGCCGAACAGGCGAGGCGCATCGATGCCATCGAGGACTGGAAGAACAAGACCGAACTCCTGCCGATCCTACGAGACAAGGTGAATTTCGGTCTGAATGCGCTCCAATTCCTCTACTCGCATCAGGATGCGGAGGTCCCGGAAGGCAAGAGTCAGGACAACTTTTCAATCCGCCGATCGGAGCTCCTGTTCTGGGGAAAAATCAGCGACATGATCCCACGCTGGCACGCTCTTTTCGAGTTTCAAAGCATCAGTTTGGGCAAAGAAACTCCAACCGGTGGGAGCGGGGCGGCGACGGGACAGCCGGTCGCCGCGACATTCTTTCGTGAATCCTATATCGATTTTCGTCCGTTTCAATCCTGGGCTCCCAACCTGAACTTCTTCCGATTCGGCGTCTTTCGGATGCCGTTCGGTATCTTCACCGAAACGTCGGGAGGCTTGCGAGATGTCATCAGTTCTCCTTATCTGACCGCGGTGGGGACCGGAATCGGCAACCAGACAGGGACGGCCGGCATCATCGAATTCATCCAGGAACGCGACTTTTTTCTCGATATGCGCGGTAAGATCGCGAACCGTCTCGAATATGTCGTTGGAATCATGAACAACAACAACTACCATGCAAACGCGACAGGGGCCAATGCACCCAAGAGCTTCTATACCCGTGTCCGTCTCTTCGGAACCGACGTGTCATGGGTCAGCTTTACCACGATTCAAGGCGAATCCAACAACGCCAACACCAACATCAACGGGCGCGGAAAGGGCGCGTTCGATCGCTATGGTGTCGATTTTCGATACACGTCTAAGTTGTTTCCCGGTTTCATGATCCAAGGAGAGTGGTGGCAGGGACATGATGGCGCCAACCAGACGACAGTAGGTCGTCCGGCCAATGGCGCCTGTCTCGACCAAGTCCTCTGCGGCGGATCCGGAGCCCCGGGCGTGCAGCGCCGCACCTGGTACGTTCTCGGCAAATACTTAATTACGGACGGATGGTTTCAGAATTGGGAGCCGACCGTGATGTACGAACAATTCGATCCCAACACGGCGACCACCAACGATCTGTATACGAGGACGATCCTCGGACTAACGTACTATTTCGAGAATTTCCCTCCGAAAGTTCAATCAAAAATTCAGTTCAACTATGAGTTCCGTCACCATCAAGGTTATGGGCCAGGCGTACCTTATAACTCGGCCACCGATCCCTTTGCGAATAACGCCTTTCTCGTGATGTTCCAGGTCCGGTTCATCTGACGAGAGGAATGGAACCGAAACGGCATCCACCATTGCAATGTGTCGCGACTAGGAGTAAGGAGAACAGGCATGCAGAGAACGTCCCGATTCGCAATTCTGCTCGTATTCTTGTCGATCGGAGTTGCTGCCTGTGCCCGTACGCCGGTTTTCTCACCGGAAGTCAGACAGGGAGTGGACCACGATTTTGATTTTGCCGCGTGGCGCATGATGCCAAGCGCGCAGGTTGGACGCAAAGTACAACTGGGTGGGCGAATTATCGAAGCGGATATCAGAGCGGATCAGATCGTGGTGATCGTCACCCACCTGCCGATTGTCGAACACCCCGCGTTCGGCCCCAAGGATACGGGGAAACGGAGCGGGGAGTATGCCATCTCCTATGCCGGTCACATCGATGCGAAATGGCTGGTTGCCGGCAATCATCTCATGGTGGTCGGGACCACGGAGAGGCCGAAGGCGGTGATCGTGGATGATGTCCAACGGAGTCTTCCATCTCTTATTGCCCGATGTGTGCACATATGGAAGACCGGAAGGAAGGAAATCGCGGAATTCCCGTTCAACGCGGGTGGTGGGTATGAACCGCTTGAGGAAGAGACGTTCTGTTCCTCAGGGGAGTGATGGGGAATCGACTCGGACCGTTCAGGATCGACGATGCCCGACCGAACCGCACTGATGGCCTTTCGATGCGCCCTGGTCGCCCTCGAGGCGTTAGCCGGTTGCGGGCAGGAAGCATCCCTGGTCCGCGAAACTCCGACCGGAGGGGTGGTCTCTTATTCCGTGCAAACCGACTCGGATATCCTCACGTCCGCCGGTCGACGGGATGCCATGCAGATGATTCACCAGAAATGTCCCAATGGCTCACGGATCATCAAGGAAGGGGCGATGCCGAAGGTGAGTGAGACCGTTGACCGAACCTGGCGCGGCCAAATGGGGAGCACGCGGCTCTGGGGGATTCAGTTCACGTGCGAGTAGGAGACGGAGACCATCCATGCTTCGCGAAGCGATGGCAGTGGGCCGTTTTCGTTACTGTCGCGTTCCTGAGCCTATGCGGCTGCGGGACTCTTCCAAGCACGCAGGTGATTTATGATCGGCAGGGCATTCGGGTAGGGATTGAGACCGATCCCTCGATCTCACGGGGAGCGCCTGCGATCCGAAATAGCCACCCCGTCACCATTACTTTCCAAGAAGTTCGGCAACTCCTGGGCACGCTCCAGGTCAGCGGATGGAGCGGCACGGTCGTCGGCCTGTTTGAATCACCCAGGCCGATTCCGTTATTCGAGGCAGGCGAGCTCGCCGAGCTTTCGCGTCCGGCCAGCCTGGCATTTCAACAAGCCGGCCCCGGTGAACGGGTTTTTTTCACGCTGGCAAACCTCAAGACTCCTTACAACGAGGATCGCACGAGCGGGGCCCTGTTTATCCGCGAACCCTATCTCCATGTCGTGGTCACGGATCACCGGGCCTACACCAGAGCGGATACGGCCGGCGGCGACGAAAAGGACCCGAGAGATACCAAAGGAATGAAACTTTGGGTGACAGGACCCTATCGAGCCGTTGCGGTTCCGCCGGAGCAGGAGCCCAAATGGGCTCCTTTCGAAACCGTGCACATCTCGCTGAACATGAAAGACATAGCGGCGACGCGCCGGTTGGAGCAGAACGACAAAGCGCTTCTTGAGTTTCCCAGCGCAGGTCGCGCCGCCCCATCCATTCAGGAATTGCAGTTACAGATCCGTGAACTGACACAGTCGAATCAAGAGTTGCGCAAGAGACTCGAAGAGCAGTCCCGGCAGATGAACGATCTCAAACGGGATCTTGAAAAATTGAACCGTGACCAGACAGAGGCGGGAAAGAAACCGAAACTGCCGCCGAAACCGGCTCCGCGCGCTCCCTGACGGGGGGCGAAAACCGTTCGAGCACCCGTGCTCCTTCGCTGTGCCGGCATTCACGGACTATCTCAGAACCTCCCGCAGAATAGTGAACAAGGCAGGCATTCTCACCCGTCCAACCCCGGTGCGCCGAGGTGCGCCTTTTCTCGGCTGTGGCCGCGGCGAGTCAAGAGACGAAGAGGTGCATCCAAAGCTTCGCTTGAACCGCCAGCGGATTACGACTTTTCGTCACTGCGCCGACAGAGAAACACCCTACGCGCGATTCCCCTCATTCGGTTATCATAGACCGTTGGAGATACTCCTTCAGGAGTGAGCCTCCTCGCGTCACACCCGTTGCATCAAGAAAGGACCGCTCATGGCGGCTCCGACCAAACTGGCGGACGTTTTCAACCTCCTGCCAAAGCTCGATCAGGTCCCTCGACTTGGTCTGGCCGGTAGCACGAGAGTTCGAGTCAGCGATTGAATAGGGCGGGCTCCGAGAGACTGGCGGAAACCCTCTCCGCCTGAGGGAAGGGAAGTGGATAGAATCCAGCCCGGACGACAGTTTCTTGACCCTCTCTGCTGGCAATAAAAGTGAGAAATTCTTGAGCTGCGGGCGGTAGAGCCGAGGCGGGTGACTGATCGACATACAGGTACAAGACCCGGCGCAGTGGATAACTTTGATCGGCCACTGTGCTGTATGACGGCGTAATAAACGGCCTCCCCTCATGTTCGGCAAGCGGTATGGCGCGCACGCTCGAAGCGAGCAGCCCCAACCCGCTATAGCCGATTCCCAATTGATCTCGACTCAAGGCGAGAATGACCGAGGCTGCGCCCGGTTGCTCGTGCACGAGAGGGCTGAATTCTCCACCTCCCAACACGTGTTCCTGAAAGAATCCTCTGGTGCCGGATTTTCGGTCGCGTCCATATAACCGGATCGACGCCTTCTCCCACCCGCTCTCCAACCCGAGTTGTCCCCATTCAGTCAGTGGGCTCTGATAACCGCGATGGTGGGTAGTGGAAAACATCGCATCGACTTGATCCAACGTGAGACCGGGCAATGGATTGTCCTTGTGAACGTAAAGCGCCACGGCATCAACCGCGACCGGAATAGCCGTCGGTTCGTACCCATGCTGCGACGAAAACTGCTTGACTTCGGTGTCCAATAGCTCGCGAGAGGTCGCGACCAGAACCACCTGGCTCGATCGCTCCTCCTTCAAGACAATTCGACCCACCGGAGGCACTTCGAGAAATTCGGCTATGGCCTTGGCGGAACCGCCGGTCCTGATCTCGATAGTGACCTTCGGCTGCCGGCGTTGAAATTCCGAAGCAAGACGGGTCATCAACGGGTGCATCGTATCCGAGCCCCTCACTTTGAACCCGCCCGATACATAAGATTGCGGCGCATAGCGCGGGCGATCAGCATCCACAGTGAGGGCGGCGTAGGGTCCACTCTGCTCGGCCTGAGACGGAAGCGCGCTTCCCCATAGAATGCTCGCACAGACACACAGCATCGTGAGCCGGGAAAAGGTGAACCGTGTTCGCTTGCGGACTACGTGGTTGCAGATCATCGTGCCTCCAAATTCCAATTACTCTCAGGTAGGGAGAGTAAATCGGGATGATTGCCATGGGGTAACTCGTAGGTTACAGGTGTGTTAACTATCCGAGTGCGGCGCGTTCGCTAACCGCATGAGGGATGGGTTGGCTGCGCCGGTGTGCTACGAGAAACAATCAATGAAGAGGCTCCGCACTGAGATGGGCAGCGGAGGACAGGAGGCGTTCCTATCTGACCGTGAAGCGCACACTGCGGTTCTTCTGCCAGCACTCGGGGTTATGCTCGAAACAGAGGGGACGGTCCTTGCCGTAGGTCACAATGGAGAGGATGGAGGATGAGAAGCCAAGATCCTCCAGATAGCGCTTCACCGTCTTAGCCCGCCGTTCGCCCAGCACCATATTGTAGGCCGCAGTTCCGATTTCATCTGCCCGGCCTTCCAGCACGATTTGAGAGACGGTATCTTTGCTCAAATTCTTGGCGTTGGTCTCCACGATCGCCACGGCATCCATGCGCAGAACGTAGCGGTCGAAATCGAAGGGCACATCCAGCAGATAGGCGGTGGCCGGTTCTGCGGGTTCGGGCGGGAGGGGCACGGCCTTTTGCGCTGACTCAAACGGCACGTCTTTCAGGGCAGGCTCAGCGACTTGTTCCGCATTCATGACCTCCTGCTCTACGGCCGCAGGTTCACCGCCCCTCTCCTGTCCGGATCCGGAGCCGGAGCCGGATCTCGTTGCACAGCCAACGCCCATGACCAGTACCGACAGGCCGTAGAGCAGAAGCCACCGGTGCGAACGAACGGTCTTCATCGGCCCTCCATACCAAGCTTTGCTAGAACCGGCGGCTCCTCGGGCGAAGCCCATCTTCCTTGACGCCGCCGGAGAAACCCCGCCAGTGATTCTTCTCTTTCTTTTCCATACCAAGCTTTGCTAGAACCGGCGGCTCCTCGGGCGAAGCCCCTCTATACCAACCTTCGGTTGAACCGGCGCCTCGTCTTCGCTGTTTCGTATATGACGGCGCCGGAGAGACTCCTTATAGGTTCTTGTCTCCACCTATTCCATACCAAGCTTTGCTAGAACCGGCGGCTCCTCTTCGTGGTCTCGTATATGCCAGCGCCGGAGTGCCCCATACAGATGAGGGCGTCATGATATCCAGGTCACGGTAATTCGATTCGGCTGGCTGCTTCATAGATGGAGGTAACCTGAGGGAGCAGCGTCCCCCGGAGCGTCGCGAATGAGTCTTCGACATAGGCCTTGGTGCGCATCCCATTCAGGACGGCGGTCACGCCCGGTGTACTCATGACCACCCTCAGAGCTTTCTGTGATAGCGGAGCCTGAACCATAGATGGTGGCAGGAGAGGGTTGATAGCCGCGGCAATGAGATCGGTCCGAAGTCGACTCCGTGTGGCGGCTTCTCCTTTGAGGCTTCTGAGTAGGCGCAACAATTCGGGCAGATAACGATCCCTCCATGCCTCCCACGGTTCGGCCCGCTCTCCAACGAGGACCTGATTGAGCGCACGCACAACCTGATTCAAGTGCGGCGCAACCATCTGGTGCTCGACCTGCTCCCAATGCTCCAACCCATCCAGATGTGGTCGAATCTTCGCCAATTCCGTCGACCATGTAAAGTATTCTTTTGGATCCAAGCCCTGTCCGGCATGAGGCACATGTGGAGCCACCTCCCGCTGATAGATGGCTTCCAGCGCAGCGACGGCGTCTCGCTGGCCGGCGAAATCGATCGACTCAGATTCGAGCGGCACGTCCGCCAACCGTACGATGCCGCCGCGAGATTCCGGGCGATTCGGCATGGCATTGAGCGGCCGATTCGCCAACACGGCGACGCCCGCGGCCTCTGCATAATTCAAGGCCGTCTGCTCGCCACCATGCCCGGTATTGGGGAGCAGGACGGACCCGGATTCGAATAAATTCAATGGACATTGCAACACCCGAAAATGACCAGCGGCCTGTCCCGCCTCACGGGCTGCGGTAGCTGCGATCTCCAGCATACGGGACAATGAGGTTGCCTCAGGACTGTCGGCCGCACCGATGACTGTGTTAGAGGACACGCCGTAATGTCGGATGCGACCATCCCTGACCTGGTCTTCCAGATATCGAAAGGCTTGGCCGAGGCGGCGGTCGAATTCTCGACGCGTCTCTTCAAGCGCCCGGCCATGGTGCTGCGCATCCAACAGGAAATACTCCGGATTGTGCAGCAGGCAGACATCGACCGTCGAAAGATCCATTCGATCCAATGAGGAGGTCAATTGGTCTGCCAGAAATTCGGGATGGAGGCAGTGCCAGATGTCGTCGCCGTACTTCACCATCTCGGGATAGGGCCGCCCCATCCGCTCACGTTCCTGGGCCTGCTTAAGATTCTGACCCTGGACATAGCCGAGCTTCGTCACCACGATAATCTCATCTCGCCTGATCTCACCCTTGCGCTGAAGCTCGGCCAATGTCAGGCCGACCAGTCGCTCGCTGTCGCCGTCGGCGTAGTTGGTCGAGGTGTCGATCAGGTTGCAGCCCTTCCGCAGCGCCAGCGCCAGGGCGACGCCGAACTCCGGATCACTGGTATCCACTCGATAGCAACCGAAGCCCAGTCGGCTGGTCGTGAGCCCGGTGGCGCCGAATGACGTATAGGCGTGGCCGGAGAGAGACGGGTCCGCCCCGAGTTTCCGCGCTGCATAGCCAGCCGTTCCTCCGGGGGTGGCGTATCCCGTCAGTCTCGAACCGGAAAGAGAACGACCCGCCCGCGAGTCCGTTGCCGTGGATGATCCGTCGCTCAAGGCCGATTCAACCGAAGCCGGATCAGTCAGCGGAGCCTGACACGTGAAATTGCGACAAATGTACAGCGCCGCCCGATGATCGACCAGGGATTTGCCAGACAACAGGGGGTGTTCGACCGGTTCGTGCGAAGGATGGCCGTGGGCAATGATGCGATGAGGCAGATACGGACGGTTCATCGCTGAACGAAGCGCCTCAAAACTCGGTTCGTGGGATTGGCCGATCAGTGCCAGTTCGATCGGCCCCTCCAGCAAGAACTCTGCGACGATCAGACTCTTGGCAAAGGCGCGAGGGTACCGGCCGATGGCGCGCCCATACGCACGAATGGCGCGGGTCGCCAACCCGCGCCATTCGTCCCGGCCATAGTGAAAGGACAACCGCGCCAGAACAGAGGCCGCCACCGCGTTGGCACTCGGGGTGGCGCCGTCCGGCCCCTCTCGGCTGCGCAGCAGCAGTGTCTCGTGTCTCTGTCCTGTGGTAAAGAACCCACCCCGTTCCTCGTCACGAAATTCTTCCACGATCCGTTCCGTCAGTCCGGCTGCCGCCCGGAGATAGAGCTCCGGCGCGCCAGCTTCATAGAGATCGATCAGCCCCTCCGCCAGGCAGGCATAATCCTCCAGGCAGGCTCCATGTTGTGGACGACCGAGTCGATAGGTGCGGAAAAGCCGGCCGTCCGCCTTCCGCATGGTCGCGAGCAGAAAGTCCGCAGTCCTGACGGCTGCGTTGAGATATCGTTCCTCTCCGAGCACCCGAGCCCCTTCCGCCATGGCGCTGATCATCAGACCGTTCCAGGCCACGATGATCTTGTCGTCCAATCCGGGCGGAACGCGTTTCCGTCTGGCCTCATAGAGGAGGCGACGCGACCGATCGAGGCTGTCCTGGAGCTCGTGAACCGCGATTCCGCAATCCCGTGCGACCTCCTCGATCGACCTAGGCGTATGCGGGATGTTCCTGACTCCTTGCAATGCGTCATGCCCGGCCGGCTCGGTCCAGTTCCCCTTTTCTGAGATGTCATAATAGGCACAGAAGCGCTTGGCGTCCTCCTCGTCACCGACCGTCGCCCGGATCTCCTCGGGCGTCCAGACAAAAAACTTGCCTTCGATCCCTTCGGAATCGGCGTCTGTTGCGGAATAGTAACCGCCTTCCGGTCCGGCCATCTCTCGAAGGATATAGTCCAGTGTTTCGGTCGCCACACGGCGGTATCGCGCCTCTCTCAAGACCTGATAGCCCTCCACGTAGACCTTGGCCAGCAAGGCATTGTCATACAGCATCTTCTCGAAGTGCGGCACCAGCCAAGCGGCATCCGTGGAATACCGCGCAAACCCTCCGCCGATATGGTCGTAGATGCCCCCCGCGGCCATGCCATCCAGGGTGCGGCGGACCATGTCGAGGATCTTCCGGTTCCCGGTTCGCCGGAACTGCCGGAGCAGAAACGACAGGCCGGTGGCCGGAGGAAACTTCGGCGCACCGCCGAATCCGCCGTATCGCGCGTCGAATTCCTCTTCATATTGATGCACGGCGGTGTCAAACTCCGAATCGCCAATCGAAGCCGGAGCTGAGAGTTGGATTTCCTGCTTGAGCCGATCGGTCAGATGTCCGGCCTGTTCCCGTAGACCCTGGCGATCTCTCTCCCAAAACTCCGCGATCTTCTTCAGTAACGTGCCGAAGCCCGGCCGTCCCCATCGGTCGGTTGGGGGGAAATACGTTCCGGCAAAGAAGGGCTGTTGCTCCGGTGTCAGGAACACCGTCATCGGCCAACCGCCCTGACCCTGATTCATGGCCACCGTGGCCTGCATGTAAATTTCGTCAAGATCCGGCCGCTCCTCGCGATCGACTTTGACGCAGACAAAGTGCTCATTCATGAGCCCGGCGATCTCGTCGTTTTCGAATGACTCCCGCTCCATGACATGGCACCAGTGGCAGGAAGAATAGCCGATGGAGAGCAGGATCGGGAGGTCGAGCCGCTTCGCCCGTTCCAGGGCTTCCGGTCCCCAAGGATACCAATCCACAGGATTGTGGGCATGCTGCAACAGATACGGACTGGTTTCGTTGAGGAGCCGATTCGAGTGTCGAGATTCGGTTGTGTGTGCCATGACGGCAACCTAGCACCGGGTAGAGAAGCCGGTCAACGGGCCTCAACAGTCAACAGATAAAGAGCGAAGGTCCGTGCCTCTATGTTATTCTCCTGCTTAAGACGGGCGACACCGCGCACGATGGATATCGGACCCTATTCCAATTATCGGCTGACCGTTCGACTTGAACTGTGCAATCGCCCGGGTACCTTTGCGCAGGTCGCGGCCAGACTGGCGGAGGAGAGAGCCAATTTGGGGGCGGTCGATATCGTGTCCGCTACGGCGGACCGGATTATTCGCGACATTACGTTCGATGTGAGCAGCGAGGCGCACGGCGAACACGTCCTCAAGCGACTCGACGACATTCCGGATGTGCGGGTGCTGTCCGCGTCGGATCGGATTTTTCTGCTCCATCTCGGCGGCAAGATCAAGGTCCAAAGCAAGCTGCCGCTTTCCACCCGCAACATCCTCTCGATGGTTTACACGCCGGGCGTGGGGCGTGTTTCTCAGGCGATCGCGCGCGACCGTTCGAAGGTCTACGCCTTCACGACCAAACAGAACAGCGTTGCCATCGTCACCGACGGCTCTGCCGTGCTCGGGTTAGGCAACCTTGGACCGGAGGCGGCGCTCCCGGTCATGGAAGGCAAGGCGATGCTGTTTCGCGAACTGGCAGCGATCGACGCTTGGCCGATCTGTCTCAACACGCAAGACCCGGAAGAGATCGTGCGCACGGTCACCCACCTCGCGCCGGGATTCGGCGCTATCAATCTTGAGGACATCGGGGCTCCCCGTTGCTTCGACATCGAGCGCCGCCTGAAGGAGACGCTTGATATCCCGGTGATGCATGACGATCAGCATGGGACAGCGGTGGTGATACTCGCGGCGTTGACCAATGCGCTGAAGCTTGTCGGCAAGCGGCTGGACGAGGCGCGGGTGGTGGTCGTCGGCCTGGGCGCGGCTGGGACCGCCTGTTGCCGCATGCTGTTGGCCGCGGGAGTCTCGTATCTGAAAGGCATCGAACCCGAAGGCATCGTGTTGCAGGGCGATGGGGATCGATTGCGGGCCTGCCGTCACGACCTGCGCGCCGCGATCGATCGCAACAGTCCCGCCGGCACGCTGCAGGATGCGCTCAAGGGCGCCGACGTGTTGATCGGGCTTTCGGTCGGCAATGTCTTGACTGCGGACGACCTCGTGCTCATGAACAAGGACCGGATCGTGTTCGCCATGGCGAACCCTGATCCGGAGATCGCTCCCCTGGCGGGGATGGCCAAGTCCCGCATTTTCGCGACGGGCCGATCGGACCATCCGAATCAGATCAACAACGCCCTGGCCTTTCCCGGCATATTTCGCGGGGTGCTTGATGCGCAGGCGCGCGAGATCAACGAAGCCATGAAACTTGCGGCCGCGCGGGCGCTGGCGGAGATCATCCCGGCCACGTCGCTGAGCGACGACTACATCATTCCCAGCCTCTTCGACAAGCAAGTGGTGCCGAAAATCGCCCAGGCCGTGGCCGCCGCGGCCCGCGAGACCGTCGTCGCCCGCCGCCGAGACCGAGTCGGTGAGGGGCCTCTCACCGACTGACCTCCCCCTGGACTCATTCCCGGCACAAGGTCACCCGTCGGCATCCACTCACTGCGCCGATCCTGAGAGATATGCTAAGATTCCTTCCTCCATTGACCGGTGCTTGTGAACTAATTGCGGACCAGTGATGCCCTTTAATCAACGCAAGGTCCTGCGCTATCAGGACGGCATGCGCCGCCGGATCGAGGTGCTTCGCACCAGAACAACGGACAGCTTGGAATTTGCGGTCGATCACATGATGGAGGAGCGAGTTGATAGCTTTTTTCAGGTCGAACAGGCCTTGGAGGAGATCGGCCACTCGCTGGACATGATCGATGCCGAGCTTCCCTTGGTTTGCGATTTGTCCCACGCCATCCGGTTAGAAGCCCGGCTTGAATTCGTTGAGGATCGTTGGGATGATCTCGACAGCGAAGTCCGAGAGCGGCCCCGTCGCCGGCGCCGGCGGATCAACCTCGCCGATTTCCTAAAGGCCGCCGGCGGAGGGGGCAATTCCTGGGATGGGACGAGGCCGACGGGCGAGGTTCGGACTATGAGTGAAGCCTACGACATCCTAGGACTGGAAGATGGCGCCTCCTTGTTGAAAGTCACACGCGCATTCCGGCAGCGGGCCAAGGACCTTCACCCCGATGCGCGGGAAGGGGATCGCAGCGCGGAGCCGGAACTGCGGCGGATCATCGAAGCGTATCAATTTTTGAAAGAATCACTGAGCCTCAGCAACGTCGAACCTCCGCGGCATGCTGACGCCCCCTTCCGCCCAACCGAGTAACCAGTGCCGCACCGACACCTCCCGCACTATATCAGCGATGAACAGGCTCTTAGCAGGCTGTGCGACCTGCTTGAATCCTGTACACGCCTCGGGATCGACACGGAGTTCATCGGGGAGGACAGCTTCGTTCCCCGGCTCGAACTGATCCAGTTGAGCACGGCCGATCTCCAAGTGGTATTGGATTTTCCGGCGTTGCAACAGTGCCAGGCGCTGCCTCGTCTATGCGAGATCCTCTGCTCGACGAAGATCGAGAAAATCGTCCACGCGGGCCGGCAGGATCTGGAACTCCTTGCCACCTACGTAGGCCAGCTTCCGCGCCCGTTTTTTGATACGCAGATCGCCGCCTCCATGCTCGGGTTCGGCGCCCAGATCGCCTATGCTCAACTGGTGCAGCGTACGCAGGGAGCCAAACTGGAGAAGTCACACACGTTCACCAACTGGAGCCAGCGTCCCTTGTCGCACGACCAGATTGCCTATGCACTGGCGGACGTCCGGTACCTGTTGCCCATCCACGACGAACTTCTCCGGCGGCTGCAATCGCTCGGCCGGCTCGAATGGGTGCAGGAGGAATTCGACCGGCTCGGTACGTTGGTTGTGGAGCGCGAGCAGACCAGCCGAGAACGGTATCAGCGGATACGGGGTTGGGACAGCCTGAAGCCTCGCCAGGCGGCGGTCTTGAGGGAACTGACAGCCTGGCGGGAGACGGAAGCGCGCCGTCGCAATGTGCCGCGCGGACGCGTGCTACGAGATGAGGTCCTGTTGCAAGTCGCCCGACAAGCTCCCAAGCGCCAGACCGAGCTACGGGAAATCCGAGGATTCCCTCCTCAGGAAGTCGCGCGGAGCAGCGAGGCGATTCTCGCGATAATCGCGCAGGCCTTGACGCTGCCTGCCAGCGAATGGCCGGACGTTCCGCGTGACCGCAAGCCCGAACCGGAATCCGCCGGACAGATCGAATTGCTGCAAGCCACCCTCAAGGCCCGCGCCGCAGCCCTTGGGATCGCGCCAACGTTGCTGGCCACGGCCGGCGACCTCCAGAAAATCGTGGAAGAGCGGGCGACCGGTACCACTTCGACCGTGCCGCTTCTCGAAGGTTGGCGGAGAACGATCGCCGGAGACCTAATCCTTTCGGTGCTGGAGGGCCGAACCTCGCTTCGAATCTCAGCGGACTCCGGGCAGGTGATCTGTTATCCGGACGGGGACAGGAGTTCCTGAACGGATTCGGCGGGCCTTGCCAGCAGTACCTTTTCTCCCTTTTGGACGAGAGGACGTTGGATGAGATCGGGATGCTTCAGCATCAGGTCGATCAGTTCGTCGTCGGAGAACTGACGCTCGGCCAGCTTGAGTTGCTGATAGATGTCTTCTTTGGTGCGAAGCACATCCTTCGCGTTCAGTCCGGCGCGTTTCAGGAGACCCTTGAGCTGAGCCTTGGTAAAGGGTGTTTCGTAATAATTCACGGACGAATAGTCGGCCCCGCTTTCCCGAATCATCCGCAAAGCCTGGCGGCAGGTCGAGCAGGTGGGTTTCTGGTAGATGGTAATCTTCGCCATGGCATTGTCCTTCACAAAAAGGGAACTCCGGACCGTCTTGACCTTCCGATCCCGGTTGTTACATCCTGTGCACGTTACCCGGCTCCAGCTCAGGTCGGTAAAAAGAGGCATCCATGATCATCTCGGCGGGAACCAGTTCAACCGGCTGTTTTGCCGTCGCCGCGCCCGGCCAGCGCACGTTACGGGAACTTCGGACCAAACGCAAGGGCCAACCGGTGTTCGTGCTCGGCCATCTCAACGAGCGCAAGGGGCAGGAAGCCATCTTCGAATTGTTTAACGTCCGCCTGGCCGTCGTGAAATTTCAAGACGGAGTCATGATCGGATACGACCCCGTGGAATTGTTGCTGCCGACGGAAATCGACGAGAAAGGGGTGGCCTATTTTGAAATCCGGCAGTGTGGTCGCTGTGAACAACTGTTTCCGCTGACGACGGATGAGTATCGAAAGGACGCTGAACCAACCGACTGCCCCGAATGCCGACCTCAGGGCTGAGCGAGAAGTGCTGAATGATAGGCGCTGGATGCGCGTTGGTGCTGAAACGGTCTTGGGATCTCTCCACTCAGCGCTGATTCCTCGGCACTCAGCGCGGTTCTAATCCACGAGCGGCGCCACTTCGATAGCCTTCTGGATCAAGCAGTCTCCCGCGGTGCTTTGCAAATTCATCGGCAACATGGACGCATCCAGAATCCGCACAGACAGCACCTGGTAGCCCTCGGCGAGTTTTTTGACCTCGGCCTTCAGTGAATGACACATTTCGAGCGTCCGCCAGACCGGATTGCCCAACACTCGCTCGCTTGGAATCAACTTGGTCTCGCTCACGATCCCCTCGATCACAACCTGTGCGGTCACCGCCGCCTTATCTTTGGGAGGTTTGGTGACGACGGCGAATAGTTGTAACTCCCCGTCCTGCGCCAGAGCAAAATCGGCGGCACCGATGGTTACGACGAGGAGCAAGAGTCTTCCCCAGCCGGCACAAGCAGGTTTCATCAGCATCATCCGCGTCCTCTCCATCAGCCGGTCGCCGTTTCCTTTCTTGTGCCCAATCAGGGGCCCTCTTCACTCTGAGCGCTCGGTCCGTTCACCCTTCGAGATGGATTCCGAAGCGATTCGGGAACCGGACCACCGTGGCTCAAGGCGCTGGTCCCGACCCGTGAAGAGGAGGGGAGGGCCTGTCCCAAGGGTGACACCATGCGTGGAAGCGGTCGCGGCTCCTGACGCATCCACAAGAAGGCCACGACTGCGACCAGCACCAGACCCAGCACCGTCACGACGAGAATCCTCATTTCCTTCATGGCCGGATCGAGCATCCCCTGTCCAGGCTTTCATGCCTACGTATATTCAGTATGCCAATCGCTTCGGGCCTTTGCAAGGTCGCGGAACGAGTGGTCGGCGATGTATCGCGGCGGCGAATACTCGACAGAGCCCCGGCCGGGCGGCATAATGAGGGCAGATCGCGCCGGCGTCACCTTCCGGCAGCGCGATTGGCATCGACTGGAAGGATACATGATAGATAGGAGACAACCATGGCGCATGATTTCATGCCGGGCCTGGCCGGAGTTCCCGCCGCCAAATCCGCGATCAGCGATGTGGACGGCCAAAAGGGCGTCTTGGAATACCGGGGCATCCGCGTGGAGGACCTCTGTGCCAACTCCTCGTTCCTCGAAACCTCCTACCTCCTGTTGTTCGGACGTCTACCTGTTGAACAGGACTTGAGCCGGTTTATCGACGATATCACCCATCATCGCCGCATTAAGTTCAAGATTATCGACCTCATCAAGTGCTTGCCGGAGACGGGGCACCCGATGGATGCCTTGCAGGCGGCCGTGGCCGCCCTCGGCATGTTCTACCCCGGCCGCAATGTGGCGGACGTCGACAATAACTACTGGTCCTCCGTTCGGCTGATCGCCAAGGTTCCCACCATCGTGGCCGCCGTCGCACGCATGCGTCACGGAGACGACCATGTGCCGCCGCGCGACCATCTCGGCTTCTCGGCAAATTTTCTCGCCATGCTATTTGATCAGGAACCTCCCAAGGCCTGGGCCCATATCTTGGAGGTTTGCCTGATTCTGCACGCCGAACACACAATGAACGCTTCCACATTCGCGGGATTGGTGACGGCTTCGACTCTGGCCGATCCCTACACGGTGGTGGCGTCATCCATCGGGGCATTGAAGGGGCCGTTGCACGGCGGCGCCAACGAGGAAGTGGTCCAGATGCTCCGCGAAATCGGGCGCCCGTCACACGTCCGGACCTATGTCGAGGAGAAACTCAAGAGCAAAGGCAGGCTGATGGGATTTGGTCATCGCGTGTACAAAGTGAAAGATCCGCGGGCGGTCATCCTTCAGCGGCTCTGCGAGCAACTGTTCGATGAGTTTGGGCCTTCCCCTCTGTACCAGGTCGCCGTCGAACTCGAAAAAGTGGCGGGCGACTATTTCGAGGCCAAACAAATCTACCCGAATGTCGATTTTTATTCAGGCATCATTTACGACAAGATGGGGATCGATATGGAGCTATTCACGCCGATTTTTGCCGTTGCGAGGGTGGCAGGATGGCTGGCTCACTGGCTGGAGCAACTGCGCGAGAACAAACTTTTTCGCCCCGAACAAATCTATTCAGGAGAGCATGGCCGCCCCTACGTACCGGTCCACCTGCGCTAATCACGTCGTCCGTGTGACGGACGAACCGGAACGGCGCAGCCGCCGCCAATTTCCTGAGAGGCTCATTCCAACAAATTCAATAAGACCTTATTCTCAAGAGTCAACGTCCCCACTCAAGGAGAAAACCTGCACCACCGCGACCCCACCCCTTGACGATGGCACCGGCCGGATTATCTTCTACTGCAACATACGGTGATCGGAATCACTACACACTTACAGTCAAGGAGGTGCGATAATGAATTTGGTACGGTGGGACCCATTCAGAGAATTGGAAGAGGTATCGGATCGTCTGAATCGCGTGTTCGGGCGCGCGCTCACCGCGAAAGCCGACGGAAAGGAAACCATGACGGTGGCCGACTGGACGCCGTCGGTCGATATCAGCGAGACCGAGGGCGAGTACATCATCAAGGCGGAATTGCCGGAGGTGAAGAAGGAGGACGTCAAGATCACCCTCGAAGAGGGCGTCCTCAGCATCCAGGGCGAACGAAAACATGAGAAGGAGGAGAAGGGGAAAAAGTTCCATCGGATCGAACGAGCTTATGGTCGGTTTGTGCGGAGCTTTGTGGTGCCGGATTACGTCGATGAAGCCAAGATCAAGGCGGAGTATCAGGACGGGGTCCTGCACCTTCACCTTCCGAAATCAGAGAAGGCGAAGCCTAGGGCCATCGAGGTCAAGGTCGCCTAATCGGTCGTCGATTCGTCGTTCGGCACGGCTACGGAAGGCCCGCCATGCTGGCGGGCCTTCGTGTTTTGGTCACTTTGTGGTTCTGCTCCTATCGCGATCACTTAATTCCGTCGCCCTGCCGAGGCTTCAGCGCACACGAGAGCGCATCCGAGCCATCCTTCAAGACCTATTCGTCGGCGAGTCCTGCCTGAACCTCACCGACTTGGTGCGTCCGCCCAGGCGATGGTCTTGTGAACCACCCGACAAATGATTAAGATGCCTGGCTCTTCAATGGCACGACAAGCCCAATCCGCCTGCATCATGAGGCCCAGCATGGGGGGATCCAGCGACATGAAGAAACGACGCGCCGCACAAACGATGAACAACCGTACGGGCATCCCAGCGCCCCAGGGACCAACCAGGATGGAGCGCGATACGATGGGTGAACTCGCCGTCCCGGCCGAGGCCTATTATGGCGTGCAAACCGCGCGCGCCATTGAAAACTTTCCCATCAGCTCCCTTCGGTTTCCGCGTTCGTTCATCCGCGCCATGGGTTTGATCAAACGGGCCGCCGCGACGGTCAACCATTCGCTTAGCCTGATCGAGAAACCACAGGCCGAGGCAATCAGACAAGCTGCCACGGAAGTCGTTGAGGGCAAGCTCGACGCCGAGTTTCCCGTGGATATTTTCCAGACAGGCTCCGGCACCTCGTCCAATATGAATACCAATGAAGTGATCTCCAACCGGGCAACGGAATTGCTCGGGGGAGCGAGGGGAAGCAAGTATGTCCACCCCAACGATCATGTGAATCTGGGACAATCGAGCAACGATGTGATTCCCACCGCCATTCATATCGCCGCGGTGGAAATGATGGAACGCCAGCTCATTCCTGCACTCACCAGGCTGCGGAAGGCCTTGGGGCGCAAGGCCAAGGAGTTCGATCCAATCGTGAAGATCGGCCGCACGCATCTACAGGACGCCACGCCCGTTCGCCTGGGCCAGGAGTTCGGCGGCTATGCCCGCCAAATCGAATTGGGGATCGAGCGGATCAGGCACGCACAGGCCGCTCTGAGCGAGGTGGCCTTGGGTGGAACTGCCGTCGGCACCGGTCTCAATGCTCACCCGGATTTTGCCCGTCGCGTGATCGCCGTCATCGCAAAGGAGATCGGTTGCAGGCTCAAGGAAGCCAAGAACCACTTCGAGGCTCAGTCCGCCCAGGATTCCATGGTCGAGGCCAGCGGAGAACTGCGCACGATTGCGGTAAGTCTGATGAAGATCGCCAACGATATTCGCTGGCTCGGCTCAGGCCCCCGATGCGGGCTCGGAGAACTTCGCCTCCCGGAGACCCAGCCCGGCTCCTCGATCATGCCCGGCAAGGTCAATCCGGTGATCGCCGAATCCGTCACCATGGTCTGCGCGCAGGTTATCGGAAACGATGTGGCCGTCACGATCGGAGGGCAGGCGGGGAACTTTGAGCTGTTGGTGATGCTGCCGGTCATGGCTTACAACCTCCTGCAATCTATCGAATTGCTCGCCACGGCTTCCGACAATTTCGCGGCCCGCTGCGTCGAAGGCATCCAGGCCAATGAGGACCGCTGTCGCGATTCCATCGAGCAAAGTCTGGCCATGTGCACCGCATTGGCACCGGAGATCGGCTACGATGCGGCGGCCCAGATCTCCAAGGATGCTTACAAAGCGGGCAAGACCGTCCGAGAGGTGGCGAGGCGGAAGCAGGTCCTCAAGGAAAAGCGTCTCAAGGAATTGCTCGACCCTTGGCGAATGACGGAACCGGGCGGTCCCGTCGGCAGCGCGGGCGGGTAGCCCGCAACGGGCAGAGGACACGAAAAGTACCTGGATTGTCTACGACGCACATCCGTTCCTTTGACAGGCCCAAAGGTGCTGTGCTAAAGTCCGCGAAAACTTTTACCTTTTTCCCATCAAACTCCTGAAACTGCACAAGGGGATTGCTGTCGCATATGAATACGGCCCATCATTCATCCGGAGCATCACATCTGATCATCGTGGTCGGCGCAGGCCCGGCCGGCATGTCCGTGGCCAACGTGTTGTCGAAAGCCGGACACGAAATCGTGCTCATGAACCGCGACATCAAGTTCGGCGGCCTTGCGGAATACGGCATCTTCCCAAGCAAGCTCAAATTACGAGGCGGCTTGAAGAAGACCTATTGGGATATCCTGGAGCGGCCTAATGTCCACTATTTCGGCAACGTCTCCGTCGGAGTCGGCAAGGACTTGACCGTGGAGCAGCTTCGGTCGCTGGGCGCCAGCGCGATCGTCTTTTCAACGGGTGCACAGGGAACCAAGACCATCGGAGTCGAAGGCGATTCGGCGCAGGGTGTCTTCCATGCGAAGGATGTGGTGTATCATTTCAATCGACTTCCCGGTTTTGGTGATCGCCCCTTCGACATGGGCAAACATGTCGCCGTCATCGGGGTCGGTGATGTCATGGTCGATATCGCGCATTGGCTCACCCGCTATAAGAACGTGGAGCGTGTAACGGCCATCGCCCGCCGTGGACCAGCCGAACGCAAATACAACCCCAAAGAAATCCGAGCCATTTGCGCCAACCTTGATCAAGAAGCCCTCGCCAAGGAATTCGAGCGTATCAAGCCGAGGCTCGAAGCGGTCGGGCAACAGCCCGATGCGATCCTCAAAGACATCCTGGCGGAATGTGACAAGTGCGAGCCGAAGACCAGCGAGACGAAATTCGGGTTCCGGTTTCTGGCTTCGCCCAAGCGGGTGCTTGTGGACGCTCACAACCGGGTCCGGGCGCTTGAAATGGAAGAGACCAAGCTGGAGCCGAAGGGGGCAGATACGGCCGCGGTCGGCCTGAAACAGTACTATGAGTTTCCGGTGGACAGCGTCGTGTTCGCCGTCGGAGACAAGGTCGATGAGACCGTCGGTCTTCCGTACAAGAACGGAGGCTTCGTCACCAATCCGAACAAGACGAACAACGAGCCGGACGACGCCCTCTTCCAGGCATTTGATGAGGCGTCAAGCCAGGCATTGCCCGGCGTCTTTCTCGCAGGCTGGGCGCGCAAAGCGAGTGAGGGATTGGTCGGTGTGGCCAAGCGAGATGGGGAGTGGTGCGCGGAGGTGGTCAGTCGTTTCCTCACCAGCCGCTCCCCGATTACGCGGACCGCGATTGACTCGTCCATGAAGCGACTGGCCGATTTGCTGAGCCAGCGGAGGACCGCCTATGTCGACGCGGCCGGATTACGGGCGCTGCAACGGGCTGAGCAGGAATCTCAGGTCCCCAGCGACTGTATTGGCGAATTCAAGTACGTAACCAATCAGGAGATGCTTGGACATATCCACGCCGTCCGCGCCAAATAATCATCGTTCAGGCGTTTGCCCAACTCCTCACCCATCTCCCCACTTGAGCTTCAATCGAAGGGTTTCGTAGTAGGTCCGCTCTGGGAATCGGATCAGATGGGTCCGGTGGTCCGAAGCGGTGATGATCACTACATCTCCCTTCTGCATCGCCATCCCTTCCTGCCCGTCAAGCGTGACCATGGCCCCGGCGTCCTTACTGCTGAGCGAAACCGAAATGCGGACCGTACTCGGCACGATGAGCGGACGATGCGTCAGCGTATGGGGACAGATCGGCGCCAGCATGAAGGCGGACGCGGACGGACTGACGATCGGTCCCCCGGCGGAGAGGGCATAGGCCGTCGATCCGGTCGGAGTCGAGACGATCAGCCCGTCTCCTCTCAGATTGGTCACGAATTGCCCGCTGATCCCCACCTGCATCTCGATCATCCGTGCCAGGGTCCCCTTGGAGATAACGACATCGTTCAGCGCCGTGGATTCCATAATGACGGCGCCCTCACGCTCCATGGTGGAGGACAGCATCAGTCGCTCGTCGATCACAAAGTTGTTGTTGAACACCCGCTCCAATGCCTCGAACATGTGATCGACCGTCACCTCGGTGAGAAAACCGAGCCCGCCCATATTGACGCCCAGGATCGGCGGGTTACGCGACGCGACGAGGCGGGCGGCACCCAACATCGTGCCGTCGCCCCCGAGCACGATGATCAGATCGGCCTCTTGTGCAATGCTCCGCCGGTCGAATGGCTGACATTCGTCGATCAGGCACGCCGCCGAAGCTTCGAGCAACACCTCCTTTTCCCGATCCCGAAGCCACAGACACAACTCGCGGAGCGTCTGCGCCACATCGGGAAACTTGGGTTTCGTGAGAATTCCGATCCGATTCATCGACCGCCTTACCGAGCCATGTAAACCGTGTAGAGAAGCGCCAGATACTAGTGACCCGATTTCGCGAAGTCAACGAATAGCGCCCGCCTCACCGCATTTTTCAGCGCACGCAGCGTGAGAGAACGCGGAACGATGCGCGAGATCCTGATGTGCGCATTCCGGAGCACGGAGATTTGCACACACCTTGACATGCTTCAACCTGCCGATTAGAATAACTTGAGATTTTTCCTTGGGTTCCGTGCTTTTCCCCTGAACGCTTAACCCACAAGGAGGACGGATGTTCGAACGATTCACTGACAAGGGTCGGAAGATCATCATCCTGGCCAGAGAAGAGGCGGAACGGCACCAGAACGACTACCTCGGCACCGAGCACCTTGTCCTTGCCATCCTGCGCGAATCCGACGGGATTGCGCTCATGATCCTCAAGAAGATGGGGTTATCCCCGGAGCAGATTCGGCTTGAGATCGAGCGAAATCTCCCCGGTGGCGGCACCACGATGACGTTCGGAGAAATTCCCTTCAGCCCGCGAGTCAAGAAAGTCATTGAATATGCGGTCGAGGAAGCCAGGCTGCTGGGGCACAACCATATCGGTAGCGAGCATCTGCTCCTGGGATTGTTGCGGGAGGAGGAGGGAATCGGCGGCAAGATTCTCAGAAGTCTCGGCGCCAACCTGCTGACCGCCAGGCAACTGACCGTCACGTTCCTCAGAAAATCCGCGCCGCGCGAGCGTGACCGCAAGAGCAATACGCCTGCGTTGGATGAATTCGGTCGGGATCTCACCCAGCTCGCTCAAGAAAGTCAGTTGGACCCCGTCATCGGACGTTCAGACGAAATCGAGAGGGTCCTACAGATTCTCAGCCGCCGGACCAAGAACAATCCTGTGCTGATCGGAGAGTCAGGGGTCGGGAAGACGGCCATCGTCGAGGGGCTGGCACAACGGATCGTGGCCTCGGAAGTGCCGGACAACCTTCTGAATCGGCGAGTGATCGCGCTCGACTTGGGTTCCCTGGTGGCGGGCACCAAGTACCGCGGCCAATTCGAAGAACGCCTGAAGGTGGTCATGAAGGAAATCACTCAGGCAGGCAACATTATCATCTTCATCGATGAGTTGCACACGCTGGTCGGTGCCGGTGCGGCAGAAGGTTCGATTGACGCTTCGAACATGCTCAAGCCGGCCTTGTCGCGCGGGGAGATTCAATGCATTGGGGCCACCACGCTCGATGAGTATCGCAAGCACATCGAGAAGGACGGAGCGCTGAAGCGGCGGTTCCAACCCATCCATGTGCAGCCTCCGAGTCTGGACGAGACAGTGCGGATCATCCAAGGGTTGCGTGATCGCTATGAGGAACACCACGGGGTGGAGATCACGGACGAAGCCATCGTGGAGGCGGTGAAGCTTTCCGACCGTTATATTACGGACCGGTTCCTACCTGACAAAGCCATCGACCTGATCGACGAGACCGGGTCTCGCGCCAAGTTGCAAACCTACGCCCTTCCCGGTGAGTTGAAAGCGCTGGAGCAGGAACTCAAGCGCGTCTCGCGTGAGAAGGAAGTGGCGATCTCCATGCAGAACTTCGAAGAAGCGGTCCGCCACCGCGAGGAGGAGGAACGGCTGCGCAAGCTGCTGGAGGAGTCCAAGCGCGAGTGGAAGAAGAGTCAAGAGAAGCAAAAGCCCGTCATCAGCAAAGAGGACGTGGCTTATGTCGTATCAAAGATGACCGGTATTCCGCTCTTCAAACTTGAGGAGGAAGAATCCAACAAGCTTCTGCGCATGGAAGAGTTTCTCCACCGCCGTATCATCGGCCAGGACGAGGCCATCTCGGCTGTCTGCCGGTCCATCAGGCGATCACGCGCCGGGCTCAAGGAAACGAAAAAGCCCATCGGCTCGTTCATCTTCCTCGGCCCAACAGGGGTTGGTAAGACGGAACTGGCACGGGCCCTCGCCGAGTTCTTGTTCAATACCGAAGATGCGTTGATTCGCGTGGACATGTCGGAGTACCAGGAGAAATTCACCAGTTCCCGCCTCTTCGGCGCGCCTCCCGGCTACGTCGGGTACGAGGAAGGCGGCCAGCTCACTGAGAAAGTCAGGCGGCGACCCTATTCCGTGGTTCTCTTTGATGAAATCGAAAAGGCCCACCCCGATGTCTTCAACGTCCTCTTGCAGGTGCTCGACGACGGGGTGCTGACCGACAGCCTGGGTCGCAAGGTGGACTTCAAGAATACAGTTGTGATCATGACCTCTAACCTGGGAACCAAACTGATCCAACGGAACGTCTCGCTGGGGTTCCAGAGCACCGAAATCGGCGTGCACGACCGAAAGATCAAAGACGAGGTGTTGGGTGAGCTGCGCCGCTCCTTCAGCCCGGAATTCTTGAACCGAATCGATGAGGTCGTCGTGTTCCATCCGCTCGAAAAGGTCCATCTCTTCGCGATCCTGGATATTCTGCTGGCGGAGCTTAACAACCGCCTGCTCGAAAAGGGTGTCCAAATCGAGGTCAGCGACGAGGTCAAGCAGCGGCTCATCGAGGAGGGTTACCAACCGCTCTATGGAGCCAGGCCGATGCGACGGACGATTCAGAGGAGCCTCGGAGATCCCTTGTCCGAGGAGCTAATCAAGGGACGCTTCAAAGAAGCGCGCCGGGTACGGGTGGTCCTCCGAGACGGTGCGCCGGTGTTCGAAGAAATCGGCGCCTTGGCGGAGGTGTGACCACGACGACCAGTCACATATGAGCCTTGATCGCAATTTGAGCGAAGGCCCCCGAAGATTCCGGGGGCCTTCGTGCTTTTCAATCGCTTGATCGCGTTCCATCCGGGGTTTGCTTTTTCGCGCTTGCCATGAATGCCAATTTAGACGGTCTCGTACTTGGCATCGAAACCTCCTGTGACGAGACTGCTGCGGCCGTTCTCGATTTGGAGGGGCGGGTGCGATCCGGCATTGTCTCATCGCAACATGCGACTCATGGACCCTACGGTGGTGTCGTCCCGGAATTGGCGGCGCGGCGACATATCGAAACGATTGAGCCGATCGTCCGCCGCGCGCTGGACGAGGCGACCGCGGGCTGGACCGACCTTCGCCTGATTGCTTGTACCAGCGGTCCTGGCCTCGCAGGCGCGCTCCTGGTCGGGTTGAGCTACGGAAAAGCCCTTGCCTACGCCTTGAGAATTCCATGGGTCACGGTCAATCATCTCGAAGGGCATGTCGCCTCGGCTTGGATCGACCGTCCCGCTGTCGAACCTTCGGCGCTGGTCTTGGTCGTATCCGGTGGACACACACACCTCTACCGAACGACTGGCGATTCCGGGTATCGTCTCCTTGGACGCACCTTGGATGATGCGGCGGGAGAGGCCTTCGATAAAGGCGCTAAGCTGTTAGGCCTGGGATTCCCTGGAGGACCGGCGGTCGACAAGCTGGCTCAATCCGGCAACCCCACGGCCATTCAGTTTCCGCGTTCCCTTGGCAAACGGACCAGTCTTGATTTCAGTTTCAGCGGGCTCAAGACCGCTTTGCTGTATTACCTGCGGGACCATCCCGATTGGGAGCAACCCAACCGAAGTGCCGATATTGCCGCGAGCTATCAGGAAGCGATCGTGGACGTTCTGGTCACCAAAGCGCTCAGGGCAGTCGCACAGAGCGGGGAGCGCGTGCTGGCCGTCGTCGGGGGTGTCTCGGCCAATTCACGGCTCCGCGCACGTCTGATGGAGGCCGGTGCAATCGACGGTATCGAGATCGTGATCCCGCCGCTCTCGCTTTGTACCGACAATGCCGTCATGATCGCCAGAGCCGGTCTGGATGCCTACCGCCGGGGGCGGATCGCATGCTGGGACATGGAGTCGGTGGCCAATGCGTCTTTCCCCGGCTTGGATCATCCGCTCGGCCAGACCGAACCCGACCGCTCGCGGCGCCTCCCGTCCACTCACGCATAGAAAGGAACACCTGCCATTCAAAACGTGATCGGGTACATCGGAGGACTGAAGCCGAGCCATTTGTTGCAGTTGCAACATCTCACGCGCCGCCGCGTGCCGGCCGACAAGCTGATTTCCGCCGAACTCGCTCGAAGCTGTACGGAACTTTCCCGTCTCATCGGCCGTCCGATCGGTGCCTTGTTGACCAGGCGGGGAGCCGTAGAGCGTGTGGTGGTCGGAGCCGATTGGGCTCATCCCATCGCCTCGGTGTCCAAACTCCGCCTGGGTGATCGCTCCCTGCGCGGCACCAGGCTGGTCCACACTCACCTTCGTGACGAAGACGTGCCCCGTGAGGACCTGACCAATCTAGCCCTACTGCGACTCGACCTGTTGGCAAAATTGAGCGTCGCGGAGGACGGAACTCCCGGCCAGATCCGCCTGGCGCACCTTCTGCCGCCCAACGCCGCCGGCCTGGTGTATGAAGTGAATCCGCCGGTCTCTTTTCACGATTTGCACCTGGATTGCGCACGATTCATCTCCGACTTGGAGAACCGAATCGCGAAGTGGTCTACCGGCCACGAAGTCGCTGCAGGCCTGGATCCTGCCATCCTGGTCAGCGCCAGCACGCGCAGCCGGATCGAACAGGAAGAGCGCCTGGTCGAGCTCGCCGAACTGGCCAGATCCGCCGGTATCACCGTACTGGACCGCGTCGTTCAACGCACGCCGGTCATCCATCCCAAGTATCTGATGGGAAGTGGCAAGTTAAAGGAAGTCGTGATCACCGCGCTGCAACAGGGAGCCAATTTGTTGATTTTCGATCAGGATCTGTCGCCAGCTCAGGCCCGAGCGATTGCGGAGGTCACGGATCTCAGGGTCATCGATCGCACACAACTCATTCTGGATATTTTCGCGCAGAGGGCGCATACGCGCGAAGGCAAAGTGCAAGTCGAATTGGCGCAGCTCCGCTACCTGCTTCCCCGTCTGTCGGGCCAGGGTACGAGCCTCTCTCGGTTGGGAGGAGGCATCGGCGGGCGTGGACCGGGCGAGACCAAACTGGAGACGGATCGCCGTCGCGTGCGGGATCGTATCGCCCATCTGGAACGGCAGTTGGCCACATTCGCGCGTCATCAGGACCAACGGCGCGCCCGTCGCAAGCGCCACGCGATTCCGGTTGTTTCGATCGTGGGCTACACCAACGCGGGGAAATCCACCCTGCTCAACATACTCACGCAGAGTCAGGTGTCCGCGCAGAATCGTCTCTTCGAAACGCTCGATACCTCGAGCCGAAGGCTGAGGTTTCCACGCGATCGCGAAGTGATTGTTACGGACACCGTGGGGTTCATTCGCGACCTGCCGAAGGATTTGATGGGTATCTTCCGGACCACGCTCCGCGAGTTGCGCGACGCCGATCTGTTGCTCCACCTCGTCGCCGCCAATGCTTCCGATCCCGATCGACAGATTCGCATTGTTGAGGACATACTGAGGGATCTGGACATGACCGATATTCCGCGCTTGCTCGTCTTCAACAAGTGCGATCAGGTATCTGCAACCGAACGAGAAGGGCTTTGCCGCCGATTCGGAGCCCTCGCGATTTCGGCGATGCAGCCGGAGTCGCTCTCGCCGTTGATCGCCCATCTGGACAGCATGCTGTGCCGCGTCCATGCCTTCGTCAATCCCATGATATCCGACGACGCGTTGTCAGTCTCACGTGAAGATACGGACTCGACGCACCTTGAAGGGAAGCGCGGAGAGACCGTCGTATCGACGAGCGGGGCTGGCGTGTGAGGCGCCGGCACAGTCCAGCGGTGACGGACATCCTTCGGACCTTGCGGGAGGCGACTCCGCAGCCGCAGGTGGAACTCGACTACGCCGATCCTTATCAATTGCTGGTGGCGACCATTCTCTCCGCGCAGTGCACGGATCGCCGCGTGAATCTGGTTACGCCAGACCTGTTTCGTCGCTATCCGAAGGCCAGAGATCTGGCAGGCGCCGACATTCCCGAGTTGGAGTCCATGATTCGCTCAACAGGCTTCTTTAGAAGCAAAGCGAAGAACCTTGTGGCCTGCGCAACCACTCTGGTCAAACGGTTTCACGGTCGGGTTCCGTCCTCGATGGATGACCTTGTGACCCTTCCAGGGGTCGGAAGGAAGACGGCAAATGTCATTCTGGGGCATGCCTATGGACTGCCGGCCTTGGTGGTCGATACGCATGTCAAACGGGTTGCCCAGCGACTGGGCCTGTCCAAGTCCGCGGACCCAGATCAGATCGAGCAGGACCTCATGCGCAGTATTCCGCGCTCTCAATGGACAGAAGGATCCCAACGGCTGCTCTTGCACGGACGATATGTCTGTCTGGCGCGGCGTCCGACCTGCGGCACTTGTGTGGTATACGACCTCTGTCCCTGGAAAGGAAAATCGCCTCGATGATACGGAGTATGACTGGATTTGGCCGGCAAGAAGCCGCCTGGCGGGACGGGATGCTGATCGTCGAGATTCGATCGGTGAACCACCGTTTCCTGGACATCGCCTGTCGAATTCCCAGGGGCCTGTCCTCGTTCGAGGAAGCCTGTAAGGAGGCGGTCCAACGGTGTTGTCAGCGAGGTCGCGTCGATGTCACCCTCACGATCAGTGGTGCCCGTCAAAGCCGCAAGCAGGTCACGCTCGACCACGATCTCGCGACTCAATACTGCCACACGCTGCGCGACCTCAAGAAAAAGCTTCGCCTGAGCGGCACACTCGATATCAATACTCTGGCCAGTGTGCGGGAACTGATAACCATCTCCGAGGAATTCGTCGGCCCGGATAAGAGTTTGATCAAGGTGGCAGGCCGATTGGTCGAGGCCGCGTTGAAAGAGTTGGTTCTGATGCGTGAACGCGAGGGGCAGGCCTTGAGCCAGGCTATTCTCGGCCATCTCGACGCGGTGGAAGAGGCGCGAACAGGAGTAGCCGAACAAACGCCGCGACTGGCGGATGAGACGTTCACCAAGCTCCGCGCGCGAGTCGAGTGCCTGCTCAAGGGACCCGTGGTCGATGAAGCGCGCCTCCACCAGGAGGTCGCCCTGCTCGCCGACCGGAGCGACGTCACAGAGGAACTGGTTCGCTTAGCCTCGCACCTTCAACAGTTTCGCACAACCCTTGCCAAGTCGGGTACCGTCGGCAAGACCTTGGATTTCCTCCTGCAAGAGATGGGGCGAGAAGTGAATACCATCGGGTCCAAAGCCAACCACGCAGGAATTGCCTCCACCGTCGTGCAAATGAAGACGGTGCTGGAAAAGATCCGCGAACAAGTGCAAAATATCGAGTAGTCACCGCCGTCTTCATCTCCCAACCCCTACGGATTGTTGAAAGGCTCGGTGTCGGCTTAGGATGGAACGTCGAGGTTTGTTGTATATTGTGTCGGCGCCATCAGGAACGGGGAAAACCACGCTGTGCAAACAGATCGTGCAACTCGTCCCCAATCTCTGGCATTCCGTATCCTGTACGACAAGACAGCCGCGCCCCGGCGAGGAACACGGGCGCGAGTACTTCTTTCTCGACGACCGGACGTTTCAGAACATGATCGAGCGACAGGAATTCGTTGAATGGGCCAGAGTCTACGGGCACTGGTACGGCACGCCCCGCAGAGCCATCACCGACAAGCTCGACCAGGGAGTGGATGTCCTGCTGGAAATCGACAGCCAGGGGGCCACTCAGATTAAGAAGAAATTTGAGGATGGAATTTACATCTATATCCTGCCCCCATCCCTTCGGGTGCTCAAGACCCGTTTGCAGATGCGGGCGGGAGATTCGGAGGAGGAAATTACGCGCCGGTTGAAGAAAGCGCGGGAAGAAGTCTGGAGCTACCGTGAGTATTACTACATCGTCCGCAATGACGATCTGCAGCAATCGTTGAAGGAGATGGAAAGCATTTTCATCGCCGAACGGATCAAGACCAAACGCCTCGACATCGGATGGCTTGAGGCCAATTTCATTCTCGAGAAGGAAGAAAAGGAGGGGAGTAGTCCATGAGCGACATGCTGCAGTTGTTACCGGAGAATTTTCAGGAGCGCTTCGATTCCAGGCATCGGTTGGTATTGGTGGCTGCCCAGCGGGCCAAGCATCTCGTGCAGGGCGCGAAATCGCTCGGTCATGCGCGTTTCGCGAAGGAAACGACGCAGGCTCTTGATGAGGTTTTACAAGGACAGATCCAGTACCTTCGCGGGAAAGAGGCCCGGGATGCCATCAAGGAATCACGCAAAGGCAGGGACCTCGAAAACGAGCGGATGGCCATGATGACCGCCGAAGACGCGCGCGAGATCAAGAAAGAGCTGAGCAATTATGTCGATGACTCCCCAAAGGAATCGGCACCGGCCGACGCAGAAGGAGCAGGGTGACGCTCCAGAGACAGCGGCCTCTGCTTCACGGCCTCGCCTGATCGGGCGCCGCCTTGTCCTGGGCGTGTGCGGGAGCATTGCGGCCTACAAGGCCCTCTTGCTTCTCCGTGCACTGAAGGCGGAGGGGGCGACGGTCCGGGTGGTCCTCACCCCGTCCGCTACCAAGTTCGTCACGCCGCTCTCGTTTGAGGTCTTGTCGCAAGGTCCCGTCGCGACAGATCTCTTTACCGTCGGCCATGAAATGCGTCACCTCACCTGGGCTGAGGAGGCCCAGGCGATCGTGATCGCTCCCTGCACGGCCCACACGATGGCAAGGGTTGCGCTTGGATTGGCGGATGACCTCCTGGGATCACTCCTGCTGGCCGCCCAGTGTCCGATCATTCTGGCCCCCGCCATGGACGGAGGCATGTGGGAGCATCCTGCCGTCCAATCTCATGTGGCCGCACTGCGGACACGGGGAGTGACGGTGCTCGATCCAGAGATCGGTCCACTGGCGAGCGGACGAACGGGGAGGGGAAGGCTCTCCGAGGAGCAGGTCATTCTGGACGCGGTGGTTGCAACCCTCGCTCCGCATCGGGATTACAGCGGTGAACGGGTGTTGGTTTCGGCAGGACCAACGCAGGAGCCCATCGACCCGGTTCGGTATCTCTCCAACCACTCGTCTGGGAAAATGGGCTATGCCGTCGCTGAAGCGGCGATCGCACGCGGTGCGGAGGTCACCCTCGTGACAGGTCCAACCTCTCTGTCCATTTCACCCGCCGTGCAGATCGTGGCCGTCAAGACTGCAGAGGAAATGCACAAAGCCTTGACCGGCCATCTGGCTTGGTCGACAATCGTGATCATGGCGGCGGCGGTGGCTGATTTTCGACCGGTCCATCCGGCTGGACAGAAAATCAAGAAGGACGCAAAGACGCTCACGTCCCTGGAGCTCGAACCGACAGTGGATATCCTGGCAGACCTGTCGCGCAGGCGAACCAAGCAGTTCCTGGTTGGATTTGCCGCAGAAACGCAGGACCTCGTGCCCCATGCCAAGGCCAAACTGAAAAGGAAAGGTTTGGATCTCGTCGTCGCCAACAACGTGCTCGGCGAGGGTTCGGCATTCGGCTCAGACACCAATCAGATCGTTCTCATCGAGAAGAGAGGACGGGTGTCGGAATTGCCGCTCATGTCCAAGCGTGCGGCGGCGGATGCCTTGCTCGACCAACTCCTCAAGCTCAAAGCTGACGAAAGAGGGGACACGTCTGCAGACCAGTAGGTCACCTTCATGCCCAGCACCTCCGAGCCAGCCCCTTCCAGCTCCGCACGACTTGAGCGACTCGCAGCAGAATGGACGAATAATCCACATTCCAAAGTGTTCGTCCAGTTGGCTGAAGAATACGTGAAGGCCGGCCAATCGCAAAAGGCCGTCGTCGTCTTACAGGAGGGCCTCCTCGTTTATCCCGGCTATGTAATCGCCATGGTGGTCTTAGGATCGATTTACCAACAGGTTGGCGAAGATGCCAAGGCCAAGGCCGTGCTAGAGGACGCAGTTGTGCTCAGTCCTGAAAACCTGAAGGCCCATCGCTTGTTAGCCAAACTTTACGCGGCAGAGGGCAACACCGAATCGGCACGCAAATCTTGCACCGTCGTCCTCATGACAAACCCGCTGGATGAGGAGATCAATGTCATCGAACGGAGCCTTCCCAGGATCAAGAAAGTCCCTCCACCCGATCCTTCCGTGACCGCTCTGGCAGGAATCATCGCCGAAGGTAGCGGCTCGATTCATCAGGCCCCATCAACGGCCCAGTCGATTAAATCTCGTGACCAGGAAAATGAAACGAACATTTCGACGGCAGCCGCACCCATCGTCACGCATCCCGATGAACTCGATACTTCGTCCGACTCCGAGTTCGCGCCAACCATGACCTCAGTCATCGCCAAGACCAAGAGAGTCGCCCGGCTCCAAAATTGGCTTACGGGGGTTCGAGCACGACGCCGGACGAGAGCCTGACGACATCGGATCGGCGACCCAACTCGCTTCCTGATCGCCGTTCGGGATTCCCGCTGAGCCGCCAGACACTTGCTAATCATCCTGCCAGCCGTTTCATCCCGACCGATTGATCGGCTGGCCCCGCCAAAATGTTCGGTACATAGAGCGTACATCGGTCGCGCAGGGCTCGGTCCAACGAGTTCACAAACTCGCCATAGATTGGGATGCCCAGCCCCAATCCATCACCATTCATTTCATCTCCTTCTTGTCACGCCGCACAGGGATATCGTTGAACCTCTCTTTCAAACTGTCCCGCTCGGTCGAATACCGATGGTGGTTGAGAATAAGTACGATGGGCGCCGGCCCGCAACGGAAGCCCGTGGCCAACTCCGCGCAGATCATCCGAAACGCTCCGTCCCTCACCAGTACGAGCGGGCAAGATGTCGGTCGGCCAATCAGACCCTCACGGCAGTGGGACTGCAAATCCCATCGTCTCTATCAACAGCAGAGAAGACTGCGCAGCAATTCATAGAAGGTCAGGACCTCATCGTTCGGGCTGCCGAAGATCTACTCGATGCCCCATGCACGCAAGCGATCAATCACCAACCTACCAACGGTCTGCCGGCTGCTCATCCGCCTGTCCTTTTGCTCGACGCAGCTCTCGGATGCACCAGGTTCATGATGACAGACTCATCGGTTCGAGAAACCTGCCCGGTCTAGCAAGGAGGCGGTGGACCTGTCAGAAAAGCCATGGTATGAACGACGGCAGGATGCCGGCTGACCTCAACGCTCCCGTCGATGCCGTTTCGGCCTCAGCGCCCTCCGAGGGGCCGATCGTTCCAGCCACCACCTGCCTTCCTGAAATCACGGGCAAGGCACTGATTCTGTCGCTCGTGTTGTCGGTCGTCCTCGCCGGTGCCAACGCATATCTAGGCCTGTTCGCCGGCATGACCGTTTCCGCATCGATTCCCGCTGCGGTGGTTTCGATGACACTCTTTCGATTGTTCAAGACATCCAACATCCTCGAAAACAACATCGTACAGACGGCCGCCTCGTCGGGCGAAGCGCTTGCCGCGGGGGTGATCTTCACCCTGCCGGCTCTAGTGATCCTAGACTACTGGCAGAGCTTTGACTATTGGCAAACCACCGTGCTGGCCCTCGTCGGAGGGCTCCTGGGCGTCTTGTTCACGATTCCATTGCGGCGCGTACTTATCCTGGATGCAAAACTTCGCTTTCCCGAGGGCGTGGCGACGGCCGAAGTGCTCAAGGCCGGATCGGTCTCCTCCGACAGGGAAAACGCCATTCGCCCCCTAGTCGTCGCGTCGTTGCTCGGAGCCTGCGTCAAATTCGGCGAAAGCGGTCTTCGTCTGTGGAGCGAAGCTGCCGAGGCGGCCGTTCGGCTTGGCTCGACGGCTTTCTATGGAGGAGTCAATCTCTCGCCCGCCCTGCTGGCAGTAGGGTTCATCATTAGAGCTGAGATTGCAGCGG
This sequence comes from Nitrospiraceae bacterium, assembly GCA_050246315.1. Classification (GTDB taxonomy): domain Bacteria; phylum Nitrospirota; class Nitrospiria; order Nitrospirales; family Nitrospiraceae; genus Nitrospira_G. Next base: position 31,443 of record JBFWWG010000002.1, on the reverse strand, counting down.
TGGTGTTCGCTGGAGGAGTGCTCGGTTGGGTCGTTCTGCTGCCCCTCTATGGCCTGACGAATGACTCTCCGCCGGTGGATGCCCTGACGACAGCCAGATTGATCTGGAGTCAGCAGATTCGCTACGTGGGCATTGGAGCAATGCTGGTGGGAGGACTGTGGACGTTGGTTCAGGTCCGCCGTCAGCTCCTTGAAGGTTTGGTCCGGTTTCGACGTAGTTCAACCGGATCGACGATCGGTCTAAGAGGCTTCCTATCGCGTGGCCGTAGTGAAACCATCCCGCGCACCGAGCGCGACACACCGGTTCCGCTTCTCATTGCCCTCCTAATGATTGCCGGGACCGCCGTCATGTTCGTGTATCAGTCGGTGGTGGGAAATATCCTCTGGGCTATCGTAATGAGTCTGACGATGACGGCAGCGGCGTTCTTGTTTTCAACAGTGGCCGGGTATATGGCTGGGTTGGTCGGCAGTTCCAGCAATCCGGTTTCCGGAGTCACAATCGCCACGATTATGCTGAGCGCCGTCTTGCTGTTGTTGCTCATGGGGACTGCACACCCAGCCGGCCCTCCTGCTGCTATCCTGATCGGGGCGGTCGTGTGCTGTGCCGCTGCAATGGGAGGCGACAACTTGCAGGACCTGAAAACGGGTCAGATCGTCGGTTCGACGCCCTGGAAGCAACAGGTCATGCAGGTGGTTGGAGTCGCGGGCGGGGCGGTCGTCATGGTGCCGATCCTCTCACTCCTCCATGTCAAGTATGGAATTGGCACTCCGACAGACGACCATCCTCACCCATTGGCGGCCCCGCAGGCCACCCTCATGGCCAGTTTGGCCAAGGGCATCTTCCAAGGAGGCTTGCCTTGGGGATCGGTTGGACTGGGCGCACTTCTTGCTGCCGGCATCATACTATTAGATCAACTGTGCGTCAGGCAGAGATGGCCGTTTCGGATTCCGGTGTTGGCCGTCGCGCTGGGGATTTATCTTCCACTCAAGTTGACCGCTGCGGTCATGGTCGGGGGCCTGATTCGCACCTTGGCCAACCGGCGACAGCACCATCCCTCGGCTACAGGAGAATCCGGTCTGCTTTTCGCCGCCGGCCTCGTGACCGGTGAAGCTTTGATGGGTATTTTCTTGGCAATCCCGGTTGCCGTGGGATCGCTATGGCCTCAAATCAGTTCCGATCCCTTTCAACTGTTTGCCACTCCGCCGTTCGGTGCCTGGCTCGGAGCCCTGGCCGTAGGCCTCATCGGTCGGCAATTGTATCAGCACGGGAGGAGATAAGAATCGAGAGGGAGGAAGCGACACGCGACGACGCATAACCACCATCCATCCGAACCAGAGCGTTTAATCGCTTGGGGGTTCGAAATGGCCGGATGGCCTAGTGACCCAGGGGACGACCGCCTGGCTCGATCGATTGGCCTCTTTGACGAGACTGCGCAGGCTGACCTCGGCTGCCCGGGTTAGCCGTTCGTCTCCTGAATGCAACAACGCCGTTACCAACGCATAGAGTGTGCGATCTCGGCCGACCGAACGGAGGATCCGTTCGAGCACCGGGTCAATAGCATCAGTGATCACGCCGGAGGCACTCGGCTCGTTGGCCTCTGTATCCTCCAATTGGAGTATCCGGTACAGGTCATCGGGGTGTCCATAGAGCCAAGAAGGAGAGATCCCCAGCGATGCGGCGATGATTTGGACCGAGGAAACCTTACAATCACGCTCTCCAGCCTCCACCTCCGCAAGATAAGACAGCTCCAGTCTCGATTTTACAGCCAGGCTCTCCAGTGTCTGACCTTTGGCCATCCGCCAGGCTTGGAGGTGAAGAGAACCACCCATGGCGGCATCATAGCCAAGCCCACTGACTATCGCAACCGAGTTACGGTGCCGACCTTCCTGATTTTCCCTCCAGCGATTGCGCAGGAGAGAATGTGGCATGACGGCAATAAACCTTGCATTGTCAATAGCTTAGGTATCTGGAGTCTCGAATCTGATTCCGCTATAATACGACGGTGCTTTGCATGGCCGGTAGGATCGTTAGGAGGTAGAGGATATGCTCGGGTCAGATTTACGCGGGATTATGGCCGAGGAAGAGGAAATTCTCCGACGAGAGCAGGCGTTGAAATCTTTGATTTCACTGCGAAGTCGTCAGCTTCGCGAATCCTTGCATGAGCGTATGCGGCGGGCGAGAAGCTCCGGCGATTGGGGCAACCTGTCCAAATCCGAGTGCGCTTCGTTGCATAAGCAAGAGAAGGCATACGTCCGGGCTCAAATTGCGCAACTCGATCTGCAACGACGCCGAACACGCGAAAAACTCGGCGAATTGCGCCGTGCCAAGGCTCGAGCGCAGCGCATTCGCGCAGCCGAAGCGGCGGCAAACAAGAAGCGCCGGTAGACCGAGAAGGATATCTACCACCCAGGCATGGATTAGCACCTCCTTCCATAACCACGACCGTCGCGCTGCCCAGTGTGGTACGTACTTCGCCTGGCGCTCTCTCTTTACCTTCCTCAGAATTGAATCGTACCGTCCACACAAGCGTTTCTCAATCGGTTGCCAAACGTGTGCGGGCGCTCGCCCGAAGCAAATCTTTTCGAGATCAGGAGCGATGCTTTATCGTCGATACGACCAAGCAGATCCTGGAGCTCCTGGCTCGGAAAGCCGACCAAATTGAAGCCCTCCTTCTTACGCCTGATTTTCTGACCCGGCACCAGGAGATCCTCTTCACCTCCAGGGCGGCTCCGCATTTTCGGCTTTATCAGTGTTCTCGAGAAACCTTGGACCGCCTATCCGATACGCAAACCGCTCAAGAGGCCCTTGCCATCGTCAGACAGCCGATCTGGAACGCGACCAATTTTTCCGGCCGATCATCCCTGCTTGCCATATACCTTGACTCCGTCCAAGATCCTACCAACGTCGGCTCACTGGTTCGGACTGCCGCAGGATTTGGGCTCAGTGGCATTTGGCTGAGCCCCGGCTGCGCAGACATCTTTAGCCCGAAAGTCGTACGGGCTTCGGCCGGCACCATCCTGACCATTCCGACCTGTCGAGACGTCGAGATCTCCTCATTACCTTCCAGCGACCTCTCCTGGTTTGCTGCCGATTCAAACCCTCAAGGCGCAATCCCGTTGTCGTCTATTACGCGAAGGCCGACAAGAACCGTTTTGGTCTTCGGCAACGAGAGCCGTGGTTTATCAGAACAGGTCCAGCAGACCTGTCACGTTCGCTTTTACATCCCCCTCAACGCGGCTGTCGAATCCCTCAACGTAGCTTCCGCCGCCGCCATCAGTATCCACCATTTTTCTACTCTGTCCATGGCCCGTACTCCGCCAGGTGAATAACCGGTCATTCGTCATCTCCCAGATGTTCGAGCAGGCGATGGAAAAACTGCTTTTGATCTCTCTGGCCACCACTGGCAGCACGTCCGAGACAACTGTCATGCTCTCCCCGGTACAGGATGCTTAAGAGAGTCGTCCATCGCGCCCGACGGCTCCTGGTCGTCGAAGGCACGGCGCTCGTAAACCAGAGTCTGGCCCCAGGTGCTTGGCGCGAGACTGGTAACACCCTAATCTCCACGGCCTAGGCCGCAGCCGTCGATGACGCCCGGCCCTTCAAGGGCGGGTACCAGCCGGACGCTCGGTTGGCCTTGGTGCCACACCAACATTCCAGCAGCACCCACCGACTGGGGCGGATCACAAAGCGCGGGAGGTCTCCCCCACCCCTTGTTGACGCATGGCCCCCGTTTGGTGTTGCAGCACATGGCGCATCGCTTGGATGCCACCGGTAGTCGGGACACGGCGCTCCAAGCTAGATAGGGCTCGATAAAGCGTTGAGCGCCTTGGGGCCCACCGCAGGCCCGTAGCCTCTGGATGCGGCTGATCACCGGATCTGCTATCAGGCGACGATCCATTCCTTCTGAGCGGAGCACGATGGAGGATGTTTCCTTTGTATGAGGGATTGCGAATCGTAGGAGATGATGGAGTGACCGGTCGAACCTCCCTCATGAGCCCCCGCTCGCAGGCATGACCATCGGATGGCGCGTTCTTCATCAGAACCCCATGCGCGAATATCCATTGGGGCTCGACCCCAAAGACGGGTGCATCATGATGTTGAATGGTTGCGCGCTGTTGGACCGCCCCTCATGCCTCATGCCCTTGCGTTGATCGGGTGAGGCCATAAGAGCAATTTCCTAGCCCAGGCTCTCCCAAGCACAGTTACGCCGAGTTTGGTGACGCACTCTGATGGGATAGCGTCATCTTGGCAGGTCATCACACGAGGCGGCACCTTCATGGCGCCATCGCGATTGGAGAGAGGCTGTGACAGGCGTTGGTCGTGGAGTAGGCGAGAGGAGAAGGGCATCGCAGATAGAGGTGATAGCGCTCATCAGTGATGATCTGCTGATCGAAGGATGCCAATTTGACGAAACCGTCTTCACGGGTTGGGAGATTATAGTTTGCGATCAAGAGGACAGCCGCCCCCCGCTCTGCGCTGAGCTGATCCGCCTTCTCCAGCAATTCATCCGGCGTGAGATGGCGCCGTCCAGGGGTCCATCGCCAGAACGTCCCTATGGTATCGCTTTCCGCATGATGGATCGGATGATTCAGATACACCGCGACGGGTAGAGCCATCCAATCTCGGCTGGCAAGAATCGGAAGATTGATCAGGTCGGTCTTACGCGTATAGTCGGCCACGGCTTGCGCAGGAGAGAATACATAGGCCACATCGGCTCGGATCGCGATGGCAGCAGCCGGTATTTGGGCCAACAATAGCAGCGTGAGCAGCGAGCGAGCCAGCCATGATCGGCATTCGAGTGACGCCGTCCGCTTTTCCGTAGCGGCCAACCAGAGTGAGGCGAGCAGAACGACGAAGAGGTGACCGCCGTGCCGAATGCCTACATATTTCAACTGCATAAAGGCGAGCAGTGCGGCCGTCATCGCGCCATAGACGACGAGCCACTTTCTTGTCGGCAGGAGCAGGTACAAGCCCAGTAGCAGGAGCCCGACGGAGAGAGTCGCCTGGAGCGAACGGGAAGAGAACCGCCACGGTCCGAGAGACAACTCGACGCCATCCAGCACATTGCTATTCCAGAACTTGAGTGTGGGCTGAGGAATGGGTACATATCCCTTCCACACGCGCGTAAGTGAGCCTTCAATCTGATGAGTATCTTTCGATGCATTCCATTTCAACATTCGTGTTTGCATCTCCGGAGGAGGAAAGGCCTGGGCGACGGCCAACCAGGCGCCGAGGACCACCACGGAGAGAAACCACGCGAGACGACGAATCCGATCTCGACCGCCGACCACGGGATCGCGGATCAGGTCGAAGACATCGAGGGTCGCCAATCCTCCTGCTATCAGCGCCACATAGGCGTTGGTGTTCAATAGCAAAGCCAGGAGGAGGGCGAGCCAGAGGCTGCCACGCGGGACGCGAGACCGAGCCGTGCAATAGACAAAGAGAATCGCCACTCCAAGCACATAGCTGCGGCTGATCACCGCATACTCGTAAAGCAGGTAATACCCGAATACGACACTCAGTTTTTGAATCAGGGTAAAGGGGCTGAAGCGGCAGAAGACATACACGGCCCCGGTCGCAATCAGAACGTGCAGTCCTTGCATGAGGATCGGATCGGAGGACAGCCGACTTGGACCATAGAGGAGGAGGTACCAGAGGGCAGGGTGGCCTTCTTGACGCAAGTTCGCGAACAGCTCGATCAGCGAGTGACTCGCAACAACGAGTCCCCATGCCTGCAACTCGTCTCGCCACATTTCGTGATGGGCGAGGATCATCGTCGCAAGAAGGAAAAAGAGCGGTGGCACGACCACATGCGAGGGAAGTACGCGAAGTCTCGAGTAGGCGGTGTACAGCATGCTGGTCAGCATCCGTGTGTGAAAGAGGGCTCGGCGATCATCACGCTGCTCCGTGGCTCTTCACAGACCGACACGCGGCCCACGCCCAGATCGCAATCGCAATGGCGACCGTCACCTCACGAAGCTCCGAGGGGATGTTGTCTCGGCTTAGTTGGCCGAGCAGCGAGCCATCCTTCGGAATGATGGCAGCGGCGAAGAAGTACGCCTGGACCACCCGAGGCGGAACCGGAAGCGCGTGACTGTGCATAAGACGTCTCAAGGAAGCGCTCGTTAAGAGCAAGATGGGGAGCACGATCCCGCCCAGCACCGTCAACAACCACAAGATTTCGTTGGACCAGTGTCGACCGGCAAAGGGACCGGGCAGCTCAAGATTGTGCAAGCTCACTTCCTGCTGAATATTCGTCCGCTCCAGGATCGCGGGAGTCGAGTAGTGCAGAAACGATTGACCCCAATTGACTTCTTCGAGAGCCACTAAGGCAGATCCGACCGCGAGCAGGATGAGCGACCACCGGCGCATGGGAAAGTGCGACGATGTGTGTTGCCATGTGCGAGCGAAGAAGGCTGCGGCTATCAGGTAGCCAGCTACTGTGACGTTTTGGAGCATTCCGTTTTCAACGGTATAGGCAGCCGCACGGGTGTCGTCGTAGTAAAGGCTGAAAGTGACCCAGCCCATCCAGAGAGGGAGCGTGACCCAGAAGAGCAGCGCCAGCGGTGCCTTCTGAACCAATGGCTGATCCGTCCGCACGACATGAGCAAGATCCGCTTTTTCGTCGGACAGACGCCTGCTTCTCAGTTGATTGGCGTGTCGTTGAAATGGTGTCATTGATCAGCAGCGGTCCTGTGACACTCCCTATTGCTATCGGTCACCAGACAGCCTGGAGCGAACCCCAAGACGACGACCCGTCATTCGAATCTCGCAACTCTCCAAGGTCAGGAGATCGATCGAGATGTCACATGCGTGTGGAGTCGACATTGGACAGTCCTTCTATCGGTTGGCAGTGAGATGCAGGATGACGCCGCGCATCCGCCGACACGATCGCGGCCGACACAATGTCCAGGGCCCGACGCCCGTCATCGAGCGTACAGCGGCTGACCTCCTCGCCCCGGACACATCGGGCCACATGACGCCACTGTGCTCGATAGGACTCGGCCATCTGGTCTCGCCCGCACCACGCGGCGATTTCCACCGGCACGGTGCGAAGGCGGCGCCCGATCATCGTCAGCCGGTGTCGCAACCCAAACGCACGAGTCGGCTGCCAGACCGGTCCCTCGGTGCTGTAGCACGAGAAGTGAAGTCGCCCGTGTGTCCCGTAGACCTCCAACTCCTGAGCATCGGTCGTTCCCGCTGAAAACGCGGCCGAGATCACGCCTCCATTGGTTAGCTTCGCCGTGAGCACAGCCGTCTCGTCCTGACCAACGCCGTCGACCGCAGTCGCATCGATCTCAGCCACCTCAGCCGAAAAAAGAAATCGCCAGAGATCGACGTGGTGAGCGGCGAGGTCGTGCAGCACTCCGCCGCCTTCGGCACGGTATCGCCGCCATCGAGGCAGCTCAGCATCCCGGTACACCGGGTTCGTAAAGAGAGATCGGATCAGCAGCACCTTGCCGAGGGAGCCGGCTTCGATGGCGGCCTTCATCCGTAGAACTGACGGATGCCAGCGAAGGTTGTACCCGACCACGGCCGGCACACGCATGAGTGCCGCCTGTTCCATGAGGGTTTCGATCTGGTCGTGCGACAGAGCAAGCGGTTTCTCAATGAATACGCCTTTTCCCTCCGCGATCGCGGCCAAGGCAATAGGGACGTGCAAGGCAGGCGGCACACAGATGGCCACGGCCTGCACCCCTGGATGGCAGATGACCTCTTCGGCGCTACGACAGACTGTACTCCCAAAGTGCGAGGCAACACGTCGGGCCTCGCTCTCGATCAGATCGGTCACGGCGAGCACCCGGACGTCCGGAATCCGCTTCAGCGCCGGAACATGCCAGCGCTGCGTCACCCAGCCACACCCAATCAACCCGAGATTGACCTCATGCGGCGACGTCATGGTGACTCCTCATCATCCTCATTGTTGTGGAGGATCCAGAGACCCGATCTTCCACTGCGTGTGACCCTTGCTGCCAGCTAGCCTTGGATTGGGTGGGTAACATCATCTGGTTGTCTTCCTCCGACGGCGGCATCAGATCGACCGATCCTCGACCTTGGCACCTTGCCCATCGACAGCCGCGGGGACAAACCGAGGCGTCGGCTGCGCCCCAAGCCTCTCGCACCAGTAACTCAAGGTTTCCAGGGAAAATGCCGTCGAGAACGCCGTCCAAAACGATAAGACTCACGAGAGGGGAGGGATCGAGCGCGTGCAACCTAGGAAGGCATTCCACGAAAGAATCGGTACCGATCAGGACGGGAACGACAATGGACACGGAGAGGCTCCGGTGGGAATCGCCGAAAAACTGAAGTTGTTGCTCGATCACTTCCGACATCCATCATGGGTCCTCGATGGGACTCTTGAGAACGATTATTAGTACTAATATACGCATCCGAACTGCCCTAGCGCAAGAGGTGGGAGGACCCAATTGACCGACCTCCTTCGACTATCCTGACGGCGGGCAGATCGACCGCAGCAACCAATAGATGCCCGTCGTCCGCAAAGCGGAGTCAACGCGGAATCGGCTTTACTTTAATGGTCGCATACCAGAGTCCGTCGGTCGTTCACCACCATTGACAGGGCAGCGACAGACGCTGTTGGACTGCCCGAAGACCACCGCGACCACCCCTTCGGGAGGCGGCGAGGTCGGCACACGTCCTCTCGTTAGACCTGCAGCCGGAGAGAGGAGCGCCGTCCGGAAGGCGGGTTGCACAACCCTGAGAAAATGAGAGAGGAGTTCTCTTGGGGATGGCACGCATCCGTATCAAGCGCCTCACACAAGAGGATCTCGTGCAGGGAAGCTCGTCGCTCACGCGAACGTCCGAGACGCCGCAATGTGATCGGCCTGCCTACATCAAACGTTGCAGCAGGATAGAGAATCTTCCAATGAACAGTGTGGTTGGTCGCTATCGTGTGAGGGTATCCACCGCTTGCAGAAGATCCGGAGGGTGAGGGGACGCCATCTCCATTTCGAAAATCTCAGCCGGACGGAGCGACCTGCCGTAGTATGCGGCATTGGCCGAATCCGCAACTCGTACGACCACATCTTGCAGTGACAGACCCATGAACGCGCCCTTGGACCGAGCAAAGACGATAAGATCGGAGCTCAAACGCGGAGAAACATCGGCTCCGATGCGGCTCCCGTCCGATCCGGCGGCGATACTGGCGTCGGCACCGATTTTCAGCGAGGATTTGTAAAAAGATTGCAACCCTCGATCGGTCATCACCAGACAAATGATCTCAGACGCATCGGCTCCCATCTGCAGTCCGATGCTGGCGCCGTCAAGGGCATAGAAGGCGGGACCGCGCCAGGCCCTGTGTTCGGCACCGCGAACGACGAGGACTCCTCCGCCTGACTCCAGCCCGAGGAGGAAGGCAGCCCGCACCGCCTCGGGAACGATCAGCATGGCACGTGCGCGCTTCGCCAGAGCGCGAAACTCGCCCATATCGGGATCGTGGGCGAAGGCCTGCACCGTGCCCGCGGCAGCGCTGACAAATCGTTGCTCACGACTGATTTCGGTTGCGGTTTGAGAACCCTGTCCCGAACAGGCGCTCATCATGAGACAGCACGCAAGCGCCCAGCAGGCCGGATGGCCGGAGGCCCATCGTTTCGCTCGACTGGAATTCCTGATCTCTGAGAAAAATTGGGTCTCCATCAGTCCTCCAACGGGCACGAAAGCCTCGACGGTCGAACGCGCGAATATGTAGCCGGAGATGTCGAGGACGACCTGCCGCCTAGGCGCGGCACGCACCGGCGAAAGTCATCGAATCGAACGAGCAGCCGGTCAGCCATTTCGTGAAGTCTGTCGATCCGATCTTCTGAACGATCGACGGTGATCGGTGAGATCAGAACGTCCTCCTGCTCGTATTCATCCGACATCGCACCAAGGGCGCCTTCGGCCGCTTGAAGTGTGAGCGGCTCGAGTTCTTGCACAACCCCGTCGGTGAATGAATGAAGCCGCAACCATAACCATGGCTCTTCGTCGAGGCAGGTCGAATCGACGGCCCCGATTCGAAAACCAAATCATTATAGGGTAATGGTGGTCGCCGTCAACTGTCAGGGGAACGGGCCTGGATCCGATCACGATCGATTCCGGCGTTCGATTCCATGACCTTCCCATCTACCTCTGCCGCGTCCACGACCACTCCCGCAGAACCAACGGACCAAACAGGCGTGGCCGGCAATGATCCCGTGTCCGGCCGCAGCGACCTGATGCGAATACGACCCGGCGACTCATCGTACCTTGTACCTTTGAAGAAATGTTGGAACGGCGATAGTGGCCCTTCACAAGCGTATCGTCATCGCGTATCCTACCGCGCCGCACGGGGGAGCCGATGAGGACCTTCTTCCATCTCGACGAAATCATCCTTGCCATCACGCTGTTGCTTCTGATCAGTGCGGTGGCGATTCCACTAGCCCGCAAGTTCGGCATGGGCGCCGACTTGGGGCTCTTGCTCGCCGGCGTCATCTTTGGCTCCTCGCATGTGCTGGGTCCCACACAAATCGACCGCATGCGGGAGATCTCCGAGCTGGGGGTGGTCTTCTTTCTGTTTCTCATCGGCCTTGAGCTCGATTTACGGAAAGTCTGGTCGCTGCGACGATATGCCGTGGCACTGGGAACATTGCAACTGCTGCTGACGGGCTTCGCGCTAATGTTCTATTGGCGCTTGTTCGAACCATCCTGGTCTCTCGCCCTCCTGCTGGGCCTGGTGATCGCCAACTCCTCCACCGCACTGGTTCTACAAATGCTCACTGCCAAACACGAGATGGAAGAGGAACACGGCCGCGCGGCCTTCGGAGTCCTGCTGTTTCAGGATTTGACGGTCGTCCCCATTATGGTGTTGATACCGGAATTCGCCGGCATCGGTTCCGCGGAGTCCATCTCTTGGTTGGCTGTCGGCACGGACATCGGAGTCATGCTGCTTCTGTTCGGCGCGGGTCGTCTGATTTTTCCATGGCTGTTTCGTTGGACGCTCGACCACAACATGACCGAGAGTTTCACGGCCCTGATTTTCATCGCGGTGCTCGGCAGCGCGTGGTTGGCCTCCCGCACGGGACTGTCGATGACGCTGGGCGCCTTTCTCATGGGTCTGGCCATATCCGGAACGGCACATCGACATGGAGTGGAGCAGGAGGTCAGGCCGTTCAAGAACCTGTTGCTGGGGTTGTTCTTTGTTTCCGTCGGTCTCTCGATGGACCTGAGCGTGCTAACCGGACACAAAGCCTTACTGCTGCTACACGTGTTGGTGATCGTCACGGCTAAGGTCGTCGTGCTGTACCTAGCAGCCAGAACCATATCCATGGGACATCGTGACGCTGTGCGACTGTCATTTCTCATGTCGCAGGGCGGCGAGTTCGGTTTTGTGGTGTTGGGTATCTTACTCGCATCGAAGGTCGCGACGCCGTTTCAATTTGCGTTGGGGACCATGGTGATCGCGCTGACAATGATTGCCACGCCTCTGCTCGACCGAATCGGGATCTATTTGAGTCGTCGTTCGGAGTAGCGCGTGGTCGGGCGGTATCCCTGCAAGGCGGGAATGCGGGACTGTCATTTCTAACAGTATCCTCTTCGTGACATCGACCGTATCATACCTACGCAGGCGGGTTACCTCGCCGGTTCCTTATGTCACATTGCCGGATAACAGGTGTCCGCCCTTGAGATTCTGTCATTTCGTCTCACAGGTGCCGTGGAAGTGAGGATCAGTACAAGAGTCCGGAGTTGCCGAGACCTGACAAAAGCATGGGTCATCGCGGTCGGAGTCATGGGATTGTCCTGCCTGATGGGTGGTACGAGCGGCATCCATTCGGCCTGGGCTGCCGAACCGTCATCCGATGTCACAAGCGAAGCACAAACACCGGCTGAAGCGGTCGGCCAGGAGCCGAGCGCGGATGGCGGGGATGAGGAGGGAACGGCAGCACCGGAGGGGCCTCGACAGGGACCTCGATTCCTTCCACCCCGACTCAGACCAACGGTATTGACTGCCGAGGAGCATGCCGAGGCCGAACGTTTGAAAAAGTTGGCGGCCAAGTATGGTACCGATCCCACCGCCATCATCGGCCGGGTACAACTGTCCGCCCAATATCAGAACCTGCAGAACGATGCTCACGCCAGGGATGGCACCTTCCGCGTGGATCTTCCGATCCGGGGCAATTGGCTGTTTCGTGTGGATACACCATTCTTAAAATGGGTTGATCCAAACCGCACCGGCGCAACCACCGCGCAAGGGTTGAGCGACCTGTCCGCCTTGCTGGGGTGGCGCGCCTATAACACGCCCGAATACGCCTTCTTCATCGGCGTCCTTTCGACCTTTCCCACCGCCGATCAGCCTAACTTAGGCCTGGGGAAATACACCGTTGGTCCCCTGATTGCCACAGCCCGGTTCCTCCCCCGATGGGAGTCGTTCCTCTTCGGAGTGTTTCAACATCAACTCTCGGTCGGCGGCGACCCGGCTCGGGCCGACGTCGAGATCACCAGGGCATCCGTGCAAATCAATACGATCTGGGCCGACCGCTGGTGGACAATTCTGCAAGGGGTATGGCAAATCAATTGGGAGCGAAACGCGAAAAGCAGTATGACGCTCGAATTCGAGGTGGGCCGAAATCTGATCGGTCGGCTCGGCGCGTTTGTTCGTCCGGGTGTCGGCATTTGGGGACGGGACCTGATCGGCGCCTACGATTGGAATATCGAAGTGGGGGTTCGCTACATGTTTGGATCGCTGTGAGCCGTGCTCGCCGTTTCTGGGCTAGACCAGGACCGGTGAACCGGGTACACTCGACTGCCGTTCTATCCGAGCCTGCACCATCTCTATCACATCAGGAGGAGGACACGATGTCTTATTCACTCGTCAGGATGCTCTCACTCTGCAGCTTGTGCCTGGCACTGTCGATCAGCGGCTGTACCAGCTATTATCGGGTAACCGATCCGGCGTCCGGCAAGAACTATTACACGACCGAAGTCAAGGAAACCGGTCGGTCAGGAGCCGTGAAAATCAAAGATGCGAAAACCGGGAGTACGGTGACCCTGCAATCATCCGAGGTGAAGGAGATTTCCGAGGATGACTACAAGGCTGGGCTCGCGGCACAGCCGGCTCCTCAGAAATAGCCTCGGACTGAAAAGGACTGACCCATGTTCACCCGTGAAAGGAGCCGTGTGATGCAGAACACCGCATGCCCTTGGAAGTTGACGGTTACCCTCGGTTTAATCCTCGTGACCGCCGGATGGCTGGCGGACCAGACGGGTGCAGCGACCGGAAGAGAGATCGATGTCAGCGTGGATGTGGCGCTGGAAGAGTTCCAGAAGCAAGTCGGCGGCGGAAAGGAGTTCCTGGAAAGCAGCAAGGGAGTGCTGGTCCTGCCGAAAGTGCTCAAGGCCGGGGTCGGCTTCGGCGGCGAATATGGCGAAGGGGCGCTCCGCATCGCAGGCAAGACCGTGGACTACTACAATATCGCCTCGGCGTCGTTCGGATTCCAGTTCGGTGGACAAATGAAGACCGTGCTTCTCGTGTTCATGGATGAGGACGCACTGACGAAATTTCGAACCAGTGAAGGCTGGAAGGCGGGCGTGGATGGCTCGGTCGCATTGGTCACGCTTGGGGCAGGTGGGTCGATTGATACCACCAAGATCAAAGATCCGATCGTGGGGTTCGTCTTCGGCCAGAAAGGACTCATGTACAATCTCACCTTGGAAGGTTCCAAATTCACCAAAATGCATAAGTAAAGACGACTCGCTGGTGATCAACTCACTGACGTTCGGATCGGTGAGATCGTCGGCCGCCTCAATCAGTCAGCGGGAAGCTGCCGAAGTGACGAAAGAAGTGGGGTTCGAGGTGGGCCAGCACGATAAACGGAACATTCGGACCAGCGGCACCGTAGGAGACGAACGGAAGGACGGCCATGAAACCGTCTGGTTGGGCGAAATCAACGCCCGGTATCGACTCTCGCCCCGGTGGAACGCGCTGGTGGCCTTCCAGCGATCGCAACGCCGAGAGAGTTTTGAACAGGGCATCGTGCACAACACGAACGTCACGGCCGGTGCGACTTGCCAGTTTTGACTCCTCGTTCACATGATTCACGGCCGCTTCCCCTGCAACCACCGTACGACCCGTTATCGCATGATCTGACCTGTCAGAACTAATAGTTGTGTCCTCTCGGCCCAAATACTAGAATGCCGCCCGAAATTGTTGGCGCCGTCCGATTCATTCGGACCTCGTTTGCCTTATCTACCAGGAGCCGTGTATGAGACCCTCGTCAGGACAGGACCGGATATGGTCCGGCGTGGCGGCGTTGATCGCGTTCACCGTCGCGGCCTGGGGATCGGCCTCGTTCGCCTCGCCGGCAGGAGAGGCTGAGGAGGCCGCCGAGCAACAGCAGCTCGTGAACAAGGCGCAACAGACCCTCGAAGACTTCTCCACGCACCCTGAGTTGCTCGCCATGATTCGCGACACCGCACAGGACATCAAAGCCATCTTTATCGTGCCCCACCTCATCCGTGGAGGGTTGGTGTTCGGTGGAGCGGGAGGGAGCGGTCTGCTGCTGGTCAGATATCAAGAGACCGGGGATTGGTCCCAGCCGGTATTCTATACGATCGGCTCGGCAAGCCTTGGATTGCAGCTCGGACTGGATACATCCGAACTGCTCATGCTCGTCAGGACCGACCGAGCCCTCCGGAAGTTTTATCACTCGAGTCTCACGCTTGGAGGGGATGCGACGATGTCACTGGGACCGGTCGGCAAGGGAGCCTCTTTGCACGGCATCAAGGCCGACTTGGTCGCCTATGCGCGTACCAAGGGCGCCTTCGCCGGGATTGCCCTGGATGAAGCGGTCATCGTGGCCTCGGATGAGGCCAACCGCCTGTATTATCGACAGCCGGTCAAACCGACCGACATCCTGCTCAAAGGAAGCGCCGGCAATCCCGGATCTGAACCATTGCGCAAAGCCGCGGCCGCCCTCCTCAAGTAACGAGAATCTGATCGAACGGAAAACGTCTCAGTCGGTACATCCTCAAAACCAGCAGAAGGAGGTCTCCATGTCGTGCAAACTCAGGATAGGGTCAACCGTTATGCTTCTATTCTCGGCGTTGATGTGGTCCGGGTGCTCGATGTTTGAGTCCATGGGAGGCACGAACGCGCTCACGAGTCTGCTCACACAGCAACTGGGCGTCACCTCAAATCAGGCCACGGGCGGAGCAGGCTCCATGCTGTCATTGGCGAAGGAGAAATTACCCAGCGGCGATTTCTCTTCGCTGAGCAACATGATTCCCGGCGCCGACAGCATCATGAAAAGCGCGAAAGACCTCGGGGCCGTGACGGGGCCGATCAAAGACAAAGCCGGACTGGAGACGGCATTCTCGCGTCTTGGGATGGGCAACGAGATGGTGCCGAAGTTCTCGCAGGTGATGGGCGATTTCGTCGGCAAGGTCGGCGGGGAACCGGCGAAGAACCTCTTGGCGATGGTGATGAACTAGGTCGCACGACGCGCTCCGGGCGGGCGGGTGGTCCGCCCGGGATTGCCATATCGCTCACGGGACGATCTTCATCGGAGACCAACCATGCATACACTGCCGAATCGACGAAGAGTCATCGGAGTCTGGGCGGCCCTGCTTACGCTGACCGTGACGGCCTGTTCGACGGTGCCGAAAGACTTCGAGACTCCCAAGTTCGGGATTGCCAACATCGCCCCAAAGGACGTGGCCATCTTTGAGCAGCGCTTCGACGTCCAACTTCGAATCCAGAACCCGAATAATTTCGATCTCGGGATCAACGGGATTCGTTTCGAGATCGACCTGAACGAGAAGGAGTTCGGTAACGGCATGTCCGGCCAGGCCGTCACCATTCCACGTTTCGGCTCCGAAGTCATCACCGGCGAGGTGATTACGGGCATCGGCAGTTTTCTTCGCCAAATGCAAGAAATGAGCGGGTCAACGACGAAGCTCCGTTATCGCCTCAAGGGGAAGGCCTTCGCTCAGGCACCCAGTAGTTTCACCATTCCATTCGATGAAAGCGGGGAGGTCGATCTCAATTCCATGGTGCCGGCGGGGAAACCGGGAGAATCGCCCTGAGGTGGGACGACGCTCAAGCCTCGAGGCTGTCCGAGCACAACACACTTTTGCGGAAAAGGAGGGTGTGACATGAAGAATCTGACCTGCCAAGTTCTCGGCGTCTGTTTCGCAGTGACCGCTTTCACTGCCATCTCGTTCGCGGGAGAAACCACCGCCACGATGGAGAAAATGAAGGGCGAGGCCAAAGCTCTCACGGAAGAGGCCAAGGGCCAGGCGAAGGGAGCCGTGGAAGACGCCAAGGGCAACAAGATGAGCGCCGATGTGGAACGGGCGAAAGGCAAGGCCAAGGCTGAAACGGAGCGCGCGAAGGGCGAGGTCAAAGCACTGAAAGAAAAAGCCAAATAGCCTCAAACGAACGGCCGCCGGCCGCACGCGGACATGAGCATGTGCAGCAGATCTCGCGCGGCGATGTGATCAGGAACGCATGAGTATGCCATATGGTCATGGATGCCGGAACATCAGGGCCGGCCAGGAGATAAGCTCCGTGCTCGGACCTGAGCAAGCAGGAAACTCGAATCAACGGAAGGTTCGGACGACATGTCACAAGAGGAGGTCTCGGATGACGACAGATCGGACAAGCGGCGAGAATAGGGATCGAGGTGCCTTGCGTGCTGCCAGGCGCCTCTTAGGCATCCTGGTGCTGATGCTGGGAAGCATGCTGATCCCGACACCATCGAATGCCATGGACTTTGCCGAACAGCAGCAACTAGTGGAGAAGGCACGCCTCACCGTGCAAGCCTTTGCGGCCGATTCAAGCCTGGGTGGCCCAATTCGAGATCTCAAGTCCGAGGCCAAAGCGCTGTTCATCGTCCCGCAATTTGTGCGCGGGGCGTTTGTCTTCGGCGGTGCCGGAGGCAGCGGAGTCCTGCTCGTGCGAGACGAAAAAACTGGAGGGTGGTCGGAACCGGCTTTCTACACCATGGGATCGGCCAGTTTCGGTTTGCAAATCGGTCTGGATACGTCGGAGATGGTCCTTGTGGTGAGAACCCAAAAGGGGCTTGAAGAATTCTATCGGACCGACTTCAAGTTAGGAGCCGATGTCTCGATGGCCGTCGGTCCTGCAGGGGAAGGGGTTTCGGTTCGCGGCATCGCGGCCGACATCCTGTCCTATGCTCGGAAGAAGGGTGCCTTTGCAGGGATATCGGTCGAAGGGGCGATCATCGCGGTTTCGAACGATTCCAATCGAGCCTATTACGGGAAGGACGTGCGGCCCACAGACATCATCATCAAGCACAGCGTGAGCAACCCCGAATCCGCCGCCCTGCGGAAGACCGTGGAAGAGATGATGAAGTAATCCATCGCAAGCTGAAAGGCGAGGCCAAGACGCTCTCGGAAGAGGCGAAGAGCCAGGCGAAGGGGGCGAGGGAAGATGCTCAGGAAATCGAACGCGATTCGCTCCCGACGCACAGCCATCTGCCACCTGCGCTCACACAAGCGGCGTGATCGATCCGAAACCTCGAATCAATCGAAATAACAGAACACATCATCCTGACAGGGGGAGGTCTGCATGACACCGGATCGGAAACACAGTGGGGAACTGGTTCGAATCGTCGTGGGTGAAGCCGCGTGGCGACTGGGCATGGCGGGCTTCGTGTTGGGGACGATGCTGATGACGGCGCCGTCAGATGCTGCCGACTCTGCGGTCGAGCAGCAGGCGCTCGTCGACAAGGCCCGCCTCACCGTGGAGGCCTTTTCGGCAGATCCCGGTTTGAGCGGGCCAATTCGTGAATTGAAGTCCGAGGCCAAGGCCCTCTTTATCGCGCCACAATTCGTCCGAGGGGCCTTTGTGTTCGGCGGTGCCGGAGGCAGCGGAGTCCTGCTGGTACGCGACGAAAAAACCGGGGCCTGGTCGGAACCGGCCTTCTACACCATCGGCTCAGCCAGTTTCGGCCTGCAAATCGGCGCGGACGTGTCGGAGATGGTCCTGGTGGTGAGAAATCAAAAAGGTCTGGAAGAATTCTATCGGAACGACTTCAAACTGGGAGCGGACGTCTCGATGGCCGTCGGTCCTGAAGGGGAAGGGGTCTCGGTTCGCGGCATCGCGGCCGATATCCTGTCCTATGCTCGAAAGAAGGGTGTCTTCGCCGGAATCTCGGCCGACGGTGCCATTATCGCGGTCTCGAATGATTCCAATCGGGCCTATTACGGGAAGGACGTGCGGCCCACGGACATCATCATCAAGCACAGCGTGAGCAATCCCAAATCGGCGGATTTGCGGAAAACCGTGGAGAAGCTGATGAAGTAGCA
Source organism: Nitrospiraceae bacterium (assembly GCA_050246315.1). Taxonomy (GTDB): domain Bacteria; phylum Nitrospirota; class Nitrospiria; order Nitrospirales; family Nitrospiraceae; genus Nitrospira_G. The sequence continues at coordinate 13,140 of JBFWWG010000002.1, read as the reverse complement.
CCGGGTCTCGATGAAACGGTGAGAGGAGGCAACTCATGCCGCGGAGAATAGCGCTTGCAACGACGCTGACCGCGATACTGCTGGCATCGGCTCAGGCGCTGGCCGGCGGACTCTCTCTGTATGAAATCGGAACGGCCGATGTCGGACTGGCCAGTGCCGGATGGGCGGCGCGCGCCCAGGACCCTGCCACACTCCTTAAGAATCCGGCCGGTATGAGTTTGTTGGAAGGCAACCAGTTCCAGGCCGGCGCACAATTGCTCTACGGAAGCCTCGGCTTCAGCCCAAGTGCGGGAACGACGGTGGATGGAACCGACGGAGGGAACCCGCTTGGAGTATTGCCCGGCGCCAGCTTGTTCTATGTCCACGGGTTGGGCCGGGATTTCAAACTCGGCATCGGCCTGTTTTCCAATTTCGGACTCGGCTTGAAATACGACAGCGGATGGGTCGGCCGGTATCACGGGCTCGAAAGCACGTTGATCGGCGTGAGCATCTTGCCGGGCTTCAGCTATCGCATCACGGATCAACTCTCTATCGGGGCTGCAGCAAACGTAATGGTCGGGTACCTGAACTACAGCGCCGCCGTCAACAACCGGCTCTTTCTCAATGTCCCGGACGGACAGATGCAGGTGAAGGATACGACCGTGGGCGCCGGCGGAAATGTCGGCATGCTCTATGAGCCTAGAAAAGGGATGCGATTCGGGGTCGCCTACTATTCGCAGGTCAAGCTGAATTTTTCCGACGTCCCTCAATTCACGGGCCTGTCCGGACCGCTCGGCACCGCGCTGCAGAACCGTGGCCTGCTGGGCAATCAACTCGATTTGGGGGTGAGAGTCCCTCAGCAAGTGATGGTGAGCGCCTACCATGAATTCACGGAGCGATGGGCGCTGATGCTGGACTTCGGCTGGCAGGACTGGAGTCAATTCGGAAAGGTCGATATCGGCGTTACAGGGAATGCGCTGAGTCCGAGCGGGACCATCGCGGTGAACTATCAGGACACCTACCATGTGGCGCTGGGAAGCCGCTACCGACTCAATCAAGCCTGGCTGATCAATACCGGTTTCGCCTGGGACAGCTCGATGCTGAAGGATCAGGACCGCACGGTCACACTCCCGATCGGGCAGCAGTTTCGTTTCGGACTGGGCGCCGAATGGCAGGCGAGTCCCACACTCAACGTTGCCTTCAGCTACGAGTTAGCCTATGGCGGCAACATGCCTGTGAACCAAGACCGTGGACCGCTTGGAGGCAGCGTGGTTGGACAGTTTCCCGGCACCTACATCAATTTCTTCCAGGTCAGTTTCATCTGGGGCGGTGGAAATCCCTTTACCTACTAGGCTTCCGGCATCGTCACAGTTCTTCAAGAAATTCCTGCCACGGCAACGCCCGCACGCCGGGAGCCAGAGCATGCGTCGGCATGCTCGGCTGCGGTGATTGATGCACGAGAAGCATCCTCGTGCCGGAAGCCTTTGAGCGTTTTCGTTTCAGCGCCTCAGCCAGCCGCTGCATCGGCGTGGCCATGGCAGGCGTCACCGTGCGCCCGGCCTTGCACTCCACCAGTACCACCGAGCCGCCGCGTCCGGGCACGAGGAAATCCACTTCCAGACCCTGCTCGTCGCGGAAATAGTACAGCTCGCGCCGGCCGCCTGCGTTCACCTGAGCCTTGGCCATCTCTGCTGCGATGAAGCCTTCAAACAACGCACCACGAAACGGCGACCGGGCGAGTTCTCCCAGCGTATCGATGCCCAGCAAATGGCACGCGAGGCCGGCATCAGCGACATAGATCTTGGGCGACTTGATCAGGCGTTTGCCGAGGTTCTCGTAAAACGGGGGTACGATCAGGATTTGCGCCGTCGTTTCCAGTATACCGAGCCATTGGGCAATGGTCGGCACACTCACACCCAGCGGGGCGGCCAGATCGGTCTTATTCAACACCTGCCCATGCCGGCTGGCCAGCAGCGCGAGGAACCGGCGGAACAGCGCGAGATCCTTCACTGCCGTCACAGCCCGGACGTCCCGCTCCAGGTAGGTCTGCAGATACGAGCTAAACCACAAGCGCGCCCCGCTCGGGCGTGCCACCACTTCGGGATACCCGCCACGCCACAGGCTGACCTTTGGCGTCTCACGCCATGACAGCGGGAACAGTTGCAACACCGCCGCCCGCCCCGCCATGGATTCCGTCACGCCCTGCATCAGCGGCGACTCTTGCGACCCGGTCAGCAGCCACTGGCCCACGCGCCGCGGCCGGCGATCAATCCGCGAGCGCACAAACGCGAATACCTCCGGCACGTTCTGCACCTCGTCAAGGATTGCCGGTGTCGGCACGGCGTCAAGGAAGCCTTGCGGATCAGCTCGAAGCCGCGCCACCACGTCTGGATCTTCGAGCAGGAAATAGCTCGCCGTGGGAAACAGCCGGCGCAGCAGCAGTGTCTTGCCGGCGCGGCGAGGCCCTGTCAACACCACGGCCGGAAAGCGTTTCACCGCTTGCAACACCTGGCTTTCCAGCTGGCGTCGAATGTAGCGCATAGATGAGAATTATAAACTGTGACTTTAGATTTCTCAATCCCGAACTAGAGCGTGGGCGGCTGCGTGCGGACGACCTCCGTTCACCGGCAGCGTGGCTCCTCGATCAACGCCAAATTGAATGTGCAGTTCAGCTATGAACTCGCCTATGGCGGCAACCTGTCGGTGAATCAGAACAGGGGACCGCTGGCTGGGGCTGTCGCCGGCCAGTTCCCCGGTACCTACATGAATTTCTTTCAGGTGAGTTTCATCTGGGGCGGTGGGGGGACCACGGCGGCGAGCGGTATGAATTGACGCGCTCCATCGTCAATTGAAAGGAGAACAGATGAGAAGAGACAGCAAACCGACCGGTTCGAGGTTGACATCTCTGGTGATCCTCTTGCCGTATTTTGCTTCTTGGGATAATGTCGGGCCATCACCCTGTCATTTGTGACAGTTGTAGCCGTTCCGGCACTGAGGTATCTGGCACCAAGCTGGCTCCCAAGCCGGATGCGATCAAAGATCGGTTCAGCGATATTTGCCGCTCCGAAGCAACGATTTGATGTCATCGTGGTTTCCTAGGAAGGAGATGAAGAGTTCGGTCTGCAGATCTTGGAATATGAAACGCAACGCAAGACTGCCCCGACATTCAAACAGCTTATCTCCCAGCTTTCGGATGCCCAGACCGCTGTGGGTGTGTGGTTGGCCAAACCTTTCTGCCAGCTCACAGAGCGCCAACAAGCACTCGATCTTTTCAGCACGTGGTAGCTTCCGCAACCGGCGTAGTACGTCCGGATCGATCGTGAGGGCTTTAGCCAAGCATCTTCCTCAGTTGCTCGGCCGTGAGGCTAATCAGTTTTCCCGAGCGCTTGAGTCGCCGGTAGTGTCTGTCCGTGGCCTGCTCCAGAGCGGAGACTTGTTCATGCGTCACTCCGTATTCGCGCTGCGCGTAGTCAGTGGATTCCACCTCGACCTTTCGCAGTGCGATGATGTCGGCCCCACAGATAATCCCGACGTCCTCGCCGCGGGACGCAGCCGCCAGCCAACGACTGAGATTCTTTCTCGCAGCCGTAATGGTCAGAGTCTTCATATAGTTAATATACAGTCTGTATATAGCCTTGTCAAAGAACGGCAAGTTCACATCTCTGGTACATGGCGTTCTGAAGTCGGTACGGAGAGGCTTCTGACCGCAAACAGGAGAATGCCCGCCGGCTGAGAAGACGGTGACAATTGATCAGTGAACAAACCAAGGAGAACAGCATGCAACTTCGCGTCCCGTTAGCCATTGCCGCATTGGCATCGGTCTGCGCAGCCCTTGTCCCCACCGTCGCGTTTGCGCAGGAATCCCTTCCCTTCCCTCCAATCCCATCCGCGAGTATCGCGGGCCGAACGATACAGGAATCCGTGTACAAGCGGCGAGACGAACCCCGTCGTCTACCCGCCGATGCGCCCAATATTCTTATCGTGCTTATTGACGACGCAGGTCCAGGCCTGCCCGGCACCTATGGCGGGGAAGTCCACACGCCAAACCTCGACCGCATCGAAAAAGCCGGCATTTCCTACAACCGGTTTCACTCCACGGCCATGTGCTCACCCACGCGAGCTTCGCTGTTGACCGGGCGCAACCATCATCGGGTAGGGAATGGACAGATCGCCGAATTAGCCAACGACTGGGACGGCTACTCCGGCACCATCCCAAAGAGCAGCGCGACCGTCGCCGAGGTGCTGAAAGATTACGGATACAAGACCGCCGCCTTCGGCAAGTGGCACAACACTCCCGCTGAACAAACCACGGCAGCGGGCCCGTTTGACTATTGGCCCACCGGCTACGGCTTCGAATACTTCTATGGGTTCCTCGCAGGGGAATCGTCCCAATACGAGCCGAACCTCGTGCGCAACACGACTATCGTTCCTCCGCCGAAGTCGCCCGAACAGGGCTATCACGTGACCGAGGACATCGCCGATGATGCGATCGGCTGGCTCCGGAAGCACAAGGCGTTTCAGCCGGACAAGCCGTTCTTCATGTATTGGGCATCGGGCGCGGTCCACGGCCCCCATCACATCATGAAGGAGTGGGCCGACAAGTATAAGGGTAAGTTCGACGACGGATGGGACAAGTATCGCGAGCGTGCCTTCAAACGCCAGAAGGAGATGGGCTGGATTCCCGCCAATGCGAAACTGACTCCACGAGCCGAATCAATGCCCGCGTGGGAGAGTATCCCCGAGGATGAGAAGCCCTTTCAGCGGCGCCTCATGGAGGTCTTCGCGGGCTTTGCCGAGCACGCCGATCACCACGCCGGCCGCATCTTCGATGAAATCGAACGGCTCGGCTACGGCGACAACACGCTGATCTTCTATATCTGGGGGGACAACGGGTCCTCCGCGGAAGGGCAGAACGGCACGATCAGCGAGCTACTGGCCCAGAACGGCATTCCCACCAAGATCTCGCAGCATATCCACGCGATGAACGAACTCGGCGGGCTCGATGTGCTCGGGACTCCAAAAGCGGACAACATGTACCATGCGGGCTGGGCTTGGGCCGGCAGCACGCCGTACCAGGCCACCAAACTGGTGGCGTCGCATTTCGGCGGAACTCGCCAGCCGATGGCCGTGTCGTGGCCGAAGAAGATTACGCATGACCGGACGCCGCGCACCCAATTTCATCATGTGAATGATATCGCCCCGACCATTTATGATCTGCTCAAGATCACCCCGCCGCGCGAAGTGAACGGCGTGCCGCAAGACCCGATCGACGGTATCAGCCTGGCCTACACGTTCGGCGACCCGAGGGCCAAGGGACGGAAGCTGACTCAGTATTTTGAGGTCATGGCAAGCCGGGCCATCTACCACGACGGGTGGATCGCCTCGGCCTTCGGCCCACGAATCCCCTGGGTTCCCGGACTCCCACCCGGCATCCTGGAATGGACACCGGATAAGGATCGATGGGAGCTGTACAATCTGGACGAAGACTGGACACAGGCCGACGACTTAGCCGCCAAGATGCCGGAGAAACTCGCTCAGATGAAAGAGATGTTCGCCATCGAGGCAGCGCGGAACGATGTGTATCCCGTCGGTGGCGGGCTCTATATTCCGGTCTTTCACCCGGAGCAACGCATTGCGACACCATATAAGGAGTGGACCTTTGCGGGCGATGTCACGCGCATGCCGGAATTCGCCGCGCCGGGCCTGGGAAATAAGCCGAACCAGGTCACGATCGACGCGGATATTCCCGCGAATGCCAACGGCGTTTTGTATGCCCTAGGTGCGTTCTCCGCGGGCCTCACCACGTACGTGAAAGATGGCATCCTGTGCTATGAATACAACCTGTTCGAGATCATGCGGACGCGCATGTGCAGCAAAGATACTCTTCCGGCCGGGAAGGTGAAGATCGAAGTGATGACATCCTATGTCGTCCCCAAACCGGGCGGTCCGCTGAAGATCGTCCTGAAGGTGAACGGCAAGGAGGTTCAGACGGTCACCAAGGTCAACGGGCAGGAGGCGGATAAGGTGGCGCAGGTCCAAGGGGTGGAGGTGGGACCGAACATCGTGCCGGTATCCGCGCCGCTCTTGTTCACCGCGAATGATTGCCTCGATATCGGGACGGACCTAGGATCACCGGTGTCACTGGACTACTTCGACAAGGCTCCGTTTGCCTTCAATGGGAAGGTCGAAACCGTGCACGTGCAATATACAGAATAGGCCATGGCCCTCACGAGACAGCATGTTTGGGAGGAAGGTCGCGCCCGCGAGGTTGCAAAGAGAGCCGGTACGTCGGATGAGTTCAATCTGGGCGTGAATCCCAGAAGCCGAGCTGACCGGGGGAAGCTCTTGGCTGATGGATTGCGAGTTGAACGACGTTTCTTCCTCGGTCAGTGCACGGAGGGCGACACGGAGCAGTGGACAATACCTCGCGGTTCAGCGATAGTTGCCGCACCGGAGCAACGATGTGATGTCATCGTGATTTCCTCGTGTTGCATCCCACAAGTTCGTTCGTGGTGAGCCTGTCGAACCATGAACGGAACTCCTTGAAAGTGGGCGTCCTTCGGCACGCTCAGGGCGAACGGATTATTACCGAAACTTACGGAACGCAACACTCGCCCACTATAACGTTGATCGACGACAACCGCTTTGCACAGGTAGCCGTTTCCGGAGTTGGCCACGGTTCGGCAAGCAACATCTGCATGACTGGTTCTTACTCACAGGAGGTACCTTCGGCGTCCATTTCACACCGAAGGGCATGTTTAGCGGAATGCCAGAGGAGGGGAAACATGAAAATGATGGGGATTGCGGTGTTGGCGGCTCTTGCGATGTTCGTGGGTTCCGGTTCTGTTGTCGGCGCGGAAGAAGGCACGGTGAAGGCGACGGCCACATGGAGGGCGCGCTCGTTCGTGTTTCCGGTCGGCCAGGACCAAGCCTATTTGGTGGGGGTGTATAGCGGAACTTTCTTTGTCGATGACGGGAAAGGCGCCCTGCATGCCGCGTCCATCGTCTGTCCCGCCACCGCCGAAGGTGATTTGAAGACGATGACCAAGACGGGGCAGGGGCGCTGCATTCTGACTGATGAGGACGGCAACCGCATCTACGCACGGTTCTCTTGTACCGGGGACCTGGAAGGCTGCCGCGGACCCTTCAAGATCGAAGGGGGCACAGGACGATTCGAGGGCATTACCGGAGAAGGGGAAATGATCTCGCGCATTCTGGTGCGTCAGATGACGACCGTGACGGGTTTCGAGACTGCCGAACAGGAAGGCGAGGGCGTTGCCGTCTGGCCTTCGTTGACCTATCGAATCCCGGAGAAGAATTGACAATAGGCACACCCACCATCGCAAACCATTCGGAGGCATCTATGACTCGTACAGGCTTTGTTGCCGGCATGCCACTGCTCGTCGTTCTGATAGGCATCTCAACTGACATTGATGCCCAAATGTTTATTTTTCCTGAAAAGGGACAATCCAAGGACCAGCAAGAGCTGGATCAATTCACCTGTTACAAATGGGCCAAGGAACAGACCGGGATCGACCCCAATCAGCAAACCGCCGCAGCTCCGCCGCCTCCGCCACAAGGCGGGCAAGCCGTACGCGGAGCGGCGGGGGGCGCGGCGCTCGGCGCAATCGGGGGCGCCATCGGCGGCGATGCCGGCAAGGGTGCCGCGATCGGGGCTGCCGTCGGAGGCGGCGCGGGTGCGGTGCGACGACGTCGCGCCGAGATGGAGTACCAACACCAGGTCCAGGAGCAAGCGGCAGATCGCCAGGCGAATCAGCAGAAATTCAATCGAGCCTACGGCGTCTGTTTGGAGGGAAAAGGATACAAGGTGGGATAGGATCGTCCAGGTCATCTCGCGGACGATGTCGCTTCATGAAGCCCTCGGTGCATTGGTTGCTGGCGTCTCTCCCGCTGACGATCGCCGTCGAGTATACGGGCTCAGCGCCCGCACCGATGTTTTTCCATACCGCAACGCTGACGATCTGGAGCTGCTCCTTACGCTGAAGACGCCCCTCGCCTCGTTCGCCAGAACGGCGTGCGGGACGAAGGGCGTACACGAAGGCACACAATATAATGTCCCGCGTGCGATTGTCTGCCTCTTTTGTGATCTTCCCACCGGATGTGAGCCGTTAAGCCGCAAGGGCCGCATGCGAACCGATGACATCGTGAGGCGCCTCGACCAACCGGCGAAGGAAGGACCATCGGATGACCGCGCTCCTTTCGGTCACCCTTGCGCGTTCAGAGTACCATCATGACGTTCGCACAGAACCCCAGCGGTCGACGAAGGGCGAACCTCCCGAATTTATTCGTCTGCCTGCTGATGCTGTTTTCGGGGAGTACGGGGCAAGCACAAGAACCTGCTCCCGTGTCTGAACATGACACGACGCAGGCACGATCTCCGGATCTCACCAGAAGACAGTGGACAGGCGATTTTGATCACCTGCTCGAGCGTCGCGTCATCCGGGTCCTCGTCCCCTATAGTCGGACTCTGTACTTCACTGATAGGGGCCGCCAGAGGGGCATCGCCGCCGACTTCGTACAAGACTTCGAACGCTATCTCAACCAGAAGTACGCGAAACGGCTGCGGAACCGCCCGCTCACCGTCATCATGGTCCCTGCGACGCGGGACCGGATCTTCACAGACGTGGCGAATGGTCTCGGCGACATTGCGGCAGGCAATTTGACGGTCACCCCCGAGCGGCTCAAGGTTGTGGACTTTGTTGCTCCGGCCGGTCTTCCGATGGTATCGGAATTGCTGCTGACCGGTCCGAAGTCGCCTGCGATCCGCTCCCTTGACGACCTCGCCGGCAAGGTCATCCATGTGCGTAAGGCTTCAAGTTACTATGAGAGCTTGATGACGCTGAATGATCGTTTTAGAACAGAGGGGAAACCCTCCGTCGTTCTCACGCTCCTGCCCGATGAACTCGAAGACGAGGACATCATGGAGATGTTGAATGCCGGCCTTTTTGACGCGACCGTCGTGAAAGACTGGCTGGCAAACATCTGGGCTCAGATCCTCCCGAACATCCATGTTCGGGCCGACATCAGTGTGCGCGCGAACGACAGAATCGGCTGGGCGATCCGCAAGCACAGTCCAAGATTGGACGCGGAGATCCATGACTTTTACAAACGCTATGTTGCGAAACAACGTCTGGTCGAGTCCCGGCTCACGGCGTACATGAGCCGCATTAAGCAAATCAAGGACCCGACAGACACCGCCGAATGGAAGCGCTTCGAACAAACAATCGCCCTGTTCGAGAAGTACGGAACACGATACCGCTTCGATCCGCTTATGTTGGTGGCGCAAGGCTACCAGGAATCGCTCCTCGATCAGAGCAAGCGCAGCCACGTCGGCGCCATCGGCATCATGCAGCTCATGCCGAAGACCGGGGCGGAAATGAAGGTCGGCGACATCACGATGACGGAGTCCAATATCCATGCGGGAGCGAAATATATGGACAGGTTGATGAGTCTCCATTTTCCGGACGCACATTTCAGTGAGTTTGACCGACCGCTCTTCGCGTTCGCGAGTTACAACGCCGGCCCGGGAAGGATTGCAAAAATGCGCAAGCTGGCCGCCAAACGAGGGTTTGATCCCGATAAGTGGGTCAATAACGTCGAGATCGTCACCGCCGAGAAGATCGGCTTGGAAACGACCACCTATGTTCGGAACATTTTTAAGTACTACGCCGCGTATAAACTCTCCATGCAAGCTCAGAGCATGCAACGCAAGGCGCGCGAGCAGCTTGAGCGGGCCGAAACGATATCGAGATGAGAATCCGATCATCTGAACCAGGATGGTGGACCGCTGGCGCGCGGTAGTGAGTCAGTTTCCAGAAGCGTACATCAACTTCTGTCCGATCAGCCTGATCCAGAGGTTGGCAGCACAGGAATGGGAGCAGGACTATGGAGGATTACAATGCCCGTTCTCATGCGAATCACGTCATCTGCCAGGATTTGGATCTCCGCAGTACTCTGTCTCGTCCTTGGACTCACAGCATCGGGATGCGTAACAGCGCCGGTGATGCGATTCAAACCTTCGACTGTGTTGCCGGACTGTACGCAGCCGGCGCCTGACCGTGAGGTCCTTGTCGGTCTCTCAGTATCCGGAGGCGGGAGTCGAGCCGCCCTATACGCGGCCAGCGCCTTTGAAACCCTGAGTCAACTACGGGTCGGCCCCGAACAACACTCGTTGCTCGAACAGGTCTCGTACATCTCCAGCGTGTCGGGCGGAAGCCTGGCCTCCGCCTATTACAACGTGCTGAAGCCCCCCCGCAAGGTGCCGATGCTGACCTCGGACGGTCAATTGACGGAGGCGTACAAAGACTTTTTTGCCGAATTCAAGGAAGCGATGGTGACCGACTATGAGTGGCCGCTGCTTTGGCGGAATTTGTCGAGACTGCGGATGGCCAATCCGGCCTGGACGGCCAGGTCACTCGCCGAAATCCTGGAGGATCGCTATTTCAAGGGGATCAGGTTTCGAGAGTTGGCCCAGCGGCAGGCGAGTGGCGACAGCCCGTATTTTCTAGTCAACACCACCTTGTATAACGACGGGCGTCGCCTCGTGCTGAGTTCACTGGAGCGCAACGCACTGCGGTACGACTTCATCAGCGATCTCGAGCAGAAACCCGGGTGGCAGAATGTGCCCCCCGAGGCCGAGCAGATTCTGCGAACCAGATGGGAGGACTTGCAGAGTCGCACTCCGGAGGACTTGAAACTCGACAAGTGTCAATTCAGAGTTGCGGCCGCCGTGGCGGGGTCCATGTCCTTTCCTCCCATCATCGGACCGATCACGGTGGGCATCGAAGGCGAAGACCAGTACTGGCACATTGGAGATGGCGGCATGGCGGACAACTCCGGCGCCGAGTCTCTACTCATGGTCGCTTTGAAGCAGCTACAGGAGGGGCGCGCCAAGCGCGCGGTGATCCTGGCATTCGACAGCTCGTTTCCCTTCGATGTCGGGGGCAAACTGCTCAATCATCGGAAAGAGGGTTTCTCGTTCTTCGACGCCGACTATACGCGGATTCCGAGCATCATGGAAGAACGCTCCCTGGCCTATCGCGGCCTCTTTTTCCGGGTGGCCCAGCAGCAGGGGCTGTTGCCTGCAGGATTACAGTTCGTCCTCATTCGCCTCCAGCACACCGATGCTCGGTGGACAGAGGACCTGAGCGACCTGCCCGAGTCTTGCAAAAAAGAAGGCGTGAACTGGAAGTCTCCGCGGGAGGTCTCCGAGCATCTGGCCGGAGTCGTGACACGGCTCTTCTTAAAATCCACCTGCGACCGTGATCTCGTGGTCCTGGCGGCTCAAAAAGTCATCGCCCAGCACGAACCCGAGATTAGGAAGGCCATGGGGGAATGACCATGCAATGACTTCACCCGTTAGCGAGGCGGCTTGGATCAGTGAACACATGGAGGTGAAGCACAACGCATGTGACGCACGCCCTGCCGGTCGGCTTCCACGCGACCTCCGCAGATCCCTTCAGTCCCGAGGCCGTGCGCGCGACTGCAAGCACCCTCCTCCAAATTTCCGTTCTGCCCGGGACAACCCTCGCGGATATCCAACGGTATCGTTATCGCGTGTATGCAGGAGATTCAGATCGAAAGCAAGAAGTCTCGCTTCCCACGATTATCAGAAGACCCGCGCGCTCGGTTCTGGCCTTCGGAAATGAGAGCCGAGGCCTTACCGATGAGCTGCGCCACCTGCCGACCGACCGTTTCTATATTACAACCCGAGAAGAAGTGGAATCCCTCAATGTGGCTTCTTCCGCCGGAATCGCCCTCTTCCATTTCACCTCACTCCCATTCGATTCGAACGGATCCATTGGGACATAGCCCCGACCGCGACAATTGTTTCAAGCAGCCGTTACGCGACCCAGGCCCCGGGCGACGGCCCGCGATGGGACGTCTCCTATTGGCGGTGTTTCTCTTGCCCGCCTTGACACCGATCGAAAACACCATGGCAGAGGCGGAGCGTGAGGTCCGTGAAATTCTGCGCAACATGACCTACCCCTCGGAGTGGACGAAGAACGGACAGGCCTCGCTCGCCGAGGGTCTCTACGAGGAACCTGCCGCGCCTGGCTCAGCCTCCAAGGTTGTGGTCCGACTGACCGACTTCGTGGCAATGGGCACCATCGACGGCCGCACGATCGTGGCCCTCGTGATCGTGACGGATTCCGGCGGCAGTGGTGTCTTCTCCGACCTCTATCTCATGTCGCAACAGGAACATCTCTGGATCCTCATGGATCGTGCGCACCTCGGCGATCGCATTCGCGTGAACTCGATCGCCGTCGAACGGGGGCTCGTTAACCTTGACCTGACCATCCAGGCTCCTGACGATCCGATCTGTTGCCCGACCAAACGCAGCAGGATTTACTATGCGTTGCAAGGCAGACGGTTGGTGAAGGTCAACGACCCTCAACAATAGCTCCCAACTCCGTTGCGAATCAGGTCTGGATGTGGCACAGTACCGCCCGCGTGGATGGAACCTCGACGACGCCGACAGAGCCACAGCACTATACCTTTCGCCTCAAGCCAGACGAACAACTCAATGTCCGGGCCGACGGCAACCGGGCCGGAGGACCTTCTCACCTGGACAGGGCGCACCCGACCTTTTCAGTGACCCATTCAGCCATGGCCGCCTGTCCGCCTGAACCGCTGGACCGGCAGTTTCTGGCCGATGTGGCGGCGGTCAGGGCCTGGCGTCTGGAGGAAAACGGTCTGTATATGGATCTGGCGGGCGGCGGGACGATGGAGTTCAGGAAGTCGAGCCAGTGATGGCGTCTTCGTAGGAATGGGGACACTTCATAGTGGAGCCTTCAAAATGAGATAACCGGGTCGATCAATCAGGGGACAGCACCTACACAGGTGATGCGTCAAGCCGCACACACAACAACAGGAGGAGAAAGTCATAAGTCGTCTGCTTCAATGGTCCATCCCCGTAGGAGCGATGGCGCTCGCAACGCGGCGCGCCCCCCCCCCGCGTCTGTCATGCCCGCGTCGGCAGCCGAGTTTGCGGAACAGCAACAACTGGCCGACAAAGCGAACCTGACCTTGGTCGACTTTGCCTCTGTTCTCAGCGTTGGTCCTGCGCGCCGCAGTCTGAAGGGCGAGGCCAAAGCCCGGTTCATCGTGGCGCAAAATCTCCGTGGCGCTTCATCTTCG
>JBFWWG010000001.1:0-689127 GCA_050246315.1 Nitrospiraceae bacterium | reverse complement strand
GACGGCCGTGTGCCGTGCCACGCATAGCAGCCAGTCTCTCTTTGGCCTGAAAGGACACGCAGCTGACAACCGAAAGAGGATTCTTGTGTCCATCCACTTGACATCCACATAGCAGCCTGTCGAAGCAGACAAATCGCGTTTTCCGCAACCTGTCGGAAGCTCTTCCTTTCCTCTTATGGTTTCGGCGCGGTCAAGATTCCAGCCTGAGCCTCATCGCCGCGGACTTCAACCTGCACCGGCTGTCCGGCCGGCTGGGGCCTGCCCTTGTAGACCAGATAGTAGAGCACAGGGATGACGACGAGCGTCAGCACCGTGGAGGCGCCCACCCCGAACAGCAACGAGACCGCCAGGCCCTGAAAGATCGGGTCCAAGACGATGACAAAGGCGCCGACCATGAGCGCGGCCGCCGTCAACAGGATCGGACGTGTGCGGATGGCACCCGCACGGATGACCGCCTCGGCCAGCGACCGGCCCTCCTCTTCCTGGAGCTCGATGAAGTCCACCAGCAGGATCGAATTCCGCACGATGATGCCCGCGAGCGCGATGAAGCCGATCATGGAGGTCGCCGTGAAATAGGAGCCCGTAATCCAGTGGCCCGGCACGATGCCGATCAAGGTCAGCGGGATCGGCGCCATGATGATCAGCGGCGTCACAAAGGACTGGAACTGACCCACGATGAGCAAATAGATCAGCAGCATGGCGACCGCGAACGCCAGGCCCATGTCGCGGAACGTCTCGTAGGTGATATGCCATTCGCCGTCCCATTTCATCGCGAACCGCTGCTCGGACCAGGGAGCGGCCGTGTAATACTGCTCGATCTCGTAGCCTTCGGCGGGACGATACTGCGACAGCTTCTCGCCCACCCCCAAGACACCGTAGACCGGGCTCTCCGCCTGTTCCGCGCCGGGTCCTCCGACATCGGCCACCACATAGACGACGGGCTTCTGATTCTTGTGATAGATGGTCTTGTCCTCGACCGTCTGTTCCAAGCGCAGCAGCTCGGACAGCGGCACCATCCCTCCGCCGGCCCGCCGGAGCGCGATCTCGCCGAAATGCTCCAGCCCGGTCCGTTCGGACAGCGGTAGTCGCAACACGATCTGTACCGGACTTTTCTCGTTCGGAATATGCATCAGGCCGACCTTGGTGCCCTCCATCGACATGCGCAGCGTCTTCACGATGTCCTCCGACGGAACCCCGGCCAGCGCGGCCTTAGCTCGGTCCACCGTGAACACATACTTGACGAGATCCTGTCCGATCAGGTCATCCACATCCACAACGCCGGGGGTCGCCTCGAAGAGCGCCCGCACCTCCTTCGCGATGGCTCGCTGCCTCTCATAGTCGGGCCCGTACACTTCCGCCACCAGTACCGATTGGACCGGAGGCCCCGGAGGCACCTCGACGATCTTCACGTTGGCGCCGAATTGGCGACCAATCCGCTGGGCTTCGGGTCTCAGCCGTTGCGCGATCTCATGGCTTTGGGCTGCCCGCTCGCCTTTCGACAGCAGGTTGATCTGGATATCCGCCTGATGCGCGCCATCACGAAGGAAGTAATGCCGGACGAGGCCGTTGAAGTTGAACGGAGCGGCGGTTCCCACATAGGCCTGGTAGTCCCGCACCTCCGGCACCCGACCGATGAACTGGGTCAAGGACTTGGCGACGCGCGCCGTTTCTTCCAAGGTCGTGTCTTCCGGCATGTCGATGACGAGTTGGAGTTCGCTCTTGTTGTCGAACGGCAACATCTTGACCGCCACATGACGGGTATAGAACAGCGCGGATGATCCGAGCAGCAACACGACAATGCTCGCCAGCAGCGCGTAGGTGAGGAACGGTCGGCGGAGGAGCGGCATGAAGAGGCGCTGATAGAAGCGATAGGTCCAGCCGTCCGCATCGCCCTCGTGATCCAGGGCCGACATGACGACCGTGGGGCGGTAGCAGGCCTGGCAGAACCAGGGAATCACCACGAAAGCCACGAGCAAGGAGAAAAACATCGCGATGGAGGCGTTCACCGGGATGGGTCTCATATAGGGACCCATGAGGCCCGACACAAAGGCCATCGGCAACAGTGCCGCAATGACCGTGAATGTGGCCAAGATGGTCGGATTGCCGACCTCGTCCACGGCATAGATCGCGGCATCGCGGTGAGGACGACGGCGGAGTTGCAAATGGCGATAGGTGTTCTCCACCACCACGATGGCGTCATCCACCAGAATGCCGATCGAGAAGATCAGCGCGAACAATGTGACGCGGTTGATCGTGTAGCCGATCAACATCGAGGTGAAGAGCGTGAGCGCGAGCGTCAACGGAATCGCGATCGAAACGACCAGCGCCGGGCGCGGCCCCAGGGCGAGTCCCAAAAAGACGACGACGGCCACCACGGCGATAAGCAGATGCCACAGCAACTCGTTGGCCTTCTCGTTCGCCGTCTCCCCATAGTCCCGCGTCACCGTCACCCGAACGTCCGTCGGAATGATTCGGCCCTTCATCACCTCGACCGCCCGGAGGACCTCCCGAGACACCTGCACGGCGTTAACGCCCCGCTGTTTAGCCACCGCGACGGTCACGGCGGGCGACTCGTGAGCAGTGAGCGGCGAGACCTGGGACGAGGTCCCGCTCGTGTCACGTTTCACCTGTGATGTTTCACGGACACTGGGAGCGCCCAATCCGAACCAGACGTACTGGGTGACTTCCCCGGGCCCGTCGATCACGTCGGCGACCTGGCGCAAATAGATCGGCCGGCCGTCACGCGCCCCCACCACAAGCGATTCGACATCCTCTCGGGAGCGCAGGAACCGGCCGGTCTCCAGGGCATATTCACGGTTCTCGCTCTGGAATCGCCCGGCCGGCAACGCCAGGTTCTCCGCCCGGATCACCCCGGCCACCTCCAGCGGCGTGACGCCGTAGGCCTTCATGCGAGCCTGGTCAATCTGCATCAGGATCTCGCGGGGTCGCCCGCCGACCAGGAATCCTCCGGACGTTCCCGACACCTTCTTGACCTCTTCCAACACGTGTTCCGCCAACCGGCGCAGTTCGTCGTCGGCATAGCGATCGCTTGACAGCGTGAGGGTCACGATCGGGACGTCATTGATGTCCCGCGGCTTGACCAGAAACGGGCCGGCGCCGGACGGGAAGATGTCCCGGTTGGACATCAGCTTGTCGTAGAGGTCCACGAGGCTCTGTTCCATCGGCTCGCCGACATGGAATCGGACGATGATCAGCGCGCCTCCAGGTCGCGACATCGAATAGACATATTCCACGCCCTTGATCTCGGAGATCTTGCGCTCGATCGGTTTGGTCAGTTGCTGTTCGACGATCTGCGAGGAGGCTCCGGGAAACGGCAGGAACACATCGGCCATCGGCACGATGATCTGCGGCTCTTCCTCGCGCGGGGTAAGCAAGACCGCGAACAGGCCCAGCAACAACGACCCGACCACGATGAGGGGGGTGAGTTTGCTCCCGAGGAACAGGCCGGCCAGCCGCCCAGAAAGACCGATACGAGAGGATTGGATCATGGGTCAATTGTCACTCGGCAAACGCCCAACCCAAACACCGTCAGCCATCATTCGTCGATCAACACGCGTCACCCGTTGGTTGAAGATGACACGATGCATTCTCTCTGAACCCTATGGTTTGACGGTCGACGGATGACGGTTGACCAGAACTCCATCCGATTGGCAACTGACGTTGAACGCCGCCCTTCTTCCTCGATCGCCAATTGGCGGTTGGCGTTTCACGGGCTTGACTCCGGCGCAGGCGAGGCGACCGCTTGGTCAGCCTCGACGCGGACCCCTTCATTGCCTTGCCTTCCTTGCATCAACACACGCTCTCCCTGGTTGAGACCGGAAAGGACTTCGACTTGATCACCCACCGGCCGTCCCAATTTGACCCAACGGAGATGCGCCAGGGAGTCGGAGCCGACGACATAGACGCCCGTGAGGTCGCTCCGCTCGATCACCGCTGTGCGAGGGACGACCAAGGTCCGCCCCGTCCCCTTGTCCAGTTGCATGCGCCCGAACATGCCGGTCTTTAGTCCCGACGTTGGAGGCAAGTCGATCTTGACAAGCACCGTATGGGTAGCCGGATCGCCGGTGGGGAGAATCTGGGCCACGGAGCCGGCCAGTGATTGACCGGTAAGTGCATCGATCGTCACGGGCACCCGGTCGTCGCGCGAGAGGGATTTCAGGTCGCCCTCGGCCACCGTCACTTCCAGGCGCAACCGCTGCGGATCTTCCAATTTGAGCAAAGGCCGTCCCGGCGAAGCCAGCTCTCCGGCATGAATCAATTTCTCCGTCACCAGACCGTCGAATGGAGCCGTCACAACCGAGTAGCTGACCCTTGTCCGCGCGGCGGCGCGATTGGCCTCCGCCACCTTGAACGTTCGTTCGGCATTTTCCAGCTCTTGTCGGGCCACGGAATCCTGCGTGAACAGGTCCCTCATCCGTTTCAGGTGCGCCTTCGCATTGTCCGCCTCAGCCTCGGCTCGCGTTAACTCGGCACGCAGATCTCGGTCATCCAACAGGACTAAGATCTCCCCCTTCTTCACCGGAGATCCTTCGCGCACACGCACATCCTTGACCGCGGCCTGGATCTGGCCGGACAGCGTGGCCTGCGTGACCGAGGCCACCAGTCCCGTCACCTCCACTCGCAGCGGCACCGGCAGGCTCCGCACCTCGATGGTCGCGGCTTGGATCGAAGGACGCGCGGCGGATGTCCCGGCCGGCTGAACCGGCTCCTCCCGAGGGCCACAGCCGGCGAGCCCGCCACACAAGAGGATCAACAGGATCTTCTCGGTCATCCGGCTCAACTTGTTCCCGCCGAGAGTTTCTGTCGCAATCGTCGCAAGATCATCTGTCATACGTTCGGCGTCATTCGTTACCCGTCAATACGGGCTGAAAGGTCATCGGTCATCAGTCTGTAGTCATTGGCGAGGATGTCGGTCTTCTCGCCCAATAGCTGATGACCAGTGACCTATCCCGCATTATTCATGAACGATTCTCCTGCGACTGCGCATACGCCGCTGTGACAAGCCTAGCCGTGCCGTATCGCTCAACTCCGCCCCTCTCCGCTCACGAGCGTCAATCTGGCCTGCCCGACCTTGAGATCGTAGAGCGAGCGCAGCCGGTTCTGCTTGGTCTGATTGAGGACAAGCTCGGCCGTCAGGAGATCCAAAACCGGCGCGATTCCGGATTGATACCGGTTGCCGATAATACGCAGATTTTCCTCGGCCTGAGCCTCGGCGCTTTCACTCACACCGATCCGCTCCTTGGCCGCTGCGACACCGTAATAGGCTTCGACAACCTCCACCTCGATTTCGCGACGCTTCGCTTCCAACTGCTCGCGCGCCATTTCTTCTTGCGCCCGCGCCTTGCGAACATGCGCGGCATCGCTGAGCCCGTTGAAGAGGTTCACGCTGAACATGCCGAAGGCTCCGTAGTTGCTCTGACCGTTCGGTCCCAGGGGGAAGGTGCTGTTGTTCTCAAAGCTACCCTGAAGATTCAGATTGGGGAGATACGACGATTTGCTGAACTTGGTGGTCATCTGCGCCTTGCGCAGCTCCGCGGCCATCATGCGATAGTCCGGCCTGGACTCGAGCGCGCGCGCCAAGACCGCCTCCAATCTTGGCTGGGCGGCCGTGCCTTGGGACAGGCTGTCGGCCGTATCGACGGCCTCATCCAGCCCGATGGCGTGCTGCAAGGCAATCGCGGTGATGTGGAGGACATGCTCCGCGCGGATGGACTCTTCCCGCAGCCCTGCCAGACGGACATCCGCCTGCAAAAGATCGGACTTCACCGTGGCCCCGCTCATGTACCGCGCGGCGATCTGCCTGGCGTTGGCCTCCGCAATCTGCACCGCATCCGCCGCCACCTTCCGAACCGCTTTCGCGAGCGCGAGGTCGTAATAGCCCTTGGTGACGGCAAAGACCACGCGTTGTTTGGTGTGTTCGTGCCCTTCGGTGGAGGCCTGCTGCCCCAACTCGGCAATCTTGACGCCGAGTTGTTCGCGTCCACCGTTATAAATGGGCTGGACGAGGTTCAGCGCCGATCGGTAGTTCTCAATCGACCCGGGACGGTTGAGCGTATTGATGTCGAATCCCGCTTGGGTGAACCGGCCCTGGTTGAGCTGGATGGCAAAGGCTTGAGCCGGATTATTGGTATTGGTCCAGGCTTCGATCGCGTCCAGCTTCGGAAGATAAGCCGATTTCGCAATCTCTTGCTGGGCCTCTGCGGAGTGCAGCTCCTGCCGAGAAGCCCGCAGCACGGGGCTGCGCTGCGACGCCAGGTCGAGCGCCTCTTCCAACGTCACGGTGCGAACAGCCTGCGCCTCGGCTTCCTGCGTGACGAGAGCGAGCACGCCGATCCATACGAGAGCACCACCAAGACAGAGGATGCGCGCACGTCTCCTTCGCAACCAGGCCGTAGATGTCGCCGTTCGATGTGGAACCATGGGCTCCCCTCCATATCAAGCTTCGCTTGAGCCGGCGGCTCATTGGGCGAAGCCCCTCTGCATCGACGCCGCCGGAACAACGCCTTCAGTGATTCCTCTCGCCTTCATACCAAACTTGAAAGACTTGCCTTCTCTTTCTCTACCAAGCTTCGGTTGAACTCGGCGTCCCTCTACTCCTGCACACCCAACTTCCGCAAGAGGGCCATCATCGGGCACCAGCCGGTGAAGGCAGACTGGATCAGATTGGCCGCCACAAACACGGCGAAATAATTCCAGTAGGGATGCGCCGTCGCTCCCAGCACAATCGCCAACAGCACGAATGCGCCCGCAATCAGACGCAACCATTCGTTCAGATTCATGGGTGTCACCTCCCTCCTCGCTACCACTTCGAGGGAAAGAGGCGTGGAAAGGATTCACGGCTCGGCCGGTGATTCCGTGACATCAGGAGCCGAGGTGGGCCTTCCTGTCGCTCACATGGGAGGAAGGTGGCTCAGGATTTCCCGCTCCGCTTCGAGCCAATCGTCCAGCGCGGCCCCCTCTCGGTACCCGCGCGAGGCATGGAGTTCGTATGCCCGATTCTGGATCTGTTCGTGGAGATCCTCGCAGGTGCGGACAGGATAAATGGCGACTCTCGAAACCGAGGCCGCTTCGGCCGCCTGTGCCTCAGCCGGCGTGGTAGGCTGTTGTACTTGTTTGCCTCGCTTGCTGCCTGCGCGAGATCCCGTCGGTCTGGCATCCATGATTAGGTCCTCCTTGTGACAATGTTCCATCCGTAACTGGCAACCATCATGCCAGCGCGCCGCACCCGCGTCTTGTGGACCAAGCCGCTGTCAGAACAGCGATTTCTCGGATACACGTCCTAGGATCCAGATCATGGCGCAGGAGAGCTGAATGAAGACTAAGGCCACAGCCGAGCGGATAGACTGGCGCGAGATGCCACAGCACCTCACTGTCGGAAGGTGTGAAGATGCGCCACGACCTCCTCAATCTCTTGGTCGGATAGCATATGTCTCCATGCACCCATGGCCGTATCAGGCCGTCCCTCGTGCACCGTCTTGATGAGCTGCGGAGCCAATTGAGTCTGAACCTTGGCCGAACCCAGGTCGGCCGGCGGCGGATTCAGACCGGCATAGCCGTCGCCCGTCCCCGTCGCACCGTGGCACGCCGCGCAATGACGGAGGTACAGCTCTTCACCATGTGTACGAGATACCTCGGGGTTTCCACCAGGTCTTGAGGTAGGCTCATCGGCTTTTGGAATAGGCTGACACCCCCAGATGACGGAAACGATCACCACGATATGAGCGATTCGGATCAGACCGTCCGCGAGCCCTCGTGCTTTGTCCATGCCAGTCTCCTTACGTACCGGCCACTTCCGGTCGGTCGTTCTCCTCCAGCTACCGACCGACCGCTTGATAGGCCATATGCAGGTACTGCGCCACCATCCGATGCGTGTTGAAGAACGAGCCGTTCAGCACGATGGCATGGCGCATCATCTCCTGAAACCGTGATCGCTCACGGTAGAAACAGGGCAGGACCCGGTGCTCCAGCGCATCGTAGAGGGCATCCGCATGGCAGGCATCCAGTCCAGGTTCCGGCCGGTCGCAGGTATCGAGCCGCTCCCCGATCGCCCAGCCGGTCACGCCCTCCACATGCCCTTCGATCCACCAGCCGTCCAGCACGCTGAGGCTCGGAACGCCGTTGATGGCCGCCTTCATGCCACTGGTCCCCGACGCTTCCAACGGAGGCATCGGGGTGTTGAGCCAGACATCCGAGCCCGCGCAGAGCAGCTTCGCCGTTTCCATGTCGTAGTTCGCCAGATACGTAATCGCCACCGTGTCTCGAAGCCGCTCCTTCACCTCATGGACACGGCGAATGATGGCCTTCCCCTCCTGATCGCGGGGATGCGCCTTGCCGGCGAAGATGATTTGAATGGGACCGGCGGCTCTTACGATCCGCACGAGCCGGTCGAGGTCGTGAAAGAGCAGGAGAAATCGCTTATAGGCTGTCGCCCGGCGCGCAAAGCCGATCGTCAAGACGTCACAATCCATTCCCGCGTTCGTCTCGTGATTGACAACATCGAGCAACGCGCGCTTGGCCTCCTGATGGGCCTGCCACAACTCATCAGTTGGGATGCCGACCGCGTAGCGCAGGGACAGGGAATCACGCCGCCAATCGGGAAGATGCCGGTCATAGAGTCGTTGAAACGACGGGGCGGCCCAGGTCGTGGCATGCACCCCGTTCGTGATCGAGTGGATCGGGTAGCCGGGGAACAGCCCGCGTGAGACTTCCCCATGCTTCATCGCCACGCCGTTGATATAGCGGGCACTACGAAGAGCCAACTCCGTCATATTCAATGGAGCATTGTCCCAACATTCCGAGAGTATGGCCCAAAAGCGCTCGCCCAGCACGCGGCGGGCCATATCGGTCGGAAACTGATCGTGGCCGGCCGGCACGGGCGTATGCGTCGTAAAGACACAATGTTCGCGCATGGCTTCCAAGACCGCCTTACAGGATATCGCCGGCTCCGGTCTCTCCCCCACCCGCTGTTCGAGCAGCCCGAGCACCAACAGAGCCGCGTGGCCTTCGTTGAGATGGTAGCGATAGAGATCCCGGTAGCCCAACGAAGCCAACATGCGGATGCCGCCGATGCCGAGAATCACCTCCTGACAGAGGCGGTAATAGGAGTCCCCGCCATACAACACATCGGTCAACCGCCGGTCCTCCGCCCTGTTCTCGGGCAGATCGGCGTCCAAGAGATACACCGGCACCGTGGAGCCGGAAATTCCCGTGACCAGATGGCGCCAGGCTCGAAGATGAACGGTTCGCCCTTCCAACTCAATGACCGCCCGAGCCTCCAACTCCTCGGCAAAGTCATCGATCGCCCAGGATACCGGCTCTTCCCTCTGATTCCCCGCCGTATCGAGCTGTTGAAAGAAGTACCCGCGCCGATGAAGCAGCGACACGGCCACCATGGGAATGTCGAGGTCGGCCGCAGAGCGGATCGTATCGCCCGCCAACACGCCGAGCCCGCCGGCATAGGTGGGCATACCGGCTTGAAGCCCGATCTCCATCGAAAAGTAGGCGACCAGCGGGTCTCGCGTCATGCTTGGACCTGTCGGACCTCGCGGGGCGGGGAGTCCTCTTTCCTCTCTTTCATCACGGGTGGCGATCCGAACAACGCGCTTAAATTCCCTATCCAGGCCCGGTCCGCAAAGATCACCACCGTGTCGTTGATTTGCAATTCCAGGGTCGCAGGAGGAACAAACGATTGGCCTTGGCGGATGACCAGGATCGACAAGGCCTCGGCCGGGAGGTCGAGGTCGGACAATCGTTCGCCGACCGCCCTGGAGGAGGAAGCAATCCTGAACTCCATGATCGCGCCGGTGTCGGTTCTGACGGACGGAACCTCCAGCATTCCGCCTGACGACTCAATCGAGAGCGGGGCATCCACCTTGAGCCAGCGCGCGACCAGAGGAATCGAGGTCCCCTGCAGCAGGATCGACGTCAAGACGATAAAGAACACGACGTTGAAGATCATCGGCGCTTGCGGGATCCCGGCCACTAACGGAAACGTGGCCAGAATGATCGGCACCGCCCCCCTGAGTCCGACCCAAGCCACCATGATTTTTTCCCGCAAGCCGATCCGAGAAAAGGAGAGAGTCAGGAAGACCGCGATGGGACGGGCACAGACCATCAAGAACAGCGCCAGGAGCAGGCCGGCCGACGCGACGGGAACGAGCTGGGAGGGGAAGACTTGCAGGCCGAGCGTGAGAAACATCACGATCTGCATCAACCAGGCGAGCCCGTCGTGAAACTGCACCACGCTGCGCTTGCGGCGGAACTGGCTCCTGCTCATGATCAGCCCCGCCATGTACACCGCCAAGAATCCGTTGCCCCCCACCGTAGCCGTCGCGCTGTAGGCGAGCAGCACCAGGGAGAGCGTCAGCACCGGGTACAGCCCGTCATATTCGAGCTGGAGGCGATTCACCAGCCAGGCCATGGCCGTCCCCATTCCATATCCGACCCCTGCTCCGAGCGCCATCTGGAGAAAGAACCGAGGAATCAAGTCGACCACCGAGGCCGTGGACCCCGTCAGCAATCCGATCAGTCCCACGGTCAAGAAGACCGCCATGGGATCATTGCTCCCGGACTCCAATTCCAGCAGCGGCTTCAACAGTCCTCGAAGCCTGACGTTCCGCGAGCGCAGGACCGCGAACACGGCGGCCGCATCGGTGGAGGACACGATCGAGCCGATCAGCAACCCTTCCAGCCAAGACACCTTGAGCACGGTCGTCGCATACCAGCCGACCAAGAGCGCCGTGATGCCGACCCCGAATGTGGAGAGGATCAGCCCCTTTCCCAGGACCTGGCGCACTCTCCGCCACTCGGTGTCCAGCCCGCCGGCAAACAGAATGAACGCGAGCGCCACCACGCCGAGGGACTGGGCCAGCGGTGGATTGTCGAAATGGATGCCGCCAGGGCCGTCCGATCCGGCCAACATGCCGATGACCAGGAACAGCAACAAGGAGGGCACGCCAAAGCGCCAGGAAGCCTTGCTGGCGATCACGCTGAGCAAGAGTAGTACCGAAGCGCCCAGCAGCAGATATTCAAAAGGCAGGATCATTCCGCTCCAACTCGTGTCATGATCGCGCCCGGCTCTTCCGCAACCCACGGGTCGCCGCCACAGGGATTGTGAGGACCGCGCAGCCGGCTCTCCTGATCACCCCCTCGGCCACACTGCCAAGCATCAACCGGGACAGACCTCGCCGTCCCACCGTGCCCAGAATCAACATGTCTGCGCGCCAGCGCTCGGCCTCTCCCACAATGGCTTCAACAGGAGTCTCGTCAACGCAGCGGCTCTCCACCGGCAGATCCTGCGCTTGAAGCATCGACACCCATCGGTCGAGTTTCCGCTGCCGACTCGTCTTCGACCACGCATTTCCTCGTGTTGGTCCGAAGACCTGGTGCAGGCCACGACTTCGCGGACCTTGTCCAAGGGCATGGAGAATCAACAGGGACGCATCAAGCCGCTTGGCCAAGCCCGCTGCATAACGCAGTACGATCGGAGTGGAGTTGGAGAGGTCCGTTCCAACCAGGAGCCTTCGCAATCGCACCCGTGCCGGGTGACGAGACACGTCTCCCGGCACCATGCCATGCAACGTGAGCACGGGGCAAGACGCCTCCCGCACGACCGCTTCCGCTGTGCTGCCGAGTTGCAGCCGGTCCCAACCGACCTTCCCGTGCGTCCCGAGCACGATCAACTCGGGCCGCAATTTCTCCGCCGATTCCAGGATGCAGATCCAAGGAATGCCGTACAGAAGCCTGGTCTCCACCTCGACGCCCGCATCCTGCGCGGTGCGGGCCAGACGTCCCAGTTCCAGCATTGCCGCCGTTTTGAGCGCCCCCTGATATCGGCCGTCCGAATCGGATGCACGGCGCGGTCGCGGGGCAGCCTTGATGACATGTGCGATCACGAGCTTGGCAGGAATCGCCAAGGCCAGGACGATCGCGCGGGAGAAGGCCCTTCTCGCCGGCACTTGAAAATCCGTGGCGAGAAGGAGCGTTCTTCGATGTTGATCGGTTCGCGAAGACATGGCCGTCTCCCTCTATAAACCATTTCACGCCACTCGTGGAAGGTGCGGACTCGCAGCGGCCCGGTCATTCGAGCATGGTGCGAAGCCACTCCCCGAGATAGTGAGTGACCGCCACCACGAACAGCACGATCACGCCGTGTTCGGCAATGACTTTCCAGGGTGCAATCCGTTGCGTCCTGGCCAAGCCGTAGCTCAAGAGTGTCAGCAGGCCCAGGCCCCACGCCACGCTCACGAGCACCGCCTGATCCAGCGGCAGGAGGATCAACGGCACGACGAAGCTCATCGCGATCACGAACTTTGCCAGAAAGGTCGAGACGGTAGCCTCCCAGATCTCCAACTCGCTCCCGTTGTTCTTGGATTCCTCGGCCAGATGGATGCCCATCGCATCGGACAGGGCGTCCGCCACCGCGATCGTGGCAATCCCCCCGATCACCGCCACCCGGGACTGAGTACCGGCATGTAATCCGACCAGGAGTCCGAGCGTTGTGATGACTCCGGAGGTCAGGCCGAAGCTGAGGCCGGTCTTGATCGATTGGCGCATCTCAACAGGCACCGCCCTGGCGGGCATTCACGCAGCCGGCGAGCCAGTCGCCCAGCTCCTTCACCACCGCCTGCACGGCCCGGTTGGCTGCAACGGCTCCGCCGTACGCATCGTCGGTCGGAGCCGGCTCCGTCGATTCGAACCGCCGACTCCCGATCACGTGATAGGACGGCAACGCAAGGAGTTGGGCCCGCAGGCTCACCAGGACTCGGCTCGGGCGTTGGAGAAATTCCTGCACCAGCACGACCTGATCGAGATCGAGACGGAGATCTCCTCGAACGGACGTCGGCATCGCCACCACCGCACGCCACGCACCCGTCCGCTCGAACGTCTGGACCAGGAGCGGATGGAGCAGGCGCGCCGGAGACTCGGCCCATTGATGGGTCGCATAGTAGCCGATCTCGTAGGGACGCTGCATGTAGGCGATGTTTGGTGATTCAAATCCCGGTTGGGCCTGGGGCATGCTGACTACCAACACGCCGTCGCCTGGCTTGACGGGCGGTCTATCGGCGTTCTGGCTATCCAGCGTCAGCACGAACGTATGAACGCTGTCCCGAGTCTCACGGGGGATCGAGAGACACCCGGCCAGCGCCACACAGAGGGCGCAGGCCGCCAAGAGACTCGTCACCCTCCGGATCTCCCGCCACCGGATCACCGTTGCCATTCTCTCACTCTCCCGGCCCGCGTGGGGCCCGGCCCTTGCCGAACACGAGCGAGTTCGGTTCCCGCTCGAGTTGCCTGGCCACCTGTTGCAAGCTCGCCGTCAACTGGCGCATCTCCGTGACGAGTTGGCCGGTCTCCACCAACGTCTGCCTGGTGAATTGCTGGATCTCCGGTTGACTGTCCCGAACGACCGCACCGACGGTCCGACTCGTCTGAGCCAATTCTTCCGTCATCGTTTGCAGCGCTGCCGCGCTCTTGTTGATTCGTTCGACCAGCGGTGGGAGTTGCTTGTTGAGGGACTCGGTCATCGAGGCGAGGTTCTCCGCCGCTCGCGCGGCGCCGACGACGCCACGATCGAGCCGGTCGCTCCGGGCCGCCAGCGTATGGGTCATGTCCGCCAGATCCTTGAGCATCTGCTTCAGCGCGGCCCGATTGTCCTCGTCCACCATGCCGGCGGCGTTTTGGCTTAACGTGGTCAGACTCGTGACCAGTTGCGAAAGCCCCTGCTCGGACAGGAGCCTGGAGAGCGCCATATCGAGACGGCCAAACAGGGACGGCGCGCTCTTGATCACCGGGTACTCCTGCTGACCTTCCAGGGTCAAGGGTGGGGCATCGCGGCTACCGCCGTTCAGGTTCAACGTCACCAAGCCGGTCAGACCTTGCGTGACCAGGATCGCCACCGTGTCGGTCTTGACCGGTGTACCGCTGACGATATCGAGGGTGACCCGCACTTCTTCCGGGTTGTCCGGATTCAAGACAATCTCCTTCACCCGCCCCACCTCCACCCCTCGATAGCGGACAATCGAGTTCTCGCTCAGTCCCGAGACCGACTCGTGCGTGTAGACGTAATACCGATCGTACTTGCCGCGATAGTCCGATTTACCCAACCACAGCACGCCCGCGAGCGTGGCCAGCCCCAAGGCCGCAAGGAAGGTGCCGACGACTATGTATTTGACTCGTGGTTCCATGCGTGTTTGGCCGCCGCTTCGCGGCCTCGGGGCCCGTGGAAATATTGTTTGACGGCCGGCTCCTCGGATCGAGACAGCTCGGCCATGGTCCCCATGCCGAGGACGCGACCGTCGCCGAGCACCGCGACCCGGTCGGCGACCCGCCAGAGCAGGTCCAAATCGTGCGTCACCATCACCACCGTCAGACCCAGCAGCGACTTCAGATTGAGGATCAGCTCGTCAATCGCGGCCGAACTCATCGGATCGAGGCCGGCGGTCGGCTCGTCAAGAAACAGCAGTTCCGGGTCCATTACGATCGCGCGGGCCAGGGCTCCCCGTTTGCGCATCCCGCCGCTCAGCTCGTCCGGAAACTTCGCCCCGCTGTCTGCCGGCAGACCGACCGAGGCAATCTTCATCGCCACGATGTCGCGGATGAACCGCTCGCTGAGCGATGTGAATTCCCGCAGGGGCACCGCGACATTGTCTTCGAGGGTCAGCGAGCTGAACAAGGCACCCTGTTGGAACATGACCCCGAAACGCTGGTAGAGGTCGGGCACTCGACCCGACCGATAGACGGCACCGTCCCATCCGAACAACCGTACGGTTCCCGAGGTCGGTTGTTGCAAGCCGATGATCTCTCTCATCAGGACTGATTTGCCACAGCCGCTGCCGCCGGCAATGGCGAAGATCTCACCCGACTTGACCGACAGACTCACGTCGCGGTGGACGACGGCGTTCCCGAAGCGGGTGCTCACATGGTTGACCTCGATGATCGGACTTGCCGCGTTGGACGGAGGGATGTCGGCTTGGATCATCGGGATATCGGCTCCCTGTGCATCACTCAGACGTCCCACCAATTGAACAGGATACTGCAAAAGGCGTCGAACACGATCACCATGAAGATGCTTTGCACCACACTCATCGTCGTGCGCCGGCCCACCTGGTCCACGCCGCCCCGAATCTGAAAGCCCTGGTAGCACCCTACCAATGCGATGATCAGCGCGAAGAACGGCGCCTTGCCGATGCCGATGAGGAAATGTCGTAGGGCGACCGCTTCCTCGAAACGGGAAATAAATTCCGTGAAGCTGATGTTCAGCTCGCTCAGCGCGATCAGCATGCCGCCGAACACCCCGAGCGCATCGGCGTAGACCGTGAGCAGCGGCATGGCAATGATCAGCGCCAATACACGCGGCATCACGAGCAGGTCGATCGGCGACAATCCCAGCGTGCGGATGGCGTCCAACTCCTCCGTCACCTTCATCGTCCCGATCTCGGCGGCATAGGCGGACCCCGATCGACCGGCCAGGAGGATCGCCACAATGATCGGCGCGATCTCGCGCAATAGCGAGATACCGACCAAATCCACGACAAAGATGTTCGCGCCGAACTGTCGGAGTTGTTCCGCCCCCTGGTAGGCAATCACCACCCCCATCAAGAACGTCAGCAACCCCGTGATGGGCAAGGCGTTCACGCCGTCTCGTTCCACGTTCCGGAACACCGTCCGCCAGCGGATGCGTAACGGCGTCATGGCCAGCCGTCCCGCGGCGCTCGCGCTTTCGCCGACGAAGGCGAGGCCTTGGACACAATTACGTCCGACCTCCCAGGCGGCCGCACCGACCCGTTCCAGCGGACCTCGGCGGAACGCCGTGATCTCCTTGCTCGCCGCCCAGGTCTGACCGACCCGTTCGAGCAGCCGCCCGAACTCTTTGCGCACTCCCTGAACCGTAACGGCATACCCGCGCCGCTGCAGTTCGGCCATGGTTCGATACATCAGCACCGCGCCCCCGGCGTCCATGGCGGTCAGCTCGCTGGTGTCCCACGTCAAGTGTTTGACCGTGGGCCAGACGCAGGCCTCGACAATCGGTTCCAGATCGGCCAACTGAGAGACCGTCCAACCTCCGCTGCACTGGACGATCCCGTCCTGATTCACCCTGATCGTCGGCGCCACGTGCTGGTTCATCGGCAGAGCTTCCGTCGTGAGCCCAAGCCTACGCCGAAACGATGGGTCGGAGCCAGTCATTTGTTCTCACCCAGATGGACGTCCCGCTTCACCGGTTCACGGCCATGGTTCAGTCAAAACGTCAGAGAGAGCCTCACGCCGAATAAGTCGATCTTCTGATCGAAGAACTGTCCGTGACGAGCGCGCAGCGAGACCAGCCCGCTCCGCCAACTCGCCGGAATACCGATCACGTAGTCGGTGTTGACCAGATCCGAGGAGGGCGCATCTAGATTGAATTGCGAAAAGACCCCTCCCAAGATCCCGTCTTGCCATCCATTGCATCCCCGCCGCTTCGAATACAACCCAAAGTTTTCCCCGAACCCGACCGACCCGATGTTGGCCGAGGTATTGGCCAGTCTCGCGCGAACCGCCTGGTAGGTCGCGAAGAATTGCGGCTGTTTTGGATCGGCAAGGAGGGGGCGGAACACGTCGTCGCTCGGGAACGGCACTCCTTTGAGGCGTGCCCCCGTTGCCTCGTCGCCGGCGGCCCCCGATTCGCAGCGGCAATCGACGGCAGGTTTCTCGTCTCGGCTCCCGCCGACATCGGACTCCGCCCCTGTTACCGAGAAGGCATGTCCCACCAGGCACGCGACGAACGAGGAGAAGATCGCAGTCCGCAGCCGTCGCCAGCCGCTCATTCGAATTGCCGCCGGAACCGCCACATCCCGAAGCCAAACAACCCTCCCCCGAGCAAGAGCATCGCGCCGACGGACTTCCACAGCACGTCGAGACCGGCACCTTTCAGCAGCACGCCGTATGTCACGTCAATGTAGTATCGAAGTGGAGACAATGTCATCACCATCTGCACCCATCCGGGCATCGACTCGTATGGCGTGGTAATACCGGACAGCAACATCATCGGTCCCACGAGGAAGAGCGTCATCATGCCCACCTGAGCCTGGTTCCTGGCGAGGGTCGCCGCCACCAAACCCAATCCGGCAGTGGTAAAAATATGCAACGCGCTCAACAGGAAAAACAGCCAGGCTGGCCCTTTCATCGGCACATGGAAGACGGGACGCAACACCCCGTACAGAGCAAGGCTCGTCGCAGTCAAAATGACGCCGGACATCGCAAGCACCTTCGAGAACATGATGTGGAAAGGAGACAACGGCGAGACCAGCAACTGCTCGACGGTGCCGCGCTCCTTTTCGCGAACCAGGGCGGCGGCCGGCAACAACACCGCGAACACGGTGATCATGCGCAACAGATGGGAAATGGACTGAAACCAGGTCTCGTCCTGGTTAGGATTGAACCACACGCGATGGGCGCTGGTGACCATGGGCAGGTTGGCCTTCGCCGCGGAAAGACCGAGCGATGCTAAGCCGATTTCCGAACCGAGCCCACCGGCGATCCGCACGGCATAACCGGCCGCCGAGAGGCCCTGAGGCGCATTCGTCGTGTCGACCAGAAGCTGCACCGCCGTCTGTTCTCCGCCGACCAGCGCCTCGTGAAATCGAGGAGGAATCTCCAACATCAGCATCGCGCGGCCCTCGTCGAGTTGTCGGATCCCCCGGCGAGGATCGGCGATCTCTCCATTGAAACGGAAATAGGGGGGCTGAAACCGGTGGATCAGCTCGCGAGAAGACTGGCTGTGATCCGCATCATGCACCAGCAGGCCGGCGTTCTGAAGTTGCATCGTAATCCCGGCGCCGCTGATGTACACCGAGAGCGAAAAGGAGTACAGCAGAAACAACAACAGCGGTCGATCGCGTCCCAGTTGCAGCACCTCCTTCCACGTCAAGGCGGAAAGACGACGCCACCACCTGGTGGCGCGACGCGTATTCGTCACGGCGCCTCCGTCATGCCTTCGGCCTCTTGGTGAAGAGTCGATACGTAATCCCGCTCATGACCGTTGCAAAGATAGCCAGCGCCAACAGATCGATCCACATGACGTCCAGACCCACTCCCTTCAGAAAGCTCCCGCGGACGATATCCGTGTAATACATAGCGGGAAAGAGATGCGCCTGGACCTGTGCCCCCCGGCTCAAGGACGACACGGGCACCAGAAGGCCGGAAAACAGAATCGTCGGCACCATGGCCACGACCATGGTAATGATGAGGGCCGCCATTTGGGTGTTCACGAGCAGGGAAATCAGCAATCCGACGCCGGTTCCGCAGAGGACGAACAGGACGGATCCGGAGAAAAAGAAAAGCAGACTCCCTTTGAAGGGGACCTGAAAGAGCGTGACGGCAATCAGCCACAGGACCCAGACGTTCACCAGCGAAATCGCGACATAGGGAAGAAGTTTGCCGGTCAAAAACTCGGCGCGGCTCAGTGTGGAGCTGTAGATGTTGTAGATCGAACCTGTTTCTTTCTCCCTCACGACCCCCAGCGCGGTGAGCAACGGCGTCGCCAACATCAGGGTGAACATGACGAGCGCCGGCACCATGGACCAGGTGCTTCGGACTTCCTCGTTGTACAGGTACCGGACCTCCACCGTCAGCGGACGGACCAGTCGGCGGGCTTGCTCCTGCGTGAACCCGCGAGATCGGCGCAGATGATCGATCACCCGTTCCTCCGTAAACGCCTGATTGATGGCGATCACATAGCCTTTCGCGATATCCGTATGGAGCGGAAAGGTTCCGTCGAGCAACGTCTGGACTGCCGCGGGCTCTCCTGCGGCCAAGCGCTCTTGAAAGCGTTCCGGGACAATGATCGCCGCCCGGATTTTCGTCTCCGTCAGCAGGCGATCGAGAGCCCGCTCATGATCGGCGTAACCGCGAAACGAGAAATATCGCGACTGCATGAATCGGTAGAGATAATCCCGGCTCAGCTCGCTG
This sequence comes from Nitrospiraceae bacterium, assembly GCA_050246315.1. Lineage (GTDB taxonomy): Bacteria > Nitrospirota > Nitrospiria > Nitrospirales > Nitrospiraceae > Nitrospira_G. The sequence continues at coordinate 670,161 of JBFWWG010000001.1, read as the reverse complement.
TGATCTCGATCGAGCACCGCGAAGGGAATCTGCTCGACATCCAGGACCAGCCCATAGCCGAACGCCACCAACCACAAGGAAGGCAGCAGGAAGGCTAACAACAGAAACGGCCGATCCCTCGTCGTCTCCTTCCATTCCTTGAGCGCCACGGCTCTGATACGTCGGAGATTCATGACAGGCATGACGGGGCGAGAGAACGGCCGACCCGGTTTATGTTTCCTTCTGCGCCGCCTGTTCCAGCGCCAGAACCCGCGACACAAAGACATCTTCAAGGCTGGGCGTTCGTGTCCGCACCGATTCGACCCGGACACCGGAGCGGCTCAAGACATCCCGAATGCGCGCCTCGTCCCGGTGCGGATCGGCAGACATCACGTGGATTTTTGTACCGAAGAGGGCCGCATTGGTGTACCCGCTTGCCGTCAGTTGCGCGAGCGCGCTCCCCGGCCTGTCGATCACGAACTCCAGCAATCGGCCGATCTCCCGTTCGACCTCGCTTTTCAAGTCCGCCGGAGCCCCCTCCGCGACGATGCGCCCGGCATACATCAGTGCCAGGCGATCACAGTGCTCCGCTTCGTTCAGATAATGCGTGGTGACGAGAATCGCGACTCCTTCCTCGCGAGCCAATTGCGACAGCAGCTCCCAGAATTGGCGCCGGCCGATCGGGTCCACCCCGGAAGTCGGCTCATCCAGAAACAACACGCGTGGGCTGTGGACCAGCGCGCAACCCAGCGCCAGGCGCTGGCGCACGCCCATCGGCAGGCTCCCCGTTCGCTCGTCCTCATAGCTCGTCAGGCCCGCCATTTCCACGATCCACTCCATCCGATGTTGCGCCTCTCGCCGAGCCAACCCATAAATACCGGCAAAAAGCCGGATGTTCTCGATGACCGTCAGATCCAAATAGAGTGAGAAGGCTTGAGACATGTAGCCGATCCGTTCCTTGATCGCGCCTCCCGCCCTCCGCATATCTGCGCCGGCCACCCACCCTTCCCCCCCGGTCGGGCGCAAAATTCCGTTCAACATCTTGATGACGGTGGTCTTGCCCGCGCCGTTGGCGCCCAGCAATCCGAAAATTTCGCCCTGCTTCACGTCAAAGCTCACCCGATCGACGGCTCGAAAACCCCCAAAGTCCCGGACGAGCTCCCTGGCCTCGACGGCAAGCCCGTCAAACTGCGACTTGCCGGGCGGGCGGCTCGGTTTGTCCGACCCGCCTGGATCCCCACCCTGCTCGTGCTGTTCTTTGAGTAAGAGCGCCACCACGACATCTTCCAGTTCCGGTTCATCGGCCTGGACGCGCTCAATCGGCAACTCGCCCAAGGCGTCCCGGATCTGTGAAACCGCGATGGCGGTCTCCTGCTCAGGCGTGAACACGTGCAGCAAGGGACCCAATGATTCAATCTGGGCATACTGTCGCTTGAGGCGTGCGACCGCCTCCAGTTGCGGAGTCGATTCAAAGGTGACGACAAGGCCCGGAACCAGCGATTGGACTTCTCCGGGACCTCCCGATGCCAACACCCGGCCACGGGAGAGGAACGAGAGCCGATGGAAACGCGCCGCCTCATCCATGTATGCGGTCGAGACCAGCGCCGTCATGCCTTTCGCCCCCTGCCATTCAGCGAGGATGGCCCAGAAGTCACGCCGCGACACCGGATCGACGCCGGTCGTCGGCTCATCCAGAATGGCCAGCTCCGGCTCATGTATCAGCGTACAGATCAGGCCGAGCTTCTGCTTCATTCCGCCTGAGAGTTGTTTCATCGGCCGTCCGCGGAAACGCTCTAACCGCGTCATCGTCAGCAGCCGGGCCTTGCGCTCGCGAAGCTCAGCCTCCGGAACTAATCGCAGCCGGGCGAAGAAGTCGATGTTCTCCTCGACGGAGAGCTCCGGGTAGAGATTGAGCCCCAACCCCTGAGGAAGAAACCCGATCCGTTGTTTCACCTGCTCCGCAGCTCGTTCTGAATCGACCCGCACCCCGAATACCTCGACTTCACCGGCCTCGTATGACAGGACCCCGGCGATCGCCTTCATCAGGCTGCTCTTCCCCGCACCGTCCGGCCCGATCAGTCCGTAGATATCGCCCTTGCGGACTTCGAGATCCACGCCCTGCACGGCCTCATGCTTCTTGTAGCGCTTGACGAAGCCGGACACGCGCACAATGGTTGGGTCGTCACCCATCGGCTGATTCGTCATTCGGACGGTCGCGGGTCAAGAGTCATCCGTCATGGGTCATGGGTCACGGACGATACCGAGATTCCCGACCAGTGATCGTTGACCGATGACCAGTGCCGTCATCTCGGCTTCGCCCAGGCCACGTCATCCTTCCACCGGATGATCGCGTCCGCCGGGAGGCCCGGCGTCAGCCGGTGATCCGGATTTGCCGCCAGATAGAGTCGCACCTCATAGATCAGCTTCACCCGTTCATCCGGCGTTTGAACTTCCTTGGGGGTAAACTCGGCTTTCGAGGCGATGTAGCGGACCGTCGCATCGAACGGCTGATCGGGGAAGGCGTCCGTATAAATCCGCGCCGGTAAGCCCAATCGAACCTTACCGATCTGCACCTCCGGCACATAGGCCTTCAGGTAGAGTCGGTCCAGATCGACAACTTCGAACAGGGGTGTGCCGGCAGTCACGACCTCACCGACGTCGACCATGCGGGTCGTGATGGTTCCGTTGGCCGCCGCGACAATCGTCAGGTCGGTCAGAATGCTCTCAGCTTCGTTCAGCACCGCCTCGGCCTGATCCCGCTGGCGCTCCAGCGCGGCGATCTCTTCCTCCTTCGCACGAATCCGTTTCCAGCCCAACTCTGCCCGCGCCAGCTCCTTCGTCGCTTTGGTCAGCGCTGACTGTGAGGCACTGATGTCGTTCCGCGCCACAGTCCAACGGGCACTGGCCTGATCGTATTGTTGTCGGGCGACCGCCTCCTCTGGAAGCAGGTTGCGCAACCGCTGCTCATCGCGCCGCGCCTCCTGCTCGACCGCCTTGGCCTTCTCCAGTTCCGCCTTGCTTTGATCCACATGGGACTGCGCCGATTCGATGGCCAGCGGCACCTCCAGATTCAGGACCGCCAAAGTCGTATGGGCTGCCTGCACCTGCGCTTCGATCGCCGCCCAGCCATGGCGAGCCTGCTCGACCCGGGCACTGGTCTGCACGTCATCGAGCCGGATCATCACTTGGCCCGCCGTGACCCTGTGCCCCTCCCGCACCAAGAGTTCTTGGATACGCCCGGGAAACTTGCTCGCCACGGTGAGGTGATCGCCTTCAATGCGGCCGTTCGTCTGAATAAGCCCCTCCGACAGGCGGGGATTCCAGAGGCTTCGACCGAACAGCCACGCGCCGCCAATCCCGACCAGTACGATCGCCAGCCCGATGATGAGGATGCCACGTCTCATGCTCATGGAGAGGGTTGCGATCAACCGGCGGAGGTCGTATCACCTTGGCAAGGAGGCATCGGTCAGTCCGTTCACCTGGCGTGGTGGTTACAGCGTCTTGTGCGTGCCGTCGCAAAAGGGCGGATGCCCGGTATGCTTGCATTGACACAAGGCCACCTGCCTGCGCTCCGCAATGGTAAAGTCGAGTGGAGCGAACTCCGATCCCGTGTGAGACCCGTCGCAGAACGGCTGGGTCTTGGACCGTCCGCATCGGCACCAATAATAGGTGCCCGGATCGAGCGTCAGCACGGCCGGCTGTTTCGCGGCAATCGTCGGTTTGCCCATCTTCTCTTCCTCCACACCAACCTTCGGTTGAACCGGAGGCTCTTTATCGTTTCTTGGAATATGATGCCCGCGGAGAAACCCCTTCACTGTGTCTCTTGCTCTTGACATTCTTGCGATCAGACAGCTTCATGATGGCGCCGGAGAAACGTTGCTCGCCTCGCACCAACCCTCAGGTTCTACGACACCGGTGCGGCAAGCCGGCCGCTGCCAAGCAGCTTGAAATGCTTTCCGGCCAGGACCGGACAGGGCGATCGGCGCAGCACCCCTTCTGCCACGCTGCCTTTCACCACATGAGCGATTCCGCGTCGACCATGCGTGCCCATCACCACCAGATCGCAATCGGAGGTGCCGATGAAGTCCAGAATGGAATCGGCCGGCACTCCGCCGCGCATCACGGCACGCACAGAGACCCCCTGCGATTGAATCTCGTTCGCCACCTGTTTAAGCCGGGCAACGATCTGTTGCCGGTTCTGTTCCGCCGCGTGCCCGAACGTCAAATCGATGCCGTAGGAGAGCGGCTCCAAGATGTGGAGGAGCGTTACCGATGCGCCGTTGGTCTTGGCGATTCGGACGCCGTACTCCAGGGCCTCCATGGAACATTCCGAGAAATCGACCGGGACGGCGACGTGCTTCAATTGGATCGGCCGCTTCGCCTCTTCCCCTTCGCCCCTATCCGGCTGCCTGATCGTCAAGACCGGACAGGGAGCCAGCATCAGCACCCGTTCCGCCGTACTGCCCAGGAGAATATGCTTGAGCCCGATTCGTCCATGAGTGCCGAGTACGATCAGGTCCGTCTGAGTGTCCACGGCCACGTCACAAATAATCGCGTCGGGAATGCCGGCCCGCTGCTCATGGGACACCAACAAGCCCGGCTGCCTAAGGCGTCGAGCGATATTGGCCAACCGCGATCCCGATTCGCTTTGATCCTGCACCGTGGTGACATACGTCCCTTCGTAGATTTCCAACACGTGCAGAACCGTCACGGCAGCTTTATAGGCCGTGGCGAGAAACGTCACATAGTCCTCGGCGTGGCGCGCGCAGGCCGAAAAATCGGTCGCGAAGAGGATTCGGTTGAACAAGGACGGTTGGTCTCTCATGCATCACCCTTCTCTTTGCTCCGGCCGGCTGCCGTGGCCGGCCCCTCTCGTTACCGTTCAGGCGATTGTGCCTCCCGGCGGTCCGTCTCCTTCTGCCTGCCATCGAGGCTGTAGCCGGCTCTGGCCAGAACACGATGCAGGGTCGCGACCACGGCGGGGCTGTCGGAATGAGGCATCACGTTGACCGACGGAGCGGCACAGAGGGCGGCCACTATCACTTCTGCTTCTTGGCCCAACAGATCGTCTGCGACCTTGTAGGGTCCATCGGCGGTTTCTTCGATTTCGTCATGGTGCCTGAGGATCTCGCGGATCGTGGCCAGGATCGGCTCGGTCGGCGATGGCATCAGCAAGGTCGCCAAGGCGCCGTGCTCCAGCCGCAATTGTGCAAGCGAGGAGGCAAGCGACGATGCGAGCGAGGAATCGGCTTGGCCTTGATGTGCCCGTTGGATTGCCGGAAACAGAATCTTTTCCTCCATCCCGATATGGCGCAACAGTCCTGCCCGGAATTCCTCGTAGCGCGCGTGATCGATGCGACCCGCCGGCCCACCGGCTCGATCGAGTAGTTGTTCCAAACGCCGGTGATCCTCGGTCAGAAACTTCGCGATCGATCCCATTTCCGCCTGCCTCTCATTCATTCGTTCCATCCCGGAGGTCTCCTGCATGCCGGCCGCTCGCCAACCATTTTCTTCCGCGACGATTCGCAGCTTACCCTAGATCAGCGTGAGACAGCAAAGACCGTACCTTCGCGCTCAGGCTTGACGCCGGGCCTGCCTCGCATACGGGAACGGCTCCTTCATACAGGGCCAGGGAGAATCCAGACAAGCGCAAACGGGGCATTAGGCCTCAGGTCGGCGGGAGAAGACCGTGGCGGATCGCGACAGGGCAACGTTTATCTATTGGACGATCCTGCTCGCCAGGTTGAAGGGGATGGATCCGGATGACAGTGGGAGGCCAACATGTGGATCACGATGAGCAAAGGTCACCCTCAAGAATGAGGATCATCGTCTTGCACCAACGCAAGATGAAGGTTAAGCTGACAGGATTCACACCACCTTGTGAATCTGTAGGCCATGGTACCTACCTAAGTTACCGAATCGATGAATAGCGACATCCGGGTTCGTCGCTAACATGGTCTCCACTCTTCCGAACGCGCGTGCCCGGCAGCCGCCACAGACGATTCGATATTCGCACACTCCTCACTTCCCCAACAGCAGGTCCGGATCACGCAATTCCTCGAAAACGGGTGCCTCCGCCCAGATAGATGCGAAGGATTGCTTGCGCACGTTCCCGGCCGACACCGGGAGATAGCCGCAGGGAAAGACCACGCCGCAATGAAAGACAAAACAAATCCTAGTCCCGGCTAAGCAGCCGCGGCGCGTCTGCAACCCCTCCTCACCCTTCCCTCTGCCCCCTGAGGGGGGGAGCAGTGACGATGAGGGGGTGCATCGCCTGCCGCGGGAGCCGGATGCGCTGTGCGTGCGGCGCACAGGTGGCACGGACTTCCGTCGCTGCGCGTTGCGCAAGCTCGTCAATCCAATACAACACCTCTTCGTAATCCCGCGACGTAAGCTGGGCACTCTGCGTGATCTCCATTCCACATCCGACCGGGACCAGCAGGGAGAGGTGCCAGCCGTCGGCGCCAAGCTTCCGCACCAATTCATAAATCTCTTCGAGCCGTCCCCGGTTCTACACGGTAACGGTAGACAGGGTGCCGTCCTTGCACGTCCGTGAATGCAGCGAACGCCTTCATGAAAGGCCGGGCTAGCTCCTCGCCAGAGAGACAGCCGAAAACAGGACGGCCAAGGCCAGCAGCAGCGAACTTCGGGCCACCCAGGGAGACCACCGAAGGAGCAGCAATTCTGATGTGGAGCGTTCCGGCTCCGGTCGTTTCATGATCTCCGCCACACGAGGACCCAACGCAAGATCGTGCGCAGTCGTCAGTCCAAGCAGGAGACCAACGAGGGTCAGCTTGATCGTAAAGACAGAGGGCCAAGTGGTTGGATTGATGAGAGAGATACCGCGCCCGGCGGCGAGAATAGGTCCGGTCACCAGCAACAGCAGCATGGCTCCCCAGGCCACGAGGCGAAATCGGCGGGCCACGATGGGGAAGAGGACCGCTCGTTGCTGAGCCAAGGGCGGTGTCCGAATGGCCGGCACGACGACCACCGACAAGAAGATCATGCCTCCGATCCAACTGACCGCAGCAAGAACGTGCAGCCAGGTCAGCACCATCGTCATTCGCAACTCGTCGTTCGTGAAGCGTCGCAAGCCCGTCGGAAGCGTCCCTCGCTTCGACATTCACACAGGTCACCGGGCGGAACGGCGTCAGACACCCTGTTCTCGGTCTCGATAGACCAGTTCGCCGGAGCTTCCGGATTCGTCGTCGTAGAGCGCTACGACCTCGTCGGGAAGGCGCGAGAAATCCGATGCGCGGAGGTAGTCCCTCATGACCGTCCCGGTCGACTCGTTATCCAGGTTCGGCGCGCCACGCTTGGCAAGGACATCGTCGAGATGCACCGTCCTGAAGTCGATGCTGAACCTGGTCCGCCCCGACGTATTGGGCACGCTCGAATGCATCTGCGCGGCGGCGAACAGGATGATCCCGCCGGCGGGACAAATCAAGCGGATCTCCGGCTCGCGCTCGAACGGTTCGCTGGGGCGAGGCAGAGGACGCGGATCTTCCGTCAGATACTGCGCGACATGCTCCCCCCGGTGGAGTTGGTTCCATTGATAGTAGTTGTAGCCGCTCGACGTATTCCGCACCGGGCGGTTCCAGTAACAGGGATGAAAGGCCATGGCATTGTGGGACTCGATGTCATAGATCGGAATCCACCAATTGATCTGGCAGTCCGGCGCGGCATACCAGGTGTCCCGATGGGGATGCCAGGCATAGGCGATGCCCGTCGTGAGGTAGTTGTCGCTCGTCGAGCTTCGCATTTTCGGCACATCGAAAAAGGACTTGGTCAAGTCGCAGCCCATCTCGGAGAAAATGTTTTGGATATGTTTCTTCGATTCCGCGTGATGAATAAACCGCGGCTTGAGCTTCCCGAGAATGCCCGCGTACTGCTCCACCGAGAGATGGTGCTGCGCCGTGGGCGGATAGAGGGTTCCAAACGCCTCCTGGATGAGTGTCCTGGCAAAGTCACAAAAGGCGATGGTGCTGGGACGGGGAGCATAGACGAACAATTGCCCGCTGAAAAGCTGCTGCCGTCTGATGTCGTCGCTGAAGGGAGCCTCATAGTAAATCGTGTTCATCCTGGACCTCCCGGTTCTCATTCGAACGGAACAAGGGCAGATTGGGACACCAGTCCACTTCCGCATCGACCGCGACCCTGGACAGGCGATCCCCGCTCGGCCTCTGCCCCTCCTCTCCGACAAGCTGGCAGCACCGGGCGCAGATGAAGGAGCAGGACGAGCCGCAGGCGGGATCAGGACAGCCCCCTGTCCCACCGACGCGCACGGCTTGCCTCCTGCAGAATGTCCGGGGATCCGTCTCGCCCAAGCTTTCGCGATAGCACGAGAGCGTGTGCCACAGTCTGGTGAGGTTGGCGACCGGGCGACCATTCATGGTCGCCCGGACCGATGGAAGCGGCTTCACGGCTTCGACCAGGTCTAACGCCAGATCCAGTTGCGCGGGAAAGTCATCCAGCGTCGCGATCGTTTCGCCGGGGCTCCCTCTGTCATGCATCTCGGCACAAGCGGCCAACATCAGCAGGAACAGGTTCCGCCGCTCACAAACAGCGGCGGCCGGAACACGAACGTCGAGGCGCATTGCCGATCCTCCCATGGCGATGGAACCCCGCCTGTCAGATCAAAACGAAATGCCCACGTACGGTCCCGCCTGGAAATAGTTGTTCGTCGTGTTGGTCAGGTTGGCGGTCAAATGGTACCGGGCATCCGCGCCGAGCTTGAAGGCCTTCCAGAGTTGAAACTCGAACCCGGCCCCGAACTGCACGCCCACGTCCAGGTACTGCGTTTGATTGGAAGGCGGACTCATGACGTGGATGTCCAATCCGACCGGAATAATCCAGGGGCGAAACCGGCTCCCTTCCATGAACTTGATCTTCGGCGCCACATTGATCGTCACCATCGTCAATTGTGTCTGAGCCGGCGTCGTCCCTCCGCCAAGCGGCACACCGGCGAGTGCCGTCAGCGTCGGGACCGCGCTGGTGACGGTCTTCGAGTTCAACCGATTGAATTGCAGACCAATCTCCCCCACTACCCAGGTCTTGCTCATCGCCCCCCAGGTGTCCTTCGAGAGGACCAAATCGAGTCCGGCCCCGACATACCACCCCTGATCGCCCGTATTGTTCCCCTGCCCCAACGCATTCTGCGTGTCGGTGAAAATTTCATTCGCCCGATCGCTGAACATGTACACATAGCCGCCCCTGAAAAACACCATGTTGCCGAGTTCGTCCTGCGCCCGGGCAGGCTGCCACCCTGTCAGGCCCAGCACGACCACGATCACACCCACACAGATCCATGTCTCGCGATACCGCCGGTTGTCCATGCTCGTGTCTCTCCTCGAATGAGATCGGTGCATTGCATGAACGTTCGGCCGGCCCCGAGCGCCTGTTTCGTCGTGTCACAGTCGTTTCGTTCGCCCGTCATCCCTCCTGTGCGATCGCGTGGTCACGTTCCCCCGGCAGTCCCGGATCGGCGCCGCGCCAACACGGCCGGTCCAAAGTAGGCAAAGGCGTCCTTCAAGTTCGAGAACAGACGCTTCGCCGGTCCCATCGCCTGATTCGTCACATATTGCAACGTCAGCACGATGCGCTCTTCTCCCTCCGCCAAGGGAGTCACGGCGTGCCAGAGTCGATCGCCGTTGAACAGGACGACCGCGCCCGGCCCCATGGGAATCCTGGTCTCCCTGATCTCTTCCGCCTGACCTTTGGTGCGGACCCGGGCCACCAGTCGGCAATGGTCCGATCGTTCGACCAAGCCGATCAGCACGGTGTACCGCTGGCCTTTGTAGTAGGAGGTATCGTAGTGGAATCCGATGTGATCACCGGGCTTGGTGTAGTAATAGAGCGCGCAGGAATGGGGATCGTCCTCTGGACACAATAGGAGATCCGATTCCGTGATGCGGCTCAGGAGCCACCGCCAGGCCGAGGACCGGTACAGGCTGAGCGTGGCCGGCGCCTGTTCCCGCAAGGTGTAGAAACTGACGCTCCCGCCCTTCTTGTGACCCGGGACGTAATTGCGGTTCATGCTGGGTTGAACAAGCCTGGCTTCGGCCACGATCGCATCCATCAGATCCTGCGGCAGCAATTTGTCGAGCACGACGAATTCATCCTGCAGCCAATATTGGCTGTGCACCAACTGGAGATCCAGATCGTTGCGAATCTGCTGAAGCCTCGACTCGACATCGGGCGGCATGATCGCCATGAGTCGTCTCCTCATCGCGCCCACACGATTCATCAACATGTCTGCGGCAATCGCCGTGCACCACCGACATCAGCCGTCAATGGCCAATCGTCATTTTCGGAAGAGACCGGATCTCCTTCATCGCCTCCGCTTCCTTTCGATTGACCTGTGGCGGATGACGGTTGACGAATCACCCCTGGTCGATCATCGCACGCTGCTCGGTCCGGCGTCGGCCGGCCCTATTCTCTCGGGCTGAGCCAGGGAGAGTTTCGCACCCGATGATTCCTGCGCGTCGCGAGCGCACCGGAATCCAAGCCAGTTCATTTTCGTATCCGGCGGCGACCCGTTGCGCTGCGCCACCCGAACCGTCGGAGTGCTGTCGATCCATCCACCGCCGCGGAAGGCTCGGTTTGTGCCCGAGTCAGGCCCCTTGGGATTTCGTTCGGACGCCGATTTGTAGTACTCCCGGTCGTACCAATCCGCCACCCATTCGGCGACATTCCCGGCCATTTGATGAAGCCCGTAGGGACTGACCGAGTTCTCATACTTCTCGACGCTGATGATCGGAGGATAGAGCAGCAGCCGCTCCGGGCGATCGCGGACCGGGCCAGATAGGCCGGTCCGGCCGTAGTTGGCTCGCGTCAACCCGGCCATCTGATTGCCCCAGGGAAAAATACGACCGTCTTCGCCTCGGGCCGCTTTTTCCCACTCCGCTTCGGTCGGAAGCCGGTTGCCGGCCCACTTGCAATAGGCATCGGCGTCAAACCAGGTCACGTGCATGACTGGATGATGCGCCATGTTCTCCTGAAAATTGCCCCCGTCGTAGCGCCAGTCCAACAGCGGCTGGCGGTCGGTGGCCACGACGAACTTCAGGTACTGGAGCGCCGTCACCTCGTACTTGTCGATATCGTAGGCATCCAGCCAAACGCGGCGCTGCGGGAACTCGGCAGGGTAGGCGTTGCGATCCACCTGGCGCACACTCCCCATCAGGAACTCACCGGCCGGGATGCGGACCATCACATCGTTGGTCGGAAGCGCGGCCCGCTCCATCGCCAGACGCTTTCCCTCCGGCGTCCACTCGACGCTGATGTCCTGCGTATCCAGCCCCCATGCCACGCTGGCCACCATCAGGAGGACGGCCAGCCCCAGCAACAACGTGGCGACCTTATCCACGACCTTGAGCACATCGGTTTCATTCGGTTTCATGTTCGGCCTCCTCGTCACCCTGCAGAACGACAGACGTGACCGCACCCCATCCCAGGACGAGCCAGCTCCATCGAACGATCGATTCGTCCACGGTATCCAGACCTCCGGCGCATTCGCCGATCGGCTGCCTGGACCGTCCTCGCAACAGCGGCGTCCTCTGAATCATCATCATTCGTCAAGCCTCATTCCCAGACGAACGACATCACGACCGACCGTTGACCATCAACGTCTTGGCTATGTTCAGCGATCCTGCTTCTGCAGCAGGGGATCGATTTCCTGCTGCGTTTCCTCGGTCACGCTGTAACGATTGTACGGATGATCCAACACCTCGTTGGCATAGAGCCTCCCCGTTGGGGCCGAGACCGCAATCGTCACGTCTACCTTCTCCTTCGGACCGATGGTCACGGTTCGTTCCGTCGCCGAACGAACATAGGGGTGCCAGACGACCAGTTTGTAGGTACCCGGCGGCACATCCGACAGGGTGAACCGGCCTCGCTCGTCCGTCTTAGCGAAGTAGGGGTTCATCACGGCCAGACCCCAGCTCTCCATGTAGGCATGGAAGCCGCACTGCATGACGAAGATTCGGCGCCCCTTGCTGAGATTGACCAGTTGCTTCATCGGCGCGCCGGCCATATGCCGGTGATACAGGCCGGCGTCGGTCCGATCTTTCAACTCACGCGGATGCTGCGGGTTCATCGGCAGCGGCACGTTGAACAGCACGCGCGGACCCAAATGCGAGGTTTCGTAAGCTTGAATGTCGTGCATGACGGGGTCCATGTTGACCACCGTCACCGTTTGACTGTCCCGGACCACCGTCGTGAACGGGACGAAGAGACAATCTTTCGCTTCGATCTGCGGGATCCCCGTGTCCTCAAAGGGCTTGCCTTTTTCAATGCCTTCCAAGTAGACGACGACATCGCGAAACTCGCCTCCCGGCCCAACCTGAAACGGCTGCAAGATGCGCCAGCCCGCCCCATCCGAGATGCGCCCGCAGTAAAACGGGTCCGGCAACGTCGTCAAGTTGTACCCCTTGGGCTTAGGAACCTTTCCGTCAAGCGTGACGACCCCGGTGACGGTCCCACCGTCCGATACGGTGATCTCTTCATAGGCACGGGCTTGACCAGCCCATAGCCACCCCCCCAGCACCAACACCGCTACCCATCTGGTCATTGTGTGACTACCCATTCCGGCCTCCATACCAAGCTTTGCTAGAACCGGCGGCTCACTGGGCGACGCCCCCCTTCATGGACGCCGCCGAAGAACAGCCTTCGGTGATTCTCTCGTCTGCACACCAACCTTCGCTCATCCAGCACGTGATCCCCAATACTCAACCCTTTACGTTCTAAAAGAGAACGGGGGAGCCGCATGGACTCCACGCAGCTCCCCCAGGTCCTCACTGCTCTGTCAGAACCGGACTACCGTGCGGCTGTGGGAACTGCCTGTGCTTCCCTGACCGGTTGTGCCGGTTCCGCTTCGGCCCGCCGGCCTGCCGCCGCAGCCGCTCCCAGCGGGAGGACCCGCTGATCGCCCGCCGGCAGCACCCGGAAATACCCCCACTGTCCGGATTGCGTGTACGGGAGCCGCTGATTGGACCAGAGGTAATCTCCGGCCAACCGATACGGTCCGCCCGCCCCGCCGCGGAGGAACACGTCCAGGGTTTCAGACCCGGAGTACTCCACCGTGCTGATCATGTCGGCACCCGGCATATAGGGCTCGATCGGCCACTCATGGCCTTCCACCGAGAACATGCCGTTCTGTTCGCTATTGGCGCCGATCACATGGATCCGAACCGGATCGCCCGCGTGCGCTTCGATGAGCGGGGTGATCGGATCCTCGGGCTTATCCACCGTGCAAGGCTGGAAGATCTTCCCAAGGTTACACCCCTGCTCCTCACGGAACTTGTAGGGCTCCGACCGGTAGTTCACGGCCGTCAACCCCGCCACGTTCTGGACATAGGGCATGAACGCGGTGCCGATGATGTTGTCCTCATCCTGGAAGAAGAGGGCCACATCCCGGTAATTCCGCTTGCCCGCGTTCTCGGGCAGCGACGCATCGACGATCACGTCCGCGCGCCAGGCGTTCTTCTGCGAGAGATCCTCGCCGCTCACCGGATCGCGGTACTGCGACCCGCGCGGTCCGACGATGATCGCCCCATAGAGACCGTTGCGCGGATTCACGACAATGTTCCCGCCGTCCCACACCAGCGACGTCGTCTCCTTGTTGTCTGGATGCGCGTAGAAGGTGTAGGTGCGGCTCTCCCCCGAACCCACCGTCTGCTCGCCGCCGTTGTTGCCGACGTTCAGACCCTGTGAATCCCTGGGGTCAAAGGCCAGCCCGGGCGCGAAGAAGGAAGCCCGGCTGTTCTTCATCTTGTTTTTCAGGTTCACTTTGATGCAGTCGCCGAGGTTCACTCGAAGCGTGAGCGGATGCGGCATCACATCCCCCGCCACCTTGGTGACCTCATCCTCCAGCGCGAAGATCTTGCCTTCCGGCACGGTCATTTCGATCTTGCGCTCGAAGTCCACCTCGATCGCGTCCGGCGCCTTGGGATTCAGCTTCAACGGGCGATCCAACGCCACCACATTGAAGTTCTTCGCCGGCGCGCCGGCTGGACAGACCGAGGAAGGAATGGGCGGAATCCCTATCGGATTCGTACCCTTCGGCAACGGCTTCAGATCCGCCACCGGCTTGTCGAGCACGCGCACGATGCCCCATCCGCCTTCGGCGAAGTGCGAGCTTCGGCCGTTGAAGTGGATGTAGTCACCCGGCATGCCCTGGAAGCCGCCGGCCTTGGTCACCAGGTCGTACCGCTCGGCGATCCCGACGTGGATCGAGTTCTTCCGATTGGCGTCCCCGGCGTACCGTTCCGTGAGGAAGGTATGGCCCGCGATCGTCCACACGTGCGATTCGTTCATCAATTGATGCAACAACCGGAACACCATGGTGTCACCGACGTACGCGCGAAGCAGCGGCGTATCCGGGTCTCCATGGATCGTGCTGCTGAACAACTTCGACGTGTCCGGATTGTTGTTCAGCCGCAGTTGGAACGGCTCGGCCCTGAAGTTGAAGCCGCTGCCGGTCGTATGCGTGCCGCCGTTGAGGTACGGATTCGGCGCATTCTGGATCTTCTCCGGCATCTGGAAGGACACGGTTTTTCCGGCCTCCAACGCCACTTCGACCGGCTGCCCGGGCGGGTTGCCGGCCTGGATGATGTTCACGGTGTGCGGCACCGTGTCATGGATGGAGACCATGAGCTCACGGAAGCTGCCGCTCACGCCGTGGCCGATCGGCTCATTGGCGTGGATGTCCGCAATCGGACCGCTCCACACCTTCTTGCCGTTCTTGGGATCGTGGTACGTTGCCCCAAAGGGCTCGACCAAAGTCACGCCGAACCCGCCGTGCGGCCAGGTCGTGGCGCCGAACGCATGGTCGTGCCAGAACACGGTCCCCATATCCACGTCCACCCACCACCGATAGCGCACGAACTCCGGCGTCACGATATCGCCGGCCGGATGGTCGTGCTTCAGCGGCTTGAAGAACGTGAGCGTGTCACCGTTGATCTCCTTGATGCGCGCGACCTCGGAACAACTGAAATCGCGGTCCACGGAGACCGAGGGATCCTTGTGCGGGCGGAGACAATCGGCCCCCACAAGCATTTCGGTGTTGACATGATACTTGCTCGCACCGGCGGCCAACTTCACCTTGATGGACTTGGCCCCCGCCTTCACACCCTCCACCAGCTTGCTGTTCATCGGAACCGGCAAACCGGTCTTCTTCGGCTTCGAGAACTGCGTGAACGGACGGGTGGACATCTCGTACTCGAATCCCGAGATCACGCCGTCGGAGTTCCCCGTGTCGAATTGGAAGAAGTGGGGATGGATGTTGATCTTCGACGCTTGGAAATTCGTGAAGTCGTCATCGTCCCACTCGCTGGTCAGCACCACGTCTACGCAATCGTAGACGTTCGCGCGGATGACCAAGGGATACTTCAGGTCATCATTGGCGCGCGTCACCCGCTCCTCCTCGTGCAGGACGTAGATCAACCCGTCCTTGTCAACAATTGGAGGCTCGTTCCCCTGTTTCTTCGCCAGGGTGATCGGCAGCCGGATGAAGTGGATGTTGTAGAATTTCTGGTTCGCATTCTCCGGACACAGCGACCAATTGCCCTGCTCGCCAGGCTTGGCCGGCTCGGAGGTGCGCTCACCGTTTTCGTCCTGGTGGATCGGCTCCAGCCAGGGCGCCCCGCTGTGGTTGGCCGAGAACGGCACCCGCTTGCCGTAGTGCGGCTTGAACAACGGCCAGGCCATCTTCCCGGTGGTCGGGTCGAACTGGATCACCGGTCTGGTGCTGTCGTCCCACTTTGCCGCTGCGGGATACTTGGGATGCACCGTGGTGCTTTCCCGTTCACCCTTGGCGACGTTACCGTCCCACTTCCAATCCCACACAGTCGCATCGTAGGCCATGATCTGGCCCTTCTCGTCGTCCGTATGGCCCGGCTTGCCTTGCGCCGGGATGAACATTTCGACCCAGTCCTTGATGTTCACGACAACCGGATCAGACTTCCAGTTGCTCTTCTGGTTCTTGTCGACGATCTTGAAAGTCTTCCCGAACCAGTCGATCGTCTTGCCGATCAGCTCAGCCGAGCTGACCCCCAGCTTCATGCGACCGGCGCGATCCGGCAACTCCCGCATGTCGGGCATGGTGTCCGTGTGACCGGCCCCCATCTGCAGGGTGTTGTAGAACCGTCCATAGCCCCACATGCCCGCGACGTAGTGATGCGCCACGTGGCAGTGGAAGAGGAACTCGCCGGCGAGGTGCTGGCATCCACCACCACCGCATTCCGGTTCGAGATCCAACGCTTCGGATGGTCCGATCACTTCCACGTCCACACGATCGGACTTGGTGCGCACGACCGGATACTTCACCGGCCCATCCTGCCCAGCGGCCCAGAGCGAATTGGGCTCTGTGCCCGGACTGCGCTGCCAGCGGATCGATCCGCTATGCGGATGATGCGAATGGAATACTTCGGACCCGCCGTGCACGATGCGCCATTTCACCGGATCGCCGAGGTAGCCGCGTGGAATCGTCGTCGGCACATCGCCGAAGGTATAGGCGCTGTAGGCCAACGATTCATCCTCGAAGCCGAAGTACTCGTGCTGGAGGTGCATCTGATCGATCCCGAATGGCTCGCTGCGATAGTTGATCGCCCGGCCGCCCGGACGATAGGCATCGGTCAAGGGATCGCGCTGCGGGAGGAAGTCGCCCTTCTTGTTGACCGGCCGAAAAGCCTCGTCGCCGATCTCGTGATAGAAGATCACGAACTCGCGGAAGTCGGGCCCGGTCCCATTGTCGATCATGACCTGCCAGCCGCTCTGCGTGTCAGGCGCGGCCCCGGTCCCAAGCGGATCCAGATACTTCGAGCCCTTCGGCTCGATCACGAACGCGCCGAACAATCCCAACACCGTCAATTCCCGATCATGACTGAAGGAGTGGAACTGGCGAACCCCTTCTTGAGTCCCCGGATGGATGTACCATTCCATCTCGACCGCCTTGCCCGGTTCTACGATGGACTCCGGATTGGTGGTCGTGGCCGCCTTGCCGGTGGCACTGACGACCATGCTGGAGGATTGGATGTGCAAGCTCCCGTCCTCCCCCTCCATCTGGTTGCGCAAAGTGAACTTCACGCAGTCGCCTTGATTGGCTCGGAGCACCAGCGGCTGAATCGCGTCGCCCTGAAGGCCGGTCGTGACCGCTCCTGGGTCATACCCATCCTTCTCGCGGGCCGCCTTGTTCTTGGCCTCTTCCGCGCGGACTTTGTCGAGATCCTTGGTCAGCGCATACATGTAACCGGGATAGAAGTCCAACCAGCGATTCAGCGTGACCTCGACGTTGATCATCGAGATGTCATACTGCTTGGTCGGTACCCCGGACGGGCACTTGCCGCCTGACAGGGAGACAGGCTCTCCCTTGGACGGGTCCGTCATGAGCAGGAAGCTCGAACCATCCTGCCCCATGTACTGGTGCATCATCGACATCCCGTTGAATGCACCGGATGTCTGCTGCACCTGCGCATCGGCCGCCATTTGCTCTTCCATCTTGCGCATGACCCGATGGTGCTGCAGCTCGATCTTCTCCGAACGGCCGGCCCGCCCTTCGATGGCATCCTCGACCACCGTCTGGCCCTTCAGGGCCTGGGTCCATCCAGGCAACGCCACCGGAGTGGCATGGCCTTCATGGGAGAGGTCACCCTCTCCGGCTGCAAAGAGTCCTGGGCCTGCGGCCAAACTCCCTGCCAGCAACGCCGCCTGGAGAGGCAACAAGGTCCCCCGGCGGCGCCTTCGCTTATGTTGATGTAACAAGCTCGTCATACGACGGCCTCCTTGTGTTGAAAAAGACCGCGACATCGCGGTCGGTTGTATGGACTTGGATCGCAACCCTTCCCTGTCTGCCTCTCCACCCTGCCTCTACTCTGGTCCGTGTCTCGCTCCAGGTCGGTTCCGTCTCCCTGTTGACCCTGGGCGCCTCACGAGATCATCGGTTAATGCCGGTGGAGGGTCCCATCGCGTGATGGGCAGGGTCATTCGGAGGCCGGTCCTAATCACCCATACCTCCACCGGCGGCTTGGGCTTAGCGCAATCTGCGTGCCGATCTCGGCGTTGGATACCACAGCCCATGACTTTGTTCAGACAAAACCAATAGTTAGGTCCGTTCGGATCACGCGATTCCAACCGAATTCGGCTCTCGCGATTTCCAAACGGTTAGACAGTGCGGGCAGGAAACCAAAGCCGCTCTACCAGATTTCAAGCGGTTAGACTGTCTATTTCTTTGGACATTTGGAGATCTCAAATGGGGCGGGAAGGGACAGATCCGGTCATGCTACGATGGCCCGGCGAGGATTCTCACTTCCTTTGGTGTGGCTGATTATTTTCCCTTGTGGGGTCTTGCAATCACACATCCTCCCTCTCGACTTGCCTCAGCCGGCGACTCACCGTCGCGTAGTGTACGCCCAAATGGTCCGCGATCTCCGTCAGCCGATAACCATAGCGTCGGTAGGCCACAGCGATCTGCCGCGCCGTCCCGCTTTGTCGATGAAATAACGTCTGTAAGGAAGGCCGCTGGGCTTGTGTCTGACGGCGCGGGATCTCGCGGATAGGCCGATCCGGTTGATGGGTGGCAATGAACTTGTCCGAGCCCAGATAGATCTGCCCCCTCAACTGCTCCCACGGCCGGGGTCCGCCCCGTCCTTCGGCGACAAAGGAGCGATACTTCTCTTGTGCCGGCCCGACTCGTTGGCCAAACTGACCCAAAATCCAGTCTGTCGTCAGCCAAAGGGGAGCGTGCGTCTCGCCCACTGTGCCACGATAACTACTCCACGGCCATAGCCGCGGATGGGGGACTAGGCTCGCTCGCACGGGATTGAGGACCACATAGCGACAGAGCTCGAGGAGATGCGCGTCTTTCTCCACGAGAATCGCGGTGAAGCGCCCCTGGAACAGATGCCCCACACGATGATGTTTCCGGTTATAGGTCTTGGGTATAGCGTCCATTTAGTTGGCGCATACCCCGTGAGAGGTTGGGCTGCGGTGTTTCGATAAGGAGATGATAGTGATTGTCCATCAGGCAATAGGCATGGCAGCGCCATGCAAAGCGATGGACCACGTGAGCGAGCAGCGCGAGGAAGGTGACCCGATCTCGGTCGTCTGCCACCACATCCTGCCGCGCGTTCCCGCGACTCGTGACATGATAGACCGCCCCGGCGTACTCAATGCGCTATGGCCGTGCCATAGACGCGCCAATGTAGCCAACGTCTTGCGTGATTACAAGACATGACCCTCATATATGCTGACCCTCATATAGACCCTCACGAGTCTCGATAAGACTGTTCGCTTGTGGGATAGTAAAACAAGACAACCTACTGGTTCCCTTGCCGGTCATACCAGCAGCGTGCTCAGCGTCGCTTTCAGTCCCGATGGCCGTACCCTTGCCTCTGCGAGTTCAGACATGACTGTTCGCTTGTGGGATGTGAAAATCCGCCAACCCCTCAAA
This sequence comes from Nitrospiraceae bacterium, assembly GCA_050246315.1. Lineage (GTDB taxonomy): Bacteria > Nitrospirota > Nitrospiria > Nitrospirales > Nitrospiraceae > Nitrospira_G. The sequence continues at coordinate 650,738 of JBFWWG010000001.1, read as the reverse complement.
CCTCTCCTCGAAGGCCATACTAAGACGGTGTCAAGCGTCACCTTCAGCCCAAATGGCCGCACGCTTGCCTCTGCGAGTTTCGATGGGAGCATCCGCTTGTGGGATTTTGATCCTGGATCGCTAAAAGAACGGGCGTGCAAAATGGCCAACCGAAACTTTTCGAAGGAGGACGAATGGAAGAAATTCTTTGGCGATCGACCCTACCACAAGACTTGCCTAGACCTACCTGAATTTCCAGAAACAACAAGTGCAGAGCCAGCCACATAGGACGTGGCAGCAGTCCTACTCTATACTGAGATAGCCCACTTCTCGCCTCCCGACCTGACGCGCCACCGACCCATGGCTTGGAGTACCAGTCTTGTCTTGCATCGAGAGATCTGGTGTTGCCCTCATCACTGTGAACCGTTTGATCTCTCTGCAACATCCGCGGTTATTGCCGATAGGGGTGCTCTCCCCTATCGGCTAGGGGAAGAATAGTTTCCTCCCGCCGTGCTCATCCTCTGTATTCTGCTGAGCATTGGCGACTACAATCTATGCATGAACCTGAGCGGGCAGGGATTATGACCCTTCATATGGAGAGGAGAGAGCCATGGTGACGAAATCGAGAAGGAACCAGTTATGCATCACAATGATAGTAGTGGCAGCGGCCTTCATGGCCTTGACATCCTTGGCCCCAAGCCACGCCTTGGCGGCGGACGCGCCAAAGGAGAAGGTCAAGGTGCTGTATCATGTGGACGGCAAGGACCCCGAGGTGGCCAAGTATGCGCTGGCGCTCATCAACAAACATATCGACGCCGAAGGCGGTCCGGACAAGATCGATGTCGAGTTGGTCGTGCACGGCCCGGCGCTCGAATTGTTCGAGAAGGATACGATGGACCCGGAGATGACGAAACGGTTCGATCAGATCATCGAGAAAGGGGCCAAGGCGGAGATGTGTCAAGTCTCGATGAAGATGTTCGGCAAGACCATCGACAAGTTGGCGAAGGGCTTTGTCGCCACGTTACATCCGGTCGCGGTCAAGCGGATCGCGGACTTACAGAGAGAGGGCTATCTGTACATCAAGCCTTGAGGATGAGCGTCACCATGCGTTGGATCAGCCTCAGCATTGTCGCGTGTCTATTCGCACTTTGCATTCCGACGGAATCGGAGGCGGCGACCTTGAACTCACCGGCGCCGTCCTTCGAACTGGTGACGTTCGCGGGCCAGGCCTACAGCAACGAGTCGCTCAAGGGACGGCCGGTTCTGCTAGTCTTCTGGGCACCCTGGTGCAGAGTCTGTCAACGCGACTTGCCGCTGCTCGGGGAATTCTCTCGGCGCGGCAAGCCGGCGCCGCTCCGCATCCTGTCGATCGGATTTGCGGACACGAGAACGAATGTCGAGCAATTCGTGAAGGGGCGGCCCGACACCTTTGTCTTCCCGACCGCCTACGATGAAGACCGGTGGGTGGCGCAATCGTTCAAGATCAACGCGACGCCGACCTATGTGCTGCTGAACGCCGAAGGCCAGGTCGTGCTGTTTCACCCCGGCGGAGGCGTTCTGCAGAACCGACAATTCAGTGAGTTCATGGTCGGGCTGAAGGACTGAAAGCTCGAGCCGCTTCGCGTAAGACCCATTGCATCAGGAAAGGTCGGCAATGGGTGCCCCAACCAACGCTGGCGGGCTTTTTCAACCTCCGGCTATGCGTCGGCCAGGCCATAGACGCGGAGTTTGTTATAGAGACTTGCACGGCTGATGTTGAGCAGCTTCGCGGCCCTGACGCGGTTTCCATCGGCCTGCGCCAGTGCTTCCACGATTTTGGTCCGCTCCGTCTGGGAGGCGACGTCGCGCACAACCGTCCGCAGGTCCTGTAAGCCGGGCGACGCCGCGGCCGGGCCGAAAAAGTCTTCCAGGGTCAACCGGTCCCCCTTGGCCGTGACGACCACCCGCTCCACCAGATTCAGCAACTCGCGCACGTTCCCCGGCCATTCATGGGCCGCGAGGGCCTCCGCCGCCTCCTGGGTCACCGGCTTGCATGGACGGTTATGCCGCCGGCTTGTTTGGGCCACAAACCGATCGATCAGCAGCGGGATATCTTCGGCCCGGTGGCGGAGCGGCGGCATGAAGATCGGCAGCACAGCCAAGCGGTAATAGAGGTCTTCACGGAACTGCTTCGCCTTCACCAGGTCGAACAGGCTCTTATTGGTGGCGGAGACGACCCGCACGTCCACCTTCACCGATCGGCTGCTCCCGACCGGTTTGACCTCCCCTTCTTGCAGCACACGCAACAGCTTGGCTTGAAAGGTCAGCGTGGTATCGGCAATTTCATCCAGGAAGATCGTGCCACCGTCGGCCTCTTCGAACAGGCCGCGCCTCGTCGTCACCGCTCCGGTGAAGGCGCCCTTGACGTGACCGAACAGCTCGCTTTCGAGCAGCGTCTCGGGCAGGGAGCTGCACTCCACAACCACCAGCGGCTTCTCCCGACGAGGGCTGAGGCGGTGGATGGTGCGGGCGACCAGTTCCTTCCCGCTTCCGCTCTCTCCTTGAAGCAGCACCGTGGCCTGGCTGTTGGCCACGAGCGTGATCGTATCGAACAGCTTTCGCATGGCGGGCCCGCGACCCACCAGGTCACCGAGCCCCGCACCCTGCGGCTCATTCGACACAGACCCGGGGCGATCTGTGACCGTCTGAGCACCGGCATCCGAATCTCGTACGTCGCGGAAGAGGACCAGGACGGAATCGGTCCGGCCAGTACTGGCCTTCAGCGGATAGGCCTGAGACATCCCGCAGGCGTGTCTCACCCCTCCGGCCGAACAGGCCACCGATTTCACCTCGCCCGACGCGAAGACTTCCGTCACCGGGCAAGCACTGCAGGGGACCTGTCGATGGAGTATGGCTTCGTAGCACTTGGTGGGTTTCGAAGAAGTGATCGGCACTTCTCCAGTCGGCCATGCGGCGTGGTTGGCATAGATCACCGTCAGGTTCGGGCTGACGACCATCACCCGTTCGCTTTGATGGTCAGCCAACGCGCGGATCGCTTCGACTCGCGCCGCAAGGACTGGATCGATGGGGGTGTCGGACATGTCAGGGGAGCTTCCGGCCATGGCGCCCCTATTATACGCCACTGCTTACTGCGAATGAATGGCTGATTCGGGCTTGATCGAGATCGGGCTACATCCTGTCTCCTACGACAACGGAACCGAAAAAGGCCCCAAGATCTCCTGCACCTTGGCCCGAAGCTCGCTCATCCGAAGCGGTTTGTCGAAGTAGGCAGAGACGCCCAAAGCGAGGGCCTCGGCCTTGGTTTGGGCGTCCCCAAATGAGGTCATGAGAATGATGGGTGCCTGCGGCACGAAGGTACGAAGCCGCGCCACGTAATCGAGCCCCCCCGCCGGCATCCGCAAATCGGTAATAATCACGTCCGGACAGGATTCGAGCACCACCCGCAGTGCTTCGTCGCCGTCCGCGGCTTCACGAATCGACAACCCCAGGTCCCACAGCCCGTCACAGAGCAAGCTGCGCATCTCCCTGTCATCTTCCACGATCAGCAGGACGCGCACTGTCCCTCTCCCTCTCTCGACCGAGGCGCACTCCCGGTCATTTCGAATGCTGCTGGATGAGAGCAATTCTGGATGACAGGGTCTCGCAAGGAAAGTGCCAGCGTCGCTGACGGCCACTCCTCTCGACACGACGCGATCCCAAACAATAGTCTCGTGTTTTCTATGACTTGCATGGCTCGCCCAATCGGGACAACCGGCTTGACTGATGACAAGCGCGACATTGTTCATGCAGCGCCTGTCGCAGATTGCGCCAGGAGGGCTTGAGACTGGGCAGACTGGTCGAGTTGCCGGTCTTAGCTCGGCTTCTGATCCGGATCAAGAGGCAGGAGGATCGTGACGGTCGTGCCCTCACCGACCCGGCTGTCCATCGAGATGCTCCCGCCGTGTTCCTCGACGATCCCCTTAACCACGGTCAGACCGAGACCCGTTCCCTTTCCGAATTCTTTGGTCGTAAAAAAGGGATCGAACACCTTGGACTGGACATCGGGTGGAATGCCTCGGCCCGTATCGCCGATCTCCAGACGCGCTTGGTCACCCACCCTCGTCGCGACGACCCGCAACGTCCCTCCCTGATCCATCGCGTGCAGGCTGTTGGCGACCAGATTGATCAACACCTGCATCAACTGATCCCGATCGGCGATCATCGTCGGGAGCGACCCGTCCACCGTCCACTCGACGACGATATGGTGACGGCTCAAGCGTTCGTGAAACATGTCCAGGCCGTCTTCGATCAGTTCCTTGAGCTCGACCGGACCACGTTCCCGCGGCTTGCGGCGGGCGAACGCGAGCAGCTGGTTCATCACCCTCGTGATCCGTTCGACCTGTGTGATGATCGTGGTCAACCCCTTCTTGATGGTTTCATCCGCGGTTTTCTGCAGCAAGTACTCGGCCCGGCCGAGAATCACGTTCATCGGGGTTCCGATTTCATGGGCCATCCCGGATGCCAGCGTGCCCAGCTCCGCAATCCGTTCCGTTTTTCGCAACTGCGCCTCCAGTCGCTTCTCCTCGGTCACATTCACGGATACGCCGGCCAGATATGTGGTCCCCTGCGGGTCCACCAGCGGGAATTTGAAGGAGAGCCAATGTTGTGTGCCCCCTCGGAGATCGACCGTCTGCTCAACCTTCGTCGCGGGCTTGTTCGCCGACAACACCTCCGCATCGTTCGCCCGAAACTGTCGGGCGGTCTCCGCCGGCCAGAAGGCCTCGTCGGTCTTCCCTTCCCACTCCACGAACTCTCGGTTGCTCAGCTCGGACAACAGGCGTTCGAACGGTTCGTTCATGTAGACATATCGGCCTTGCTCATCCTTCATATAGGCCATGGCGGGACTATGGTCCATGAAAGCTTTGAAGCGTTCCTCGCTCGCACGCAACGCTTCCTCCGCGCGCTTGCGGTCCGTGATGTCGCGCAGCACGACCTGGATCGCCGGGCCGTCGTGGTCGACGAATCGCGCCGCCGTCACTTCCACATCCGCGCTCGATCCATCCAGTCGGATGATCCGTTCCTCGACCAAGGGGACCGTCCGTATCCCCTCCACTAATCCGTGGATCCGTTCTTGTATCACGGCATGGTCCTCGGGATGAAACAGCGAGGACAGGGACTTCCCGATGAGCTGCTCGGTTCGGTCGGCTCCAAACAGTTTCACGCCTTGCTCATTGATGAACACCACCCGATTGCCGCGACTGATCAGGATGGCGACCGGCGACACTTCGACCAATCGCCGGTATTGTTCTTCCCTTTGGTTCAGGAGCTGCTCGGCCTGCTTGCGCTCCGTAATATCCACCACGACGGCAAGGACTCGTAGACCTTCCGCTGTCCGAATCGGGCTCAACCCGATTTCGACCGGGAATACTGTCCCATCCTTTCGGCGACCCTGCAGGTCCCGCCCTTTCCCCATCCGGCGGGCGCTGGGCGCCCGCATGAACCGCTCCCGCTCCACCACATGCTCCGGCCGGACCTGTTCGGGGACCAGCACGTCCACCGATTGCCCAATCAGCTCGGCCCGCTCGTACCCGAAGAGCCGTTCCACCACCTGATTGATCATCTCGACACGCCCATTTTGGTCCACAAGCAACAGGCCGCTTGGCGTCGATTCCACCAACAATTGAAACTGCTCTGCAGCCCGTTCCGCCTCCCGCTTACGCCGCTCGGCTTCGGCCGCCGCCATTCCGACGGCACGCTTCCGGCTCTGCATGCCGATGGCCGCTGTCCATAGCACTGCGATCGTCGTGAGTCGGTTGAATTGCGCCGCCCGCGGATCAAGCGCCGGCTCCGACAAAAGATACCCGACTACCGAGAGCAGGGTCATCAAGAGACAGACTTCGAACACGAGCCGGGGACGGGGGAAGTCATAGCTCAGGAACAGCGGCAGCAGGTACAGGATGGGGACCGCCCAGGCCCGCGGGGTGATGAGGTCCAAGGCGAAGACGGCCCCGGTGAGAAGGATCACGGTGCCGATTTGAAGCGCCGATTCGGGCTTCATGCGGTGGCTTCCTATCCTCGGCCGGGCGGGCGTGCAGACGTGCAGGGACGGGCTAATGCTGTGATTTGCTCTCTTCGATTTCGCCGAGCTTGCGGTAGAGCGTCTTGCGGTCGATCCCCAGAATGTTGGCGGCTTGATACTTGTTCCCGGCGGTCTTTTCCAAAATGCGAAGAATATACTCCTTCTCGACTTCATGGAGCGGCAGCGTGCGTTCCGCCGCCTCGTCGATCACTCGACGGTCGCCTCGGGCCCCCTGAATCATGGGTGGAAGATCGTCAGCACCGATCTTGTCGGCTCGCGACAGGGTCACCGCCCGCTCGATCACGTTCTCGAGCTCGCGCACGTTGCCGGGCCAGGCGTAGTCGATCAGGAGTGCCAAGGCCGATTCCGTCACGCCTCGCACGGGGCGATGAGCGGTCTGGGCGCATTTCTGAAGGAACGCCTCGACCATCAGAGGAATATCCTCCCGACGCTCGCGCAGGGGCGGGAGGCGGACCTCGATCACGTTCAACCGGTAGTACAGATCCTCCCGGAACCGCCTGGCCTTGACCTCTTCGGCCAGGTTGACGTTGGTCGCCGCAATGATGCGGACCTCCACCGACAGCGAGCGGGCGGAGCCCACCCGACGAACTTCCTTTTCTTGGATGGCCCGCAACAACTTGGCCTGCAGTAAGGTCGGAATCTCACTAATCTCATCCAAGAAGAGCGTGCCCTGGTTGGCCTCCTCGAACAGCCCGCGTTTGTCGGCCTTTGCGTCGGTGAAGGCGCCGCGCACGTACCCGAACAGCTCGCTTTCGAGGAGGGTTTCCGGAATCGCCGCACAGTTGACCGGAATAAACGGGGCATTCTTCCGATCGCTGTTGAAGTGGATGGCCTTGGCAACCAGTTCCTTGCCGGTCCCGCTTTCCCCGGATATCAGGATGTTGGTCGGGCTGTCCGCGACCCGCTGGATGAGGTCGAACAACTCGCGCATCACCTTGCTCTTCCCGAGAATCTGATGAAAGCTATATTCCTTGCCGACGGCGCGGCGCAGGGCCGCCACCTCTCGACGGAGCCTCGCTTCCCGTATCGCGCGTTCCAGCGTCGGGACCAGTTCGTTCGATTTCACCGGTTTGGTCAGGTAGTCGTAGGCCCCGTGCTTCATGGCATCCACGGCAGTTTCGACCGAACCGAAGGCCGTCATCAGAATGACGTTGGTATGGGGATAGGACCGCTTCACCTCCGAGAGAAGCTCTAGCCCCTGCATTCCCTTCATGCGGAGATCGGTCAGCACCACTTCGTAGTCGGCTTGTCCCAGATGCTTGAGCGCGTCTTGTCCATTCGTCACGACCGTGACGGCATACCCCCGTTCCGACATGATGTCCTCAACCAGCGACCCCATATCCGGGTCGTCGTCGACGACAAGGACCGATCCTTTTGTATCCGCGGTCACCATGGTCTTCCCGTTTACTCATCCCATCAGAGGCGCGCCCAGCCTAGCCCTTTGCTCGGCGGTCGGTCAAGTCGGAGGGGACGCCATCAAGGCACCTCCGGTCGAATTCTGCATCGAAAGCTTCCGCCCCGGCCATCGACCTCGCCGGAAGCAACCGGGCGGCGTCGGGACGTCGGCAATAGGACAGGAATGGAGACATCGGAAAGCTCAGGAGGGACGTACCCGCACAAGACGGCATGGCATCACCACGAAGTTAACCTCGATCATCGGTCGGAAGCTCGTCTACTCAGGACCAGATCGCACGACCTCATAGATGATCGTGCTGCTGGGCTTGTGTTCATAGATGACCTGAAGAGACTTCGGCATGTGATCCGGCTGACTCAGGACGCGCAAACCCGGCCAATATTCTTCCTCGTGCTTGCTGTAGACGAGGAAGCGGATGCCCTCGGCCGCCACGATTTCAACATAGCGATCGAGCGAATTCGCGACCGCACCGGATCTGAACGGCAACTTGCTCAGATAGGAGAGGTGTGGCTCGATCGCCATCATCCGGTCGCCAGCGACGGCACGGGACCTGACCTCCGTGGCTGCCTCCATGAGATACGTGGGCTGCGTCTGCAACAACCACGTGGTGCTGACATAGGCATGGTAGCCGGAGGCGAGCGCCAAAATCCCGAAGATCCACCAGCCGGCGGCCCATTCCACCCGTCCACCGGACCACGGCAACGGGAGCCGCTCCCATTGAAAGACCGGCAGCACCACCGCGAGGAACAGCAGCGGAAAGAGAAAGAAGTAAAACCGGACGGCGAACCCCGCCAGCCCATGCAACAGATATCCGGCTAGACACAGGATCAGAAAGGCCGCCCGCCGCCTGTTCAGGTGGTGCACATACAACAGCAGCCCTGCCCCGGCAAAGAGGATCGAGGGAAATTCAAGGACCCGCCACGCGAGTCGATGGGCCTTGCCGTAGACAACGTCTTTCAGGAACATTTTCGTGAACCGCCATGGGTCATAGACCAGGACTTCCCATACCGAGTTGAACTTCTTTCCCATTTCGTCCGTCGCCCAGACGAACGCATCCTTTTGCGGATGATAAAACCGCGCGGCAACCTGTTGATAGAGATCGCTGGCGAAAGGACTTCCGTTCCGATACCAATTCACGAGCAGCCATGGCGCCATCACCACGAGGGCCGCGCCCAAGAACCATCCAACCTTCGTCAGCCGAGACCGCCAGGGCTCGGCCGGATCACCCGCTGTTAGGAGGACGAGCGGGATGCCAGCCAGCAGGAAGAGTGCATTGTAACGGAGCAGATAGGCCGCCCCCGCCGCCAGGCCGGCCTGAAGACAGAGCCCGAGGCTGGTTTCCCGTCGAAGCAGCAGCCACATCGACAACACCAATGCCAGGTTGGCCGGCATGTCGACCGAGGCGAGGAAGGTGTACGGCACCAGTGTGAGCAGGACCAAGAGGGTTGCGGCCAACGCCAGCCGTTTCCCCCATAGGCTCGAAAGGAGCCGATAGGTCACAACCCCAAAAAGCACGGCCGACAGGCTGGTCAGGATCTTTCCCGCGACAAACAGGTCGGAGGTGAAACGCGACGACAGGGCCAGCAGGTAAGCATAGCCCGGTGGGTAATGTCGGTTCGTGTAGGGTTCCCCGGCAAGAATCCGGGAAGTCTGCTCGACGTCTCTCGAAAAGAAATCGGCCTCCACTCCCCAGTTGCCGACTTCGCGCGATGCGCCCACCCAGAGGCCAAGGATCCCGACGAAGAGACAGGACGCGATGGCGATCAGATCGTACCGGCGATCCTGCGACATCGGTGACAGGACCGCTCCAGTCAGCAGCTTCGTATCCGGATAGTCCGCCCGTTCCCCTCCCATTGCGTCCCGGTTCCGGCGTCTATCTACGGCGCCAACGTTCCGCGCCCCACGGTCCCCTCCGACTCGATCAGCGATTCCGACCTCAGACCGGTTGCCGTTGTGTCCGCCGGTCTCTTGGTTCTTGTCCATTCACCGATCAGCTCGCGCACGAGGGCCGTTTCGTCCGCCGTAAATTCTCGCAGCACCCAGTAGACGACGAGGATCAAACCGCCGACGGCGACCAGCTTGACGAGCACCATCGCCCCGGACGTCGGCCAGACCGTCGACACGAACAGCGCCAGCAGGCCGGCTGCCACAGTGCGGACGACGATTCCGAGGGATGGCACGACTCGCCACAGGCGGCAGATGGTGACCAATCCGATGCCCATTCCCATACAGCCCACCAATGCAGTGACCACCGAGGCGCCGAACGATCCGTACCGAGGAATGACGATGAGATGACCTATCAGCGCGAGCGGAACGAGCGGCACTGTCAGCATCGAGGTCAACCGTGGTTGTCCATCCGCGATCAGCACGGTGAGCGCCACCGACAGGAGGAGCGTAGCAGCGGCTCCGAACACAAGCATAGGGAGAAAGCGGCCGGCTCCCCGAAAAGGCGCCCCGAACAGGAACTCGGCGATATCCTCCGCCGACCCCGCAACCGCCGCCGCCATCGGAAATATCATCACGGCGATCCGTATGGCCTGGTTCGTCATGGTCCTGGCGAGCGCAGCGTCGCCGCAAGCCAGCGCCCGACTCAGGCTCGACAGCAACAACGGCGAGGCTGCCATACCCAGAAGAGTGGGAAGCAACGCCAGGTTCTGGGCCGCCCCATAGAGCCCCGCTTCCTCGGCGGTGGAACCCAGCGCTTTGATGACGAACAGATCCATGCGCCCCACCACCATCAGGCTCACAGTCGAGAAAAACAAGGGCCATGAGTAGCTCCAGAGCGACCACGTCGCGGTCCCCGTCCGCGAAAACCATGCCGGGCGCAGAGTCCGACGATACAGCCACAATTCCAGCAGTGTCGAGCCGATGACGCCTAGGATGGCTCCCACAACCGACAGACCCGCGGTGACCAGGAGGACAACAAGCAGCAGGCGTGCAAGCCACCGACCCCCGCCGGCCCAGGCGCACTCGCGGTAGGCACCGGTTCCGGCCAGAATCTGGCGGTGAGCCTGTGCGAGCGCGAACAGCGGGACATCCAGCGCCAGGAGCGCGAGATACACCGCGAGCGACGGTTCGCTGAGCCATTGGGCGAGCGGCCACGCCAACGCCCAGATTGCCGCCATCGCCCCGAGCCCCATCCTGAGTTGAAGCTGTACGGCAGCGGTCCCGAGCGGCCGCCAGTCCTTGGCCGCTCCGACGTGTTTGATCGTGGCTCTGGAAAAAAATGAGGCGAGACTCCATTCCACCCAGACGACAAGCGAGACGGCCAGGACCCAGTGACCGTATCCGTCGAGACCCAACCGCCTCGTGAGAAACGCGGAGGTGACCAGAGCGGTGAGAGGGAACAGCGCCTCCGCGAGCAACACCCAGACGGTTCCATCCAGCAAGTGACGTCCCGGTCGTGACGAAGCATCACTCACGGCACCCTCTCGTCGGTCTGCCGTTCTCCCGACCACCACTTCTCCCACAGAAATCCTGCTGCATTCGCGAATTGCCAGAGGACGAACAACATGGCGAGCGACCACCGCCGACCGTGTCCGCCTCTGCTGAAGGGGTAGCGGAAGACGTGTCGGTAGAACGAAAGCTCAGGCCGAAAGGGACCGGCTCCTCGTCTGGCGCGTGCTCGATGAAAGCGATAGGCGCCCCGCCCATAGTTGAAATGTTGCCGCCAAAATCCGACCAAGGTCAGCTCATGGCGATGATAGATCACCGCATCGGAAGCATACATGAGCGGGTAGCCGGCACGCACCCACCGATCGCAGAGGTCCCGATCTTCAGACGTCCTGAAGGCCGGGTCAAACCCCCCGACGGCCCAGAAGAAATCGGCTCGCACAGCCATGTTGTTTGAGGCGAAGAACTGCAATCGGCTATATCCGGCCTGAAACGATTCGTGCGCGGCCTGCACGATCGTCTGGCTGGCGGTCGCGTAGAGATTGTCCGACAGGGCGTTGATCGTGTGCCCGCCGACCAGCGCATGCGGCGAACCCTCGAATATGCCGGCCAGCCGCCGGAGCCAGTCCGGGGCCGGCGTACAATCGTCGTCGGTGAAGGCCAGATACGGACCTTTCGCTTTGGCCGCCCCTGCGTTACGGGCCGCCGCCGGTCCTGCATTAACTTGACGGAGCCATGTCACGGAGCAGCCCAACAGTTCGCGATCCTCCGGTGCGCCGATCGGCGGGTCGCTTCCGTCGTCCACCACGATCACTTCGAAACGGTCTGGAGGATACTCCATCTTCGCCAATGACAGCAGGCAGGCCCGCAGTTGTTTCGGCCGATTCCAGGTGGGAATGATGATCGAGAAGAAGGGAACGGACGGTTCCGTGCGCGTTTCCTTCGAACTACGGATATTCTCGTCGAGCTCGTTCACATACGCCTCATGTCCAGGCGACCGTCAACGCCTGTTTCCGTGGGATCGATTCTCTGGAGACCGGCGACACGGCGGACATTCGCCGCGCCAAACGACGGAGGATGGCGCGTTTCACTCCTCGCCCGCATGATTCATGAACGCTTCTGCTTCTTTGGCTGATTGCAACAGAGAAGCAATGGGCGCACCGATTCGCCGCCACGACAAGCCTTTCGGCTGGCGTGCTCGCCGCTTGATCCCTTGGCGTACTGTTTCAAGTACGCCAAGGTCCCTCGCGGCCGGGCTTGGGACACCCCTTGCTCTTCTCAATGGCAATGGGTCCAACGGTTGGCGACTTCCTGGTATCCGTTGCGCTTTCACTGCAACGGGTGGAACACGACGAACCGTCATCAATCATGCGGGCTAGGCAATGGGGACCTTGGCAGAAACGGGAGCCAGAGCCAGCCGATCCTCGGCCCGAATGTGCTGAAACCGATGAAATTCATACCGGGCTACATCATCGGCAGCGTCACCGATTCCAGCGGCATAACCAACCAATTGGCCGACCCCATCCAGAACTAACCCGATTACCAGGGCGGGAAGGTTGAGCATAAACCGCCGCTTCTGTTCGCCGGCCTCGATTCCCTTCCAGATTCGCCATAGCCGCAACGGCGGGATCAGCGGAGAGCCGGCTACAAAGATCAGACGTCGCCATGCCGCCATCCCCCGCGCACGGGCACCGGCAAACAGGCGACCGTTGTAGTATTGCACCGGCACCCATGAACGCCACAAAGAGAAGTTGGTATGGGCGACGAGGGCCGTTGGTTCGAGCCAGAGGCGATGCCCCTTTCGGCGCATGTCCCAATGCAGAAGGGTTTCCGCCTCCATCATCGACTCCAAGTCTTGCCCGTAATCCAACAAACGGTCGCGCTTATAGCTGGTATTGTGCCCCGGGAGAAACTCCATCTCCCGGCCGGTCGCCGGACAGAGCCAGGGTCCATAGCCGATAAACAGATCCGCCCAGCTCACCGCGGTCCCGGGGTTCGCATTGCGTACGGCCGGCCCCACCGCCGCCCAGGGGCCGCGATGCGCGGCAATCAGACTTTCCGCCCATTGAGGATCGGGAAAGCAATGGTCCTCCGCCAGCACGACGATCGGAGCGGCGGCGCGACGGATGCCCGCAGCATTGGCTCGCCCGATCGAATGGATCGTTCCCACTTCCACGATCTGCATCCGCACGAACGCGGCAGCGAACTCCGAGAGCTCGGCCTCATGGACGTTCAAATGCGCACGTGACGGCGCCACGATGATGAGCTCGAGCGATCTCCGGACTGTCTGGCGCATCAGGTGTTGGAGCGTCATCCGGATGGTATCGAAATGGTCAGGCGTCGCAATCACGACCGACATCAACGGGTTGTTTGTTTCGCTCACCTGGTAGATCTCCTTTCAGATCGGCGCCTCTGGCGCGGGCACGCAGGCTTAGTGACCGACAAAGTAATCGGACAGCAACTGAAAATGGAGGCCGACATGCTCGCTCCCTTCGAACAGCAGCCAGACGGTCATGAGAGAGAACCCGGCCCAGCCCCCACTCCGAAGTCGGGAGCAAGCCGTCCGGCCTGAATCCTCGTCACCGCCCCCCTCAGCTCCCACTCTTCGCGATCATCTCCGCCGATCCGCCATCTCCCTCGCCGACCGGGCTGACCACGCTATACCTTATCCAGCAGATCCCGGTGTTCCGCCGCCTCCGCACGGGACCGAATCTGCGACACGTACAGCACGGCGACCTGGTTGCACAGCCAGGCGCTGGCGTATCCAATTAGAAATCCCCAGAGTCCCATCTCGACAAGGCCGATCACCGCGCCGGCCCACGTCACACTGAAGCCCGGGAGAAATTGTGCGAGGAGCGACAGATTCGGCCCCACCACCCTGCCGCCCTTGATCAACAGGATGACCGTGACAAGGAAGATCCCTACACCGCCGACTACTGCCGTCGCCACGCCCATGGCAACAGGATCCACCTGCGCGAAGGCGCGCTCGAGCACCCGATCCAGCCCAGTCGGCATGCCCTGTACCGGAACGGCTATCGGTTTCGGCACCAACCGATCGCCGGGGTTGAGTTTGGCGACGCGTCCCTCCTCGTGATATTCCTTTTCGGTATTGACAGACCACACATCCCACCGCTCGCCCGTGATGTTCCGAGCCGCATAGATCCCGGTCAGCATCGAATGGTCTTGGTTGTTGTAGCGGTGAAGCCCATTCCGTCCGATGGTCTGTAGATTGGGAAGTGTCGCCAGATAGTCTCGAATGACCGCCACATTGGCCTGGTAGGTCTGATCGTATACGGGATAGGCCTTCTCCATCCGCACGACCGTTCCATCGACCACGTCCTTCGGATCGACCAGCCCCAGTTGATGACATTCGCGGATGCCCATTTGGATGAGTTGCTCGTCCGGCCACGACCATTCCTCATCCTTGTCCCAGAGAAAATATTCCAGACCCAACGACGTGGTGGCAGGATCGGGCACCATGTAGGGACTCCAGTTCTTGTAATTTTGGATCCTCCCAACCTTCACATCCGAAGAATGGATATAGATCCAGTTGTCCGGGAAGACGGCCTCGCGCTTGACGACCAGCACCACGGTCAGATAATCCCGGTAGCGAAGCCGAGCTGCGGCATCAAGCACCTGGGCAGGAGGCATGGGAGTCAAGGCAAACATGAGCTCCCGAAGCGGCATCGTCGAGACAAAGTCGGATCCCTCGAACTCCGTCCGCTCTCCGGTCGACGTCGTCCCGGAGACGGATTCGACCCGTCCCCGTGCATGCCGGATACGATTGATGTGCATGCCGCGAACCGTCCGGGTGCCTCGTTGGCCGATCACCATCTCACAGCGTTCCCACATCATTCCCGGTCCGAACCTCGGGTAGTGAAACTGCTCGATTAAGGAAGTGATCGTCTTGCCGTCCACTCCCCGCGACGCCCCCAAGAGCGCGTTGCGGAGAGCCTGCTTGAGGGACAGATTCTTGATCCGTTGCGCCGCCCAATCCGCCGAGATCTCCGTGCAAGGAATCCCCCACACCTTCTCCGTGTAGGTCTTGAAGAAAATTCTGTATAGTCGGTACCCGAATCGATTCGACACCCAATCCTCGAAGGTCCTTTCCTCGTGAATATGGGCGAACCTCGCCTTCAGATAGCTGAGGGCTACTAGAACGGACTCGACCGGCCCTAACCCGATCAAGGCGTTGATCGGCTTCAGGGGATAGTCGAAGAAATGTTCGTTGTAGTAGATGCGTGACTTGCGGGGACGCAGGAGGAACTCTTCTCCCAGAATTTCCTGCCACAACTCATTGATTAACGGCACCTTCGAGAAAAACCGATGCCCACCGATATCGAACCGATACCCGGCGTAGTTCACGGTCTTTGAAATCCCGCCGACCTGGGCGCCACTTTCCAGCACAGTCGACGACAGTCCTTGTTTGGAAAGTTCGTAAGCGGTAGTCAGTCCGGCAGGACCGGCACCGATGATGAGGACGGGACGCTGCGTCACTTGGCTTTCCCTCACTGGACAAGTTACCTCGTAGACAGCACGAGGGTCTCGATTCTAGGATAAATTGATTTCGATTTTCAATACCATTTGCAACATTAGCGAGGATCTTCTTGTATGGACGCGGCGGAGCGATCGCCCGCTTGATAAGGCCGTAGCCCTGAAAATGGCTGGTTATTCTGTCTTCGCGTCAGACTTGATGCGGGAGACTGGCATTGATCCCGCTGTCCTGCTATGCAATGTAAGAGGAGAATCACCATGGCACTCGGCCCGCACGAACAGGACGTCGAGTTAGTAATGGGGCGTCATCGACTTCAGGGCATACTTGGGCTCCCAGACGACCCAAAGGGCATCGTGCTCTTCGCGCATGGAAGCGGGAGCGGTCGCTTGAGCCCCCGCAATCGCTTCGTTGCCAGGCACCTACAGCAAGGGCGGATCGCCACTTTGTTGATTGATCTGCTAGAGGAGAGTGAAGCGGAGGACCGTCGAAATGTCTTCGATACTTCCTTGCTGGCAAGCAGAGTGCGCGGGGCAACCGACTGGCTGACCGGACAATCCAGAACTGCTCGACTCCGAATCGGCTATTTCGGAGCCAGCACCGGCACAGGAGCGGCATTACAGGCTGCGGCCGAGGCACCCGGGATCGTCGACGCCGTGGTCTCCCGCGGTGGGCGGCCAGACCTCGCCGCGACCTATCTGCCGAGCGTGACGGCGCCGACCCTGCTCATCGTGGGAGGAGACGACGAAACAGTCGTCGAACTGAACCGGGACGCCCTGGCGTTACTCACCTGCCGGAAGAAATTGGTCATTGTTCCCGGCGCTTCGCATCTGTTCGAAGAACCGGGAATGTTGGAGCAGGTGGCCACACTCGCGCTTGGCTGGTTTCAACGATACCTGGCGCCTTCTTCCTGATTCCACCGTCCTCAGTCCGAAATTTTCCTTCCCACCTTGATTACTCTCGTTGTCCCACCACAACGCAGTCCGGCACCTTCGCTGAGGACAGACTCCCTCCAGTTAGAGGTATTGTTGGTGTGACCGACCAGGAGGCCTTCATGGCCGCATGATTCAACCGTCCGCCCTCTCATCTTCGATGGTTCAGAACAGCCCGGCGATGCCGGTGCTGATCTTCTCCTGCACAATCGGCGTCGCTTCCTGAATGTCCAGATCCTTCTGCAGCGTATGACCGACCATCCGCATCTGCTGGACCTTGGGAGCGGAACCGGTTGGTGCCGACCCTCCGACTGGTCGACCGAGCGGCTTGCCCAGCCTGCGATCGGTGATCTGCACATCAACCACGCACAGATAGGTCACACCTTCTTCTTCCGGCGGCGGTTCCATCCCAAACCCGCCTCGGCCGCTCATGGCCATCCGCATGAGCGCGTTCATGTCCATTCCGCCCATCATGGCGGAAGGGTCTCCTCCCCTCATCACAGACGGCGCCGTACTCCCACCGGTGCTGATTCCGGAACCGAACCCGCTTTGCGCGATGGTCTCGGGCTTCACGCCCTGGCCGGCCTTGTGACAATACACCACCTTGACTTGTATCCAGTAGTTCGCCCGATCAGGGTCGGCGGCAACGTGATAGCCTTTGGCGGCGAGTTTCTGGCCGACGATCCCCAGGTTCACAAGCTGGTTTTCCGACACGTTGCGGGGCTGGAGATAGACCGTGCGACTCGTACTCGGCTCAAGAAAGATCGTGTTGCTATTGATGAGACCGGCCCGGATGACATTGGCGCAGCCGGTGGTCAGGCCACTGAGGCAGAGCAGCAGAAGCAGCGCCCTCGCGATGCAGACACGGGGCGGCGTGAAGCGTTCGGATACGTTTCCCATCAGAAATTTCCCGCCACGGCCGAGCTGAGTTTCTGCTGGAGCATCAGCGTGGCCTCCTCCTCCTTCATCTTCTTCTGGTGCACGCTGGCCGCAAGACGCGTTTGATAGACGCCAGATGGCTCACCGGCATCGGCCGCTTGGCCGGAGGCCGCGGCGGATCGATCGGTTATCTGTAGATCGGTGACGCAGGCATAGATGATTTCGTCGGTGCTCGTTCGACCTGATGATCCTCCGAACAGGCTGCCGACCGCGCTTCCGATACCCTCGATTGCCCCAAGTCCCATCGAAGCCGCGGCGCCTGCCATGGCGCCCTGCGGTCCGGCCATACTGGCCAGGCCTGCCAAGCTATTCAGGCCGCCCATCATCGACGATCCGAAACCGGCCCCATAGCCGCCGGCGACCATCGCCTCAACCGGCAACTCCGGTTTCGTCACGTTACAGTAGACGATGTTGGCGAGAACGAGATAGTTCGCCGCGTCCGGATCCTGCACCACCTGATAGCCTTTCGCCGTCAACCGCGCGCCAAGGTCGGTCAGGGTCGCCGCCTGATTGTCCGACAAATTGCGCGCCTGGACGAAGACCCTGTTCTGGACACTGGGTTGGAGGAAGAACGTATTGCTGGAGATCAGATCAGTATCTTTGATGTTCCCGGCACATCCGGGCAAACAACTGATCAGCAGAAGGACCCCGGCAAGATATCGCATGACGCCTCGAAGTAGGCGGCAAAGAAGCTGGGGCTGCATTCTAGGTCAATGCCCGGAGTGCTGACAACACACAGGTTGGAGACCCACCTCCGGGCCGCGCAGACGCCGGGAATGCGGCTTGATCATCTCCCCGACCGACCTCCCCTTTGCATTTGTCTTCCCGAAGCCTACCAGGGCGGCGCAAGATGCTTCACGGGAGGGCGACCGGAATCAACCCTTCCGTGTGGATGGTACTGTGGTCACCGTCCTGGTTCGCATTTACGACCATTCGGCAAGCGGGGTTTTCGAATACGTTCGTGACAACGGGGTGGTTTGCGACTTCAGCATCTCCCGGCAGCGGTCGAACTCGCCGACGGCAAATCTGATGGCCCTGCCTTTGGCTCCGCGAATTCGCCGCTGCGACAAGCTGGCATGCGGCTTCACGGCATGCCAGGGGCCGAGCTCGCCGCTCGGTCGGTCCGACGTACTGTTCCAAGTACCCCTCACTCTCTTGCGACTCCACGAGGCCGTCTCGCTTGGCGACTGCCGGGTACCCGTTGCGGCTTCATGTGCAACGGGCGGGACGCGACAACCGTCATGAATAATGCAGGCTAAGAGTTTGGTGGCCAAGCGAAGCCCCAGCAGCTATTTCGTAGAAGCACCGGGATCGCACCGTACTCTTGGCTGGATATCCGGGTACATGGTGAGCGCGATCGACGTGACCACGGACACCTGGTTATGAGAGAGGGCGCTTCACCACCAACACCGGACAGGTCGCTCGTTGGGCGACGGTTAACGACACGCTCCCCAACACCTCAGCGAGTCGGCCGGTCAAGCCTCGGGAGCCGAGGACAAGCAGACCGCTGCTCTGTCGCTTGGCCTCAAGGGGAAGCGCATCGCCCGGACGTCCGACCAGGACTTTGGTCCGGACCTCGGCCTTCACCCCACCCAAAACGGTTCGCGTCGCGTCCATCGCCCGCTTGGCCAAATCATAGCGCGCCAATTGAATTTGGCGCTTGATCAGACCGGCCGGCTGCTTCGTCTCCCGCTCATAGAGTCTGACCTCTTGCTGATCCACCGGCGGAACGACGGACACCAGGCCAATGCGCCCGATCTTGGGCAGGATCGCCACGATCCCGGCGGCTGTCTTGGCCCCACGCGAGCCATCGGTCGCGAGAAGCACCCTCAGCGGCGCCTTGAGCTTCGCCTGCGGCGGAATGAGCAACACGGAGCAAGGAGCGTAACTCAACAGTCGTTGCGATACGCTGCCGAGAACCAGTCCCTTGGCGACCCCAAGTCCGCGCGTACCGGTCACAATGAGATCCGGTTGGCTCTCGCGAACAAGCTTGAGGAGTTCATAGATGGCCGGCCCTTGTCGGAGGGCGCACTTGATGACGCGATAGCGTTTGCGCAGGACCAAGGTGGCTCGCTCCAAGACCGACTGGGCTTCATCCGCCCGTCTCCGCTCCACGCGAGACCGCGGTTCTCCCGGCAACGTGTCCAGCACGTCGAACGGTTCGATGATGTGCGCGATCGTGAGGCGCGTGCCGGACGGATGGGGAAACTCCCGCATCCACGCGAGCACCGTGTTCGCATAGGCAGATTGGTCCACAGCCAGCAAAATGTGCATCGTGCAAGTCTCCCTGTCTGAAAATAATCATGAATGAGACATGGTTGGTCGGTCGTCCCTCAGGTGCTCCGATCGGGCTTGTGCAGAAGTGACGTCCGTTTCAGCGCGGCGCGCGCCCCCTCCAGGCACGCCAGCACTTCTTCATCGTCGATCTGATGAAAGTCGGCATAAAATTGCCCGATACCGTAAAACGACGCAGGGGTATACAGAATGACGACTTCCTCGACCAGCCCGCGCAGATCCTCCTGCGTTCGATCCGGGCCGACCGGCACGGCTGCGACGAGCCGCCCCACCTTCATCTCACGCAAGGCCGCCAACGAAGCATAGAACGTCGCTCCCGTGGCAATCCCGTCATCCACAAGAATGACCGTCCATCCCGCTAGCGCCGGCAATGCGTGCCCCTGCCGATACCGTTCGATCCGCCGAGCAATCTCCCGCTGCTGACGGTGGACTTCCTCTTCCAGTTCACGAGCAGGCACATTGTAGGAGTCCAAGACATCCCGGTTCAGATGCCGGTAGCCTGTCTCAGACAAGGCCCCCATCGCCAGTTCGGGATTGCCCGGCGTCCCGAGCTTGCGGGTCACCAGTACATCAAGTGGAAGATGAAGGGCAAGGCTGATCTCATAGGCCACGACCAACCCGCCCCGCGGCAATGCGAGCACGAGGGTCTGCGTGGCATTACGATATCGCTGGAGCGCCTGGGCCAGTTGCCGGCCTGCATCGCGTCGATCTTTGAACAGATAATCTTGTCTCCACGGCATCGGGTTGCTCCGTTTCAACCTACGAGAGAGGCGGATGAAGATGATCCGGATGACGTCCGTACGGTCGTACCTTCCACGAATCTCCGCCTTTCTCTCTCTGATCGCACAGATTCCGCTTCTGTTCCAGCCTGATCAAGAGAGCGGCCACTGTGTCGATCGGCTTCTTCTTAGGAGATCACAAACACCCGATTGATTGCTACTGGCCGGCGAACCCGCGCCCCGCTTCGACGAAGCAGCCGGGCACGTCGTCGGAACCTTCCGCCGACGCGACTCGTCCTCTCTCTCCGACTCGACCGTTGGAATGCTGAACCGGCTGGTCTACATTATTCATGACGGTTCGTGACGTTCCATCCGTTGCCTGTCGAGAGTCATAGGTCGTCCGGTGCTTGCAGGAGAAGCGGTCATGAACAAGGTGGGCGAAGTCACCCTCGGTTGGGTACGGCCCCGGCTCAAGAAAACCCTGGCGTTTTTTCTCCACTCCGGCTATAGGAAGGCAGCTCGTCTTCTCAAGATTGCGGCGACGGAAACATCGAGCCATCAGCGAGTCGCGGCACTATGACTCCGATGCGGCCGGACGACCGCCTCTCTCGTATGATGAGATCGACATCGATAAGGAGGTTTCGAATGCGACTGTCCCGTCTTGCGTTGATCCTGTTGCTGTTCCTGAGTTGGTGTTTGCCGGCCTTCCTCAGTCCCTCGACCGCCCAGGCAGAGGATAAATGGAAGCAGACCTATGAAGGTGTGAAGCCCGGTACCTGGTACTTGGGCATGCGGGCCGGGTTCGCCCCGTTGACACAGGAGTTGGCACAAAATACGGATACAGACGTCGGCAGTCTGTTGAATTTCCAGGCAATGTATGCCGTCAATAAGTGGGTTTTCCTGGGGATGATGATCGAGTGGGAACGCCATTCGGTGGACTCGGAACAACCGAGCCTGAATCTAGGCCATCAGGACGTCGTGTCCGTGCTCCCCACAATTGAACTCCGACCCTTTCGGGCCGGACCGATCAGTCCCTATGCGAACATGAGCTTCGGCGTCAACGTGAACGGATTCGGGGAAGATCGCGATAACATCGGCAATACCACGATCAGCCCAAGCAACAACTTCGCCTGGCGGCTTGGATGGGGCGCCGACTATGCGTTCACGGAACAACTGGCATTGAACGTGGAGATGGCCTACAAGCGCAACGACGGTCATGTCACGATCAATGGCGTGCGGTCGGATGATTGGAACGCCTCCTCGTTCGGGTTCCTGGTCGGCGTTCGCCTCTTCTTCTATTAGGCACGTACGGGAGCGGGTGAGGCCCGCTCCCGTCACTCCTCCTTTCCGTTCCTCGGTTGACCTGTGCCTGCGTCCAAGACCAATACCCAGTCATTCCCACTCGCCGTTTCCCCCGGCGGGTCGAACTCTCGGATCCCGCTCTTGATAAACTCTCCGATTGGTATCGACCGGCCGGTTCGTGGATCAAACCAGGACGCCGTCCCGGAGGCGGCCAACCGCTCCAGATTCACCGCCACAGAACTGCCGGTGGGAAGGTAGAGCCACGCATAGGCGCCGTCAGATGAACGCGTGGCCTGAACATGGTGGATGCCGCGCCCGGGATCGGACGCAATCAGAGATTGATCCGGAACGCGCGAGAGCATGGGACGCGACTCCACAAGCGTTCGTAGATACCGAAGCTGTCCCGCTGCGGGCGCCTGCAACGCATCCTGCCAATGCCCAGCTTGACCGTTGGTGGTCGGCTCGCCAGGCACATAGAACACCTCGATGTCGTTGTGCCCATAGACATGGCCGAATGCGCCGGCAAAGACCGCCCAGTAGGCTTTTCTCCGAATCACCTCCTCGCCGACGCGCGGCCCGGGACCGGGCTCGCCCATATAGAAGCCGTCGGGCTTCGTGTCGTAGATCGGCTCGGCATCGATCACCGGTTTGACCGGTTTGCGTTGATACTCCGCCGTGACCAGCTCATAGGACTCGGCGCAGGGTCCATCAGACCACCCACATCGCCAGGCCTGTGCATCATCCATGTGCCCGGACTGGAGCATGTTGAAATCAAGCCAGGGCTCCTGATGAAATTCGATGGCGGAAGTGGCCGGAACTCCCGGATGGATCGACATGAGCTGCCGCCCGCCATGGCCGTTACGCAGCCCTTGGGCCATCGCCACTAACAGCGCACGTTGATCGGAAGAAAGAGCAGGATTGTAGTCATTGATCGAGTCGTATTCGCCGCTGACCACCCAGATCACATTCGATCGATCCCGATAACGGGTGCCGAGCCACCCTCCCAACCGGCGCGCCTTCTCCGCATCCTCTCCGAACGCCGGCCGATAGGCCTGGCCCCACATGACGACGAGATCGACGTAGAGCCCCTGCCGCGCGGCTTCATCCACAATAAAATCGACGTGCCGCCAATAGGATTCCCGTGGCTGATCGGTGTCGTTGTCGAGGAACGGTGATTCGCGAAAGCCCATCCAGTCCTCATTGAACCCGCCGGTCACCTGAATGACGGTGAAGCCCTTGGCCGCACGATCAGCCAAATACCGGCTAATCTCGTCCTTGCTCAGCTTCGTCAAGGACCAGGCGGTGTCCCCCAACCAGAAGAACGGCGTTCCCTCCTTCGTGACCAGGAACCGGCCGTTGTCACTGACGCGCAAAGGAGGCGGCGACGACGCCCCGAGACAGAGCACCGCCGACAACAGTCCGCAGGCCAGCACGCCCATCCTTCGCATCATGATGAGTTCACCGCTCCAGCAAACGTGAAACCGACAGACGATCTCATAATACAAACGGGCCGGATGCTGTACAACTCGGCTGGGGAAGTGCGGTCGAGGGGTAGCCGACGGGGAACCCGCAAGGTCGCCCGGCTGATCCTACAACTCCAGATGGAGCCGTTCCCGTTCCTCCACCGGGAGTACCTGAAACTGATCGTCGCACTCGCCACACCCGGCCCAACATATCAGCGCACGGCCCACCTGCAGCACCGTCAGGTAGCTCATGTGTCGCGGATGAGCCCGGTGTTCCTGCCTCGACCCGGCCTTTCCAGCGATCGCGATCACAGTACCGCCGGCCTCTGTCACGGGCCATCAAGATGCACCGGGTGGTCATGCCCGAGCATGGCGCAACCCCTTGGCCACCGCACGGCGAACGAGCCGTCCGATCAGCCATCCGATCGTCGTGTGGGTACCGCTATAGCGAGCAGGCGGCCCGTCGCCTCCGGCGATGACCACCGCATCCGTTCCGGTCCCTGTCGCCCCTGGACGACCGGTCCAACTGGGAATCTCGGCCTCCAACAGGGCCGCCGTCTTGCCTTCCGTCGCCACCTGGACCGCTGTGACCATTGCCGAAACCGTGAGCGCGGCGTTGGTGATGAGGATGATGTTGATCGTCCCGGCCTCTCGCGATGCCACTCGCCGTTCGCCAAGGTCGGCCGCCTCACCCACCCTCACAGCATTCGTGACTCCTACCGTGAAGAATCCTTCCACCCAGAATTCCTCTTGTTGCTCGCGACAGATCATCAGCCGGTCCAATGACACGGCCGTCATCAGGCCAACTACGGGCGGATGGGCCTGGAGCCTCGCTGCGACGCAGCCCAGATACCGAGCTGGATCGCCCCAGCGTCGCACCGCAGCGAGATCGGCGATGCGGGGAGCGGGCGAGGCGCCTCGAATGGGATTGTCCGGGACTTGATGGTTGATGATGGAGCGCGCCCGAACCAGACCGCCGCCTCGCGGCGCGGATGAAAGGATTCGGCGAGACCGCCCCAGATCGATCAGCAAGGTCCGATCCTTCAGCATAAAGCGAGTCGTGATCGACTCGGCATGTCCGTGCCTTCGCTTACCCATGTAGAATCGCCTTGAGGCACCGCACCAACCGATCGTTCTCTCTGGGGGTTCGGATCGCGATGCGAATCATGCGCTCGCTCAGTCCGAGGATCGTGGCGCAGTCTCGAAGCAGCAGTCCATCATGGCGGAGCCGGTCGACCAGATCGGATGAGCGGACGGATGCCGGGAGTTCCACCAAGAGGAAGTTGGCTTCGGAGGGAAAGACGTGGAGGCCCGACATCGCGCCCAAGGCTCCGCTGAGTCGCGCGCGCTCATCCCTCACCATCGCCAGAGTCTTTCGCCGATAGGTCGCGTCCTTTAGACCGGCCAAGGCCGCGGCCTGGGCCATCGCATTGACCGACCAGGGAGGCTGCCGCCGCCTCATCCGTGCCACGACATCCGGGTGGGCCGCCAGATAGCCGATCCGAAGACCGGGGATAGCATAAAACTTCGTGAAGCTGCGCAGGACCAGGAGATGCGGATGATTCGGCACGTCCTGCAGCACCGACTGATTCGCCGCAAACTCGATGAATGATTCATCGATGATCATCAGGACATTCACACCGGCCAGCGCCGCGATAAATTCGAGCAGGTCGCCCTTGTCGATCACGCGACCGGTCGGACTGTTGGGATTGCAGAGGAAGACGGCCTCGATGCGCGTCCGACTCGTTCGGATCAGGTCCAACGCCGCTTCAATCGGTGGTCGATACTCATCGGCACGCAGTGCCGAGAGATGCGTGCAACGACCTCCCGCTCGACTGACGGCCCGTTCGTACTCGGAAAACGTGGGCCCGATGATCAAAGCCTGTGTGATCGGGATAGCGACGGGAAGCAGGTACAGCAGTTCCGCTGATCCATTGCCGAGCAGGAAGCAGGCGGAGCTGAGACCGGATCGTTTGCTCAGCGCCTCGACCAGATCATGAGCCTCCGGGTCTGGATAATGGCGCAGCATCCACTGGCTCTTTCGCAGAGCCCGAAGGACCGAAAGAGACGGCCCCAGCGGATTGATGCTGGCACTGAAATCCACCAAGTCGGATGGACGACACTGCAGATCGCGCGCCGCGCGATAGAGGTTGCCCCCGTGGCGATCGTCCATCATCACAGCATCCAACAGGCCAGCGCCGCCGCCAGGGCTGATGCGACCCACATCAGCGACAAGGATTCGGGAATCAGGTCGGGCGTAAGGGGCCGCACGTCCGCACCGATCATCGGTCTTACCTTGGCGATCCCTTCGTAGACGTTCACCCCGCCGAGTCGAACAAGCAGAGCCCCGGCCATGGCGGCTTCGGGCCGACCGCTGTTCGGACTCGGATGGCGCCCTCCGTCGCGGCGCAGAATCATCCAGGCCTGACGCAGCCGCGCGAGACTCAGAAATCGCACGCCCGCGGCGGCGACGATCAGCAGGCCGGTCACTCGTGCCGGTAGCCAGTTCATCACGTCGTCCAACCGAGCCGACGCCCAGCCGAGGTCACGATAGGGAGGTTCGGGATGGCCGATCATCGAATCGAGCGTGTTGACGGCCTTATAGGCCCACGCCAGCGGCGCTCCGCCGAGAGCCAGAAAGAATAACGGGGCGACGATGCCGTCGCAGGCGCTTTCCGCCACCGTTTCAATTGTCGCCCTGACGACCTCGCTCTCGGACAACGAGGCCGTATCCCGTCCGACAATCCGCCCGACCGCCTGTCGAGCATTCCCCAATGAGCCGCCGACCAGCGCCTGCTCGACAGCCTTGGCATGGTCCTGAAGATCGCGAGCGGCAAGGGCGAAGAACGAGAAGACCAGCTCGACGACCAGCCCAAGCTCTGGATGAACCTGATGAGCCCCAGCCACCCAACCCCAGACAACGAGATAGGTCAGGACCGGGACTACCAGCGCGACGGCGACGCCCGCCCAGATGGCGATGACCGGACGTCGAGCGGTCGAATGGAGAGCCGGCTCGATCCAGCCGATGAGCCGGCCGATCCCCCGGATCGGATGCGGCAGCCACCGTGGATCTCCGATCGCAAGATCCAAGGCGCAGGCCCCGAGAAAGACGGTGACGGTCATCGCCGGGACAGGAGAGAAGGGATCACTAGGAGGAACGCCACCTCTGCAACCTCATTGATCATGCCGAACACGTCCCCGGTGATCCCCCGACAGAGCCGTAATGACAGCCAGGCGATCCCCCTTGCCACAAGTCCACCCAGCGTCAAAATGATCAGCCCATCGGCAAGCCCAAAGGCCCAGATCACCCACAGCCCGGCCATGATCGTGGCGATGATGACATGCTCGGTCTTCAGGGCCGAGAGAAAGGGTTGCGCCAATCCTCCTTCGGCACGGGCATAGGGGACGCCCAGCCCCCCGACCGTCATGGCCCATCGGCCGACGAGCGGCATACTCATCACGGCAAGGGCCCGCCCGGCATCCGGCAAGGTTGCAAGGCCAAGGTACCGAAGGCCGAGCGCGACGATCAACGCCACAACTCCCATGGCGCCGATGTGGGGATCGCGCATGATCGCCAGCCGCTCCTCCGGCGTTCGTCCGCCGCCCCACCCGTCAACCGTGTCGGCCAAGCCATCCAGATGGAGACAGCGCGTCAGCAGGATCTGGAGCAACATCACGAGTCCGTCGCTCACGGCTCTCGGCACGAGAAGGTCGAACAGCCACATGGCGCCGGCAAGGATGCCGCCCAGGATCAATCCGACGGCTGGAAACCACATCATGGATCGGGCCAGTTGGTCCGGCGATATCGGGTGGTGTACCCGACTCACCGGAATCGCCGTTAGGAATTGCCACGCGACGATCAGGGAACGAAAGCACCGGAGTCCCGGGCTGAGGGCTGAGGACTCGGGGCTCAGCGCCGATTCCTTCGTTGATTGAAAGGAATCCTGTCTCAGATTCATCTCAGCACTCGGTCCTCAGCACTTTGCGGTTTCAATACTCGGCACTCAGTCCTCAGCACTCCGTTGGGACACACCCGCTTCATCGAAGGTGGCCATCTGCGCATACACTTTGAGCGCCGCCTGCACGAGGCCGATCCCCAAACAGGCGCCCGTCCCTTCGCCGAGCCGAAGGTCGAGATCCAAGAGAGGCGTGAGCGCCAGCCGATTCAAGACAGCCCCATGGCCGCATTCGACGGACCGATGGGAGGCGATCAGATAGTCTCGGCAAGCGGGAGCCAGGGCCACCGCGATCAGCGCCGCCGCGCCTGAGATGAACCCGTCCAAGATAATCGGGATGCGAGCCGCCGCAGCGCCCAGTATGAGTCCTGCGATGCCGGCAATCTCGAAGCCGCCCACTTTGGCAAGCACGCCCAGCGCGTCGGCAGGATCGGGACGATGCCGCGCCAGCGCGGCCTCGATCACGCCGATCTTGCGCGACAGAGCTTGCGCATCGATCCCCGTCCCTCGCCCCGTCACATCCCTCACCGGGTTACCGGTCAACACGGCGGTGATCGCAGCGCTCGGCGTCGTGTTGCCGATTCCCATGTCGCCGGTCCCGAGCAGACCGATCCCTTCCCTGGCCGCCTCCTCCGCCAACAGGCTCCCGATTTCCAACGCGCGGAAGGCCTGGTCTCTGGTCATGGCCGGCTCGTGCAGAAAATTCTTCGTGCCCGGCGCGATCTTTCGTCTGATCAGCTTGGGAATGGCGGAGAACTCCGACGCCACACCGATATCGACGACCCGCACCTCTGCGCCAACATGTCGCGCCAGCACATTGACGCCGGCGCCTCCCCCCAAGAAGTTCAGCACCATCTGCGCCGTCACCGCCGAGGGATAGGCGCTCACCCCTTCCTGAACGATCCCATGATCCGCCGCGAAGGTGTAGACCGCCGCTCGAGGAATGTCCGGCATGAGCGTTCCAGAGAGCATGACGTAGCGGGCAGCCAACTCCTCCAGCCGGCCAAGGCTTCCGGGCGGTTTGGTCAATCGGTCGAGGCGGCGCTGCGCCTGCTCCCACAGGCCCTGATCGGGCGGTTGAATGCGAAGCAACAGATCATCGATGGTCATGATTCCCTTTCAATACCGTTTTCCCAGGAGTTCCCCTAGCCATCAGCCTCGGATGGCAGGGATGAGCACAGAGGGCACAGCCTCAGTAAACAGGATGATGGATTTCCGTCACTCGTCATTCGCCACTCCAACAGGAATACCAAGTCTTGGTGGGCTCTCTTCTTCAGCCTTTGTCGATAGACGGTTGACGTGTGACGCATGACGATCGAGCCATTCCGCGAGAACACGCTGGCGGACATTTTCAACATCCTGCTATTTCAGTCTCAACGTTTGGCCGCACAGGATAAAGCGCACTTCATCCGCTTCGGCCGCGATCTGTTGATTGACCTTCCCGGCCACGTCCCGAAAGCGCCGAGCGGTTCGACCCATCGGCACTAATCCAAGGCCCAGTTCGTTGCCGACAAGCACGACCAGCGCCGGCGTCGCGCGAATCGCCTCCAGGAGATCGGCCACGCAGTCCAGGATCGTCTCATCGCTGACGCGTCTACCGCTCTGATTGCTCAGCCATAGCGTGAGGCAATCGACGACAATGGTCCGATACCGCTTCCCCTGCGTTCGAAACCATCCGGCGAGATCGATCGGAACCTCCACCGTCTCCCAATCGGACGATCGTGCGACTTGATGGCGAGCGATCCGCTCGGCCATTTCCCGATCGAGGGCCTGCGCGGTCGCCACAAAGGCCTTTGGCTCGGCATCCCCCGCCAAATCGAGCGCAGCCTGGCTCTTGCCCGATCCTGCTCCTCCCAATATGAGAATCAGTCTGGATCGTCGTTTGCTCGAGCGCTTCACCGATCCCGTCCTACCGTTCGATGAGCTTGCCATATTCACCTTGCACGACCTTCTTCAAGCAATCGGGGCAGAGACAGTTCTGAAATCGAGCCGCGATCCAATCCAACTGCCGTTCCGTGACGCCGAGCTGCCCGCACCAACAGCCCCATTGCCCGCACTCAAACGTCCGTCCGCAGGCTTCGCAGGTTTTCACAACTGGTCCCTTCATCTGCGCTCCTCGCCCATACGACTCCATCCTGCGATGGTCCCTATCCTGGATTTCGGAGGTCCAGCGGGCCGGACGCTTTCTTCGCCGAGAGGAGCGGGGTGCCCACCGCGGGTTGGCGAGGCGGGAAAACCGGAACTGACCACGCCGCTGTGGTCCTCGACCACAGGCACGGAAATTCCGGAAGGGTTCCGCCTCGCAGACCCCGGAGGGGCCGCTCCGGAGGCGCGAAAGCAACGGGTCCCGCTGGACCTGGAATTGCCGTTCAGAGTCAAAATTCCACCCCTGCCTGCGCCTTGATTCCCTTTCGGAAGGGATGTTTCATCTGCTTCATTTCCGTTACCAGATCTGCGGCCTCGATCAATTCCTTCTTGGCACCACGACCGGTGATGACCACATGTTGCATCGGCGGCCGTTGAGACAAGGCCGGCAACACGTCGGACAGCCGAACGTAGTCGTGTTGCAAGGCGATGTTGAACTCGTCGAGGATCACCATCGCGTAGGAGGGATCGCGCAGGAACTCGCCGGCCTGCTCCCAAGCTCGCTGGGCAAATGCCGTATCCCGCGCACGATCCTGTATTTCCCAGGTGTAACCCTCCCCCATGCGCAGGAACGTGACAAGCGGACCGAGACTCTTGAGGACCCGCTCCTCCGCCGTATCGATCGCCCCCTTGATGAACTGCACCACCGCAATCCTCTTTCCGTGGCCGACACAGCGGAGCGCCATACCCAGCGCGGCGGTGGTCTTGCCCTTGCCCGCTCCCGTGTGGACGATGAGCAGCCCTTTCTCCTGCTGCGCCTGCTCGATGCGACGATCCACCGAAGCCTTCAACCGGACCATCTTGTTCTTATGGTCGTTGTGATCCGTCATCCGACCGACCTCCCAACCTTGGCGCTCACCTTGGTTTGCCTGGCCGACTCGACCAACGCCTGTGCCACCTGCGGTTGGCTGCCGAAATGCAAATGGGCATACAGCGCCACGGTGTTCTTCATGAGGAGCCCGTCCGGCCCCTTCGGTTCGCCTCGCGCATCGGTGAGCCGGCAGACATAGCTGAGGTCACCGGTCGCGTTCAACGTGGAGTAATGGAATTCATGTCCTCGCACGGTCGTCCCGCGCTCACCCAAAATGCAGGGCTGGGATAGCTCGACGCTTCGATAGCCGAGCGTGAGGCCGGGCTTCCGCATGGTCGCTTCAGCCGCGAACAGGCCGACCATTTCATACCTGCGCCCCTCGAAATCCCGGATCGCCTCGGTGAGATACATCATCCCGCCGCATTCCGCGAAGATCGTCCCTCCTCGTTCGGCGAAGGTCCGGATAGCCCGCTGCATCGGAACGTTCGCAGCCAGCGCCGCTCCGTACAGTTCCGGATAGCCGCCGCCCAAGTACAACAGATCGACGTCCGGCAACTCGTGATCCGTGATCGGCGAGAACCGGATCAACCGGCCTCCCTCCGCCTCCAGCAAATCGAGATTGTCCTGGTAGTAGAAACAAAACGCGTGATCATGGGCGATGCCGATGCTGATTTCCCGGCCGATGTGCGGCGGCAGCGGAACGACCGGCGCGGCCGGCCACTCGCCGCTCGAACCGGCCAAACGTTCGATCAGATCCAGATCGACCGTCTCCATTGCCGCCCGGCCCAAGCG
This sequence comes from Nitrospiraceae bacterium, assembly GCA_050246315.1. Taxonomy (GTDB): domain Bacteria; phylum Nitrospirota; class Nitrospiria; order Nitrospirales; family Nitrospiraceae; genus Nitrospira_G. The sequence continues at coordinate 620,027 of JBFWWG010000001.1, read as the reverse complement.
TCGATAGAGATCGGCCGATCCCCGTTCGGTCACCGTGACCAATCCTAGATGGCGATCGGGAATCACCGCGGCCTGATCTGTCCGCAGGTAGCCCACCACCGCGATTGTCATTCGCTGTTCGACCGCTTCCTTCAGGAGCCGATAGTGGCCGTCGCTGTTAACCCGATTGAACAGGACACCCACAATATTGAGCATGGGATCGAATCGGACAAACCCTTCGACCATCGCGGCGGCGGAACGGGCCATGGCGCTGCCGTCGATCACAAGTAGGACCGGCGCCTCCAACTGCTTCGCCAACTCCGCCGTGCTGCCCTGCTCGCTGACCGGCGAGCTGCCGTCGAACAGTCCCATCATGCCTTCTACGATCGAAAGGTCCGCGCCGGCCGCTGCGCGAATGAAGGTGGCTCGGTTGACCTCCCGCCCCAACAGCCATCCGTCCAGATTGCGTGACGGTCGACCAGTCACCGCCTCGTGATGGCCGGGATCGATGAAGTCCGGTCCCGCCTTGAACGATTGAACGATCCGGCCTCTGGCTGTGAACGCGGCCAGCAAGGCCAGCGTGACGGTGGTCTTTCCGACGTTGCTGCCGGTGCCGGCAATGATGAGCCGCGGTGCCTTCACGATCATCCCTCAGAGGGTGAGCTTGACTCCGCCAAAGACCGACCGAATGGCCGTGCCGTATCCGATAATTTCCTCATATTGCTGATCGCCCAGGTTCTCGACCCGGCCGAACAGTTGCACGGTTTTGTTGAGGTCGTAGGTCGCCGTCGCGCTCACGACCCCAAACGCTCCCAACTTACCGGCCGGGGCATTGTTCGCATCGTTGTTGCGCGCGCCCACAAACCGATAGTCCACATGCAACTGCAGCGCGGGAATCGGCCGGTAGCTCAGGCCGAGACCGGCTTGGTCGATCGGCACGCGGGCCAGCCGGTTTCCGTTCGTGAGGTTCCGATTGGACGTGTAGGTATACTGCCCGCGGAAGCTGAGGTTCTGTAGCACCTCGACCTTGAAGCCGGCTTCCCATCCCTGTGTCCTGGCTTCACCCACGTTTTCCGGTTTGAACAAGCCGCCGACCACCGCATTCTGGATCAGGTTCTCGAAATCGTTGTGGTAATACGTGAACGAGAGAAAGAGCTTCTCCCGCCAGAGGGATTGATCGATACCCACATCCCATCCCCGGCTCTCCTCCGGTTGGAGATCCGGATTCCCGAAGCCGGGGAAGAACAGTTGGTTGATCGTCGGCGCACGGAAGCCGGTGGCGTACGAGCCTCGAAATTTCGTCCCCATCTCCGGAATTCGATAGCCGCCCGTGATGCGGTAGGTCGTGGCGTCGCCGAACGTATTGTAACGATCCTGGCGCACTCCGGCGGTGAAGAGCAGCCGCTCCTGGAGGTTCACCTGCGCCTGCGCGAAACCCGCATGGGACGACAGGATCTTGGTCGCTGAGGTCGCCGGCTGGAAGCTGGGATTGTCACCCTGTTCATCTCGATATTGATACCCGGCGGACAGCAAGAGCGGTTTTCCGACCTGAAAGTTGTGTTGCCATTCGATTCGGCGATTCAGGATCTCGATGTCGGAGGTGATGCGCGGGGAAATCGTATTGACCGCGCCGGTCTCGATGTTCCGCCGAAACGATCCGGGGTCGAACTGCAACCGCTCGTTGCTCTGCCCGACCGTAAGCTTCTGAGACCACCACGTGGTCAAGGGTTGCTCGTAGGACGCACTCAGGATCAGCGTGTTCGTCGTTTGCTTCGACCCGAGCACATCGAATTTCGCGAGCGTGGTGACATTGTCGAGCATCACATCCGAATTCCACCAACGCGCGGTCACGTCAATGCGTCCCTCCTTCGGCAAGGCGAACCCCAGTCGCCCGGATCCCTGCCAGTTGTGAAACGCATCGCGTTCCGTCGCACCACGCCGATAGTTGGCCACGGAGAAGTTGCTTGTGTCCCACCGAGACAGTGAAAAGGCAAAGTCCACCGGCCCTTTCGCACCCGAGAGCTGTCCTCCCTCGCGCAACGTGGCAAACGAGCCATACTCCACAAAGGCGCTGCCCGTGGGCCTTCCTGCCCCCCGCTTGGTGATAATGTTGATCACACCCCCGATCGCGTCCGACCCGTATAACATGCTCTGCGCGCCGCGCAGGATCTCGATCCGGTCGATGTTCTCCGCCGTGAGATTGGCAAAATTGAAGTCGCCGCTCGTGGGACTGTTGACGATGGCGCCATCGATCAAGACGAGCGTTTGGGCCGAGTTGGCTCCACGAATGCGTACCGTGGCATTGGTGCCGGGCCCACCGTTCGAGAACACGGCCGTCCCCTGTGACAAGCGCAAGGCATCCACCACCGTTCTGAATTTTCTCTGTTCCAAGTCCTCACCTTTGATGACCTCGACCGCGCTCGTCACTTGCGCAACGGGAAGGGGCGTTTTCGTCGCACTCACGACGACCTCGCCGACCTCGAGAGGCTCCTCCGTCGGCTCGTCCGCCGGCTTCGCCCCAGCCACCGTGCCCATGCCACCCACCAACCAAACCAGCCCCAGGTTCAAGACATACCTCCCCCACGACTTCATACACTCCTCCCTCATGCTCGAAGGGCTGAGCAGATCTGTCCATCGGCTGGGTCTCCTGACTCGCGGATCGTCGCGATCCCGCGCCTTCCCGGCTCAGTCGTCACTCGTCATTGGTCGCTCGTCATTCGCGGGAAGTCTGAGACCTTCCTCATTCGATTGACGAGTGACGGCTGACGGTTGACGCCTGCAACCAGTGGCTCGTTTGCGGGACCACTCCTCGCTTACAGTGGCGGCACCGTGAGGGCTTCGCACCCTCTTCCCCGTCCCCGACGTCTGTTCTGCGACGTTCCTTCCCCTGTGATGACCTCCATACCCCGACATGGCACCGGCTGGGCTGGGTACGCACCCAGCCGGCGTTTTCCAGGATGCTGAAAAAACCCGCCAGCGTTGTTCTCACCGATGGGCTGAACCGTGTAGCGACTCACGATCGGGCTCCCAGCGGGACGTCGAAATTTACTCTCACGCCCCCGAAGACCGAGCGGATCGGAGTTCCGAAGTACAGCACTTCCTCATAGTTCCGGTTAAAGATGTTGTCGGCGCGCATATAGAGCTGAACTCTGTTGTTCACGTCATAGGTCGCCGACAGGTTCCAGACATAGAAGGAGGGGAGCGATTGATTATTACTGGCATCGTTAAATCGTTGCCCGAAATACCGCCCCTCGAGATTCGCCCGCAACCCCTTGATCGGCTCATAGCTCAGGATGGCCGACCATTGGTTCAGCGGCCACCTCGGCAGACGCGTGTTCGGGTTGTTCGATAAGTTCGTTGTGCTCGTGTACGTGTATTGAACCTGCAAATCCAAGCTCTTGATCCACCGCTGGTCCCTGAGCAGTTTGATCTTCGCGCTCGCCTCGACCCCCTCGGACTTGGAGATGCCGACATTCTGGGCGCAAAATCCGAACAACGTGAAGCCGCATCCGACCGGATCGAAGACCGACAGAATGAGGTTGCGATACTTCGTATAAAAATACCCGGCACTGAGCGTCACGCGATCGTTGAACAGGGTCTGGTCGACGGCCACGTCCCATCCTTGGCTTTTTTCCGGTTGCAAGTTGGGATTCCCGAAGTCGGGGAAGGACAATTGATTGATGGTGGGCGCGCGAAATCCGGTCCCGTAGCTGCCGCGGAGTTTGGTGCCGGTTTCACGATGCAGATAGCCGCCCGTCAGGCGATAGGTCGTGGCGCTTCCGAAGACATTGTAATCGTCGTACCGGATGCCCGCGGTTCCGAACAGGCGGTCCCAGAGGTTCAACTGGGCATCGGCGAACCCCGCATTGCTGACAAGGCTCTTGTTCGGGATGGTGGCGGTGTTCGTGGCGAGATTGATATTCTCGCCCGTTTGTTCCCTGAACTGGTAGCCCGCCGTCAGCAACAACGGTTTGGCGATTTGAACATTGTGTTGCCATTCAATCCGATTACTCGTCGTCCCAATTTGAGAGTTAAGAGGAAACCCGACCGGCTCCGTCACGCCGGTCACGAGGTTCCGTTGAAACGTTCCTCCATTACTCACCAGATTGTCGGTCGCTCGTGATGCCGTCAGCCGTTGCGAATACCACGAGGTAATCGGCTGCGCCCAGGTTCCGGCATAGATGTATTGGGTCCTGTTCGTTTTCGCGCCCAAGACATCCGCCGGATCGGACGCAAAGGTAACGGGGTTAAACGCAAATCCGTCCAAGTTCGTAATCCCGTCCAACCATCGAAAACTGAACTCCAGCCGTCCATCCTTGGGAAGATCGGCTCCAAGCCGAACCGACCCTTGCCAGTTGTGAAATCCATCGCGCTCAGTCGCCCCGCGCCGATAATTGATCGTCGAAAAGTTGGCCGTGTCCCAACGAGAGATTGTTCCGGAAAAGTCGATCGGCCCTCGCTTGCCGGCCAGGGTGGCTCCCTCCCGAATCGTATTGAACGAGCCATATTCCGCAAAGCCGGAGAGATTGGGCTGGTCACGTCCCCGTTTGGTCGTGATGTTGATGACCCCGCCCATGGCATCCGACCCCCAGAGCATGCTCTGGCTTCCACGAAGAATTTCGATCCGTTCGATGTTGTCCGAGGTCAGGTTGGAAAAATCGTAGGTGCCTATCGTGGCGCTATTGACGATGGCGCCGTCGATCAGCACAAGAGTTTGCTCCGGCGTGCCTCCGCGCATCCGGACGTCCGCAACCGTGCCGGGCCCTCCGCTCTGATTGACTGAAAGTCCTTGGGCCCAGCGAAGCGCCTCAACAACTGATCTGAGCTTCCGCTGTTCCATCTCTTCGCCGGTGATGACCTCCACCGCGCTGGTGACTTGCTTCGCCGGAAGTTCTGTTTTGGTCGCGCTGACCACGATCTCCTTGGTCTCCACCACCTCCTCGATCGAGGCTTTTTCCTCAGCAGCGGCTGGCGGCGGTCCGTCGATGAATAGAACGATCAAACACCAGGCGAGGACAAAACCGAATCGACTCCAACAGGCTGGGCGCACATTCTCCTCCCTTTAGCTCGAAGGGTGAATCAACACCTCCGTCGGCTGGGTCTCCTGACTCGCGGATCGTCGCGATCCCGCGCCTTCCCGGCTCAGTCGTCACTCGTCATTGGTCGCTCGTCATTCGCGGGAAGTCTGAGACCTTCCCCATTCGATTGACGAGTGACGGCTGACGGTTGACGCCTGCAACCAGTGGCTCTTGTGCGGAACCACTCCTCGCTTACAGTGGCGGCACCGTGAGGGCTTCGCACCCTCTTCCCCGTCCCCGACGTCTGTTCTGCGAAACTCCCTCTCCTGTGGTTTTCTCCGTACCCCAACGATGCACAGGTGGACCGGGTACACATCCGACCCGCATCGACGATTTCGTTCAACCAGTCCTGCTCCCGCGTCCGACCGGCAGGGTCACACGCGGTCGCCCCGACTCGGGATGGCCGTCCACCAATACCTCGCATCCGTAGACGGCCTTGAGAATGTCCGGCCGAATCACCTCTTCAGGCGTGCCGGCGGCAAACAACGTCCCCTCCTTCAGCATCAACATCCGATCGGCATATTGCCCGGCGATGTTGAGATCGTGCGAGATCAACAACAGGGTCAGGCCCTTCCGATCCGCGAGCCGTCGCAGGAGCGCGCTGATTTCGATCTGGTGCGGCAGGTCGAGAAACGCGGTCGGCTCATCCAGCAGCAGCACTTGCGGCGTCTGGGCCAGGGCGCGGGCGATCAAACAGCGCTGCCGTTCTCCTCCCGAGAGATCCGTGACAGCGCGATCGTGGAGGTGTGCGACATCGGTCGCTTCCATCGCTTCTATGGCAATGTCGAGATCCTCCTGATTCTCCCAACTGAACCCGGCGCGCCACGTCGATCCATGATGCGGATGCCGGCCCATGAGGACGGTCTCGAGCACGGTGAAGGGAAAGACCTGATGCTGCTCCTGCGGCACCATCGCCACCGTTCGCGCGACCTCGACCTGCGGGATCGTCGCCAGGTCTCGCCCACGCAGACGGATGGTACCGGACTTCGAATGGAGCACCTTGCCCAACAGCTTCAACAACGAGGTCTTGCCCGACCCGTTCGGGCCGACGATGCCGACGAATGCTCCGGGCTGAACGTCGAAACTCACACCCTTCAGCGCCCAGAGCAGCCCGGCGCGATGGTCGGTCCGATAGCTGAGGCTCAACGAACGGACTTCATAGATGGGCGCCGGCGTCATGACCTGAACAACCGAGGTCGAACCGGAGATCGGCCGCTCATCGGCGATCATACTCCCCTCGTCTGCCCCCTCCCTCACGCCGATCGATCCTTTCGCCACAGCAGGAGGTAGAGAAAGAGCGGCCCTCCCGCGAGAGCCGTGACGATCCCCACCGGAATCTCGGTGGGAGCGAGCAGCGTCCGCGCCGCGGTATCGGCAACCAGCAAGGCCATGCCTCCGACCAGCGCCGAGGCCGGAAACAGCAGGCGATGGTCGGCGCCGAACAGCATCCGCACCGCATGAGGCACGACCATCCCGACGAAGCCGATCATCCCGCTCACGGAGACGACGGCCCCCGTCACAAGGGCCGCGGTTACGAAGAGCCGTTTCTTCACCCGCTCCGTATCGACCCCGCAGGCACGCGCCGACTCCTCTCCCAGCGTCATGAGATTGAGCGAACGCAGTTGGGTCATGAGCACGAGCAGGCCACAGAGGATATACACGAGCAACACGGTGAGACCCGACGACACCTGTAACGTCAGCGTCCCCATCAACCACGCCATCAACCCGAAGGATCGGTTCGGGTCCATGAGCAAGGTTGAAAACATGATCAGCGCCGAGAAGATCGCGTTCAGAATCACGCCGGCCAACAGCAGACTGTGGATGGAGAGCCGGCCTTGGCTCGCGCCCAATCGGTAGACGAGAACCAGCGAGAGCAATCCCCCGGCGAAGGCGAAGAGCGGGAGCGCCGTGAGGGCCAAGAACGAGGTTCCGATGCCGAAGAGGATCGCCAGCGCCGCCCCGAACGCGGCCCCGCTCGACACCCCGACCACATAGGGATCGGCCAGGGGATTGCGGAGCAACGCCTGAAGGACGACGCCGACTGAGGCCAGTGACGCCCCGACAATCACGCTCAGGAACACCCGCGGCAACCGCACGTGAAACAGGATCATGCCGGCGGTGCCGATCGATTCCCGGTTCCAGTCGCCCTGCCCGAACCCCCTCCTGACTAGCTCCGCCATCTGCGACAAGCCGATGAATTCGGTTCCGACCTGCAGGCAGAGCACCATCAAGATCAGCAGGCCGGTCGCGAGTCCGACGAGGAGGCGCAGGGCGCGTGCGGACCGGCCGCGGGCAAGATGACGGCTGCGATCGGATGTCCGTGACGGCGCCCCGGTCGGCTGCGGTGCAGCTTGCGCGGGCTGCGCCATCGTCTGGGAGACGGAGGGGCGCTGCATCATATCGCCTGTCGGTCTCATGGCTTGGTTTCGTTGGTGAAGGCTTCCGGATGAATGGCGCGAGCCAGGGCTTCCAGTCCCTCGCCGATTCGCGGACCGGGGCGATTCAACAGATCGGATGGAATCGAACGGAGCCGGTTTTGTTGCACGGCAGACAGTCCCGACCACTGCCGCCACACCTGTTGCTCGCTGGGAGGGATCCCTTCCGTCTTCCCGACCGGAAACAGCAGAACCTCCGGGTCGGCCTTCAACACCGCCTCCATACTGAGGCGAGGATACGGCATCGCCGCCTCTGCCGCGGCATTCTGGCCTCCCGCCAAACCGATCAACTCGTGGATGAAACTGCCCGGCCCGACGGTGATCAACGGATGGCTGTTGAGGACATAGAGCACGCGCTGCGGCGGGAGGGTGCGCACTCTTGATTGAATAGCGTCGAGCTGTCGTCGGAGCGAGGTCGCGACGTTCTCCGCCTGCGGCTCACGATGGAAGATTCGTCCGAGAGTCTGAAGATGCGCAGTGATATCCGCGACGGAACCGGCCGAGAAGACAAGGGCCGGGATGCGCAACTGTTCCAGCCGCCCGAGGAGATCGGCGCGCATGAACTCCCGCGGCGCCAGAACCAGGTCGGGATCGTGGCCGACCAGCGCCTCGATACTGGGGTTGGTGTATCCGACCTTGGGTTTCGTCGCGGCCTGTGGTGGATAATCGCAAAACGGCGTGACCGCGACGATCTCCCGGTCTAACCCCAGCGCGAAGAGCAGTTCGGTCAGACTGGGAGCGAGCGAGACGACTCTGGCGGGATGGTCGGGAACCGAAACGGAACGGTGCAGGTCATCGACGAAGATTCGATCGGCCGCTCCAGCCGATTTACCCGCGACAAGGAGGCTGGCGGCAAGAACCGGCCCGAGAAGGAAGAGCCAACGAGGCTGTCGGTGAAACCGGGAGCTCGACACAACAAAAATCCTCGGGGTCGCCAAACAAGACAGACCCGGAGGACTGCACCCAGCTCCTTCATCCTCACCCTATTCCCCACCCCACGGGGGGACTATGGTCTTGCGTGTCGGTCAGGTCTTCTGACTCCTGGATCATCCGACGACCCGCGTCTTCCCATTCGCCTGAAGCGAACAGTGACATGGTGCGGGAGCCGTCCCCAGTTACAGCGGCGGGACCGTGAGGGAGTCGCACCCTCTTCCCTTGAACCGAACGCGATGTGGCCGGGACTCTAGATGGGCGTGAATGGGGTTGTCAAGGTCCGCGGCTCCGAGCCGGAGGAACGGGTGTTGGAGTTCCTTCGCTTGGAGAGGGAGGAACCGCCGAAAAATGAGAACAACCCGTCTTGGATGCCTCTCGATGTCCCTCGGTAGCGAGAGTGGCGCGCAGCTTCTAGGCGGAGCCTTGCTTGGACGCCTATAGAAGACGCATGCTGTAGGCATCTAGACTGCTCCGGTTATAAGAGGAGGCTGCCAGGTCATGGCCAAATTGAATGTGTCGATCGACGATCAGCTCCGGGAAGAACTGTTCAATCTCGTTCCTCCCCGCCGGCGCAGTCAAGTCGTGAATGAAGCGCTCCGGAACGAACTACTCAGACGAAAGCGCCAGCATGCCACGGAGGTGATCAAGCATCTCCGAAAGCGAAGTGCGACCTTCAGCGGAAAAGAAATTGTAGCGGCAGTGCGGAAGGATCGAACTCGATCAGATCAATGATGGTCGTGCCTGACGCGTCCGTCATTTTGAAGTGGGTGCTGGAGAAAGAGGACGAGCCCGATTATCCCCAGGCCCTGCGGCTTCAGCAAGCGTTCCTCGCTCAGGAGGTCGAGATTCGCTTGCCGACTCTGTGGCGATACGAAGTCGGACATGTCTTGGGCCTGAAGCAGTCGGCCTTCGCTACGGACTTAATGAGCGCCCTGCTGGCCTACGAATTCGAAGAGGTTCCGCTCAGAACCGAGTATAGCCTGGCGGTGCTCGAACATATGCAGGAGGTCAAGGGCGTCACTTTTTATGACTCCGCATACCATGTCCTCGCGTTGCGCGCCAACGGACTCTACCTCACGGCGGATGCGGCCTACGAAAAGCGGGCAAGCCGAAAGGGTCATGTGGCGCTGCTGAAAAAATGGCGAGGGCCGTAATCGACATTCGGCCATCCAGCGAGCATCGTACGACCCCTGAAAAATCTCGTCTTCTCAATGCCGAGGCGCACAAGGCGGTCACTGAACCCGCACTATTCATGACGGTTCGTCGCGTTCCATCCGTTGCATAGGAAGCAGCACCCCGCAACGGGTCACACGGCAGTTGCAGTAGAGGTCATCGTGAATCATGAGGGGTAGCCGCGCCGCTCCTTTTATGGAAGGGAATTTCCCTGTAGCCTATAATGCCATCTGGCTGCTTGAAGGTCCGCAATGGATACAGTCACAACTCAGCACATCGCGGTTTCGCCGGACATCGCTGGTGGTAAACCTCGGATTGTTGGACACCGGATCACGGTACAGAACGTCATGATCTGGCACGAGCGCATGGGCCTGAGCGCGGACGAGATCGCCTCCAATCACGGATTGTCCTTGGCCGAAGTGTATGCCGCGCTGGCCTACTACTACGATCACCGCCTGGCGATCGATGCGACGATCCTGGCTGACGATTCCTATGTGGCCAGCCTCCGAAGCGGCACACCCTCCAAGCTGAGCGGAAAGCCAGGTGGCTGACCGGATCCGGACCTACATGGACGAGCATGTCCCCAGAGCCGTAACAGAGGGTTTGCGCAGGCGTGGAGTGGACGTGACGACAGTTCAGGAAGCCGGCTTACAGGCGGCCACCGATCACCAGCATCTTGAACGGGCGGATCAAGAAGGGCGAGTCGTCTTTACGCAAGATGCCGACTCTCTACGGTTGCACGCGGCCGGAATGGCCCATAGCGGGATTGTGTATGCCCCTCAACACACACCGATGCCGCATATTCTGAGATCGCTCATGCTGATCCACGATGTGTTGACCCCCGAAGACATGATCCGCCACGTCGAATTTCTCTGATCCGCAGACTCGCTTCCAGCGCATTTCTTCCTTCTGCATAGATGAGAACCCGTTTTGCGATTCCAGGTATTGGCCTGTTCGTCTCGAAACGACACTGCCAGGCACTAGCGGCCTTTCGTCTGCTAGGCGCGGGGCTGAGTCTGATGGTCAGGACTCATCGCCCGCCTGGGTCGACCAACAACAGGTGCGGGAGCCGTCCCCAGTTACGGCAGCGGGACCGTGAGGAAGTCGCATCCTCTTCCCTTAAGTCGAACACGATGTGGCCGGGACTCTTGCAGGCTGCGGAAAAACTCGATTCATTTGCATCGACGGGCTTAGCAGGATCGAAAAACCCCAGTGTATTCAACAATCGCTCCGTTCGTCCTGAGGTCCTCGAAGGATGAACGGATGGTTTTTCCGCAGTCTGCCAGACAGGCATGGATGAGGTTGTTCAGGTCGGGAGGGGGACTGATCCGAGTCACATGCGTTTGCTTGCATGCGGCGCTTCAATGACTTTGATGATCTGCGGAGCGATGAAAATGCGATTGCGTTGCTTTCCAGTGGCTTCCTTTAGAATGCCCTTGCGGATCAGCTTTTCAATATTCAACTGCGCCGAGCGATGCGTCACCTGTAAGAGCCTTGCTGCCTGACTGGCCGTAATCGCCGGGTACGCAAACAACTGGTCGATCAAGCGAAGCTGGAGCGCCGACGATCGAGCAGACTGGAATTCCCCACGGTAGCCTTGCCACAACTGACGCAGGCTACCGGAACGGACCAGTGCATCTCGCGACTGTTCCGCGACACCGCGAAGGAAGAATGACATCCACTCAGCCCACTGGCCTCTTTGGCTCACGGCCAGTAGGAGCTGATAGTACTCATCTCGGTGGCGCTCAAAGTACGCGCTCAAATAGAGGAGCGGTTCCGATAATATTCCTTCTTTGCAAAGCAGGAGCGTGATGAGGAGTCGCCCGATTCTGCCATTCCCATCCAAGAACGGGTGAATCGCCTCAAACTGGTAGTGGATGGCTGCGAGTCGAACAAGGAGCGGCAGCGTGGAGGACGCATGAAGATAGGTTTCGAACTGAGCCAGTGCCTGTTCCATCTCTTCGACCGGAGGCGGCACATACAGGGAATCCATCAGAGTACATCCGGCCGGACCTATCCAATTCTGGGAGCGACGAAACTCACCGGGAGTCAGGTGGTCCCCGCGTGCGCCCTCCATGAGACGTTCGTGCAGTTCCCGAATAAAGCGAAGGCTCAGCGGAAAATTTTTCAGACGTGCAAGTCCATATTCCATTGCCTTCACATAATTCCCCACCTCACGGGCATCAGGTACGTTCGGATCGACCGACCCCGACGCCTCGAAAAATAGGAGATCGGACAGCGAAGCCTGGGTCCCCTCGATGCGACTGGAGAGCACCGCCTCGCGTCTGATAAAGGGACCGATGAGCAAGTGAGGGTTCGGCAAGGTGCGAGCCGTTCCCGCAAGTTCGCTGAGCGCCCTATCAGCGTCAGAAAGCTGATTCACCAAGTCCCAGCTCAAAGTCAGCTTGGGCGGAAGGGGGTTTGGGAGAAAGGCCCAATAGTCCTTCGATGTCTTGATCAGTTGTCCGTTCTTTTCATCTGTAAAATCAGCAGGATTCATCGATCATTCCGCCCTATGATACTTTCATTCCCTTCCTGATCACCAATGATACTTTGTGGCCTGAAAGTATCATTGCCATTCAACTGTGTCAATTTGGGACGACAAGCGCAGAAAGCGCTTCCATGGCAAGTTGGATTCGATCGCCGCGGATCACTCTCCGACAGGTGCTGAACCCTCGGTGATGGAGGTCATCAAGCACCTCAGAAAGTGAAGTGCACCCTTGTATGGGAGAAACCTTCTGATGGCGGTGAGGAAGGATCGAACTCGATCGGATCGTTGGCTACGGTCTGGATGCGAGCAAGAGCATTGCGCTTCTCGCTAGGCGCACCATGTCCCCGCTGTGTATTCTCACCTTGGCGAAGCGCCTGGCTGACTCTCATAGGTAATGCGAAACACGGTATCGGTCAGCCAGCGTTTGAACGAGTCGTTGTCCATGAATTGCTTGAACAGTTCGGTGTCGTCCTTGAGCACGGCGGTCATCACTCTGGCCAGCGCCTTGTCGTGCTCGATGCGGGCGTTCTGCCTGTCCGAGTTCTGTTTGGCATTTTGGTAGGCCGTATCGGCCGCTACGCGGTTCGGGATGTCTTCGGTGATGAGCTTGTGCACCCGGTCGGCGTCGGTCCAGGGGATGTTGCCGAATTGATCATTGAAGGACTTCAGGATGTTGGAGAGCCGATCCAACTCTGGCTCGGCCTTGCTCCCTCCTCCGGTCATGGGGACCGGCTCGATCTCGGCGTTCTCGTCCGGCAACTGAATCTTCATCGCGGCCTTTTTCTCAACGCGATAGCTGTCCATGTCGATGGCTTCGAGGATGCCTTTGGACAGATCCTCTTCCTTCGGCGCCGGCAACTTGGGGACAAGAAAATTGAGGAAGATCGACAGCCTTTCCCAGTCCGCGTTGGTGTAGGGCAAAATTGAAGAGAGGAAGCCGTACGCGCGTAGGAACGCTTTGGCTTTACCCTTGAAATCCACCTGACCATCTTCGCCCAATTGCTCTGTGTAGACAGCCACGCAGGCGTCGAGAATCGGATCGAGCTTGTCTCGATCGGCGCCACCAAGATACAGCGTCACGAGCTGTTCAGTCTGAGCAGGCGCATAGACCTGATAGCCGTCGAGTGCGGCCTTGAGATCATGCAACTTATTAGGATCGGTCTCTTCCGAAAGAATTGTCGCGCGGTAGTAGTCGGCAAACGCCTCCTGGATCGTCTCGCTGTCGTTCATAAAGTCGAGCACGAACACGTCGTGCTTCTGCGGATGGGCGCGGTTAAGCCGCGAGAGCGTTTGCACAGCTTTGATGCCGGAGAGGATCTTGTCCACGTACATCGTATGGAGCAGCGGTTCGTCGTAGCCGGTTTGAAATTTGTCGGCACAGATCAGAAACCGGTACGGATCTTCCTGGATCTTGTCCGCAATCTGACTCGACGGGAAGCCGTTGAGCGAAGCCTCCGTAACCTTTGCGCCGCCGTACTCATGTTCGCCCGAGAAGGCGACAGTGGGCTTGTAGGGGCTCTTGCGTTCGGCCAAATAGTCACCGAAGGCGTGGAAGTATTGAATGGCCCGCTCAATGCCGCTGGTCACGACCATGGCCCTGGCCTGCCCGCCGACCTTGTTGAGCGCCAGCACCTGTTCATGGAAATGGTCCACCATGATTTCGGCCTTGAGTCTAATGGCATGGTCATGACTTTCGACATAGCGGCGCAGCTTCTTCTTGGCCCGTTTCGTATCGAACTCCGGATCTCCCTCCACTTTCTTGACCAGTTTGTAGTAGCTCTCGACCGGCGTGTAATGCTTGAGGACGTCGAGGATGAAGCCTTCCTGAATCGCCTGCTTCATCGTATAGCTATGGAAGGGACGGTGGCGGACCTTCCCTTCCGCGTCGGGAGGCAGCGCCTCACCGAAAATCTCCAATGTCTTGTTCTTGGGCGTGGCAGTAAAGGCGAAGTAGCTCGCGTTCGGCAGGAGCTTCTTGACTTCCATGAGCCGGTTGATTGTATCCTCGATGGTTTCGTCATCCTCCTCGGCCCCGGCTGTCGAGAGCGCCATGCTGAGCGCGGCGGACGTGCGACCGCCCTGGCTCGAATGGGCCTCGTCGATGATGATGGCGAACGAGCGGCCCCGTTTCTCGCTCCCGATCTCATCCAGGATGAACGGAAACTTCTGCACCGTGGAGATGATGATCTTCTTGCCCTCGGCAATGAACTGGCGCAGATCTCCGGAGTGTTCGGCATGCCCCACGGTCGCACCGACTTGGGCGAATTGTTTGATCGTGTCGCGAATCTGCCTATCGAGGATCTTTCGATCGGTCACGACGATGATCGAGTCAAAGGTCAACGTATCCGCTTTGTGCAGTCCGATAAGTTGATGGCTAAGCCAGGCGATGGAGTTGGATTTGCCGCTGCCGGCCGAGTGTTGGATCAAGTAGCGCCGGCCAGCGCCATGCTGCCGCGCGGCAGCAAGCAGCTTGCGTACCACATCGAGCTGATGAAAGCGCGGCCAGATTTGGACCGACTTCATGCGGCCCGTCTTTTCATTCCTTTCCTCGACGACCTGCGCATAGTTCTCCAAGATGTCGGTCAGACCCTCACGGGTGAGGATCGTCCTCCAGAGGTAATCGGTCTTGATGCCGTGGGGATTTGGCGGATTGCCGGTCCCATCGTTCCAGCCTTGATTGAAGGGAAGAAACCACGACCCTTTCCCTTTCAGATGCGTGCAGAAGCGCACTTCATGATCGTCCACGGCGAAGTGCACGACGCAGCGGCCGAACTCGAAGAGCTTCTCTCGGGGATCGCGATCGCGCTTGTACTGCTCCACCGCGTCTTCAACCGTCTGCTTGGTCAGGCTGTTCTTCAGTTCGAAGGTCGCGATCGGCAGGCCGTTGATGAAGAGCGCGAGGTCAAGAGCCCGTTGCATCTCGTCACGGCTATAGCGAAGCTGCCTGGTGACGGAGAACCGGTTGGCCGCATAGAGTGCGCCGGCCTTCTCATTGCCTGGGGAAGGCGTGCCGAAGAACAGGTCGATATGGTGTGGACCGTCCTTAACCCCATGCCGGAGCACGTCGATCACGCCCCGCTTGGAAATCTCCCCTTGAAGTCGAGCCAGGAACTTGCGGCGAGTGGGGCTATCGCTGGTGAGATCCAACGCCTCTGCTATGTTCGGCTGGGTGGCCTGGAGGAAAGTCCGGAGCTGCGGAAGATCGACGCAGAACTCGCGGTCGTAGTCTTGGGCTTGGCCGGGGATCCATCCGGTTCCGCCGTACCGAGGCCGAATCAGACCAATGCCCTCGGCGGGAGGAGGCGGCTCGCCAGATGGCCGACCCGCCATCGCCTCGACGATCAGAGTCTCAAAACCCCGTTCGCTGGTGTCGGTGCTCACGCCAAGCCTCTAATCAAGTACCCATCAAGTAACGAGCAGCCTCTTACCCATTGATTTCAAAGGAGCCGCACACCAAGATCCGCATATGACACCCTCTCTAATCAAGCAACCGTCAAGCAACATGATTCCGATCCGACTTCGACCATACAGCGACTCCTTTGCTAATCCCTTTGCTAGCACGTCAATACTCAGAATGGTTAGCAAAGAAAGAGACCCTGATTTATCAAAAAGTTATACGCTGCCGACCTGAATAGCCCTATGTTTTCCAAAAGAATCTCTTTGCTTATTCCTCTGCTGCTCCGACCAACGTCCATTTGGGATCCGCCCGAGTGCCTCTGTTTGCAATGATGCCCGACCGCCTGAGTTCCTGTAAAAGATTGTGAACTTTTCGCTGTTTCTGTGTAGAGGTTAGACGATCCGGCAGCTTCGAGAGCAGCACATCGTCCACAGCAGCCCGGTCGACTGGGCCATGCTCACGCAACAGCGCCAGGATCAGGTCCAGGTAGTATTGTTTGCTGAATCCACGTTCCCTGATATGCCGCCCCATCTCACCAGTCACCTTCGCTACAGCCCCAGCGACCATGAGGCTTGGGTAGCGGCCCTCAACAAGCCCAGCAACTTTCAAGTGCCGGTGTTCGTCTTTGCTGATCGGCTTCTTTTTCTGCACCCGATCGAGGAGGATGACCTGTTCAAGATTGAGGTCCGTTCGCTCCATCATGAGTCTGGTGTAGCGTTCATCGAGGATCCGCCCGCTGATCGTCACCGTGACATGGGCAGGATCGCTCAAATCATAGTCCGGCAGGGGGAAGGAGCGCTTCCGCTGAGTCTCGAACATGCGTTTGATACCCCCGCCTTGCGTATCAATCATGTTGAGCGCAACCATGGCATCAGCCAGAAACGGATTCCGATAGATGGCCTGTGGCGCGTTTTACCGGATGACCGTGTCGACATCACCGGGCAAGAAATCGCCGACATTGGTCAAAATGACCCGGTCCGGGTATTCGACAACGACGACACGTCCGTGGAGCCCATAGTCTTGATGGGCAATACAATTGTGCAGAGCCTCGCGGATCACCCAAGGATCGTACTGAGTGATCTCCTGCGGGAAGAGTGTCCCGCTGGGCAGCGCCCTCACCATCAGATTGCGGATTCGCTTGAGCAGGCGGTCTCCGGCCAGGATGAACGGAGGACCGAAGTGCTCATAGTCCAGTTCACGGTTATCTGTATCCTTCAAGATCCAGGAAATCTTGGCGATCGCCGGTGAAAGTACCGCGGCCGATTCCGCACGCCCGAGCAAAAGCAGAGCGGTCTGCGTCACCGCACCTTGCTTGAGCACCTTTGCCTTATTGAGGAACGTCGCATCGTTCCACCCTGACACCTCTTGCGCCTGGCCGGGACGCTTGACGACGAATTGTTCACGCGCCTTCGCGACCGCTTCCGGATCGAGATCCATCAGGGTGGCACTATCGCTCACGCCGGATGACCAATCACACCCGCGCGTCCAGATGGCTCGCGCCTTCTCAGGGTGTTTGCTCAGTTCTGTCTTGCTTGAGCCAACACGGACGAACGCTTCGTCATAGAAACGCACCGGCTGATCGCGTGCTGGACCGATCTCAAACAGGACGACACGACCCTGGGGGTGTTCGACGATACGTGGCTCAAAACCGGTGTTGGGCCGAAGTCCCCCTGCCAGCCACGGAAGCAGGTCTTGGTTCCCCTTAGCCTTCGTAGTATAGGGATCGAACTCAGTCCCCACGATTTCGTGCGTCTCGTCATCGATGCCGAAGACAAGATACCCTTGCGGTTGGCCCGACAGACAGGCGGCGTTGGCTAGGGCCGACAGATATTCACCAAGCTGCTGCGCTTCGTAGTTATTGCGTTTGAACTCACACCACTCCGTTTCCGCCGGTAAGTCTCGCAGGCGATCCACAAGCGCGATGAAGCTGCTGGCGCTCACGCCTCGGCCTCATCGGTGGCGACATCAAGGTCAGCATCCTCAGCATTGTTGTCATCCTCCAAAGGCGCATCCGCCTCATCGAACGATTCAGGCTCGTCGGTCTCATCCGGTAGCTTGGCCGCTGCCTCTCGCACATCGAGCTTGCCGGTCACCACGTCGGCAATGAGGCGGGTGCGGTATTCACGAATGAGGGCAATTTCGCGATGGGTATCTGCTACTGCACTATCAATGAACCGGCGTTCCTCGGCAATACCCGCAAGAATTGCACGCTGTTCCTTGACAGGTGGCAGAAGTAAAGGAACTCGCTTGAGGATGCCGGTGTTAAGGCTGTCCATTGTTGCACCTACAGAGAACAGCGACAGGTACTCACCAACCCATCGGACCTGCAGTAACTGGATGAGATATTCCGGCTCGATTCCTGTGTAACTGACACGAACTCGGATGCTGCCAGTACCGCAGAGCCATCCCACTTCTCGCTCTCTCACAAGAGCACATCGCCCTAGCTGGCCTCGCCTCGCAAAAATGAGATCGTGCAGTTCCAACCTGTAGTTAATCAGTACGTCTCTCACAGTGGGCGGTACACCACAGTGTGTGTCCTCGATGATCCTTCCCCCGGCCATGTGTGTTGGATTTATGACCGGAGTACCTCCCTCAACATAGTCGGTCTGGTGCAGAATGCTGCCGAAAGGACCGGTTCTAAACGAAACCGTGATCTGTCCGAGTTTCCTCACCTCCCAATGCTCCGGCACATCGCCGAGCCACTCCACACCAGATGGTTTGAGGCGGACATTGGGATCAAGCCCGCGGGTGACGGCGCGGTGGATGATGGCCTGTTTCTGTTCCTCCAGCAGCTTGATCAGTTTCTGCTTGGCGCGGATGTAGCGCCTGATCCGCCGGTCCGCATGGTCGAGAAAGCGGACGATGGCGGATTGTTCGTCCTTTGGCGGGACAAGAACCGGCATACGTTTGATATCTACGAAGTCTAAATTCTGACGTAGTCCTGAGCCGAAGCCATAGATGATCTTGAGGAGGTCATAGGCATTGAGGAACTGGTAGCCGAACTCATTCGAAACCTGATCCTTCGTTTCTAAACACATGTATGCCGATGTGATAATGCCACGGTCATTGCAGTGGCCTACCCGTAAGCTTGTCTGGTCGTTCTGCAGATCGGTTGTGCGAACAACGATATTGCCTGCATCGACGATTTGGTAGGTCTCGAAGGATTCTGGTACTAACCCGTGCAGCTTCTCCGACGGCTTCACAATGATGCGGCCATAACTGAGGGAGAGCACCGTCTTCTCCAGCATGCCCGTGTTCTTCACTTGCCTTGGCTTGTACACTGCCAGGGCAGGCAAGACATTCCACTTCTCCGGCACCTCCCCCAGCCACGGCACGCCGGAGTCCTTGTAGACCGGATAGGGTTTGAGGGCGTGGATCACTTGGGGCTCTTCTTCCTGCGATCAGAAGCGGACCTTGCCGGGGCCTCGTGCGCCGCCCGCTCCTCGATCCGCAGTCGGGCGCGCGCGACGGCGTCGTGTAGGCGTCGCGCGAGCAGTTCCCGCGGTGGCAGTTCGGTCAGGTACTCGGCGACATGGATGCCTCGCGGTTCAAGTTCGAGCACCTCGACCGTCTCGCGCTTCTTGCCGGCGCAGAGGATGAGGCCGAGAGGCGTGTCTTCGCCCTCCTGCCGCTCGTGGCGGTCGATCCAGCGCAGGTACAGTTCCATCTGGCCGGCGTCGGCGGGTTTGAAGTCGCCGATCTTCAGTTCGATGACCACCAGCCGCTGCAGCCGCCGGTGATAGAAGAGCAGATCGATGTAATAGTCCTCCCCGTCCAGGGTGATGCGCTTCTGGCGCTCGACAAATGCGAACCCGGCGCCCAGTTCCAAGAGGAACGATTCGATCTCCCGCAGCAACGCATTCTCCAGATCCTTCTCGCTGTAGGTGTCCCTGAGACCGAGGAAGTCGAGCACGTAGGGGTCGCGGAACACGAGATCCGGGGTAAGTCGGTCTTCATCCCGAAGGGCCTTCAGTTCCTTCTGGATGAGTTGGTCCGGCTTCTTGGAGAGGGCTGTCCGCTCAAAGAGCATGCTGTCGATGCGGGAGCGCAACGTCCGGACGCTCCAATGTTCCACTCGGCACATCTCTGCGTAGAAGTCGCGCTGCAAGGGATCTTTGAGCGGGATCAGAGCGATGAAATGGGTCCAGGTCAATTGTCGTATCAGCGATACGACAATTTCGCGGTTCGGAAAGACCTCGGCGAACTGGATCATGCGCCGGAGGTTCTTTTCCGCGAACCCCTTTCCAAACTCGGATTCTAATTGCCTTCCCAGCGAAGAAACCATCCGCTCACCATAGTCTGCCCGCTTCTCCTTGAGAAGTTCCCGCCGGATCCGGCTGCCGACCTGCCAATAGAGGAGCGTCAGACCGGCGTTGACCATGCGGGCGGTCTGCTGGCGGGCTTCGACGACGAGGTGGCGTACCTCCGTCAGCAGCGCATCAGACACGGCTCCCATGGCTCTCGGCTTGGTTTTGGAGACCGTCTTTTTCGCGCTCATCGTCCGTTTCCGCCGATGATGTCGCCCAGCAGCCCCTCGGTTTCCTTCTCCAACGCCAGGATGTCGGTTCTGATTTCTTCGAGGGATCGCAGCGGCTGCGGCTTGTGGAAGTAACGGGTGAAGCTGATCTCGTAGCCGGTCTTGACGCTTTCCTGGTCGTACCAGGCGTCGGGGACATGGGGCAGCACTTCACGGCGGATGAAGGCTTCGATGCCGCCTTCTTCCAGTAGCGGGATCTGCTCGGTATCACGAAGCTCTGTGTCAGGCTCGTATTCGACGACACAGGGCTTGCCGTTGATCGTTGCCTCGAACAGGCCGCGCAACGGGTCGGCTGGCGTGCCTTTCTTATGAATCTTCTTGATGACCGGCGGCGCGCTCTCGCCTCGCTCAGAGGTTTCCCTAAGCGCCTTGATCTCTTTCGGACTGTATACACGGTGGGGATCAATCCCCTTCAGCCGCAGCGGCCGTTCGACCGTCACTTTCCAATAGCCGAAAGTTTCGTTGCGAAATATCTTGGACTGCCCGGTTTCTTTGAAATCGAGGAACGTCTCGCAGATCCGCTGGATGTCGTCGTCCGATATTTCGCAGTTCTTTTTACCGAGGTTCTTGCGCAGCGGCTTGAACCACTGGGCGGCATCGATGAGCTGCACCTTGCCCTTGCGACGGTCCGGCTTCCGGTTGGTGAGCACCCAGATATAGGTCGCGATGCCGGTGTTGTAGAACATGTTGAGGGGCAGGGCGACGATGGCTTCCAGCCAGTCGTTCTCGATGATCCAGCGGCGGATGTTGCTCTCGCCCTGGCCGGCATCGCCGGTGAAGAGCGACGAGCCATTGTGCACCTCGGCGATCCGGCTACCGAGCTTGGTCCTGTGTTTCATCTTCGAAAGCATGTTCGCAAGGAACAACATCTGGCCGTCGCTGGATCGGGTGATGAGCGAATACTCGGCGTCTCCTGCGTGCTGAATCACAAACCGAGGGTCTTTCATGCCCTCCTTGCCGCCCATCCGTTCGAGATCGCTCTTCCAGCTCTTGCCGTAGGGTGGGTTTGAGAGCATGAAGTCGAACTCGCGGGAGGGAAAGGCATCGTTGGAAAGAGTCGAATGCTCCGGCCCACCGACAATGTTGTCCGCCGCTTCGCCTTCGCCTTTCAGCAACAGGTCGGCCTTCGCGATGGCATAGGTCTCCGCGTTGATCTCCTGTCCATAGAGATGCGTGGCGACTTTCTTCTTATGGTCGGCCGCCAGTTGTTGTAGCGTGTCTTCCGCTACGGTGAGCATGCCGCCGGTCCCGCAGGCCCCGTCGTAAAGGAGGTAGGTGCCCGACTGAATCTGGTCGGCGATCGGCAGGAAGATCAGCTTCGCCATCAGCTTCACGGCATCGCGCGGCGTCCAATGCTCGCCGGCCTCTTCGTTGTTCTCCTCATTGAAACGACGGACCAGCTCCTCGAAGATGGTTCCCATTGCGTGATTGTCGAGGCCTGGATGCTTGACTGACCCATCGTTGTGCTTGACGGGATTCGGACTCAGGTTGATGTCCGGCGACAGAAATTTGTTGATCAACGTGCCGAGGGCGTCGGCTTTGGAGAGACGCGGGACCTGATTGCGAAACTCGAACTTGTCGAGAATGTCCTGGACATTCGGCGAGAAGCCATCCAGATAGGCCTCGAAGTCGGCCTTGAGCTGTTGCTGACTCGACCGCGTCTTGAGATCCCGAAGCGTGAACTTGGAGGTGTTATAGAACGCGTGGCCTGCGGCCTGCCTGAGCGCTTGATCCTGATGGACGATCTTGGCCTTATCGAGCGAGGCCTTCATGTCGAGCACGGCCTGCTTCGTCGGCTCCAGCAGCGCGTCGAGCCGCCGCAAGACGATCATCGGCAGAATGACATCCCGATACTTGCCTCGGACGTACAGGTCGCGGAGCACATCGTCCGCGATCCCCCAAATAAAGTTCGCAATCCAGTTCAGATCGCCGTTACTCATGCCACATTCTTCCCATGGACGACGAAACCCCGCCGCCTTTGCCGCCGAAGAATACCCGTTTCCATTATGGAAAGCATCCAGACTTGGGAGGGGAACGACGCGTCTTGCTCGCCGTGTTCGAATGGATCAAGCCGATCTGCAGCGGGAAGGCACGTTCAAGCCACTTGCCGACGAGGGTCGTCGGAACTGGACGTGCTGAGGCTACGTACTGAGGGATCAGTACTGAGGACTCAGAGCTGAGGGGCAAGCGTTGGATGCCGTCGTGGCCGTGAGGACTGCGCCGTTATTCGAGCCTTACGCAGGAAATGGCACGGCCTGCTCCCGGTAGACCGTCAGGGTATGTTCGGCAATCATCCGTTCCTCGTCCGTTGGAATGACCCAGGCCGAGACCTTCGAG
The DNA here is from genome assembly GCA_050246315.1 of Nitrospiraceae bacterium. Taxonomy (GTDB): domain Bacteria; phylum Nitrospirota; class Nitrospiria; order Nitrospirales; family Nitrospiraceae; genus Nitrospira_G. The sequence goes on along the minus strand of JBFWWG010000001.1, from coordinate 597,667 downwards.
TCCCGCGTCGAAATGCGCGGGCCACCCGCACGGTTGGCGGCCTCGTCCAGTCGGAGGCCCAGCCACGCGGCACCTCGACAGATGCGGGCCCGCATGTCGGGAGAATTCTCGCTGATGCCCGCTGTGAGGACCAGCGCATCGATGCCCTGCATGGCGGCCGCCAGGGCGCCCAGTTCCTTCGTGACCCGGTAGACGAAGTAATCGAGAGCGAGCCGCGCCCGTGGGTCTTCGCTGGCCAGCAGATCGCGCACGTCGTTGCTGATGCCCGAGAGTCCTCGTAGCCCGGTTTCGTGATAGAGAAATCGTTCCAGCTCCTTGGCTCCGTACCCCTTTTCAGCGACAAGGTACAGCAGCACGCCGGGATCGATCTGGCCGCAGCGCGTCCCCATCGGAAGACCGTCCAGGCCCGTGAAGGCCATCGTGCTGTCCACACTCTGCCCGCCCTTGATGGCGCACATGCTCGCGCCGCTGCCCAAGTGAGCCACCACCACGGACCCCTGAGCAATCTCGGGGGCCACGCTGGGGAGCGCTCGCGCGATGTATTCGTAGGACAGGCCGTGGAACCCGTAGCGACGAACCCCTTCTTGATAGAGAGCGTCCGAGATGGCGAACCGGTCCGCTACGTCGCGGTGGCCTCTGTGAAAACCCGTATCGAAACAGGCTACCTGCACCGTACGGGGGAAGCGCTCTTGGATCGTCCGGATGGGACGAAGATTGAACGGCTGGTGCATGGGAGCAAGCGGGACCAGGCGTTCCAGGGCAGCCAGGATCTCATGGTTCACCGCCACCGGCGCCCGGTAGTCTGGACCTCCGTGGGCCACCCGATGCCCAACGGCTACCGGCACCGCCCCGGCCAAGTGCTCGCGGAGCCACGCGCCGACGCATCCCATGGCGATCGCCACGTCCGGGATGTCCGCAACGGGGTACTGCTGATCGACCAGCGGCCCCCCGCCGCCGTCACGTGCCCGCAGGCGCGGGCGGGTGCCGATCCCGTCCACTTGACCCTTCACGGTCAGCGAAAGGGCTGACTCCTCGCCGATGGTATAGACGGAGAACTTGATGCTGGAGGAGCCGGCGTTGACAACGAGAATCGTATCGGCCATGGCCTACCCTTCTCCCACTCCAGCCTTCGCGGCCCGCGCGTTCACGTAGAGCGCGGCCAACGCGCACGACGCCATCCGGGTCCGCTGGTTATCGGCCCGGCTGGTGAGGATGATGGGTGCCCGGGCCCCGAGCACCAGGGCGGCGCCGTCGGCCCGCGAAAGAAACGTCAGGTTCTTCACCAGCATGTTCCCGGCCTCGAGGTCCGGTACCAGCATGATGTCGGGATCGCCGGCTACCGGGGAGTCGATCTTCTTGATTCGGGCCGCCTCGGCGCTGACGGCATTGTCGAACGCCAGCGGTCCATCCACGATCCCGCCGTGGATCTGTCCCCGCTCGGCCATCTTGCAGAGGGCCGCCGCGTCAATCGTGGACGGGATCTTCGGATTGACGGTCTCCACGGCCGAGAGGATGGCCACCTTGGGTTGTTTCCGGCCCAGCGCCACGAAGAAATCGATGGCGTTCTGCAGGATATCCACCTTGTCCTCGAGGCTGGGGAAGATGTTGATGGCGGCATCGGTGACGGCAAACACTTTATGGTAGGTGGGAACGTCCATCACGAAGACATGGCTGATTCGTCGCGCCGTCCTCAGACCCGTCTCGCGCTTGACCACCTCGCCCATCAGTTCGTCGGTGTGAAGGCTCCCCTTCATCAGGAGTTGCGCCCGGCCCGACCGGATCAGCTCGACCGCCGCCGCCGCAGCGGCATGGCTATGGGGGACATCGACAATCTCGTAAGGCGCGATGTCGAGCTTTGACTCCTTCGCCGCCCGGCGAATCTTTTCGGCCGGTCCCACGAGAATCGGACGAATGATCCCGGCCTGGGCCGCCTCGACCACGGCCTCGAGCGAGGCGTCATCGCATGGATGGGCCACCGCCGTCGGGACCGCCTTCAACTCCTTACAGCGGGCCAACAGCGCTTCATACTTGCCGGTGCCCCGGTGCTCTGTGTTTTCCATCGTTCCGTTCGCCATGAATGCCTCCTATGCTTCCGACTGAGCCGCCAGGGCCGGCTCTCCCAGCATCGCCTCGATCCGTGCCAGCCGCGCCGCCCGTTCACCACGCACTTCACCGGTGGACGAGACGACCGCCCGGATCGCCGTCAGCGCCTTTGCCCGGGCGTCGTCGGGGAGCATCTTCGGAATCGCGGCGAGCGCGCCGTCCGGATCGAGCAGCAAGGCAAGGAACTGTTCGCGCAGCAGGTGCTTGAACTCCTCCAGCGTCAGGCCGCCGTGTTTCGCACGCATCTGACGCAATTGGTTGAACGCGCGCTCGTCCACCCCCGGTCCCGCCATGCCGATGTAGACCAGGCTGCGGATCGCCGCTTCTCGCATCCCGCCTTCGGCAATCCGGGCCTTGAGTTCGGCGATTCGCCGTTGGATGAAGGCCATCCGCTCCGGTTCGATTCCCGGCTGCCGGCGGGGACTCTCATCCGAGGCGCTCAGCCCCACCAGGGCTTGGAGCAGCGGCATACTATAGATCGCCAGGAACATGTGCTCGAATGTGCGATCGCGCAGATCACGCCAGCCGTCGAGCGCCGCAATGATCCCCTCCGAAACCACGGCCTGCATCTGGAGCAGCGGGTTGTCCGGCGGGACCGGCCGGCGCTGTTGGCGCACCTGCTCGGCAAGCTGGGCGACGTGCCGCATCAGCGGGTTGCGGTCCGAGAAGAGCTCGAAGGGCAGCTCGGAAGGATGGAGCGTATGGAGCCATTCAGCGCCTTGCTTGCTGGCAAACGCCCGAACGAATGGTTGCAGCAGGGTGCGATACAACCCGAGATTGATCTCCGACACGCGCCGCACGGTCGCAAACCGGCGCTCGTTCTCGGGATCGGGTTGGACGATGGCTCGAACGTCATGGAGAGTGCGCCGTTCGAACCGGACGATCCAGTCGTGGCTGACCAGTTCCGGATGGACCGCGTCGGCGCTCTTGCGTGTCATCACCGCTTCGTAGAGACCGGGCGGCAGCACGTCGATCAGATCGATGTTGGAAGCGAATTCGTCATGCTCCTTGCGGGCCACTCCTCCGGAGACAAAGATACCGAGATGGCCGACGCTCTCGTGGATGGCATACACGATGGTCTGCCCCTGGGCGAGGAGATCTTCATCCTTCTGATAGAGGTCGCAGATCCATCCGAGGGCCTGCGGCGGCGGAGTGATGTTGTCCCCCTTGGAGCAGAAGCAGACGATGGGCGAGCGGATGTTCCGCAGGTCGATCCGTACCCCGTCCCCGGTGACGATTTCAGCCGTGGCCAGCCGGTTACCGATGAACAGTTGATCGACGATCCATTGCATTTCCTCAGCACCGAGGTTGACATGGCCGCCCCACCATTTCTCGAATTCCAAAAAGCGCGCCCCCTCGGTATCGACCTTGGCCCACACGTTGTAGTTCTTGGTCCAGAGGGTGTTGGCGGGATTCAGATTCTCGAAATTGACGACCAGATTGGCGCCGTCGAACTTGCCGGCCGCGAGATCGCTGGTCAGCGCGGTCAGCCAGCTTCCGCCGAGGAGCCCGCTGGTGTATCGCATCGGGTGCTGGCCTTCGATCCCGGCCCAATAGGACAGCGGCGAGCCGGCGATGATGATCGGCCCGAACAGGTCCGGGCGAATCGCGGCCAACATCATGACCGCCCAGCCGGCCTGGCAGTTGCCGATCACGCAGGGCTTGCCCTCGGCGTCAGGGTGAAGTGCAATGACCTTTTCCAGAAACCGCGCCTCGGCCAGCATGATGTCTTCGATGGTCTGTCCGGGCATCGGGTCGGGGGAGAAGCCCACGAAGTAGCAGGGATGACCGGCGCGCATTGCGACGCCGAGTTCGCTGTCGGCTTTGAAGCCGCCAATGCCGGGCCCGTGCCCGGCGCGCGGGTCCACCACCACGAATGGACGTTTTTTCTGGCCGACGGTCACCCCTTCCGGCGGCTTGATCCTGACCAGCCCATAGTTGACCGGTCGATCGAAAGTCCGACCGTCCAGGACCAGTTCGGAGTCGAACGTGAGCACGTGCGGGACCGCTTTTGCCTTCTGTGCGTCGTATTGGTCGCTGCGCTGGCGCAGCACATCCCAGAACAGGATGGTGCGCTGCCAGGCGTCCACCCAGTAGTCCAAGGCAGCCTGCCAGGGCAGTTGAATTGTCGATGCCGAGGGCTCGGCCGGCTGCGGGTCGGATATGTCAGGGAGCTTCCAGGTGGCGGAGACACTCCGCGCCCACGTTTGGTAGAGGTCGCTCCACAATTCTGGCAGCGTGCACTCGTCCGTCGGCGTCTGCATCTTCATATCATGCTCCCTTTCTGCTCGAGGCCATGTAGTCCAGCAGACTACGGAAAACTCGATGTGTGTGCTTCGACGGGCTTAGCACGATCGGAAAACACCGGTCTATTCAATGACCGCTCCGTTCGTCCTGAGGCCCTCGAAGGATGAACGGAGGGATTTTCCGCATCCTGCTAGTTATGTCATCGCAGACTATCGCGATGACATGCAGCGGGACACCATCGCTCACACTATGCGGGAATCCCCGTTGTCAGCAATATCCGCGTCCCTCATCGCACCTCTCCTCTCGGAGCGTGAGCGTACCCAAGGCTTCTCACCATGCAGGTGGTTTCTGCGGGTTAAGGAAACCGTGCAGAGTGCCAGATTACCTGGTTTCCCATCCGGTAGGGAAGTGGAAAAATTGACCGGTGAGAACAGCTCCTGCATCTGGCAACAGCCTGTCCACAAGACATGTTTACCTCCATCACTGCTCCCAGCGCAGTTCATGTGGACGCCCCGGTCCGCTTGTTGGTCGTCGATGGCTCCCAGCGACTCCACTGCACACCAAGATAATCAAGCCACGACGTCATAATGGTCGTCAGGGCGATGACCATGATTCCGTTGGCAAACTGGGTGGCCGTCATCACGCCGGAGGCCAGCAGCGTGCCCAAGATCACAAAGCCGAATTCACCGGCTTGTGCGAGGAGGAAAGAGATACGTGCGGCAGGACCATGTCCCATCTTGAAGGCTCGAGCCGCGAGATAGAGCACGGCTATTTTTATCGTGACGATCGCCAGGACGTGTATCAGTATTCTGGTTGTGTGTCCGCTCAAGACGCTCACGTCTATACTGAGACCCATCGACACAAAGAAGAGTCCCAGCAAGAGATTCTTGAACGGCATGACTTCTTGCCTAAGCTGCTCTCGGTGCTCGGTGCTCGACAGCGCCACTCCCATGAGGAAGGCCCCCACCGCCATTGAGAGTCCGACGTGCGACGCCAACCAGGCACTACCCAGCACGCCGACAAACAGCACCGCCGTAAACGTTTCCTTCAGGCCGTGTGAGCTCGATAGGCGAAAGAGCACAGGCCAGACTCGGCGGCCGATGACGAAGACGATGGCCATCAGGCCGAGGGCCGGCAGCACCTTCCACCACGCGTGCGGCTCAGCCGATCCCGTCCCGGCAAAGACCGGAACCAGCGCAATGATCGGCACGACGGTCAAGTCTTGAAACAAGAGGACCGCGAACGCCGCTTGCCCATGTTCCTGATCGAGTTCGTGTTTCCTCTCCAGTATTTGGAAGACCAGGGCCGTCGAGGAGTTCGACAACACCAGTCCGATGAGCAGGGCCAGCGACCAGGATGGGGCAAACAGGCTCCAGTAGACCATCAGCACCAGTCCGGTCGCCAGGACTTGCACCGGTCCCAGACCGAGGGCATAGCGCCGTAATGACCAGGCCTTCCGGAGGTCGAGCTCAAGTCCGATGACGAAGAGAAAGAAGACCACCCCGAGTTCTGAGACTTCTCGTAGCCGTTCGACCTGAGTCTGGCCGAGCACATGCGATGATCCAAGAATGACCCCCGACAACAACAGGCCCAGTTCCGGTCCGATTCCAAGCTGACGGGCGAGGGGAATCACCACGGCGCTGATCGCGAGCAGCAACGTGATGGCCAATACGATGTCCGGCAGGTGCAGATAGGTGTTCACCGCGCGTCTCTCGTGATCTTTTTGCGGCCTACCTCACCTCTGCTCCGGCGCACCAGTCTTCGGTTGTCATCAGATCTAGCAGGTTGAGGAAAAACTCGAGTGGTGTGCATCGACAGGCTCAGCACGATCCGAAAACACCAGTCTATTCAATGACCGCTCCGTTCGTCCTGAGGCCCTCGAAGGATGAACAGAGGGTTGTTCCGCAGCATGCAAGTGGCGGTGGACGACGGCCACTCCACTGGCTGGCGCATCCTTGGTGCATGATTCGACCGTGCCATAGGCAGGCCCCTCCTCGCGATCAACGACCGGCAGTTTGTAAAGATCGTGGACCCGGCTCGATTGCCCGTGCACGTCCGGTGGTTGTTGAAATTGAGGCAGGTGGTCCCCCGATCGTCCGATGGGGTGCAGGCACCTCCCGGTAGGAACCCCACCGTAGACCCTTGGGGAGACGACAATCAATAGGGACTGATAGGATTATTGAGGAATGCGGATTTTGCGGGAAAGACCCCGTTGATGCACTGGGTCCGGTTCGGGACGGTGAACGAGACGGTCTGTACCGTCAAGTCGAGGATGGTTCAGGGTGACAGCCTGGTCGACTTCATGATTGGCCAGGAGGCGGCTGGGATCGTCTCGGTCGAGACATGCGCCTCGCCCCGCCCCCAATGATACCAAAACGTGCTTTGCCGTCGGGTCACGGGCGGCACCACCGCCACCTGCCGGCGGAGCGAACTCAGGAGCAGCGCATTGTCCATCACCTCGGCACGCACCCCCGTACAATGATCGACGCGGGTAAAGGTCAACTGCCCGTCCTTGTGGTACACATAGCCTTGGACGGTACAGGCGGTTAGATCATCTGGAAACGCGGCCCAGGTCGGCCAAGTGGCTAGACAACAGAGCCCAGCCCCGAGACTCGCAAGCCAAGCTTTTCTATATCCAGGCCGACACGGCCGCTTCCACACCTCAAATTTTGAGAATCGCTCCATGGCCTTCAACGCCTCCGCTAGTTGCGAACGTCCGATTCATCGGACCCTTAACTGTTGCAGAGAGGTCTTCAGCAGCGCCCCTAGGAGCAGCCTGAGTGGGGCGAGGAATGTGCCTGAGAATCGATCCTTACCGGAAGATTGTGCCTGAGGATCAGTCCTTATCAAAGGATTTCTCCGGTTTGCGCCGGCTGGAGATTTACTGAGCCCGCATGATTCATGACGGCTCGTGGCGTCACACCCGTTGCATCGTGAAGAGCACCGGGTACACGGCAGTCGCCATGCGTTCGACCCATTGCTGTGGAGAGGAGCAATGGGCGCCCCCAGGCGCGGGCGCGAGGGACCGAGTGGTACTTGAAACAGTTCGTTGAGAGACTGAGAGGCGAGCACGCCCGCCATACCGCACGTCGTGTGAGCCGGCGGCTAGTCGGGTCGAGCCCCTCTATACCAAGCTACGCTTGAATCACCGGCTACTCATCGTATTGTCGTGACTGCGCCGGCGGAGAGCCCCCCTGTCCGTATTTCTATTCCTCCGTGCTCGTTGTCGCCGAGGAGAAATATCTTCCACTGTCAAAGCCTGTCGTAGCGGCGAATGCACGATTGCGGCAGAAGCGTTCATGAATCATTGTGGGTTAGCCTGCAACATTCCAAGCCTGACGAACGAAGGCGAGTCGCTTGCCGGCCGGGCACGCAGGTTGTTTCAACCTAAGGAAGGTCTGAATAATTCCCAATTTCGATTGCTAGGTGTACAAGAGACGGGGAATCTGGCTGATCGCGGCCTAGAATTTTGAATTGATCAGACCTTCCCTAAAGGATGAGCGCACCGAGGCGATCGTTTCGGATCAGGCGAGGTCCAGTTGGACATGGGCGTGACACGACTCGAATGGCGGAACCGAGCATGGGCAATCCATCAGCGTCACAGCCCGATACCCAAACAAGTGTGAGCGGGGCAACAACCGTGAGAACCGACAAGAGCGGAGAGAGAAGAGGCGATGTAGTGGGGTGAGTGACGGGTGTCGAACCCGCGACCTCCGGATCCACAATCCGGCGCTCTAACCAACTGAGCTACACTCACCACCCCGAGGTGCTTACTGTGACAGGCCCTAACGTGAACGGCTATCGTACACAAACTGGCGCGAGACTCGCAAGCCACCGAGCGCAGGACGTGCTGAGCCCTTCGGAAGAGCATGTCTTGCACAGAGTATGAGCTTTGTCTTCGTTCATGGTCTCTACTCAGCACTCAGAACCCAGCACTCTTTCAGGTGCACCGCGCGTCGAAGGCCCGCTGCATTTCGGCGAGGATGGCTTCGGCTGCGGCCCTCGGATCGGAGGCATCGCGAATCGGACGGCCGACCACGAGGTAATCCGATCCTGCCGCAATCGCCTGGCCCGGCGTCGTGGCCCTGGCATGGTCGCCGGTCTCGACTCCCGCCGGCCGGATTCCGGGCGTGACGATCATTAACTTATCACCCACACGCTGGCGGATCGCCCGCGGCTCCTCCCCTGACGCCACCACGCCCTCGCAACCAACCTCGGCCGCCAGCGCCGCACGCGCTGTGACGAGTTCCGCCACGCTGTTCTGGATGCCCATCTCGCGCAGGTCCTGGGAGTCGTAATTGGTCAGCACGGTCACCGCCAGGATCTTCAGCGCGGAGTTCGGCACCTGGCTTCGCCCCCGCACGGCGGCAGTCAAGGCCTTGCGGTTGGCGTGGACCGTCACAAAATCCACCCCCATCATGGCAACCTGCGCGGTCGCGCGCCGGACGGTTTCTTCGATATCGAGAAACTTCAGATCGAGAAACACCCGCTTCCCCTGTTGCCGAAGCCGGTGGACGAATTCCGGACCGGCGGCCGTGAAGAGTTCGAGGCCGACCTTCACGAACGAGATCGATTCGCCGATTTTCTCCACCAGCCGGATGCCCGCTTCCGCCGAAGGGACGTCGAGCGCCAGGATGAGCCGATCGCGCACGTGCATGTGAGTCATCATGATGGACTGTTCGCTCGCACTGTTGTCTTGGGAATGCCGCCAGCGTTTCGTGAGGCCGGCAGGGTACCCTTTCTTGACCCTTCAATCAAGGCTGTGGTAGAAGGGAAATTCTTTTTCTCAAAGGAGTTATCGAACGATGCCACAGGTTCACACATCCACGATCAGGCGCGCCCGGCAAGCGGAAACCCGCCGCGCTCGGAACCGTACGACCCTCAACACGGTCAAGGCCTTTATCAAGAAGACCTTGGCCGCGGTGGAACAGAAGCAGGCGGACGAAGCGGCAACGGCGCTGCGCGAGGCCAGTTCGGTTATCGGCCGCGCTGCGGCCAAGGGCGTCATCAAGCGGAACACGGCTTCCCGCCGCATTTCCCGCCTGACGCTGCGCGTCAACGCACTGACTGCTTCCAAATAGGCAGGAGGTTGAGAAAGTCTGCCGGCGTCGCTCTCGCCACGCTGGGCGGTCTTCTTGAACATCCTGCCGGCGTTTCTGAGTATGGCCCCCTAGCAGCCTGCCAGTTGGACAATCAGCCCCCCCCTGCGGACTGTCCCACTCTTCCTCACTCTCGGCAGAGGGAGAGCAGTAGGGTTTCCATCACGCGCCTTCCCGATCCGGTGCTCCCGCCCTTCAGTTTCGAATCCGTCTCCGCAAAGAGCTCGAAGGCGCGCCGCAGGTGCGGATCGGAGAAGCGGCCGAAAAAGCCCTTCACCCGGTACGGCTCGATCCCAAGCGGTCTAGAGACTTCACCGGCGCTCCTCCCCTGAGCGAACAGCTCCTTCATCTTCCAGAGGCGCCGGTATTGCCAGACCAATGCGCCGAGGATCCGCAACGGTGCTTCCCCTGCCTCCAAATTACGCGCCAGGATTTCCAGCGTCCTACGGCAATCTTTCGCGCCGATGGCCGTGGTGAGATCGAAGACCGACGCGCCCGGCTCGATTCCGCGCGCCGCTTCCACTTCCGCCGCTCCTGCCGCCGTCCCGGCCGGCGTGGTCAAGGCCAGCTTTTCCAAATCCCGTTTGATCAATGCCAGCGAGTGCCCGGCTGATTCGCGGAGCACCTCGATTCCGGCGTCGGTGATCGTCAGATCCACCCGCGCAGCCTCGCCGCTGATCCATTCCGTGAGCGCCGTCCCCTTCAACGGACCACAATCCACCACCAAGGCGCGCTTCATCAACGCCTGCGTCCATCTCAAGCGCTTGTCGAGCTTCTCCGCCGTCAGGATCAGCGCGGTCGTTTCGCAGGGATCGGTCAAGTAGGCGAGCCAGGCGTCCTGATCCCGAGCCGTGATCTTGTCGGCCTGTTTGACGACAACGACTCGCCGGGGAGCGAAGACCGGGATTTCCCGCGCGGCGGTCAAGATGCTGCCGGCGCCGTCCTCGTCGGCATAGAATTGGGCACTGTTGAAGACGTCGTCCGAGCCGGGACCCAAGAGCTCGTCCTTGAGCACCGTGACCGAGTTTCGCCTGAGCTCCTCTTCCTCACCCTCGACCAGACAGAGCGGCGGGACCGGTTCGCGTTGGAGATAGTGGGCGAGGGTCAGGGCCTTCACGATCATGGCGACAACGTTTCCACATCAGCGGCTGTCATGGGAAACCTCACGCCGTCCAGACTATTTGGCGCCGGGCAGCATCGGGATGAACTCCGGCGGGGCCTCGGTCGGCTTGACCTTCCCTTCCCGCACATCGTCGATGAAGAGTTGGAAGCGCGCCGAGAGATCCGCCGCCACCATGCGGCCCGCCTGCTCGACCGCGCGGTTTTGCAACACGCGATTGAATTGCAGATCGGTCGTGATGAAGAATTCCGAGGCCCCTTTCGCGGTCTGAACCCACACGACTTTGTGACTGCGCACGTCCTCGGCCTGCACCATGACGATGGCCTCCACGCGGCTTTCCAAGGTCGTGGTTTGGGTAAAACTGAGCGTCGGGATGAGGACAGAGAGGATGGTGCCCTTCAGCACATAATCGGCCGTCTCCGTTCCACCGACCACCTGGGCCCCGCTGCCGGTCGCGAATTCCTGGCGGAGATAGTTGGAATACTTGATGTCGAGATTGGGCTCGAAGGTCCCATTGCGGAGATTGACGATGCTGAGTCGCGGCACATGCTCGCCCGGCTTCGTCTGAGCGGCAGGCTGGGCCGCACCGCCGATGGTCGGTCCCGGTCCCTCCACGCCGAACTGATAGCCGCAACCGGCGAGCAGTGCGACCACGACACCCATCGCGCCGAGAAGCAGTCCTGAGTGCTCAGTGCTGAGTGCTGCGGGATCTACGGCCAGTGCCGGGTGCCGAGTGCTCAGTGCTGAGGATGATTCGGCGGCTTGCATCTGGGAGACCTTCAACTCTTGCTCTTTCTGTTCCGCTTGCCTCAGCACTCAGAACCCATCACGCAGCACTTCGTTACACGACGAAATTGATCAGCTTCTTTTCAACGTAGATGACCTTCTTCGGTTCCTTGCCTTGCAGCGCCTCCTGGATCTTCGGCTCTTGCTGGGCGAGGCGCAGGACTTCTTCGCGCCCGGCCTCGGCTGCCACGCTGATCCTCCCGCGGAGTTTCCCGTTGACCTGAATCGGCAGTTCCAGTCGGTCGCTGACCGTCAGGGTGGGATCGTAGGTCGGCCAAGTCTGTTGTCCAGCGCTGGGCTTGTGGCCGAGTCTCTCCCAGAGTTCCTCGGACAGATGGGGCGCAAATGGCGACAGGAGAAGGACGAGCGATTCCACAACCGATCGCGGCCTTCGATCGAGCTTCGTCAACTCGTTCGTCAAGACCATCATCTGCGAGATGGCCGTGTTGAACCGCAGCGATTCGAGATCCTCCGTGACCTTCTTGATCGTCTGGTGGAGCAGACGCGCGGTCTCCACGGAGGGCTCGGCCTCGATGACCGATTGATTCAGCCCGCCGTTCTCCTCAACCACCAGCCGCCAGACCCGATCCAGAAACCGCGTGACGCCTTCGACGCCGCGGGTGCTCCACGGTTTCATGGCTTCCAGCGGTCCCATGAACATTTCGTAGAGACGAACGGCATCGGCGCCGAACCGCTCGATCATGTCGTCCGGGTTGACCACGTTGCCGCGCGACTTGGACATCTTCTGGTTGTCTTCGCCGAGCACGATGCCCTGGTGCACCAATTTCATGAACGGCTCCGGCGAATGGACCACGCCGATGTCGTAGAGCACCTTGTGCCAGAACCGCGCATATAACAGATGCAACACGGCATGTTCGGAGCCACCGATGTAAAGGTCCACCGGCATCCAGTACCGTTCTTTTTCCGGATCGACGAGTTGCCGCGGATTCTTGGCGTCAATGAATCGCAGAAAGTACCAACAGGACCCGGCCCACTGCGGCATGGTGTTGGTCTCGCGGCGAGCGGGACGGCCGGTCGCGAGATCCGCGGTCACCAGCCAGTCTTCCAGGTTCGCGAGCGGGCTTTCCCCGGTTCCCGAGGGCGTGAAGTTGGTCGTTTCGGGGAGCACCAGCGGCAACTGCTCTTCCGGCAGCGCCTGGTGCTGCCCGTCAACCCAGAGAATGGGGAACGGCTCGCCCCAATAGCGTTGCCGCGCGAAGAGCCAATCGCGCAACTTGTAGGTGATTGTCTTGCGGCCCTTGCCCTGAGTCTCCAGCCAATTCGTGATGGTCGGGATCGCGTCGGCCGGCTTGAGACCGTCGATCGAGAAGGCGCCGTCGGGCGTCGTGGAGTTGACCATGGTCCCCTGGTCGATCTCGACAAAGGCCCCCTTGTCGGTGTCTCCGCCGGAGACGACCTCGCGAATGGGGAGCGCGTACTTGCGCGCAAAGGCCCAGTCCCGTTCGTCGTGGGCCGGCACCGCCATGATGGCGCCCGTGCCGTAGCCCATCATCACGTAATCGGCGATCCAGATCGGCAGCCGTTCGCCGTTCACGGGATTGATCGCAGAGCCGCCGGTGAAGACGCCGCTTTTTTCTTTTTCCAGCTCCTGACGTTGGAGATCGCTCTTGCGCGCCGCCGCTTCTTGGTAGGCACGCACCTCGGCCTGCCGGTCCGACACGGTCACCACCTCCACAAGCGGATGTTCGGGAGCGAGGACCATGTAGGTGGCGCCGAACAGCGTGTCGGGTCTGGTCGTGAAGATCCGCAGATTGCCGTGGACATGCGCCAAGGCGAACTCGACCTCGGCTCCAATGGACCGCCCAATCCAGTTCTTCTGCATCTCCAAGGTGGAGGTTGGCCACTCGACCAGCTTCAGCTCGTCCAACAGCCGATCGGCATAGGCGGTGATCTTCAGCACCCATTGCCGCATGGGCCTGCGGACCACCTCGAACCCGCCGACTTCGCTCTTGCCATCGATCACTTCCTCGTTCGCAAGCACCGTCCCCAATCCCGGGCACCAGTTGACCGGCACTTCGGCCACATAGGCGAGCCCGCGTTTGTAAAGCTGCAAGAAGATCCACTGCGTCCAGCGATAGTAATCGGGGTCGGTCGTGCTGAGTTCGCGATCCCAGTCGTACGAGAGCCCGACCCGCTTCATCTGGCGCTTGAAGGTGGCGATGTTCTGGGCGGTGGTGATGGCAGGGTGGATGCCGGTCTTCACGGCATATTGTTCGGCCGGGAGGCCGAAGGCATCCCATCCCATCGGATGCAGGACGTTAAACCCGCGCATCCGCTTGTAGCGCGAGACAATGTCGGTCGCCGTGTAGCCTTCCAGATGGCCGACATGAAGCCCGGACCCGGAAGGATAGGGGAACATGTCGAGGCAGTAGAATTTGGGCTTCCCGCGATCCTCGCTTGCCCGAAACGAGCGGTGTTCCTCCCAATAGGCCTGCCACTTGGTTTCGATGGCTTGAAAATCGTACGGACGGCTCATGGCGATGACGGGGCGGTTGGAGGAACTCTCACCTTGATTAAAACGTTGGACCATAACACACACCGAATGACCCCTCAAGCAGAGCGGTGTCGGAAGAGGGAGCCTCAGAAGGTTGCGCGAAGGGTGTGCCAGACCGTCTCTGTTATACTCCTGCCGCAGATGGGCCTCTATGCGCACCATATTTTCCCACGCCTCATGGACTGGAGCATGAGACGGAGGCTGTTCCAACAGGAACGAGCCAAGGCGCTCGCGCCCGCTTTCGGGGACGTGCTCGAAATCGGCTTTGGCACGGGACTGAACCTTCCGCATTATCCCCCGTCGGTCGCGCGCCTTACCGCAGTCGATCCGATGCGGGCACTCCAGGAGCGCGTGGCCGATCGTTCTCGTGCCGTCTCCTTTCCCGTGCAGGTTGTCACGATGACGGCGGAAAGCCTGCCCTTCGACGAAGGCCGGTTCGATTGCGCCGTGAGCACCTGGACCCTCTGCACGATCTCCGATCCGATTGCCGCGTTGCGGGAAGTGAAGCGCGTCTTGAAACCAGACGGGCTGTTTCTCTTTACCGAGCATGGCCGGAGCGACAATCTGCGGGTGGCGGCCTGGCAGGATCGGCTGAATCCGATTCAAAATGTCGTCGCCTGCGGCTGCAACCTAAACCGGCGCATCGACCGGCTGATCCTCGACTCAGGCTTGACGCTCGACCGGCTCGACCGGTTCGAGCTGCCAGGCGTGCCGCGCGTCGCCGGCACGATGTATCGGGGACGGGCCCGAGCGTGATCGCGACCTGGCAAGCTGTCGCTCAGATCTCTGTCAGCGTCCCGAAATGCTCGAGCGAATGGAAGGTGTCGGAAGGCTCTGGGTCGAGCTGAGAGCTGGATTTGGACCGGTGGTACAGGTAGGCCACCCCAAAGCCGTGTGCGGCCCGGAGGCACCCTTCATCATCATCGATATATAAAGAGCGGGCGGGGTCGAACCCGACCAGCCGTTGGCAGACCGGCCAGTATTCAGGCCGCATTTTCAGGCAACCGACCTCGAACGCATTCACGATCCGATCGACATAGCGATCCAAGCCCGTTTTCGCGACCTTGACGGCCACCCCGGCTCCATGCGCGTTGGTCACGATCGTGACACGTTTGCCTCGGCGCTGTAATGCCTTGAGAAACGGCAGGGCGTCCGGGAGAAAATCGATCAGATGATTCAACTCCCGGTGGAGGGCGACGACATCCAACCCCACTCGGCTTGTCCAGTAGTGGAGATCGGTCCAGGCCAATTCCCCCTCGACCGACCGATACATATCCATGAGGGTGTCCCGCGCCTGCTCGAAGGAGAGCCGGTGTAGGGCGGCATACCGGCGCGGTAGCGCATCTTCAAAGAAATAATTGTCGAAATGCCGGTCGAGCAGCGTGCCGTCCATGTCCAGCAGGACATGATCGATGCGGTCCCAGTCGAGGCAGTGCCGAGGACTACGTGCTGAGTGCTGAGTCATAGAGAGGAGTATAGCGGAGGCCGAGAGCGAAGACGAGGCTCGTTGTGTTTGTCAAAATTCCTGTGTTACGGTCCGACCATCCCGTTCTCATTCAAGTCCATGACTGTACGCTCAGCACCCAGTACCCGGCACTCAGCCCTGCTTCCCACCGTGGCGATCATCGGACGGCCGAACGTGGGGAAGTCCACACTATTCAACCGGATTCTAGGCCACCGCTCCGCAATCGTGGACGATGTCCCCGGCGTGACACGCGACCGCAACTATGCCGAAGCCTCCTTTCGAGGACGCCCCTTCAGATTGGTGGATACGGGCGGGCTTGACCCGAGCGCCACCGAAGGGATGTTGGCCTTGATCCGGCACCAGACACAACTGGCGATCGCCGAGGCCGACGTGCTCATCCTCGTGATGGACGGGCGCGATGGGGTCACGCCGGCCGATGAAGCGGTGGTCTCGCTGCTGCGCGGGATCACGAAGCCCGTTTACCATGCGATCAATAAAATCGACACAGCCAAGGCGGAGCCGTTGGTGGCCGATTTCTACCGTTTGGGTGTGGATCACCTCTATCCCGTCTCCGCCGAACATGGGATCGGTGTCGATGATGTGCTGGAGGCCGTCTATCCCCACCTCCCCGAACAGCCTCCTGAGGGATCGCTGGCGGATGTGCCGCGCATCGCCATCGTCGGACGACCCAACGTTGGGAAATCGACGTTGGTCAACGGCATCCTTGGACAAGAGCGCTGCGTGGTCAGCAACATTCCCGGCACCACGCGCGACCCCATCGACACCCTCGCCACGTTGGACGGTCGGCACTATATCTTCACGGACACGGCCGGCATCAGGCGGCGCGGCCGTATTGAGCGTGGGATTGAAGGGTATAGCGTGGCCCGGTCCTTGCGCGCGCTCGGCCGGTCGGACGTGGCGGTCCTGCTGCTGGATGCGGAGGAAGGCCTGACGGAACAAGACACCAAGATCGCCGGATTGGTCCTGCGCCAGGGGCGCGCCTGCATCCTGCTGGTCAACAAATGGGATCTACGCACGCACGAGGCCGGAGCCAAGCAGGCCTATGAGGCCGATCTGCACCGCCGCTTTTCCTTTTTGACGTGGGCCCCCGTGCTCTATGCCTCTGCCCTGAAGCCGGACTCGTTGCGTCCGCTGTTTCCGTTGATCGAGCAGATCGTCGCCTCCTTCACCAACCGCATTCCGACCGGCCCGCTGAATCAATTTTTCCAACAGGTGCTGGAGAGCAATCCCTTGCCGATGCGCAAGGGTCGCATCACAAAGACGGCCCGGTCGGCCTTTATCACCCAAGTGGCCACGAAGCCGCCGGTGTTTGCCCTGTTCGTCGGTCATCCCGAGGGCATCACCAGCGCCTATCTGCGTTTTCTGGAGAACCGGCTGCGCGACCAGTTCCCGTTGAGCGGGACGCCCATCCGCATTCTTGTTCGAAAGAAGTAATGACTCGGATGGGGTCTGAGCGGGTGTCTGTTCGCCATAGCTCAATTCCTACAGAACCAGAAAGATACAGTTGCAGACATTTGGATACGCCTGCACGCCGACATGACCAAGCCATTCCCGTGACGAATCTCCAAAATCGCTGACCAGGACATCGGTAACCTAATCATCCGCCATCCGCCAACAATGGCGTGAAATTTGCTTGTTGTCTTGCCTGTAAATTACGGGCGAGTTGCCTCGGTCGAATGTAACTGGGACCTTCACATCCAAGTAACCGCATCGGGTCGTAGGGAGAGCCGAGTGCACGTGTCACGCGCCCTGTGCGCTCGACGATTGATGAGCGGACATGCAGCCGAGGCACTCCGCAATCACCGACGTTCGAGGCCTCGATTTCGTCCTGGCACCCTGTAGGCACTCACATACTGATTAACAATATTCAACAACCCATCACATGGCGGAACTCATGGAAGAACAGTTGGTTGCCTCGAACGTGTCTCAGGGGTATGTGCCGTCCCTCACTTCGAAAGTCGGACTCCTGGTCCTCTCATCGTCCAGCCGAGTCCTGCATCTCGACGAACAGGCCTCCCAGCTCCTGGGCGACCTGCAGCGGCGGGAACAACGAGCTGGTGCAAACGGACTGCCTCCGTCGGTCGAAACATTCTGTTCCGAGATCCAGGACGTTTTGTCCGATCGGGAAGAAGCGGCCGACTGGCGGCCGTTCGAGGTGAAGCGATCCGTCGGTCAATCTCCCGAAGCGATGATGCTGCGGGCCTTTGTCTTTCCCTCTCGATCCTCCCTTGCACAGACGAGAATTCTCGTCACCCTCCAGAAGGCCTGATCACTCGGTCGAGGCGAGCGGCTCGTCGGGCAACGAACGGCCGATACGTCGCGTCACGTGACGGACCGGCGTCGCCGCTTGATCCGGCAATCCGCTTGACAGCCTTCCACCTGCGTGTTATTCGCGAACAGATGACGGACATTTTGCTCCAGACTCCGTAACGTTGCCGCTGAAACCATTCACTCTCTCGAAGGTTTGTTATGAACCATCGTTTCTTGTGTGTTCTCGGCTCCGGGTTGCTGACGCTCGCCTTCGGAATGGGCCTCATCCTGTCCACTGCTTCCGCCCAGTCATTGCCGGCAGCGGAAGATTCACCTTCTATCCAGGAACCGACGCCCGATGAGACTCCGACCCCGACGGAGGAGACCGAAGCCCAACCGGTGCCGGAAACGCCGGCCGCGACCACAATGACGGAGGACGTCGATCCTTGGATCCAGGTCGGCGGAACCGTCTGGCGCATGAAACCGGGATTCGTGTTCCTGAGAACGCCGGTCGGCCTGTTGACCTTGACCTGCCAGACTTGTCTACGCGATCTGCGCGGCGCTCACCACGTGACCCTCTGGATCCACGGCTCGCATGGAGCCGTGGATATCATGTCCAAGGGACAGGACAAACCCACGCGCCGTTATCTATGGGGACCGCTGGTTCTTGCTTCACCCGATAAGCAGGACCTGCTCTTGTGGACACCGGATGGCGAGCGCAGATTCTCCGCGGGAACCTTGGCCGGAAAGATCGCCGCTCAGCCCGCCGGCAAGCCGGTCACGGTCGAAGTCAACGCCGCAGACACGGTGGTGGGTTTGCACAATCTCCAGTACGACCTGCAGATCAGCCAGGTCCCCACCCACTCCAACCAGACGGAGATGAAGATCAGCGGCTCAGTCGCCAAACTGAAGGCCGGCTACACCTTTTTGCGGACACCGGTCGGAATGCTCCCCATCAGTTCAAAGACCGGCTTGAAACAGGCCAAGGTGGGGCAGGACCTCACGCTGTGGATTCATGATACGAACATGGCCGTGGAGCTTCGTCCCAATGGAGCGGACCAGCCCACTTCGCGGCTCCTCACAGGGAAACTCACCTATTCCACGCCGGAGAAGCGCGAGTTGACGCTCTGGACTCCGGAAGGCGAGCAGCAATTTCCCGCCGATCAGGCCGACAGAACGCTCGCCGGACTCAAGGAAGGATCGCCGGTCATCGTCGAACTGAACGGCGAGGGGTCCGTCGTCGAGATTCGCAAGGGCTATTGATTCGTCCGTCTCCTCGAACTCTCCGGACTGCGCATACCGGAGAGTGCGGCAGAATCCGCGACGCCATCCACCCCCCCCCCCCGACCCACCAGCCTTGACACTCATGAAATCGGGTCATTAGACTCGACCCCTCATGGCCCGCTCAGCGCTGACTCTGCCAGAAATCGGATCGACCGACGGCCAATCGGACGGCCATGAACGCTTGTCATTCGACGATCTCTATCGGGAACATGTCGATCGCATCTTCCGTTATGCTCAGCGTCTGTGCGGCGAACCTGAGGCAGCTAAGGACGTCGTCCAGGACACGTTTCTGAACGCCTACCGCGGCTACAAGGATTTTCGGGGAGAATCTCAGGTTTCAACCTGGCTATATACGATCGCCTCCCGCGTCTGCCAGCGACTGAGACGCAAGCGTAAGGGCCAGCCTGAGCGCGAGTTATCCCTGGAGGATTTCATTCCTACCACCGACGGGGAGCTCCGTCTTCAGATTCCGGTGGAGGGTCTGACGCCGGAGGAGGCCTTGGTCAATAAGCAGCTTCGCCGCGCGCTGGATCAAGCTATCGGCCGGCTTCCTCCGAAATACCGCATGGTGCTGGTCCTGCGCGACATGGAAGGGATCAGCGCCAGAGAAGTGGGCGCCGTGATGGGCCTCAACGAACGGGCCGTCAAATCGCGACTCCATCGCGCTCGTCTGTTCGTCCGTCGCGAGCTGAGCGCGCGAGGCGTCGGCACACCTCTGACGCCGGGCCATCGGCACAAGCACACCGAGGAGCTGGACTCGGGTATAATGTAGAGGTTCTCCATGGCACAGGAACGAGCACACCGCGCTCCGCGACGATCCGGCCAGCCGAGCGGGTCCCGAAAAGGCACGGCCCATTGTCTCCACATCCTGAGACAGTTATCCGATTATCTTGACGACGACCTGGCTCAGGACGTCTGCGCTGAAATCCGCAGGCACCTCGGCGCCTGCCCCAACTGCGAGACCTTCGTTACCTCGCTGCGTCAGACCATCTCTCTGTGTCGTCAATTGACCCCAAAACCGCTCTCCGTCTCCGCCAAGGCCCAACTCCGCCGCCAGATCCTGCACGCAGCCGGCGCTCGGTAGCCTCTCCCCGCTGCCTCCCGACTCGATACCTCGCGCTCCACCGTCGCCACAGGAACATGTTAGAATGAGCTGACCGATGCCTCACCTTCACCAAGCAACGCCTCGGGCGCACAGGGTTCTTGCCGCTACGGAATGGATCGTCGCGGTCGTGGCGTGCACCGTCTTCACGGGAATGCCCCTGCACGTATCCGCCTCCCTCGATCAGCCCCCTGTCGTGATCACGATCAAGGCTCGACAATTTCATCCTTCCCTCGTTACGCTCCGAGTCGGACAGCCGGCCATGCTCGTGTTTGAAAATCTCGACACCGAGCTGCATTCGTTCGTCCCGCAAGATCTTCTGCGCGGCGTGAATCTGAATATAGGCGGCAACGGCGCTCCCGAGTTCGGCGAGGAAGGCTTTAAGCGGGTAATCATTCCGCCGGAAGGCCGGGCGGAGATTCGTTTCACACCTGCGAATCCCGGCGAGTTCGGCTATATCTGCGACATGCCGGGACATCAGATGCGCGCACAGATCGTGGTGGAGCACGGACCATGAACGACAATACCCCGTCCCAGCCGGAACGAGTATTGTGGGAAGGCCATACGTCGTGGATGGACCAAGCGGTGTTGTTCATTTTCATGGCCGCTGCGGCCGTCCGGACCGCCGTCGCCATCCAGGCTCACCACTGGGGTACGGCGTCGTTGTATCTTTTCGCCGTCGTCCTATTTCTCGGCATCGCTTCCTGGTTTCACTATGCCTACTATTACCGCCTGACCTCCTCCCGGATATGGGTGCACTTCGGCCACTTTGGCCGGAATCGGCGGCTTGTGAAAGAGTTCCTCCTGAAGGAGGTGACCGACATTCACGTCCGATACGAACTGCTGAATCGTTGGTTCGATCTCGGCAAGCTCGAAATCGCCAATAGCCTCACCGAGGAGTTTCTGGTCGTCCGCGGCGTTCCGAATCCGGAGGAACTTAAGACACAACTCGAACGATGGGTGCGCGCGCAGCGCAACCCGTGGGGTCCTGTGCCGACTCAGGGTACACCCGACCATGCTCGGTGACGGCAGGGGCCCGAGTGGTCCGACCCTCATCATCCTTTTCCTCGTCGGCTGCTCCCTCTTCACCTTACTAACCCTAACGTCCCCATCCGTTTCTGCTCCGATCGGCTCTCCCGACCGGGGCCGTGCCATCTATCTTGAGCACTGTCTGTCCTGCCACGGCCTCAGCGGAAACGGCGACGGAGCCGAGGCGCCCTACCTCTCGCCACGCCCTGCGAGCTTGATCTCCGCCGCCACGTCGGCCAAATCCGACAAGGAATTGCTTCAGATCATCGACCAGGGCAAGCCGCATACATCGATGCGCGCGTGGAGCGGGATGCTGACCAACGAAGAGCAGCGTGATGTCGTGGCCTACATCCGATCGTTGATTCAGTTCCGTCCTCCTTCCCCCGACCGGCCTCCTCCCTCCGAGTCCGGTCGCTAGCCCGTACGATTCATGAACGCTTCTGCCGCCCCGGTCCATTGCAACGGCAGAGCACCGGGCGCAACACGGCGAACCGTCATCCATAAATGATGCGGCCGAGTCCCGGCATCCGCCCCTTTCATGCGCGAGGGGCCGCATGCTAGAGTGGCCTCTTTGGCATCGACATTCCTGTGCTCCTCGCAATTCCTATAGGTGTGGCATGACTCACAGACCCGACGTTGTTCAACTTGGTGGGTTTCGCGGTTTTCGGCTGCTAGGAGTCTGGCGGGCATTGACCTTTCTACTGCGGCGAATGACAACGTCGGCCAGGCTCCTGGCGACAGTGCTGCTCGTCCTGATGATGGTCGGTACGGTCGTCACTCCGGCTTGGGCGGCCTCCGCAAGTCAGAAGAAGGCTCGGAAGTCTCCGACTCCGTCGCCGGCCGGCAAAGCGGCAATGGACTATGCCCTCGCCATTTCGTCGGGAGACCAGACCGCATTCGGCCAACTCGACTTTGCCTGCCAGTACCGGATGGTCGAGCAACAGGGGACCTTGAAAAAATTCCCTCCTGCGACGGACGGGATCTATACAGACTGTTGGAACCGCCTCAAGGAGGCCGTGAAGCCGGCCATCTGGAAGACCGATGAAGGAATGGACACCATTTGGCCCGGTCCGGGACGCCTGGTGTTCTTTACCGAACCGCTCGAAACGTACCAAGCCGCGACGGCCGTGATGGAGCTGCTCGGCCAGTCGCCGCCCGGCACCGGCCTCACCCTATCGATCGAACGGCAGCAGGCGATCCCGAAGGCCTCTTTTCCCGCCGGGAGGAACCGCAAACTGGCCAACGTCCCAACGTCCCTCGTTCGGTTGCGTGTGACCTATAAGGACATGCTTACCTCTCCGGTGACCTTCGCCAAGGGGGCCTACCGGTTCCGATCGACGATCCATCGCCCCCGTGTCGCCGTGAAATCCGTGGACGTGCAGTTTGTGGTCATGACGGGCCTCAAGGGTCTGGGCTATCCGGGCGATGCCGCGGTCCTCAGCGTACCGGTTTCCGTCCTATCGGACGCGGGCGATCTCCCGCAGACCGGCGAGCTTCCCAGCGAGGCGATCCCCTTCTCGACCGAGGCCAGCCGTGTGGTGGCGGACTCGGCGGCGATCTGGCAGCCGTCGGACGGCTCCGGCCTGCTGATCGCCGCCGTGGCCAGATCCAGGCATTTTCCGGAGTTGCGGGATCGGATCGCGATGCTAAATCGGGTCCTTCTGATCGACGGGGAGCAACCGGAAGCGCTCACGGCGATGACGAACGATCTCTACGGCCGAGTCCTGGTCACAGGCGATGCCGTGCCCTCCGTGCCGTTCAAGGATGCCATGCTCGCGAGACGGGTCACAGAACTGTCCTGGAATTGGTACGCGCAAAACTTTCGGATGGACCTGTCCAACAGCATGGAAATGGGTGGACTCACGCAGCCGACCGCCGGGGATTTTCTGTACCGCATGATTCCCGCGATGGAGACACTTTCCAAGGTCCGTCCTAAAGACTTGGATAATCGCCTTCACCTCGGGATCGCCTACCGTTGGAACAACGACCAGCTTCGCGCCATCCAAACGCACGAGGCGCTGGTCAACGATCTCGCACAAGCCCGCCCTGGCCAGCGGGCGCGCGCGTTGATCGAGGTAGCCTGGTCGCGCATCCATAAGGTGTCGTGGAATCGGTCTCTCAACGATCCCGACATCGACCAGGCCTATCGCGAAGCCGAGGAAGCGTTCAAACTCACCGACGACCCGCTGGACAAGTTCACGGCCGCCTATACGATGGCCTACAGCCAACTCTACATGGCGGAGCGCGACCCCAAGTTGATGTTGGCAAACCTCACCCAGGCCAAGCAGTTCTTCGAGCTGACGCCGGGCGCCACGCCGGAGGTCTGGAGCTATCTCCTCAACCGCGACAGCCTGAAGGCCTTGCTTGATGCGGACCCGACCTTCAAGCCGTTGCTGACAGCCATGGAGCCGAAACCCGAGCCGAAAAAAGACTGACGCTCATACGGGCTCGCGAACGGAGAATTGCGATTGTTGTCGACCAGCGGCTACGCAGCCCGGAGTCCCACCTCTCCGTTGGAACCCTTCTCGTTCGTCAGACGAGCGGTCGGGTCTCACGACGTGCTGATCCGTATCCGCTATTGCGGGATCTGTCATTCCGACATCCATCAAGCCAGAGACGAATGGGGCGGATCGATCTTTCCGATGGTCCCCGGTCACGAGATCGTGGGCACGGTGCGTCAAGTCGGATCGGCAGTGACCGGATTCGCCATCGGCGACCTGGCCGGTGTCGGCTGCTTCGTGGACTCCTGCCGTGTGTGCACGCAGTGCCGGCTGGGACTCGAACAGTATTGCGATGGCCACCTGGTCCTGACCTATAACGGGACGGAACGCGACCAACAGACCCCGACCTACGGCGGCTACTCCGATCAGATCGTCGTCGATGAACGTTATGCGCTGCGCGTTCCTGCGACCTTGCCGCTCGAAAGCGTGGCACCCCTGCTCTGCGCCGGGATCACCACCTACTCGCCGCTTCGGCATTGGGGCGTCGGCAAAGGGCAGCGCTTGGGCGTGGTGGGGCTCGGCGGCTTGGGACACATGGCCGTCAAAATCGGGGCGGCCCTGGGTGCCGAGGTATCCGTGCTCAGCCATTCGACGCACAAGCAACAGGACGCCGCCCGCCTCGGCGCGTCCGACTTCATTCTGACCTCCGACTCCTCCGCACTTGCCAAACTCGACAGACGGTTCGACGTCATGATCGACACGCTCTCGGCCTCACATGACCTCGATGGGTACCTCAACACATTGAAAACGGACGGCACCATGATCCTTGTGGGGGCGCCGAGCCGGCCGATGCCGGTCGGCGCGTTTCCGCTACTGCTGCGTCGCCGCCGGCTCGTCGGATCGCTCATCGGCGGCATCCGAGAAACCCAGGAGATGCTGGACTTCTGCGCCAAGCATCGAACATCGGCGGATGTTGAGGTGATCTCCATCCAAGAGGTGAATGAGGCGTACGAACGCCTGCTCCGTGGAGACGTCCGCTACCGCTTTGTGATCGACCTAGCCTCGCTGACATAGGATGCCCGACCGCTGCGTCGTCTCCCTGCCCACAGGGTCGCCCCATCGATGACCCTCGATGGTCGGCTCGCTTCCGCTCCAAAATCCTTCCGTCTACATGGCCCGTGTCGATCGACACATCCGCCTGCCCGATCGGTCTGCGCGAAAGCCGCTCCTGTGAAGCATGCGCGTCGCCAGCCCAGAGCTGCCAGGGCCTGCGGCGGCTTTCGGTTTGGAATGAAGAGGAATGTCGGTGAGGGCTTACTCTCCGGCGAAGCGGAGATAGAGGGTTTGCGAGGATCCGGGCTGCACCGTCACGCGGCGAAGCTGCGGCCTGTCATCCCCTCTTATCCCGGTCAGGTCGTAGGTCCCGGCGGGCAGATCGAGAAAGAGCCACGGCCCCGTCACATGCTCAGGCGGAATCGACAGGGTGATCGCCCCCCCGTGACTCACAATCTGCACGCCCACGCGAGCCAGGTAGGGTTTTCCCCCGGCGGTCAAGACGAGTTTGATCGGAAATGGAGGATACTCGGCCGCCCGCTCGGCCATGCCGACCCCGGCGCTGAAATAACGAAGTGCTCCCGCTCGATGGAGCGGAATGAGATCCCTCCACGTCTCCCCATTGGCTTGATAGGTCAGTTCGAGCGCATCTCCGGTTGGCAAAATCCGTGAGGTGGCTGATACGCCCGCCCATCCTGGAGCAGATCCCAATCCGATGGACCATCCGATCATAACCAGGAGGAACGTCACGACAAGGTCGTACCGATGGAGACCAAGGGCGGCAAGGCTCAGTCCCGCTGTTCGTTCCGCATCCATCCGGGCTCCATCCCAATCCAGAGTGCGCCGAGCAGCTCCACGCTAGCGGGTACCGACCGTTCTGTCAATGCGTGCGAGGGCCGGGGTTATCCATTCGTTTTCGGGCGACGATCTCCGAAGCCGGCATTCCTCGCTCGTCCCCATCGGGTGAGTGTGTTAGGATGGCAGTCCTTGCTTTGATGTGATCGAGCCGCACCGCATCCTCCTGCAACGTGATGACACAGCCGGCCGCCCCTTCACTCTCGGACTATCGATTCTTGATGCTGACGGTGCCCCCAATTGCGATCCTCCTGCTGGCCGTCGAGCTGTTTGAGTTCAGCGCCAACATCACGGTGGATAATTTTCTCGACCTCACGAAGGGCCTGATGCAGCCTGCCTCGAAGTCTCCGTCCCGAGAGTTTCACGCGACGCATTTTCTTGTTGAAGTCAAAGCGCGGTACGTTTGGCTCACCACGGTCGTGGTGGCATTGGTGGCCGGAGCGTACGCCGCGATGATGTGCGCCACGCTGATCTATCAATCTCATCCCATGCGGCGGCTGATGGTCGTTTCGACGGTGGGTCTGGTGTTGTCCGCGATCGGATTGCTGTTTCTCTGGTGGCTTGATAACAGCCACGCGCTCTACCGAGCTGTCTTTGGCTTCACCTACGATAATTTACGACATGCCGGGTCTCAGCGAATCAGCGAAGGCCTCTTGCGCTATACCATGACGGTGGTTTCCGTCGTGAACGTGCAGGCCATCGTTGTTCCGGTGGTGGCGCTGCTCGCAGCCTGTAGCACCCTGGCGCCGCCGGTCTCCGGCCGGCCGGCGGATCAGGAGCACTGTGCCGTGCAGATGCGCCGGTTGAAAGAGGTGTTGAGCGCGGGATCGGCCATCCTCGTAGCCGGGGTCTTGCATATGGGCGCCTGGCGGCGTTGGTCGGCGACAAGCATGCGCACGAAGCCGTGCTGGGCGCGGCGCTGGCCATCACTCTGTACTGGGGCGTCACCGTTACCCTCGTGCCGGTAGCGACCTATTTGCCTGCCGCCGTCCTGCTGGCGCGGCGGGCTCAGCGCTTCTTGCAGACGGCCCCCGAGAAACTGCCCTTGGTAGAACAGGACGAGTGGCTGAAAGACCATGGCCTCTTCCTCTCGTTACAGGATCATTTTCCCCAGTTCGGCTTGATGCTCACGCCGCTGCTTGCCAGTCCATTGAGTTCCTTGCTGCTCGCCCCACTGAGCCCGACGCAATAGTGCCAGGTGGAGTGCTCGGTCTGCTTCTCTTGCGACATCGTGGAGGGACTGTATGGAAACCGCCTACGTGACAACCAAAGGGCGGCTCGTGATTCCAGCTCGCATTCGCCATCGATTCGGCATCAAGCCTGGGACCAAGGTTTGTTTCGTGGAGCGAGGCAACGAGATCATCTTCCAACCGATTACAAAGGCATACATCCGCAGCCTGTGCGGGATGCTGAGGAGCAGAGCTTCCGTCACTCAGGAATTACTGGGCGAGCGCAACAAGGACACATAAAGAGGACAGACTACAACTCAAAAGCTCAGTGATTGATAGTTGTACCTAACAATGGCGCATACAGTGCTCCCTCGGAGTTTCCAGGCCATGCGGGACAAGGTATGTTCGGATGGGGATTGGCTCGTTACAGTCCACCGTCAAGAGGCTTCCTTCTCTAGAGGCTGCCTCATTATGGCCCCAAGGTCGCCAACACAGGGCGCTTCATAAGGGTTAGTCACATGGACCAAAAACAAAGACAGGTGTTTGTGCTTGGCGCTGGGTTTACAAAGGCTTTCTTGCCACATGCACCACTCCTCGTCGACAGTTATGACATTAACCCTGTCATAAGAAAGTACAAGGAGGTTCAAAGAATTGCAGATATTCTTGAACGAGAAAGAGACCGACTACCTGATGGCAATGTTGATATTGAACGCTTGCTGACACGCCTTGAAGGAATGCCTTTTGACTCAGAGGCAACCTCCATTCACTTTGAGTCGGTAAGGCGGGAATTACATGAGAGTTTTTTAAAACGACTGAAAAACGCCAAGGAAAGCGGATTCACACATGAGGACGAACTGCGGAACTTCGCATACTACTGCTTGGTTAATCGTGCGACCTGCCTGACATTTAATTACGATGATGTTCTCGATCAGAAACTGCACGAGGTATCAAAATCCATCACGCCAGCACCTGCAATCTATTGGCATCCGAATAGTGGATATGGTTTCTATATTCCGCCTTCAGCGCAGTGCATCGGAGAGCCTTTCTGGCCCAACAATAGCCAGTCGGCAACCGTTATCCATAAGCTACATGGGTCTACAAATTGGCGCATGAAGCTGGGATTCGGTCGCCCCCATTGCTTTGATGGGGTCATTTGATGGGGTCATGGGGTCATTTGATGGGGTCATTGCTTGACTTTACACTTCCCCCTCGCTACGCTCCGCCGCCATGGCTCGCCAGCTTCGCTTGGAGTTTGAAGGCGCCCTGTACCATGTCACCGCTCGCGGCAATGCGCGCCAGCCGATCTTTCAGGATGACGCCGATCGCCAGCGGTTTCTGGACTTGCTCGGCCAGGAGACCCGTCAGCAACGATGGCGCTGCTACGCCTATTGCTTGATGGACAATCACTACCATCTGCTCGTGGAAACCCCGGAGGCGAACCTCAGTCGGGGGATGCGCCGCCTGAACGCCACCTATACCCAACGCTTTAATCGGCGGCACGGGCGAGTCGGGCACGTACTGCAAGGCCGGTTTAAGAGTATTCTCGTCGAGAAGGAGAGTTATCTCCTGGAGCTCTGTCGGTATCTGGTGTTAAATCCGGTCCGTGCCGCCGTGGTGGAGACGGCGGCAGACTGGCGATGGAGTAGCTATCGGGCCACTGCGGGTGACGAACCGACGCCGACCTGGCTCGACGTGGCCGGTGTCCTCACCTTGTTTGATCCGAGGCCGACTGCGGCCCAGCGTGCCTACCGGCGGTTTGTGCACGCCGGGATCGGACACGCGTCGCCGTGGGCACAGGTGAGAGGCCAAATCTTCTTGGGACGCGCGGCCTTTCTGACGCGCATGGAAGCGCTGATCCAAGGACAGCGTGTGGGCAATGTACCTGCCGCGCAAACCCGGCCGACGCGCCTGCGGCCGGAAGAGGTGGTGGCGCGCGTGGCGGCGATCTATGGACTCACCGTGCGGGCGCTCCTGAGCCGCGGCCACGCAGAAGCCTATTGTTCCGCGGCGTGGCTGTTACGCCGAGCGGCCAACGAGCCGCTTGCCCGGGTGGCGAAACGATTCGGTGTTTCGCCGTCGCGCATTTCGAAGATTCAGCGTGCGGCCGAGTGTACGGTCCCCAGCCCGCTGCGCAGGCAAGCGATGCAGCAGTGTCAAGTCAAGCAATGACCCCGTGAATGAATGCGCGCTACGCAGGCAAGCGATGCAGCAGTGTCAAGTCAAGCAATGACCCTGTGAATGAATGACGTGAATGAATGAATGAATGAACGACCAGTGGCATTGGGTGGAGCAACAGGCACCCCGGGAAAATTAACCAGTCTGCCCTATTCCCTTCCCCTCTTCGCCAGCTCGGCAAAATACGCCGCGAAGGCCTTCATGCCGCCGGAGGCCTGTCGCCAATCGAACCGCTCGTTCGGCGCATGGTACCCATGTTCCGGGAGGCTGAGTCCGAGGAAAAGAATCGGCACCTTCCAGGCCTGCTCCATACTGACTACCGCGCCGATGGAACCGCCCTCTCGCGTGAGGGCCGGGGCCTTGCCGAATCCCGCACGGATCGCTTCTTGAATGGCCTCGACGTAGGGTCCCGTGGACCAGCCTTTGAAGGGATGCAGCATGCCGTCGCACTCGACCTTGACGGCGGGATTGACCTTGGCGACATGACGCCTGAACAGATCAAACGCCTTCTCGGGTGTTTGGTTCGGCACCAGCCTCATGCTCGCCTTCAACTCACCCTTCCAGGGCACCACGGTCTTGACGCCTGGCCCCTGGTAGCCGCCCGTGAGGCCGTGCACCTCGAACGTCGGTCTGGCCCAGATCCGTTCCATGACTTCGGCCGCCTTCCTGGTGCGGAGCGATTGAAAGCCGTAGGCTCTCATGAAGCGATCCACGTCGAAGCCGGATCTGAGAAAACTCTTCCTCTCTGTTGCCGACAGCGGCAGGACATCCCGATAGAATCCTGGAATCTTCACACGCCCAGTTTTCGCATCCACGCAAGAGGCGGCCATTTCCACCAGTTCAGCCAGTGGGTTGCGTGCCGCCCCGCCTGTGACCCCTGAGTGGGCGTCCTTCGATCCGGTGACCAAGGAACAACGCACCGCGAGCAGGCCACGTAACCCGACGGCGAGAGCCGGCTGATCATTGGAGATCCAAATCGTATCCGAGATTACAACGGAATCTGGCTTAGGGATGGCGGCCCGGTTGCGCAACGCCTTGGCGAAATGCGGGCTGCCGATTTCCTCCTCCAGCTCCCAGAGAAATCGAATGTTGATGGGCAGACCTCGCTCCACGGCAAACTTGGCGGCAAACAGGACGGTGAGCGCCGGCCCCTTGTCATCGGTCGTCCCCCGGCCGTGATAGACGCCATCCTCTTTTCGAAACACAAAGGGGTCCTGTCTCCACTCCGGCTCCTGGGCAGGCTGCACATCCAAGTGGTTATAGATTGTGACCGTCGGATGTTTGGCGCCGGTCGTCCAGCCGCCGGACACCAGCGGATGGCCTCCGGTCTCGATCACCTGGGCCTCTGCGCCGCACTCCTTCAAGATCTGCGCGCCAAGCTCGGCCATCCGGCGGACATCTTTCACCCGCTCAGGGTCCATGCTGACGGACGGCACTTCCACCATACGCCCCAGCAGGTCTTCAAATCGGGATCGGTGGTCGGTCACGTACTGTTTCATCTGTCGGTGGAATTCGCTCATCGGGACACACCCCTGGGTTACATGGATACCAATGGTCGCGCATTATAGCCGGATGCAGAAGAGTACGGAATGCATGACGGATCGGGGAAGATTGGTACAGAATGCCAGAATGGCGCCGGTTCGAAAGGCGGAGATCCCATCGCCCATTGGTCCTCTCTCGCGATGATCGATCCGCGATGGCTGATATTGCTGGTGTGCCTGTGGCCCTGGCCAGCGTGGGCCCAGAGCGGGGAACCGGTTCCGATCGAAGAGTTGCTGGCCGCACCGGATCGGTACCATCTTCATCACGTGTTGGTCCGAGGCACCGTCGAGAACGTGCGTCCCTTCGACCCCTATCAACTGAACAACGGCACCATCTGCTATGCGGCCTATTCGTTCCGCGTCATCGATCAGACCGGAGCCCTTCCGGTTCTGGTGTTGGGCCGTTGTCAGATTCCGCTAGTCAAGGACCCTGACGTATCGGACGGCGAGCAGGTGCTCGTCGAGGTGACGATCCAACAACCGGGCCGCGATCTCTTTTTCATGGCGCTGGACGGCCGACGAATTCCCGTGATGAACGCGAACGAGGTGCAGGCCATGGCCGTGCGCATCTGGCCGCTCCCGCCCGAGTCATCATCGGAGGAATCGCCTGATCTGCCGCTTCGTCCGGTGCTGCCCTAGAGCGATACGTAAGCGTCAGGATATTCGATGAGACGAAGAGGAGCCGCCGGTTCTAACAGGCTGCGGAAAAACCCTCCGTTCGTCCTTCGAGGGCCTCAGGACGAACGGAGCAGTCATTGAATATACTGGTTTTTCCGATCGTGCTGAGCCTGTCGAAGCACACACATCGAGTTTTTCTGCAGCCTGCTAGTGTCCTGACTCCGAAATTCGCATCATAATTTTAGCAGCCAACTGCTTGATTGATGACAACTTCCTATGCTGGACTTCTTCGACGAATTTTAGAGACAGGACACTAGCAAAGCTTGGTATCACAGAAGGAGAAAGTCGCACTGGAGGGTTTCTCCGGCGGCAGCAATGAAGAGGGGCTTCGCCCGATGAGCCGCCGGTTCTAGCAAAGCTTGGTATGGAGGGATGGAATGGGATGGATCGTCCTGCTGATCGTGCTGGCTCTGGTGATGCTGGTCATCGGCCTCTACAACGCGCTCGTGCGGTTGCGCACAACCTGCGACAGCGCCTGGGCCGACATCGACGTGCAACTTAAGCGACGCTATGACCTGATTCCGAATGTGGTCGAAACGGTAAAGGGCTATGCCGGGCACGAGCGGCAGGTCTTGGAATCGGTGATGACCGCGCGGGCCAAGGCCATGTCGGCACAGGGACCGGGCGAGAAAGCCGAGACCGAAGGCACGCTCGGCCAGTCGTTGAAATCCCTCTTTGCCCTGGCCGAAGCCTATCCACAACTGCGCGCGGTTGAGAGTTTCACTCAACTCCAGACGACCCTCACCGGCATCGAGGAGGCGATCCAGAACGCGCGGCGTTACTACAACGCGGTGGTCCGGGACTACAACGCCAAGATCGCCGAGATCCCGACAAATGTGATCGCCGGAATGTTTCAATTTGCTCCCCGGCAATTTTTCGAAGTGAAGAACTCG
Source organism: Nitrospiraceae bacterium (assembly GCA_050246315.1). Classification (GTDB taxonomy): domain Bacteria; phylum Nitrospirota; class Nitrospiria; order Nitrospirales; family Nitrospiraceae; genus Nitrospira_G. Next base: position 565,841 of record JBFWWG010000001.1, on the reverse strand, counting down.
GCGCAGCGAGAGCCGCCTCGCGTCACCTTCGAATCGATCGGCCGGTAGCCTGACACGACTCCTTTCCCCCACTGATCGGCCATGTGCGCCTCCCGATTCCTATCTATTGCGATCCTCTTCCTAGCCTGCTTCTCGGCGACGTTCCCGGCGCTTGCACGGTCTCTCGTGCTCGCCGGCTTCGACGTCGAGCTCCAGGTTCTGACCTCCGGCGATCTGCTCGTGACCGAGACTCTCCGGCCCCGATTCGAAGGAGCCTGGAACGGCCTCGAACGGCAGATCCCGGTCGACTACCGCACGCCACAAGGGTTCAACTACCGGCTGATCCTCGACGAGGTTTCGGCCACCGACGAGCGAGGGAATCCGCTCAAGCTGGAGAGCAGCCGGCAGCGGTCCTACCGCAATCTCCGCGTGTGGGTACCAGGCGCCACGGATGCAACCAAGACGGTCGTCTTGAAATACCGGGTCCGCAACGGGCTCAGATTCTTCGCGGATCACGATGAGTTGTACTGGAACGTCACCGGCGATGAATGGGACATACCGATCGACCGAGCTTCGGCCCGGATCATCCTGCCGGCGCCGGTGACCGGCGTCAAAGCGCTTGCATTCACCGGCGCCTACGGAGGACGCGACCAGGAGGCGGAGGTTGAGATCGGCGGTCCCATCGTTATGATCAGTGCGCCCCGGCCGCTCGACTTTCGCGAGGGCCTCACGGCGGTGGTCGGATGGGACAAGGGGTTCGTCAAGGAACCGAATGCGCTCGACAATACCAGGCTATTCTTCTGGAGTAACTGGCCGCTCGGCCTGCCCCTTCTCGTCTTGGCCATCTTGTACTCTCTCTGGCGCCGGCACGGACGCGATCCCACCTTGCGGCCCATCGCCGTGGCCTACGGGCCGCCGGATGGCATGACGCCGGCTGAGGTCGGCACGTTGGTCGATCATGCTACCGACATGCGCGACATCACCGCGACGCTCGTCGATCTCGCGGTCCGCGGGTTCCTGCGGATCGAGGAGCAGCACGAGGCGCAGCTATTCGGGCTATGGACCAATAGAGGGTACGTCTTTCACCGAGTGCGCCCGGCATCAGAAGAAACAGGGCTCAAGCCGCACGAAGCGCGGCTCATGAGCGCCGTGTTCACAGACAGCGCCACGCCATCGATGCGTCTGGACGATCTCGAAAACCGATTCTATCGATCGCTCCCCGGCATTCATGACGCCGTGTTTCAAGCGCTTCAGGACCGCCGCTGCTATCGCTCACGCCCCGACAAGGTGAAACAGGTCTATTGGACTGCCGGCCTCTTCGTCATGCTGGCGGGTGCGGCGGGAGGAGCGGTCCTTGCGCAGCACCTCGGCATGCAGGAACTGCCCTTCATCCTGGCTTCGCTTCTCTCCGGCCTCATCGTGCTTGGATTTAGTTGGATCATGCCGGCCAGGACGATCCACGGAACCCGCACCTTCGAGAAAGTGCTCGGGTTCGAAGAGTTTCTGACCCGTGTCGAGGCCGATCGGTTCGCGCGCGTGATCAAGACACCGGAGCTGTTCGAGAAATTACTGCCCTACGCGATGGCGTTGGGCGTTGAGCAGACCTGGGTTCGGGCGTTCGAGACAATGGTCACGCAGCCGCCAGCCTGGTACACAGGCGGCGACGCGGCCGGATTTCATCCGCGCGGATTCGTGAACCGTCTCGATCAGATGGCCGCACGGGCCGGCGCCGCCATGCAGTCGGCGCCGCGGAGCTCGGGCGGGTCCGGCTTCAGCGGCGGCGGGTCATCCGGCGGCGGCTTCGGCGGAGGTGGCGGACGGGGGTTCTGATGCGGAGATCGGCAAGGCCCGACTCAACTCCCCCGGGAAGTCCAGTCATTGAAAGTGTCCCTGCCAGATCAGTCCGTTCAACCTTGTGTGTCGTTTTCAAACCATGACGGCCTATGACCCCTCTCTCGCATTGCAAAGCGACGGCCCCACGTGATGACGTCCGCCCATCATAGGGCTATCGACACACCGCCACTCGAAAGGTCTATCGGTAGTCGAGCGATGACTTGAAAGTCTCCTCGACTCGCAGTAGGGTAATGGGGTATCTGGGGTGAATTTCGTCCCCCCTCTTTCTTCGTCTCGCGAGAACTCCCAATGGCGTTCGACCTCAGGCAATACGGCATCGAACTATCCAACTCGCGAGTCCGCCGCCGGATTCCCCGCCGTCGTAGGAATGCTCTGGTGCGTGGACTCATCGTCATGGTGCTCAGCCTGACGACACTCCTGATCGTGCTGCCGATCACCGACCAGGCCCATCTCACCATCTGGGGACCGCCTTCGGATCCCGGATTCTCCAACCATCGTGCACGATTTGAATCGCTCATCGAGCACTATGCCCGGTGGTACGGCCTCGATCCGGCTCTGTTGGCCGCCGTGATCCAAGTCGAATCGAGCTTCAATCCCCTTGCGGTCTCGGAGAAAGGAGCCCTCGGCCTCATGCAGCTCATGCCGGAAACCGCGCTGTCGTGGCAGGTCGCCAATCCGATGAATCCCAGCCAGAATATTCGAGGCGGCGCCTTGCAATTGCGCTATCTGTTGGTGCGATTCGGAGATAACCTCGACCTTGCCTTGGCCGCCTACCATGCCGGCGAAACGAGGGTCGGCCGATACGACAGCATCCCTCCCATTACGGCCACTCAACAGTATGTGGATAGAGTCCTAGAGATTTACCACGAACGCCAGCGGACCGCGCAGCGCGACTTGTAGCCGCCTGTCGATCGCGCGCACGGGGTCGCTCTCACCTCCCGTAATCGAACACGCTTCCCGTTCCCATCCTGATCAGATACACCCTGTATCGAATCCGATACAGCGCGGTATCACTCCTCTGGTACAGGCCGATCACAAGCGGGCCAGAACCATCGGTCACGCCAGCCCTGATTTTAGTGATGATGAGGCCACTTCTTGTACCGATGCCGATGTTCTCTCATGTTCCACATTTCCGACTGGCATTTGAGTTGCACTCTTCGCGTCCGACGCATCTGTGAGTGTTACGTGCATCAGTGGCTCGTCGAGGAAGGAGGTTGTCGATGCCGTTACCGCAACAGAACGAGCATTTCGAAAAGGGTGATTTCCAGGGGTATCGAACCTATGGAATATGTCAGGTCGCAAAATGCTTTACGGCTTTCCATGAGATCCACACGTTCTCGCCGGTCAGCGGGAGCTATTTCGCCGTCCTCGACGACCCTCGCGGAATCGACGGAGATGGGGCGCGCACCGCTGAAGCAGCCGGCTACCCACCGGCTGACACCGGCGCCTGGAGGATCACGCCCGACGCGGACGGCCGCACGACCCTTGGAAAAGATGGAGCCATTCTGGAATGTCGATCGGTCCTCATCACTCCCGGCCAAGCCCTTTGGTTCCATTGGGCCTTTCTCCGTTTCGATTGGTCCCCCGCAAACGACTTTGCGGTCTTCGCCGCCTATGCGGACGACAAGGTCGATCAGCCATCGACCTACCAAGCTATTCTGGCTCAATCCCTCGAATTGGAACGACAGAACCGTTGGTACACCGACTGGCAGGCATTCTCCTGGCGTCCACAGACGCCGTTCTCCGGCACCCTCCGATGGATTGCCTCGAACGGCATCTCGACATCGATTCCACTGCCTCGACCTGGCGCCGACGCGCGCCCATCGGCGCTCTTGCTCGATTGCATCACGATAGAGTGAGTCGGCAACGTCTGCCAGTCTCAACTTCAGGAGGTCTCGTATGGCTACTGTGATGTTCACACCCGCATTCCGTTCACCCCGCCCGTTCCGGCACACCTGCCGGTTTGTGATGGTGGCGATTGGGTTGGCGGCCACCGCCTGCACCTCGTTGCACCCGATGCCGTCGGCCGAGCGCACCATCCATGCCGAGGTCGTGGCGCTGGACAGCCCGATCATCTACAACCGCTTCGGCTCGATGAACCCGTACGGAATGATCTATGCCTTGAAGCGCGACGTGGTGAACTCCGATGGCAGCCCGATGAACGACCAGTCAAAACCGGGCGAGGTACGTCTCAGAGATGGGAAACGTCCACGACCGCTCGTTTTGCGGGTGGCTCCCGGCGATCATCTCGTGGTTCGTTTCACCAACATGTTGTCACCCGAACAGCCTGATCTGAGTTCCAAGCACTGGCCGCCACCATACACAAACCTGAACGAGAGAGAATTAGAACCGCTGCCGGGAGAACCCGAAGAGGAAGAAGAACCAGGATCGATCATTACCGGTGAGGCTGCGGGGAAGGGATGCGGCTCCGAACTGGCGACCGGACGTCCACCGAACCCCGCCGACCGGCGCAATGACTGGCCGCGCACCCGTTGTGCCTCGATCACCGTCTCCGGTCTCACGTCTGCTGGAAATACGTTTGACCCGAGGACCACTGGTATTGCCGGCATTGCCCCAGGTCAGTCGATCACCTATCAGTGGCACATCTCTCCGTCGGCTAAGCCTTCAACACACCTGTTTTTCAGTAATTCCGCACCAGCGGGAGGAGAAGGGGATGGCGGCAGCCTCGTACATGGGCTCTTCGGAGCGTTGCATGTCGAACCGTACGGCAGCGAGTGGTATCGGAGCCAAACCACCCATGCCGAGTACGCGCGTGTGAGGGATCAGCGTCAAGGATCGGCGTCGCTGAACTATGCGGCTGTGGAAGCCGATGGAACTCCCATCCTGAATATGCTCCGGCAGCGCGGCCCGCAGGACTTCGACCTCGTTCATGGCGATCTGAATGCGATCGTCGTGGACCATAAGCTGCCCGAATCTCCCGCATTCAGAGAGTTCACGGCGGTGTTTCACGATGAGCTGAAGACCTTCTACCGTGACGAGTTTACGGAGCTGGAACAATCCTTTACCTTGGCCGGCGTACGGGACGGCTTCGGGATCAACTACGGCGCCAGCGGGATGGGGACGATCCTCCTGGCGAATCGAAAGGGAATCGGCCCGGCCAAGAACTGCGTGGAATGCGCGTATGAAGAATTCTTCCTCGAATCGTGGGCCAACGGCGATCCGGCGCTGCTGCCAGAATTTGCCGACGATCCGTCAAACGTCCATCATTCCTATCTCAATGATCGCGTAGAATTCCGGAATCTTCATGCCGGACCGAAGGAAACCCACGTCTTTCACTTGCATGCCCACCAATGGCTGGCTCAGCAGGAGACCGGCACCGGAACCTATCTTGATTCACAGACCATCGCCCCGCAGCAAGGCTTTGTCTATCCGATTTTCTACGGTGGAAGCGGCAACCGAAATAAAACACCGGGCGATTCGATTTTTCATTGTCACCTCTATCCCCACTTCGCCCAGGGTATGTGGGAGTTGTGGCGAGTCCATGACGTGTTTGAGGACGGGTCACGTCGCTTGCCGGACGGCGAACTCGGGCCAGGCACCGATCCTATGACCGGAACCACGAATCCCGACAAGGGCACACCTGTGCCGGCGGTGATCCCGTTACCAGATCAGGCGATGCCGCCTGCGCCTAACTATGGACCTAATCAAAACCCGGGGTATCCCTTTTTCATACCGGGAAAGGCCGGACACCGTGCCCCACAGCCGCCGATGGATATGGTGCATGACGGCGGGTTGCCGAGGCATGTAGTCACAGGAGGGACCAGATCCGTCTCTCATCTGACTCACGCTCAGATTCAAGCTATGCCGGCATCTCAACGCGGGCACGACGTCTTGAATCGAGCCTTGTCGACCGGCGACATGACGGTGAAGTTGGAGTCGGCCCAAATCGAACTGCTTCCTCCGAGTGGAACGGCGGTAGAACAGGCGGCGATGGCGTTTCATGCCAAGGCGTCCGGCCATCCCACCGTCAAGCCGGATGGCACACCAGCGGTATTCGAAGTGAATGGACGCCCGCCGCAACCTGGTGCGCCGTTCGCCGATCCCTGCGATATCAATGTCGCCAATCTGGCCGGACAAATCGATCGGAATGGCAATCTTGTCTATCGCGACTACGACGTGTCCGCCATCGACGTCGATATGGTCGTGAATCACGACGGCTGGCATGACCCGCAAGGGCGGATTAACGTCTTAGATCAGGATGTCGGCAAATACGTCGATCAACAGGGAAGGGCCCGGGCGAAGACCGACCAGGCCAAGCCGTTCTTCTTCCGTGCGAATTCCGGCGAATGTATTCGCTATCGCCACACCAATCGCAGCTCCCATGAGCTGGAGTTGGATGATTTTCAGGTCAAGACGCCGACCGACACCATCGGCCAGCACATCCATCTCGTGAAGTTCGATGTGATGTCATCGGACGGATCAGGGAACGGGTGGAACTATGAGGACGGGACGTTCGCTCAGGGTGCGATTCGTGAACGAATTGAAGCATCTCATCAGCCCGCTGGACAGGCCGTTGATCCGCAAGGGCAACCGATCACGCTGGCGACTCCGGGGCCGAACGAGTATCAAACCACGATCCAGCGTTGGTTTGCCGATCCGTTGATGGAGGATCTGAAGACCTGTGAGGCAAGTGGCGGCGTGCGAGGCCAGCCGTCACAGGCTCCGAAGGCTTGTCGCGATCGGACCATTCGCACCGTATTCACACACGACCATTTCGGTCCCTCATCGATCCAGCATCATGGCTTCTACAGCGCCCTGTTGATCGAACCCTCCGGCTCGAGATGGCTCAAGCCGAACGGCGATGAGCTAACGGATGGCGTCGGCACCCAGGCCATGATTGTGAACGCCCAACATCGGAAGCTGCATCCGGATCATCGCGAGTTCGCTCTGGCGATCGCGGATTTTGCCCTGTTGTACGATCCTCACAGACAGCGGGGCGATGATCCGGCGCGCGTAGCGCTCCACGGCATGCAGCACCTGATTGAGAAGGCGCGTGTAGCGAAGATCGATGAACCGACGGTGAAGGAACTCACGCAACACGCTGAAGGCTACTGGAAAGAGCATGGACGGCCGGTCGATCCACCGTCACTGCCGGAGGCGATTTCGAAGGACCATCACAACCCGTATCTGGTGAACTATCGGCACGAGCCGATTCCGCTTCGCATCGGACTGCGCGACTCGGATGGTAGCATCAAGCAGCAAAAGAATCCGGGCAATTGTCGTCCCGAACAGGCGGGGCTGTGCGGCGACATGGCCTTTCTGTTCGATTCGCGAGTGCACGGTGATCCGGCATCGGAAATATTCGAAGGCTATGAGGGCGAGTTGGCGCAGTTGCGCGTAATCCAAGGCGCCCAAGAGGTGCAGCATATGCTGAACATTCATGGTATGCGGTGGCCTCGTGAGATCGCCAACGAACAGTCACCGCTGGTCGCGGCGCAGGAAATCGGGATCTCGGAGCACTTCGAGATGAAGCTCGGGTTCGGCAACGTGGCGCGCGGCCTTCAGTTCGTGGATTACCTCTATGATTTTGGACCGGTTGATGATCTATGGAATGGGACGTGGGGATTCATTCGTGCCTATAACGGGCGTCAGGCGGTCGATCCTCATGGGCTGACAACAACGGCATTGGTCGGCAAGACGCCGCACGATTTGAAGAAGGGCGATCCTGCATACAAACCGATCGGCGCTCGGTTGAAGCCGCTCGGTCAGAATCCGTCTGGGAAACTTGATCTTGTGCCGGAGCAGGACCTGTACGATGGCACCTGTCCGATTCCTCCAAACTTCAAGCAATTGGCTGCGGAGGGGAAGACGACCGAGGTCACCTTCTATATCGATGCAGTCAGTATCCGCGACTGGTTGGGTTCCACGTTACCCTATGACCGAAAGGCCGATGTCTTTGATCCTGATCCCCTCGCCTTCATTCTCTTGGATCGGCTTCCTGTCGGACAGAAGCCCCATGATGACACGAGCCTGTCGGCGCTCAGGAAGGAACGACAAGACCACTATAGGGCACGGTTGAATAATCAGACCGTCAAAGATCCGATTGATCCATTGGTGCTCCGGGCCAACGCGGGCGACTGCATCAAGATCGTGTTGACGAATCGATTGCCTGCAGCCCTAGCTGGCGCGGCCGGTGATGCGCTCATGCCGAAAATCGTACCGCTCAACGTGGATCACGATCCGGAGGAGGGAGGACAAGGCGCAGGCAGTGTCCAATCCTCAACATTCGTCACGTTGCATCCTCAACTCGTGTCGTACAACGTGTCCCGATATAACGGAGCCGCTGTCGGCTACAACGGAGAGAGCCCGCTGGGGCCCGGTGAGACGAGCACGTTTTATTGGTATGCCGGAGTCGTCACGGTCGAGGGAAATCGCCACAAGCACGAGCCGAAAGAATTCGGTCCGGTGAACCTCACCTCCTGGGGGGATATCGTCAATCAACCGCCGCATGGCCTTGTCGGAACGTTGATCATCGAACCGGCGGGCGCCACCTACCACGATCCCTCAACTGGAGATCAGGTGCCGAATGGAGGCATCTCAGCGGTGATTCGATACCCTGGCATGAAGCATCCTTTCCGCGAACACGTCGTCATGTACCGCGATGGGTTGAACCTCCACCAATCGAAATCCGATAGACCGACTGGGCCGATCAAGAAATGTCGCATCTGCGACGATTCGTACGATCTTGGCGAGAAGGCGTTCAACTACAATACAGCGCCGTTCCATGTCCGGTTGGAGCAGGCGGACGATGCCAATTTGAACGAGGCATTCTATCCGACGAATTTCTTCACCCCACAGTACAAGCCGATCCCGACGACGGAATATACTGCCGCTCCCGGTGAAGAAGTCCGATTCCGCGTCCTCCAGCCGCATGGTAGAAATCGACAGCATGCGTTTTTGGTTTACGGACACGATTTCCAGGACATCTTGCCGTACTACGGTTCGCCACACAGTCCATTGATCTCGGTCGGCAAGGCGATGACGGTGACGATTCCCAGTGCCCACGAGGGATATTGGCTCTACCGAGATGGGCCGAGTCACATGTGGTCCGGCGGACTCTGGGGCGGATTCACAGTCGGAACACCGCCGGCAACTCCCTAAATTCCTACCACGGAGGCCGAGTCTCCAGGACTTGGCCTCCGTGGATCGCGCTGACTGATCCATCCGCCTTCACGGAATCGCGCGCGCCCTCCCCGCGCGCCTCCAGTTGACCTACTGGAGCCGTCCCTCGCGCTATGGTACCGTCTATCTCGGCCACCCATGAGCCGTTCTCGAACCATCACCGCCAACGACCTCTATAACCTGACGAAGTGTGCGCATCGGGTGTACCTCGACGCCAACGGCGATCCGAAAGAGAAGAGCGAGGTCAGCCCGTTCGTGAAGCTGCTATGGGAACTGGGCCTGCAGACCGAGCGCGCTTACATTGCCGCGCTGGGCGACCAGCCGGTCGCCGATCTCCTTTCCCTGCCTCTTGAAGTAGCCTGTGACGAAACGACACGCCTCATGCGGGAGGGCGCGCCCCTGATTTACCAGGGCTGCCTCATCGACGGCGACCTGGTCGGACGCCCGGACCTGCTCATGAGACAGTCCGGATCGTCTCGTCTCGGCCCATACCTCTACGACCCCATCGACATCAAAGCCGGCAAGGGTTGGGAGGAGCGCGACGGGAAGAAAACAAAATTCAAGATTCACTATGCCTATCAGATGCTGTTCTACCGGCTGCTGCTCCAGAAGATTCAAGGGGCGTTGCCTTCCACCGCCCACATCATCAACGTGGATGAGGAAACCGAAGAGTTCGATCCGCAGGACTATCAGCAGGAATTCGACAGCGCGCTCCAACAGGCCCGCCGACTCGTCGCCGGGCGGGAGACGTCCGAGCCGGTCTTGGGCAGCCACTGTCAGTTGTGCCCCTGGTTCAAACATTGCGAACGATGGGTGACCCAGACCTCTGACCCCACCGGTCTCTTCTTCATCGGCAAGCAAAAGTTCGCGCTCAAAGCGGCCGGGCTCTGTACGATCGAAGACATCGCCGTCATGGATGTGCCCGCCTACACGAAGCCTCCCAAGAAGATTCCTCGCATGGGCGCCGCCACGTTGCAACGGATGAAAACACGGGCGCAGGTTCGCCTCTCGGGGCTGCCATTGATCAGGGCCGGGTACAGGTTTCCTCAACGTCGACGCGAAGTGTATTTCGACATCGAGGACGACCCCACGCAGGGATTGACCTATCTCTTCGGACTCCTGATCAAGGAAGGCGCGGGCCGCCCGAAGTTTCAGTACTTTGTGGCGAGAATGCCTGAAGAGGAAGAAACGACGGTGCGGGCATTTTGGGCTTTCCTCGCCTGCGCCGAGGACGACGTCTATTACGTCTACTCGCCGAAGGAGCGGACCACGCTCAAACACTTGATGGACAAGTATCAACTCGACCCGGCCCCATTCGCTACGTATGAAGCACGGGAGTTCGACCTCTATCACGACCTGATCGTGGAATACTCGGATTGGCCGACCTATTCCTACGGCATCAAGCAGATCGCCAAGCTGATCGGCTTTAAGTGGCGCGACCCGGACCCCTCCGGCGCCAACTCGATCGCCTGGTACAACGAATACCTGGCCAATCCATCCAACGAGGCGGCGCTGACTCGGATTCTTCAATACAACGAAGACGATTGCTGGGCGATGGTGGCGGTGAAAGACTATTTCGAGCAGGCCGCCCCGGAAGCGGACGACAGGATAACCGAGGAGTCGCCGGCCGTGGCGCGAGAAGCCGATGGGTAAGGTCGGCTCGATCTCCTTGCCGAGGCCTATCGACGACCTTGCATTTCGGCCGGCCGCGATCGGTTGAGCTCCGCTTCCACGCCCGCCACGATCAGAGCCTCCAATACCTGCTGCAACGTTTCCTTGAGCCGCGAGAAAGAGACGGTTGTCAGTACGAACGTCTCCCAAGATAGGCCGCGAGGCAGGGGAACCCGGTGATGGGCGGAACAGGTGTGCAGGACGCGCGACAATCAGCTCGACGCTTCCAGAACAGACAGAGGCAGGGCATGGGGCACCGTCGCCGGGTGTCGCGTCAAGAATCGCTGAACGATTCCCTGCGCAAGATACCGTTGCTGCACATCCAAGGGCAGGGTGGTAAAGTCACGGATCTCGCGCCGGCAGGCGGCGCTGCCGCACTGACAGGCCATGATCCAATGGTCTTCCTTCATCGTGGTGGAATAGTCGTAGCAAATTTCGTTACCGGGAAAGATCGGTACTAGCGCCACCAGGACGCGATCCTCGACGATGCCTGCGTTCGGACGGCAGGAGTGATTCACGAACCGGCCCGGTTGATCGAGATGGATGTACTGATCCAGGCCGATCTGCAGCGCATCTCCCTCGCGTTCCCCCAGCGCCAAGGTCCCCAGAAAGTCGATCAGCGGACCGCTGAACGTGAGGATCCGCTCACCCGGCGAGATCGTCCGACCCGCATAGACTCCGAGTCCCTTCGGTCCGCGTTCGATGTAAAAGTCTCGCGCCTCCATAATCTCCATTCTGCCCCAACCGAGGAGTCAGGGCGGCAGGATCGTGGCACAGGATCGAGGATGCGGAAGTCCGGGCGGTCTCCGGGCTGGCCTCCCGCTACCGGAAGGCTGTATTCTACGACGCCGTTCGGCAGGCTCGGAGTAAAATCTCTCTTCCGTCGTCCTTGTGGCCGATAGCTGAGCAGGCCCTTCTAGTGGTGCATCGCAGAAGTTCGTTCGTGGTGAGCCTGTCGAACCATGAACGGAACGCGTTGAAAGTGGGCGCCCTTCGACACGCTCAGGGCGAACGGGTTATTACCGAAACTTACGGGACACAACACTAGCAGGCTGTTGAAAACCATTCGAGTACGGGTGAAATGCGATACAGCGAGCGGTCACCAATCATCTCAGAACCCGGTGCAGGATGTTCAAAAAGGCCGACATTCTCACCCGCCCAACCCCGGTGCGCCGGGACGCACTTTTCCTCGGGCGCGGCCGCAGCGAGCGAAGAGGGGAATCGTACTCTTTCTCGTACGTTGAGCCTCTGAGCGACGCGATCACCCGCCAGGCGGGTACCCGGCTGGCGGACTTCTCCAACATCCTGCCGGTTCCAGACGAAAGGATCGGTCATGGATAGGAGCAACCGGCCCATCAACCTTGGATGGATCGGCACCGGTGTCATGGGAGCTTCGATGTGCGGTCATCTCCTGGCGAACGACTATAAGATCCATCTGTTCACCAGGACCAAAGCCAAGGCGCAGGAATTGATCGAGCGAGGGGCCTGTTGGGCCGACTCTCCGAGAGCTGTTGCGGAGCAGTCCGAGGTGCTGTTCACGATGGTCGGCTTTCCTCAAGACGTGCGCGCGGTGTACTTCGGCGAGGATGGAATTCTCGCCGGCACGAGAGCCGGCATGGTCCTGGTGGACATGACGACGACCGAGCCGCATCTCTCAGAAGAGATTGCTGCGGCCGCACAGGCCAGCGGCGGGACGGCATTGGATGCGCCCGTGTCGGGTGGGGACGTAGGAGCCCGCCAGGCGACCCTCTCAATCATGGTCGGCGGCGATCAGACAGCCGTGGACAGGCTGATGCCGCTCTTCATGCTGATGGGCAACAGGGTCCGTCACCAGGGAGGCCCCGGTGCCGGCCAACACACGAAGCTCTGCAACCAGATCGTCATTGCGTCCTCCATGATCGGGGTCTGCGAAAGCCTCCTGTACGGCTACAAGGCCGGGCTGGACCTTCCGCGCATGCTGGAATCCATCAGCGGCGGAGCCGCCGCCTGTTGGACGCTCGACCATCTGGCGCCCCGCATGTTGGCGCGCAACTTCGACCCGGGATTCTTCGTGGAGCACTTCGTGAAAGACCTGGGGATCGCACTGGAGGAAAGCCGGCGCATGGGTCTCGACCTGCCCGGCCTGGCCTTGGCGCATCGACTCTATCGATCGCTGGAGGCGCAAGGCCATGGCCGGTGCGGGACGCAGGCGCTGCTGCTCGCCCTCGAAGAATTGTCCGACACCACGCTGCGCGTTCCTCCACACTAACGGGAATCAAAACTCCAAAGGATCGAGAAGAACAGCAGATTTTGTGACGGGGTCAGTCCGATCACGCCCGGGGCGACTTCCCCTCCCGTGAAGAAACCGCCCTGCGACCCCGTGGAATGATCGAACCGGTACTCAAGACGAAACAGCGTCGTCGTCCAGGCGTAGAGCAACCTGTATTCCAGTGTGGTGGTGACTGCCTTGATCAATTGCTTGGCGCCTGTGAGGGTGCCGTCCGGATCGTAGTACACCTCGGGCCGAACGGCAATCGCCCAGGCTTTGGTGAATCGCCACTGAGAATGAATCGCGCTCCCGGTCCAAAAGGTCCGTTCGCCGCCGGCCTGAGGGATCGCCCTCTCTGTCCCGACATCATAGACAAAGGCCAGGGTAAGTTGGTCGCGTTTCCACTCCAGGATACTGTCGGAGAAGAAGCGCCAATACTGGAGGTCGGTATTTGATTGGTCCGGCCCATAATAGAGGTTCTGCGTGAACGTGACGTCCGGCAAGACCTTCCAACTCACCTGGGTCCCGTAACTCGGAAGATTGTTGGGATACGAGAGATAGTTATATCGATTGATCACGTAGAACACGCTCTTGACCGCATCATTCCACTGGTATTGCGCAGCAATTCCGAACATGAAATAGGGAGAGTTGTCCGCCAGATACGATCTGGTGTAGGCCAGGTTGTCTTTGGCGTAAAACGACTCGTAACCGATAAAGCTGTTCATCAGGCCGGCGGTGACCGTCAAACCATTGCCGACCGGCGCCAGATACGACACGTTGGCCCGGGAAAAGTGGGTGAAAGTATCGGAACCGGAATAGGGGTCTCCGTGCCTAAGACTGGCATTGGGGACTTGTCCTTTGACGTCCCTGCCTGTCTGGAGCGCCAATTCCATTCCCCAACGCGACGCGTCGTTCGCATCCTTCCTGACGTAAGCGAGCGCCATATTGAGGTTCAACTCGTTGACGCGCTGCGTCGTGACCTTGCTGCGCCAGAGATGATTCTCGGGGAAATTAAAGTCGATCGCATAACTCAGATCGAGGTAGGCGCCGTAGCGCCAGAGCGATCTCGTCGCGTGCTCTTGTTTGGAGCCTGACACCTCCGGCGGGATGACCGGCGTCGGCGGAGGCTCTTGCGCACAGGCAGGAGGACTATTCACTGCCAAGAACAACGCAACCAGCCAGACTTGGAAGAGGCCGAATACCGGCAGATCTGCTGTCTTGCCTTTTTGCTCGATCACGCCGGCTTAGTCTGAAGAGGTGTCTTCCTCAAGGTATTCAGAACTCTCATCAACTCTCTTCCGGTTTGATGACCTCTTGATGCGATTGCATCGCCTTTTTACCCCATTTTAATAGATAATGCGCCACTCTTTGTCGGGGAAGGAATACCGGTCATCGATCGAAGAGCATCGTCACCTTCGACAAGGAGACTCCGTTCGCATGAGCCGGACATTTATTCGGGCGCTCATCCTGATCGCATGGTTGTGTGTCTCGATCAGTCCGGTCCATGCGGCAGCCGAGGAAGCACTCCCTCGGCCATCGGAGAACGTCCCTTCAAACACCGGCACGCCTGCGGAGTCGCGATCTGACGCGCCGAAGCCCGAAACGTCGCTCTGGCACTACGGAGGGTTCCTCGATTTCGCCTATGGGCTCGACAGCAATTTCCCCGGCAATCACCTCTGGCGGAGTCGGGGGACCACGCCGCGGGTGAATGATCTCGAGATCAACATGGGGGCCGCCTATGTCAAAAAAGATGCGACGATTGCCTCTCGCTGGGGAACCGAACTATTAGTACAGGCGGGCGAGGACTCTAAAGCGTTCGGGTTCGAGGTCGGGTTGCCGCCAGTGCAGCACGCCGATGTCTGGCGACACTTCGGCCGTGCGAACGTCTCCTACCTCGCGCCGGTCGGCAATGGCCTCACGCTACAAGGAGGGCTCTTCAACAGTTTCATCGGCTATGAATCGCTGTATGCAAAGGACAATGCTACCTACACCAGGGCGTGGATGGCCGACTACTCGCCCTATCTTATGTTCGGCGTCAACGCGGTCTATCCATTCAACGACCGGTGGACCGGCGCATTCTTCATCATCAACGGATACTTTCACCTGTCAAAGGCGAACAGCCTCCCCAGCTATGGAGGCCAGGTCACGTACACCCCCGCCTCCTCCTGGACGATCAAACAGACCCTCTATTACGGACCCGATCAGGCCGACACGGGATTGGAATTCTGGCGGCTGTTCTCCGATACGATCATCGAATGGAAAAGCGACCGTGTGAGCGTGGCACTCGATTACCAGGTGGGAACCCAAAGAAATGCCTCCGTGACCGGCCATCGGCGTGAAGTCTTCACCGGAGGAGACCTGACCATGCGGTGGCATATCGCCGGTCCGTGGAGCGTGGCGTTCCGACCCGAATTCTACTCAGACGCGAGCGGCCTCATCACGGGGTCCGAGCAGTTCGTCAAAGCCGTGACGACCACGCTGCAGTATCGCCTTCCCTATAAATGGACGAATACGATCTTCCGGCTGGAATACCGGCACGATGAGTCAACCGGATCGGGAGGTGGATTCTTCAAGGGAACCGACAACACCCTGGCCCCCGGACAGAACCTCGTGCTGTTCTCGGTCATCGGGACGTTTGATTCACCCTAGCCTCCTGGTCATGACGAGCGCGCACCTCGTCGGAACAGGGACGAACGGCTCCCGGCAAGTAGCGGAGGACTCGATTGGGTGCATCGCTCAGCACGATCGGAGAACATCAGTATATTCGATGACCGCTCCGTTCGTCCTGAGACCTTCGACGGCTGAAGAGAGGGTTTTTTCGCAGCGGGCGAGCGTCAGTATGACGGAGGGCTACTCAACGCGCAGCCGATACCCGACGCCGACCTCCGTCACTAGATGCCGCGGATGGGCGGGGTTGGTCTCTAACTTGTTACGAAGTTGCCGCATATAGACGCGCAGATAGTGCGCCGCTTCGACGTGCAACGGCCCCCAGACTTCTTTCAGCAACTGACGATGCGTCAGCACTTTTCCGGCATGCTTGATCAACGTCGTGAGGAGCTTGTATTCGGTCGCCGTCAATCGGATCTCTTGGTCCTTCTTCCGCACCAGGCGTCGTTCCAGATCGACGGACAAGTCGCCGATCAGAAAGACCGGTTCCGGCGTCCCCTCGCTAGGGCGGCGCGCATGCCGAAGCGCCGTCCGGAGGCGGGCCAGCAGCTCGGAGAGTCCGAACGGCTTCGTGACATAGTCGTCGGCGCCGAGGTCGAGTGCGGCGACCTTGACGTGTTCTTGATCGCGGGCCGACAGGACGATGATCGGCATCGCGGACCACTCTCGGATCTGTCGGATCACTTCGGTCCCATCCAAATCCGGAAGGCCCAGATCGAGTAGGATCAGATCGGGATTGCGCGCTTTCGCCTCGGCTAGGCCGTCCCGCCCGGTAGTCGCCTCGTGCAGCCGATAGCCGTGCGCCGGCAGCGAGGCGCGCAGGAACCGGCGAATCTCCGGCTCGTCCTCGATCACAAGGAGCATCGCCTCATGCCCGGACATTTGATCCTCTACCCGTCCCTCACTCATTCATCAGCCTTCTGTCGGCCCATGGTCAGGCCGATCGAGGTTCCATCTGATCCGCGGGCACGACGGGCTGGCGTTCGGGCAACGGGATCGCGAAACGGAATCGCGCACCGCCGCCGCCGCGATTCTCCGCCCAGATCCTCCCTCCGTGGGCTTCGATAATGCCTCGGCAAATGGTTAGGCCCAGTCCGACCCCTCCGTCTCCCGTCTGTTTAGCCCGGTAAAACTCATCGAAGACGCGGCCCTCTTCGCCGGGCGGCAAGCCCGACCCACGGTCCGCAACCTCAACGAAGACTTCTCGCTCCTTAGCCGACGCGGACAGCTCGATGGTGCTGCCGGCGGGGGCATACTTGGCCGCGTTCTCCAGTAAATTGATCACGACCTGCTGAAGGAGGACTCCGTCCACGAACAGGAGCGGCAGATCGGCGGGAAACGAGACCGCCACGCGATGCCCGGACAAGCGCCGCTCCATTCGGGCCAACGCGGACCCGACCACCTCCTCCAAGGGATGCCAATCCTTGTTCAGGTGGAGGGCCCCGGCTTCGAGTCGCATCATATCCAGCAGGTTCTTCACCAACCGATCCATCCTGTCGGCCTCCTGGTGGATGGATCGGATCAACTCATCCCTCGTGACGGCCTCCATCCGTCCCGATTCGTCCAGGAGGCTGCCGGTCGCACCGGTGATTGCGGCCAAGGGGGTGCGTAGATCGTGCGACACGGAGCTGAGGATGGCGTTGCGCATGCGCTCCGTTTCGACCTGCACGTGAGCTCGCTCCGCCTCCTCCGAGAGACGGGCTCGCTCGATCGCCAGCGAAACCTGGCTGACCAGCGATTCCAGCAGGTGCAGATGATCCGGGTCGAGCACCTTGGTCGGCTGTGAGGGCCGCACGGCCACGACGCCGATCGACCCCCCGGAACCGACCAAGGGCAAATAGAGGGTGTTGGAACCCGGCAACGTATTGCTCCCGAGCCCGGCCCGCTCGTTATGCTCGAACACCCACTGGGCCACCCCGGCCTCCTTGGGATCGAATTCGAAGAAGAGCTGCTCGCCGCGCTGCAATTGAAGCCGTTTGTCTGAGTCCGACAGAAAAATAGCCACCTGGCTGTCGAACACGTCGCGCAGATGCTTCGCGGCCAGATTGGCCAACGTCCCCGTCCCGCGATGAGTCGCGAGATCACGGCTCATGGCATAGAGCACCGATGTCCGCTTCTCGCGATAGCGCGCCATTTCTGTCTGTCGGCGGATCCGGACGGCCAATCCGCTGACCGTCAGCGCCACGGCCAGCATAACTCCGAACGTCAGGAGATACTGAATATCGGACACCGAAAACGAGTAGAGCGGCGGCACGAAGAAAAAATCAAATGCCGCGACACTCAAGAATGAGGCCAACACGGAGGGACCTTGGCCATATCGGATCGCGGTCACCACGACGCCGATCATATAGACCATGATGAGATTGGCCGATCCAAAATACGGGGTCATCATCCAGGCGACAGCCGTAGCGAGACAGACCACGACGGCGGCAAGCCGGTATTCCACCCAGGTACCGGACGTCTGCATCACTTGCGAGGCCAGCGGCCGGCCTTCTCCTGCCTCGCCGGTGATGACATAGATGTCAATGTCTCCGCTCCGATGAACCAAGTCGGAGACGACGGACCCGAAGAGCCATTCTTTCCACCAGGCCCGCACGGGTTTGCCGACGATGATCTTGGTGACATTGCGGCTGCGGGCATAGGCCAAGAGCTCCTGCGTCACATCCTCCCCGGTCAGCGTGACGGTCTCAGCTCCCAGTTGCTCGGCGAGACGAAGCGTATGAACGACGCGGTCCCGGTCCGATTGCGGCAACGTGAGGTGTCGAGGAATCTGGACATAGGCCGCGATCCATTTGGCATGCAACCCCGCCGCCATCTGCCTGGCGGCTCGTATCAGGCGAGGCCCGCGCGGCTTCATATTCACGCAAACAAGAATCGTCTCCGCGGCCGGCCAGGTTTGCACCACCGCATGATCCCGGCGGTAGACGTCCATCTGCTGGTCTACCCGCTCGGCGGTGCGCCGCAAGGCCAATTCACGAAGCGCGATCAGGTTGCCCTTGGTGAAAAAATTCTGGATCGCGTGCTGGATCTGCTCAGGGACATACACCTTTCCGTCCCGGAGTCGTTGCAGGAGATCGTCAGGCGGAAGATCGATGAGTTCGACGTCATCCGCTCGTTCGAGCACAGAATCCGGAATCGTCTCACGGACACGCACGCCGGTGATCTGAAGCACGACATCATTCAAGCTTTCCAGGTGTTGCACGTTGACCGTGGCATAGACATGGATGCCCGCCTTCAATAACTCCTGGACATCCTGCCATCGTTTGGCATGCCGCAGGCCCGGTGCGTTGGTATGGGCCAGCTCATCGACCAGAATGATCCTCGGACGGCGGGCAAGCGCGGCATCGAGATCGAATTCTGACAGCGTCGAGCCCCGGTATTCGACACGTTGCAGGGGAATGGCTTCGAGACCCTGGACCAACGCTTCGGTCTCGGCCCGTCCATGGGTCTCGACCACCCCGATCACGACATCGATGCCTTCACGCCGTTGTTCGTGAGCGGCTCCCAACATCGCATACGTCTTCCCAACACCGGGGTTAGCGCCGAAGAAGATCTTGAGGCTGCCCCGCTCTCGACGGGCTTCCTCGTCCTGCACGCGCTTGAGCAGCGCGTCCGGGTCTGGTCGATTGTCGGTCATGCGCGGGACAATCAGGATTGGCGTGGACAGAACAGTCTCAACGGATGATTGTAGAAAAGGAGGCGTGAACCTTCAACCACGGATGGTGCCAGCGGCAGCAGCGCTATCGGTGTTGATCCAACGCCTGATTGAGCAACAGCACATGCACCCGCGGCTCACCGAGCAATCCGAATTGCCGACCATCGGTGTGCTCAGCCACGAGCCGCTGCACAGCCTCCTCATCCAAGCCACGCGCCCGTGCGACGCGCTTCACCTGATAAGCCGCAGCCGCCGGACTGATGTGAGGATCCAACCCGCTCGCGGAGGCGGTGACCAGGTCGACCGGGATGGGCAGGTCGTTGCCCGGATCCGCGGCTCGTAAGGTGGCGACTCTCGCTTGGACCGCTTCGATGAAGGCCGGGTTGGTCGGTCCGAGGTTCGACCCTCCCGACGCAGCAGCATTGTAAGGAAACGGCGCGGTCGCCGACGGCCGGCTCCAGAAATACTCCGGTTTGTCAAAAAACTGTCCGATCAACTTGGACCCGATCACCGTGCCGTCGCGCAGGATCAAGCTGCCGTTCGCTTGGTCTGGGAACAACAGTTGGACCAGCCCTGTGACCGCCAGCGGATAGACCAGCCCCGTCAAGACAGTCAGGAGGAGCAACATAGTCAGCGCGGGCCGTACTTGGCTCTTCATATCCTCCTCCTGTCTCCTCGTCCCCTCTTGATGATCCCGGTCAGACAAGGTGCAAGGCCACGAGAATCATATCGATCAGTTTGATACCGACGAACGGCACCGCGACACCGCCCAATCCATAGATCAGCAGGTGACGTCGCAACAATGGACCGGCGCCGATCGGACGATACTTGATTCCTCTTAAGGCAAGCGGAATGAGCGCGATGATGATCAGCGCGTTGAAGATGACGGCGGAGAGCACCGCGCTCTGTGGAGTCGCCAGCCGCATCACGTTCAAAGTATTGAGCACCGGATAGGTCGTCGCGAAGGCGGCGGGAATGATGGCGAAGTATTTGGCCACATCGTTGGCGATACTGAACGTGGTCAACGCGCCGCGAGTCATCAGCAACTGTTTGCCGATTTCGACGATTTCAATGAGCTTGGTCGGATTGGAATCCAGATCGACCAAATTGCCGGCTTCTTTGGCGGCTTGCGTTCCCGTATTCATGGCGACCGCCACATCGGCCTGCGCCAGAGCCGGCGCATCGTTCGTTCCGTCCCCGGTCATGGCAACCAGCCGTCCCTCCGCTTGCATGTCGCGGATCAATTTCAGTTTGGTCTCCGGAGTGGCTTGGGCAAGGAAGTCGTCCACTCCCGCCTCCGCCGCCACAGCCGCGGCGGTTTGTGGATTGTCGCCGGTAATCATCACGGTCTTGATGCCCATTCGGCGCAATTCCACGAACCGCTCATTGATCCCTCCCTTCACAATATCTTTGAGCGCGATCACGCCGAGCACCTTGGCCTTCTCGGCTACCACCAGGGGCGTTCCGCCTTGTTTGGCAATCGTCTCGACATCCCGTCGGACGAGGTGAGAAAAGTGTCCTCCTTGCGACGTGACGTACGCATCGATCGCATCCGCCGATCCTTTGCGGATCTGTCGGCCATCGAGGTTCACCCCGCTCATGCGCGTCTGGGCCGTAAAGGGAATAAATGTGGCGCCCATCTCGTGGATGTTTCTCGCGCGTAATCCATACTGCTCCTTGGCCAACACGACGATGCTGCGGCCCTCCGGCGTCTCATCGGCCAACGAGGAGAGCTGGGCGGCATCCGCCAGCACCCGTGCGTCGATCCCTTCCGCCGGGATGAAGGCGGTCGCCTGACGGTTCCCCAGCGTGATGGTCCCGGTCTTATCCAGCAGCAGGACGTCCACGTCTCCCGCCGCTTCAACCGCCTTTCCCGACATCGCGATGACGTTGGCTTGCACCATACGATCCATGCCGGCAATCCCGATGGCCGAGAGAAGAGCCCCGATGGTGGTCGGAATCAGACACACCAAGAGCGCGATCAACACGGTCACCGTCACCGGCGTCCCTTCCCCCGTGGCCTGCACGCCGTACAACGAAAACGGCAACAGGGTCACGGTGGCCAAGAGAAAGATGATGGTGAGGGCGGCGAGCAGAATGGTGAGGGCGACTTCGTTCGGCGTTTTCTGACGCCTGGCTCCTTCCACCATGACGATCATCCGATCCAGAAAACTGTCACCCGGACTGGCCGTGACGCGAACGATGAGCCAGTCGGACATGACCTTCGTGCCTCCTGTGACGGCGCTACGATCGCCGCCGCTCTCCCGTATGACCGGCGCACTCTCGCCGGTAATGGCGCTCTCGTTCACCGACGCCACGCCTTCGACAATCTCGCCGTCGGCCGGAATGAGATCTCCGGCTTCCACCAGGAACACATCGCCTTGCTTGAGTTGATTCGCCGCCACCTCGCTGAACGGGTCGTTCCGCTGGAACTGTCTGTTCCAGACGGTCTGCTGTTCGCTCCCGAGATCGAGCGTGCCGAGCTTCTTGGCCGTCAGGTCTCGGCGGGCACGCCGCAGTGAATCGGCCTGTGCTTTCCCACGACCTTCCGCCATGGCTTCCGCAAAGTTGGCAAACAGGACGGTGAACCAGAGCCACAGCGCGATGGAAAAAATGAACCACGTCGGCGCTTCTCCTGCTCCGGTCATCGCCTGGAGCAGCAGCAGCGTCGTCAAGACGCTTCCGACCCACACCACGAACATGACCGGATTCTTGACTTGATGGCGAGGGTCGAGTTTGATGACGGCCGCCCGCCACGCAAGGCGCATCACGGTGGCGTCGAACAGCGACTGAGACTTGTGTGCGGTCGTCGGCAGACTCATCGTCGGTGACTCCTTACCGTCCCTTCAGCATCAGCGCTTCGACGACCGGCCCCAAAGCCAGAGCCGGTAGAAACGTGAGGACCCCGACCATCACCACCACGCCGATCAAGAGCACCACGAACAACGCGGTGTGGGTCGGCAAGGTTCCGGGACCGGTCGGCACCGGTTTCTTGCGGGCCAGTGCGCCCGCGAGCGCGAGGGTCGGAATCGCCAACCAGAACCGAGATATCAGCATCGCGAAGCCGCCGGTGAGGTTGTAGAAGGGAGTGTTCGCATTCAGGCCCGCGAACGCGCTCCCGTTGTTATTGGCCTGTGACGTATAGGCATAGAGGATTTCGCTGAAGCCATGAGGGCCGGGATTCAAGATAGACGATCGTCCTGCCTCAGTGCTGATGGCAATAGCGGTGAAGCCCAAGACGGTCAACGGCATGATCAGAATGAGCAGCGCGGCCATCTTCATCTCATAGGGCTCGATCTTCTTGCCCAGATATTCCGGTGTCCGCCCGACCATCAGTCCTGCGATGAACACGGCGATGATGGCGAAGACGATCATGCCGTACAGGCCTGAGCCGACGCCGCCGAGGATGACCTCGCCGAATTGCATCAGGAACAGCGGAACCGATCCTCCCAGCGGGGTGAACGAATCGTGCATGGAGTCGACGGCACCTGTCGACGTGGCCGTCGTCACGGAAGCGAACAATGCGCTCCGGGCGATCCCGAACCGGACTTCCTTCCCTTCCATGTTGCCCCCCGACTGTTGAGGGCCGACGCGTTGATCAATCCCCAGCACCTCAAGGCGAGGATTGCCTGATGATTCTGCCAGATAGGCACCGGCCACCAAGACCAACAGCACGATCATCATCGCCGAGAGCATCACCCACCCCTGCCTCGTATCGCCCACCATTTTCCCGAATGTGTAGGTCAACGAGGCTGCAAGCACGGCCTCTGCCAAGATGAGGAGCCAATCGGTGAGCGGTGAAGGACTCTCGAAAGGATGAGCCGCGTTGGCATTGAAGAAGCCGCCACCGTTGGTTCCCAGATGTTTGATGGCGACTTGCGAGGCGGCCGGCCCGACCGCCAAGATTGCCTCGCGTGCGGTGGCCGTTTCGGTCTTTCCGCCGTTCCCGTTCTCGTCGAGCACCGGTTGGCCGTTCGCACCTGTCACCGGTTGCTCATAGGTCACCGGCTGCAGGAGCGACACCTCCTGGTAGGCGCGTAACGTCTGAACGGCTCCTTGCGAGACCAGGATGGTGGCCAGCACGAGCGCCAACGGCAAGAGGATATAGAGGGTGCTGCGAACCAGGTCGCTCCAGAAATTTCCCACTGTCGCCGACGTGCTGCGGGCCAAGCCCCGGATCAAGGCAACGAGTACCGACATCCCGGTGGCGGCTGAGACGAAATTCTGCACGGTCATGCCGAGCATTTGAGTCCAATAGCTCATGGCGGTTTCTCCGCCATACGCCTGCCAGTTCGTATTGGTCACAAAGCTCGCGGCCGTGTTAAATGCCAGATCGGGTGCGACTCCACCAAGATCGGCCGGGTTGAGGGGCATGAAAATCTGGAGCCGCTGCAAGCTGTAGAGAAACACGAACCCGGAGGCATTGAAGAGCAGCATGGCTACCCCATAGTGCTTCCAGTCCATCTCATCGTTCGGTCGAACGCCGCAGAGTCGATACACGACCCGTTCCACAGGGCCGACGAGATAGTCCAAGCCACAAGGTTGGCCGTCATAGACTCGGGCCATGTACCAGCCGAGCGGCTTGACCAGGGCCACCAGCACTGCGAAGAAGACTGCGATCTGCAGCCAGCCATTGGCGGTCATCAGAACCACTCCGCCTTGAGCAACGCGATCAGAAGAAATATCAGCAGTCCGACTGATGCCACTCCAGCAAGCACGTACATCGCGCTCATGGGTATTCCTCCTTACAGCCGATCCAACCCGACAATCAGCCAGCCGCAGAGAAGAAAAAACCCGAGTGTCAGTGCGACGATGACGACGTCCATGAGTCAGTTCCTTTCATCAGCAGGCACCCTATCAGACTCGCTGTAAGAACGGTGTAAAAACCGAGGCGGTCGGTTTCCCTTGGGACTCCTAATCCCACCGCTCGCGACGACGATTTCTGCTTGTACGCCACCTGTTTCAGATGCGCCGTGAATCCTCTTCACCCTGACGACTCTCCCCTGCATCATCAAGATCAGGCGCAGCATCCACCCTCACACCTCGAGCTCGACACCGGGCTTCACACGATCAGCCCCATCGTACCCAACTGAAGGAACGCCCGTTGGTGGAGTGCGCTGTGGGTCCCTCACACCGTTCGCTTCTGACTCTACCAATCGCGATGTCAGAATGGTGTGAATCCGGGCACCGTCAGCGTAAGAACGGCATAAGAATGTGTCACACCAGCCGCCGTAGATTGCGACGGGGCGGAGAGGACAGGAGGCACGAGCAATGGAACAGGAGAGGTCGTCGTCGGATGGAGTATCGCGATCAGGAAAGAAAAGAGTTGTCGGTTCTGCTTCGAGACCACCAGCACCATCCGAGCCAGCCCCAAGACGCAACCATCCCGATCCAGCCCAGCAGAGCCAATCGTTGAGCCATCAGTTGGTCGGACATGAGCACGTCCCAGCGCGCAAGAATCTCGGCCCAATCATGTTCCCCACCACCGACAAGAGGGAGGGCCTGCAGACGAGCGTCGGCCATGTACCAGGCAATGTTCAAGAAGTTCTCAAAGAACCAGATGCCCGCGATCGCGCAGGCCACCGTGTCCCGCTGCCGCCAAAAAGCCGTCCACACGATCGCCGGCATGGCAAGCTGACTCACGGTGCCGCCGTACAGCCCGAACGTCGAACCGAGCAGTCCGAAGATCACATGCCCCGCTTCATGGAAGACAAGATTGACGTGGTCAAGAAAGATGAATCCGTCCTCATCAGTCTTGAGCAAGAAGAAGAACCAGGCTAGGGCGATCGAGCCTGTCGCGATCTGCCACCCTGTGACAGGCTTCCATGGCGCGCGACTGATTCGGAGGAGGCGGGCAATCGACTCGCGGAGGATGACCACAGACTGATGTCTGTCAATGATCCAACACACACCAGAGCCGCCGCATGCCGGACTTCTGATCGGTCACGGCCTGGCCGGTGAGAAAGCTCTGTTGCCAAGCGACGATGTCGTCGGTGGGATGGGGCGTGGAAGTCCAGTAGATCTCTGAACGAATGCCGATGAAGGGATGGTCGGGTGGAAGCGACGGATCGTTTTGATCGAGATCGACCAGCGTCTTGATTTCCTCGATCGTCGGAGGCCGCCAGCCTTTCTGGCCGCCGACTGATTTCGTGCCACAACGCGCGAGGGAGCGGCTCCACACATCATGTTCCCGGTCCGGTTCTCGTTCCCAGATCAGTCCGGTCTTCGTATCGCGGACCGCCTCGCCGTTGAACTCCAGCACGAAGCGCTCGGCGCCCCGGGCGGATTCGGTCCCACTCAACAGACCAGCGGCGAGCAGGACGACCGACATCACTGCGGCAACTTTCGGTCCGGACCTCCTCATGATGCGACCTCCTACTTCAATCAATGCACTGAGAATGGAACCGGCGCAAAGGTGAGGATGAAAATCGCCAGCGCGAACCACCCGATGACGGTTCTCGTCACACCGAGTTCATCCGACGGATCAAGCACGGGAGGATGGGACAACCCCAACATCCCCGCCATCCCGACCCACAGGAACCAACCGGGCCAGCCCTGGAACCCCAGCACGATCAGAATCGGCACAGCAATCATCGCGATCGCTCGCTGTTTCTGCCCCCACAGCGCATAGGCGACATGCCCTCCGTCGAGTTGCCCGATCGGGATCAAATTGAGTGAGGTCACGAAGAGACCAAACCAGGCGGCGAATCCAACCGGGTGCAGAATCACATCGGCCCGCGGCGGGATGTCGCCGATGATCAGCGACGACATGAATTGTAGGAGCAGCGGCTCCCCGAGGTGCAGGCCGAAACTCTCATCGGCCGTCACCACCTTCGACCATTTGAGCCCGATCGCCAACATCACCAGCGCGACGAGAAACCCGGCGATCGGACCGGCCACCCCGATGTCGAAGAGGGCTTTACGGTTCAGAATCGGCTTCATGCGGATGATGGCGCCGAAGGTGCCGATGAAATGCGGCGGACCGGGAATAAAGAACGGCAGGGTCGCGGGAACCCGATGAATCCTGGAAAGTAGATAGTGCCCGAATTCGTGGGTCACAAGGATGCCGAGCAAGGTCGCGGCAAAGGGCACGCCTTTCCACAAGACGCTTGGGTCCTGTCGAAGAAATTGCCATGGCCCTTGAAAGGGATTGCTATTGGTTTGGTAGGCGCCGGCCCAAAGGGTCGTGAACCCGGTCAAGAGAAAGAGCCCGAGGGGCAGCAGAAATCTCGTTCGCGAAGGCTGCTCTTCCGCTTCCTCCTCTTCGATCGCGGCGTTCGCTACGGCAGGCACGCCCGTTTGCCGACCGTCGGAGTCACGGAGCAGCGACCCATTCAAGAGATGACCACGAAACTCAGGTTCCGACTCCGGCTCCATGGCGACGCATCACGCCCCTCCGGCGAAGGGA
Source organism: Nitrospiraceae bacterium (assembly GCA_050246315.1). GTDB lineage: Bacteria > Nitrospirota > Nitrospiria > Nitrospirales > Nitrospiraceae > Nitrospira_G. Next base: position 539,216 of record JBFWWG010000001.1, on the reverse strand, counting down.
TTCTGCGCACACTCCTCCCGAACCGTCGTCGCCGGCCCGTGTCCGGGAAACAGCACCGTCTCTGTCGCTAACGTTAGCACGCGCCCACGCACCGATTCCAGGTGGGTGTCATACAGGGTGGCAGGATTGGATCGGCCGATGGAGCCGGCAAACAGCGTGTCACCCACGAAACAAATGGGCTGACCATGATGGGTTAGTTTGTAGCAGATGCCGCCGGGCGTATGGCCCGGTGTCGTCAGACATTCGATCGTCAGCTCGCCGACGCGGATGGTCCGGCCGTCGGCCGGCGTCACCAACAACTCGCGGGGCGGAGACCATTCCAGCAGCGGCTCATCCCCGGTCCCGAGGTAGACCGGCACCGGCCACTTCGCCAGGATTTGATCGATCCCGCCCGCATGGTCTACATGGCCATGGGTCAGACAAATACCGATCAGTTTTAATCGACGTCGTTCCAGAAACGCCGACATCGCCGGCGCGTTGTATCCGGTATCGATCAAAACCGCCTCACCGCCGGAATGCACGATGTAGCCCTTCACTTCATAGCCACCGATGTCGCCGCGGATGGTTTCCACCTGCCTCATCGGGGGGGTAGGCAACGGCTGCCATTGCTGCAGGGCGATCTGCCTGAGTTGATCCGGGCGTAGCTTCAAGGCCCGTGCAATCGCCCCGACCTCCTCCACGTGCTGCTGGGGCTTGCCGTTTTTCAGAGCATGCAATTCAGCCAAAGAGATATCGCTCTGATGCGCAAGCTGAACATCGCTCAGCCCCTGACCGACTCGGGCTTTGCCGACGATATCCCACCACTCATCTTCAAGTGTCATGCGCCGGCCTCTTATTCCGTTATGTGAGTTCGTTGCGCCACGCCGCCACCATCGCGGGATCGATATCGACCAAAATCACCTGCTGAACCGATCGCGTAGTAATCGACCGGATCGTTGTGATCATGTGCCGGGCCGCATCGCTCGGATCGACACCGCCCACACCCGTACCCATGCCTGGAATCGCGATCGAAGTGAAGCCCTTCTCGTCAGCGAGTGCCAGCGCCGCTTTGGTCGCGCACGCCACGTTCTCGGCCGGGATGCGCATGCCCGGCTCCGGCATGGTCGGCGCGTGAATGATCCCCTTGAAGAGAGTCTTGCCACCGGACGTGAGCACGGCATGGCCGACCGGAATCGGGGCTTGTTTTCTGGCCTCCTGCTCCACCTCAATGCCAGCCGCCCGTTTGATCACCCCCGCGACCCCGCCACCCATGATACCGTGGCTGTTGGCGGCGTTGACGATCACATCGGCCTTCTTCGCGTCCAGGATGCTGCCCTGGATGACGGTGATATCCGGATACATAATATAATGATCCTTCGCTCCGGGTGCAGTCCGAACAGGCAGGACCTAACTGAGGCTCCCAATGATCCGCCGGTATTCGTCTTCGGAGTAGGCCTTCAACGTCGTCGAGCGGACATTGCCGAGCGAGCCCAACTTCAGCACGAAACTCGCCAGCTTGTCGTTGTTCGACATCTCGACGATGAGGACCAGGTCGTAAGCCCCCAACGTCATGAAGAAGGATTTGACCTCGCCGCCCATGTCTTTCGCGAGCTTTTTTACCGCGTCCAGCCGCTTCGGCGAATCCTTGACGTTCTTGATGCCTTGATCCGTCCAGTTGAGGAGCAAGACATAGGTCACCATGGCCATCCCCTCCATACCAAGCTTTGCTTGAGCCGCGAGCCTATTTATCGCTTTATCGTATTTGAGGCGAGCGGAGAAATCCTCCAGTGTCCTTTACTCTAATACCAAGCTTTGCTTGAGCCGGCGGCTCATCGGGCGACGCCCCTCTTCATTGACGCCGCCGGAGAGACCCCTTCAGTGATTCTTCTCCTGCTTTTCCATACCAAGCTTTGCTAGAGCCGGCGGCTATTCATCGCCTTTTTCTCACAGCGCCGGCGGAGAAGCACCAACATTCATTTCTTCTCCGTTCGTGCTGAGCTTGTCGAAGCACGGTCATTGGGTTATGAAATGACTTCTAGGGCAATCAGTCTCACACAACAGAGGCGGGAGAGTCCATGGCAGCCTACAAGGACAAGACCTTTCACCAGGATATGTTTAAGATGGGGGAAGGAGTTCGAGCCATGAAGATCAAACGGCTGAAAGTGGGAGTGCGTCCCTTATCGGAGAGGCTAGAGGAGTTCGGTGGGACGCTCAATGCTCCTCAGGCAGGTCAGGTCGTACCCAAACGAGCGGGGGTCTACTTTGTCAGCGTGGAAGCCATGAGATAGGTGCTCACACCGTCTCGCTCAATCTTGCTTCACCTGATCCGGTTTCGTCACCCCCGTTCCATTGCCGCCCTGGCCAAACTGGCCCGCCGGAACTTCAAGAACGTGCATGCCGATGTGGAGCTCCTCACCGATCTCGGACTTGTACATCTGAAATCGGGTGCGCATCTCCGCGACTCCGTCACGCCGACCGTGCCCTATGAACGAATTCAGCTCGAGATCGCCGTGTGAGTGGAGATTATTTTCGAGATTCCCTGAACTCGGCCAGCGTCGTGACCTAATGACCGCGCGGTACCGTCTGAAAACGACTCTCGACTCCGTTTCGACACGATCAGTTCCGTCTCTGTTTCCGTTGGACGGATACTGGCGCTGAAGATGTCGAGATTGTGGATTATCATTGAGCGGAGATAGCGATGCGCAAGCTCAAACCTGTGACGCCCGGCGATCTCTTGTTGGAAGAATTCCTGAAACCTATGGCGATCAGTCAATATCGGCTGGCGAAGGAGACCGGTGTGCCGGCGCAACGTATCGGCGACATTGTCGCGGGGAAACGGGCTGTGACTGCCGACACCGACTTGCGCTTGTGCCGATTTTTTTGCCTGTCGAACGGCTACTGGCTTCGAGCGCAAGCGGCCTATGACATGGAAGTGGCGGAGCGGGCATTGCGCGCCAAGCTCGCGAAGATCAAACCGTGGGCGGGGTCGAGGGCCTTGAATATGGCATCGTAGTTATCAAGCGCCTCAGCCCGCATTATTCATGAACGATTCTACTGCAATCACCGTGCGACCCGTTGCGATGTGAAGAGCAACAGGTCCACTGGCACCGCCGGGCCATATCGTTTCTCCCCTCCGAACGGCTGTTCGGTTTGCCTTCAATTGCGCGCATCGAACAACCATCAAATTAATCCCTCAAAGCTTGCTCGTTGCTTCTTTTCCCGGAAGGGCGCTCGTGTTGGTCCCACTGCGGCCATCGAGCCCGCGTGCTTCTGAGCACGCGGGCTCTGGGAGCAAGGGATCGGCACGAGTCGCCCTTCCATCACTTCCGATCGTGCGGGCTCTGCGAGCACCGGAAGAACTACCCGCTGGCTCGCCCATTCACTTCCAGCCGATTGACGGTGTTTCTGCTCACGGCAGAATTGGGATCTTCAGGTCCTTGCAGATTTTTCTGGCAAGATGGTCGTTGATCTCGGTGTGGCGTGGAACGGCTGAGCGCGTATTCAGCGAAGGGTTGTGCCACCAGGAATGTCTCGCCCCTTCACGGAGCAGCTCACAACCATATTGCCGAAGATGACGCAGAAAGGCTTCGCGCTTCATATCGCGATGGGAGTTTCTTCAAAATTCTCACCGGCCGCTCCTAAGGCATCCTGGCGATTCAGCTCCAGTGCTTCCTTGAGAGTCACGCGCAAGCTCTCGATCAACGCTTCTCGCGTCTGTTCCTGACAGTTCACACCAGGAACTTCCTCAATCCAGCCGATCCACCAACCCGCATCTTGCTTAATCACGGCAGTGTAATTCTGTCCCATTGTCTATCCTCTTGTTTGCTGTGCTGGCTCCTCCTCGCGTTATTCTCCTCCGGAACACGCGGGCGGTTCTTCCCACTGCGCGCATCCACCCTTTCATCAGTCTCCCAAGGCGGTGTGCCGGTGGATACTCTCCAACTGCGGCCGTCGAGGAGTCCACTTTTTTCTGACCTTCACTCGCCGAGACGGCGGGACGGATGGAGCTTATTGCGCGCGTTCGCCGAGCACCGCCCGCGACTTGAACAATCAGATTGATCTTGCGTGCGGGGCGCGCGAGCACGAGACCCATCCGTCCCACCGGCTCCTCCCCTCACCCCTCCGGCGGCAGCTTAATCTCCCTCACATCCCCGAACCCCGCCAGCGCTTTGGAAAGCGCCGCCGGAGACCCTACGGCCAAGACTTTCAGCCGCTCGGGATGCAGGTGGGTCTGCGCGACGCGAAGCAAATCTTCCTTAGTCAGCTTCACCACCTTGTCGCGGAGCTGTTGGAGCCAGTCCTTGGGAAGTCCGTCGTATTCCAGATCTACCTGCCGGGCCACGATGCTGGCGCTGCTGGCGAACGAAAAGACGAACGAGTTGACGAAGGACTCCTTGGCCTCCTCCAACTCCTCGGCCGTCACCGGCTCCTTGCGCATCCGTTCCACGTTGTCCACAAACCGGCCGATCACCTCCTGCGCGGAGGCCAGCTTGGTTTCCGCACGCATGTACCAGAGCCCCTGTTCGTAGACATTGGCCTGCAACCGGCTGCCGACGGAATAGGCGAGCCCGCGATTGGTCCGCACATCTTTGAATAATCGGCTGCGGAATCCGGCTCCCCCTAGAATATCGTTCACAATGGCCAGCGCCGGATAGTCCGGATGAGTCTCCTTGATCGTCAAGCTGCCGGCCCGCAAGTGGGCCTGCGCGGTCTCTTTCCCGACATAGTGCACCAGCATCTTCGATTGCTCCGCCGCGGCTGGAGCGATCGGCGGCATGGTCAGTTTCGGGACGTCGCCGCCGGCCCAGTCGCCGAAGGTCTCGCGCAGCAGCGCCAGCATCGCCGCCTTTTCGAAATCCCCGCTGACGCCGACGATCAACCCGTTGGGATGGATCGTCCGTCGATGAAACTCGGCAAGATCGTCGCGCGTGATCTTGGTGATCGACTCCACCGTGCTCTCGCGCGCATAGGGGTGGGTCGGACCGTACATGAGCTTGGCGAACTCGCGCGCAGCGATGGAGCCGGGCTGGTCTTGCCGGCGGCGAATGCCCTCGATCGCTTGCAGCTTCGCCAGCTCCACCCGCTCTTGCTCGAACGCCGGCGTACGCAACAGGTCCGCGAAGATCCGTAAGCCGGTATGCAGGTCCTTTTTCAGGACATCGAGCGTGGCCGATCCGGACTCCTCCCCGATGCTGAACGAGATGCCGGCGGCAATCCGTTCCAATTCCTCGTCTACCTGGTTGGCGGACATCCTGCCGGACCCGCCGGTCCGCATCAGGTGGCCGGTGAGCCCGGCCAACCCGGTCTTCTCCTCGGGATCGAGCCACGATCCGGTCCGCATCATGGCCGAGACCGTCACCAGCGGCAGCTCATGGTCCTCCAGCAGAAACACCACCAGGCCGTTGTCCAACACCAGCCGTTCGACATGGGGCGGCGTGAACGTCACCGGGTCGAATTTCATCTGGCGCGGGTCGGGCAACGAGGCCGTCTCCGCCCTCGCGCGATTCAGCGGCAGCACGGCCATCAGGCCGACGAGGAGGACGATCCACACGTGCAGTCGCGCGCTTGGGCCACTCTGTATTCCGATCCTGCGGCTCATGGTCTGACCTCCGTCTGCGTCGCCGGCTCCGTGTGGGCCACCTTGTTCGAGGCCGGGACCTTCACCAGGGTCACGACCGTTCGGTTGCTCTTGGTGAAGTAGGCTCGCGCCACTCGTTGAATGTCCTCCGGGGTCACCGATGCAATTCGAGCGCGCCCTGTCACGAGGTACCGCCAATCGCCCGTGACCGTCTGGTAATAGGCCAACGACCCGGCCAGTCCGCTGCTGGACCGCAGGGACCGCAGGAGATACGCATCGATATTATTGATCACCTTCTCCAACTCGCTCTTTGAGACCGGCTCTGTTTTCAACCGCTCCAATTCGACATAGATCGCTGTCTCAACCTCAGCCGTCGTATGGGGCGCACGCGGCGCCGCGCTGATCGCAAACAGGTTCGGAAACTGCGCGCCGGGAAACGTCGTATCGCTGTCCACCGACACCGCGAGCTTCTTCTCCCGCACCAACCGCTCATAGAGCCGGGAGGTGACGCCGTCGGAGAGCACCGCCTCGATCACGTCGAACACATAGTCGTCGGGATGGCCGATGGCCGGCTTGTGATACCCGATCAGGACGACCGGCTCCGCATCGAACTCCACCTCCACCCGACGTTCGCCCCGCTGAACCGGTTCCACCGTGACAATCGGCGGCGGCATCGGGCCTCTTGGAATTTTGCCGAACGTCCGCTCCACGAGTTCGACGACCTCGGTCGGGTTGATGTCGCCCACGATCGCGATCACCGCATTGTTCGGCGCGTAGTACCTCTTGAAAAAGTCCTCCGTCACAGCCGGCGTGAGAGTTTGGATGTCCGATCCCCAGCCGATGGTCGGCGCGTGGTAGGGGTGCGCATGAAAGGCCACCGCCGAGAACGCCTCGTACAGAAGCCCGGCCGGACTGTCGTCGGTTCTGAGTCGCCGCTCTTCCATGACCACCGCCCGTTCCTTATAAAACTCCCGCATCACGGGATGGCCCATGCGATCGGCCTCGATGGCGGCCCAGAGCGGCAGGCGGTTCGACGGCAGACTGACCACATAGCGCGTGACATCCTTGCCGGTCGAGGCATTCATCCCGACGCCTCCGTGCCGTTGGTACAGCAGCGGGATTTCATTCTCGACGACATAGGCCCCGGCCTTCTCTTGAAGGTGGATGAAGCGCGCTTCCAGTTCGGCCACCTTCGCTTGCAGCGCCTGGTCCTCAGGCCGTGCCTTGCTTTTCAATTCCGCGGCTTCCCGGCGCGCTTGTTCCAGTTCGGCATTGACCCGGTCCAACTCCTCCAGCAGCGGGCGCTCCTGCTCGTAGTTCGTCGTCCCGAGGCGACGCGTCCCCTTGAAGGCCATATGTTCATACAGATGCGCCACGCCGGTCTGGCCGGTCAGTTCGTTGACGCCGCCCACGCCGAACGTCACGTTGATGGACACAACCGGCGCATGATGGCGCTCCACCATAAGCAAGGTGAGGCCGTTCGCCAGCCGATGTTCGATGACGCGGTCGATCAGGCCGGGGGCCGCCATCGCGAGGCCAAGCCCAAGGCCGAGGTGGAGACTCAGGCTGAGAATGAGGCATGCCGGGACAACCATCAAGTAGGTCCTCCGATTCACATCTCGACTCCCACCCGATCCGAACCTCAATCTTGTCCTGAGCCTCGACCTGAACTTGTGTTTCATATAAAGATCTCCATGAGTTCTTCCGGCCGTTCGATAAACCAGTCCGGTTGGCAGGCCTGCATCCGTTCTCGATTGCCCATGCCGTACCCGACCGCGCACACGCGAATCCCCGCATTGTGTCCGCCGTTGATGTCGTTGGTGCTGTCCCCGATCAACACCGCCTGTTCCTTGTCCACGCCCAACTGATCGAGGATGTGCAGCAGCATGCCCGGCTCGGGTTTGAGCCCGAAACCGTTGTCGCCGCCGACGATGTAGTCGAAGTGGTGGTCGCCCAGCCCCTTGAGTATCACCTTGGTGTACTCCAACGCCTTGTTCGTGGCGACCGCCTTCGATTTCTGCGCGAAATGCGCCAGCACGGGCTCGACGCCGGGATAGAATCTCGTCCGATCCAGACAATGCTCCAGATAATGGGCGCGAAAGACGCGCAGGGCCTCGGCATAGCGAGTCTCGTCCATTTCGCCGACCGCAAGTCTCAATAGGCGCTTCACTCCATCGCCGACGAATCCGAAGATCTCCTCCTGCGGCCGTTCCGGCAATCCCAGATCCCGCAGCGTCAGGTTGACGGCGTTCGCGATATCCCATCTGGACTCAATCAACGTACCGTCGAGGTCAAAAATCAACAACTTCACGGGAACACGCATGGTCATTTTGCCTTCCGGATCGCCTCTCGAAGCGCCTCCAACTGCTCTCGTTTGGCCTGGTCCGTTTCGTCGAGCCAGGCCTGCCGGACGTGGTTGATCATTCGCTTATGCCCGATGTGGGGCGGCAGCACGGGCTCGACGATGCGCCAGCGATTCCTCACCGCCTTGACCCGTACTCGGACCACCTCCGGTCCCGGCTCCGGGATGAAGATGGCCTTCTCATAGTACACCAAGCCGAGCACCTTGAACTCGACCGGGATCACGACCTCCAGGTTGTTCACGATCTCCCACTGGCTCGTCTCGTTGATCACCTTGAAGCCCTCGATGACGACCGCATGACCCCACACCGGCTCGTCCTTCCAGGCGACATAGGGCGCAACCGTTTCGTACGAAAGGGATTCCAACCGGGCGCCCTTCGAATCGAGCGTGAAGTAGCGATTGAGGATCTCCGTCGGATCGTGCGTGAGCCCGCCCGACTGAGCCCCCGCCTTCCCGACCGTTAACCAAGAGATCGAAAGAGCTATCAGCAGAAACCACAGCCTGTGGATTCGTCTCTCCCTGTCCTCCTCGTGTCGGGCCTGTGACGGGACGTGGGGCGACCTTGCCGCCGAGACGATCCTCCTGCCGGGGAGGAAAGCGGGAACTGACCGAGTCTGCGAGGGAATTTCCGAAGGCTTCCCCCCGGCGGATAAGAATGACGCGTCCCTCGGCGGCGCTGGAGCCTCGGTCCTGCTACAGGCGCGGCTCCTCATCCCACCTCGTGCAACTTCATCAAATTCGTTCCGCCCGGCCATCCGATTCTTGTCCCGGACAGGATCACGATGCGTTGGCCGGACTTTGCCAATCCTTCCTCTTTCAAGCGGCGCTCGGCCTCGGAGATGCGCTCGTCGGTATGCTCAATTTGGACCATCGTGTGAGGCACGACACCCCAATAGAGCGCCATCCGCTGCCGGACCACCTCGAAGGGCGTGAATGCGATGATCGGGGCGGCCGGACGCTGCTTCGACACGAGCCGGGCCGTCATCCCCTTCTCGCTGAAGACGACGATCGCACTGGCGCCGATGGCCGCGGCCGCCGTGAAGGCCGAGGTCGAAATGGCCTCTGGAACGGACACCCGACCCTGATCCGGCTGCGCGCGGCGTACGAACCTCGGCCCGGTCTCCACCTCCGCCGTCCGTACGATGCGGTCCATCACCCGTACCGCTTCGACCGGATACTGCCCGATTGCGGTTTCGGCCGAGAGCATCACCGCGTCCGTGCCGTCAAACACCGCATTCGCTACGTCCGAGGCCTCCGCCCTTGTTGGCCTGGGACTCCGTGTCATTGATTCCAGCATCTGCGTGGCCGTGATGACGAGCCGGCGGCGTCGGTTGGCTTGGCTGATGATGCGCTTCTGCAGAATAGGCACAACCTCGGGCCCCATCTCGACCCCCAGGTCGCCACGCGCAATCATGACGCCGTCCGCCTGCTCAAGAATCGCGTCCAGCTTCTCGACGGCATCGGCCCGTTCGATCTTGGCGATGATCGGCTGATCGCCGCCACACTCCTTCAGGAGAGAGCGCGCTTCCACAATATCGGCGGGCCCCCGCACAAACGACAGCGCGAGATAATCCAGGCCCTGTTGGACCCCGAATCGAATGTGCTCCCGATCTCGGTCGGTCAATGTCGCCGCGCTGATTGCGGTGCCCGGCAGATTCATCCCTTTATTGGAGTGCACCAGGCCCGGCGTAACGACGGTGCAGAGCACATCCGATGACTCGACCGTCAGCGCGCGCAATTCGATCAAGCCGTCGTCGATGAGAATCCTCGCGCCCGGCTTCACATCACGGCTCAGATTCGGATACGTGACCGGAATCTGGATTTCGGGCACGGTCCTGCTCGCCTGGTAGCCATGCTGTCCACCGGAACGCAGGGCCAAGCCGACCAATCGCACCCGCTGGTCAGGCCGCAGCTCGACGCCTTCCGGCGGCAGCAGACCCAGCCGGATGCGCGGTCCCTGTAGATCCTGGAGAATGGCGATGGCTCGCCCCCGATGAGCAGCCGCTTGACGGATGAGAGCGATCGTAGCGGCATGCTGCTCCGATGTGCCGTGAGAGAAATTCAACCGCGCCACGTCCATCCCGTGGTCGATTAATTGTTCCAGGGTTGCAACCGAGCGGCTCGCCGGTCCGATTGTGCAGACGATCTTCGCTTTGCGCATGTGATTGAATAGGCCGGCACGAAGGTGCGGGCGGGAGTTCACCCACATTATTCATGAACGCTTCTACTGCAACCGCCGATACGCCGCTGCGACAAGCGTGGCTGCTGGTTTCCCGCACCCAAGCGGGCAGGCTCGCCGCTCGGTCGGTCGACATACTGTTTCAAGTATGCCTCCCTTCCTCACAGCTCCGCGTGCCCGTCTCGCGTGGCGTCCAGGCAGTTTCGTCACGAACCGTCATGAATAATGTGGGCTAATGACGTTCGAGGAGATTCTAACAGAGGGGTCCGGGGGTCGCAATGAATGCGATCCGCTGAGTGCCCCGACTCATTGTGTCAATTCGTGGCGAAGTGCTACGGTGCTTCTGGCATGAACACGATTGTAACCGACAGCTAGTCCATGACATCGACTTCTCTGTTCCGATCGGTCCTAGCGGTAATCCTGTTGATCGTCGGATGGTACGGCGATCTAGCGGGCGCGGGGCCGGTTCTTCCGGAACCGCCGACATCGATTGAAGCCGCTGCTTCATCGCACGACCGGCGGGTGGAGGGTGTGCCGGAGACGGCTTACGAGGTGCTGGCCGTCATCCAACAGAACCGTGGCAAACCGCCTCCCGGCTATGTCGGAGGAAGGACGTTCATGAACCGCGAGCGGCGATTACCTTCGGGCCGGTACCGCGAATACGATGTTCATCCGTTCGTGCCGGGCAGAAATCGTGGAGCCGAGCGCATCGTGGTGGATCAACGCAGCGGCAAGGCCTACTACACCGGCGACCATTATCGAACCTTTATTCCGATGCATTGAGGTCCTGATGCCGACGCGTCATCGCTTGCAATCTCTTACGCCTCCGTGGGTCTACCTGCTCGTGCTCAAGCCGGACCAGACGGCGATGGCGCGGCTCAGGCCACCAAGCGATCTCACGATGAAAACTCTCGACGGCCAAGCCTGTCGGACGAAGGACGGGTTGCTCCGGGAAATCGCCCGCACGCTGGCCTTCCCCGACTACTTCGGCGAAAACTGGGATGCATTGGAAGAATGCCTTTGCGACCTCTCATGGGTGGCCGGTACGGGCCATCTGTTAGTGATTGAGCGGGCGGAGGCGCTGCTTGCAGGGGCGGACAAGGACTATCGCACCTTCATCAGCATCCTGCGCTCGGCCAGCGTCTACTGGGCCGCGGAAGAAGCCGGCCGCGTCTCCAAACCGTTCCACACCGTCTGCGTCGCGACGGAAGAGGGCAAATCAGCCCGCCGACGCTGGAGCCTGCCACTCTGGAAGGGGCGATGACAGAGCATGGCCCGGCTTGGTAGAGTCGGGCCCCACGTGGCACGAGAAAAACCGACCGGCGGAAAGGGGGTTCCCATGGGACTATTTGATCAACTGGCACAGGCGGCATCGTTGTTCAGCCAAGGCGGTGAGAAAAACGATCAGTTACTCCAAGCCATGACACAACTCCTGGGGAAGGACAGCAACATCGGCGGCTTGAGCGGGCTGATCCAGGCTTTTCAAAAGAGCGGGCTCTCGGAGATCGTCAACTCCTGGGTGAGCACCGGTGCCAACCTTCCCATCAGTGCCGAGCAGATCAAGCAGGGGTTGGGGAGCCAATTCCTGCAACAATTGTCCGCCGGTACCGGACTTTCCCAGGAGGCCTGCAGCAGCCAGTTGTCGAGCCTGCTTCCCACACTCGTGGACAAGTTGACGCCGGAAGGAACGGTGCCCGAATCCAATTTCCTGGAACAGGGTCTGAGTCTCCTGCGCGGAAAGCTCGGATAATGGAGTCGTGGATTGAGCGGGCAGGAACTCTGAGCTGACAGACAACGGCCTCGCCGGGGACTCCGACGAGGCCGTTGGGATTCCTCCTCACGTGGATCTGTCGCGCTCGTGACCCGTCGAGGCGCCTCACCCGACCGCGGAGGGATCGGAGCGGAGCTGTCCCTCGACCAAATACACACGCTTCAACCCAGCTCGGAGCCTGGCGGAATAGACCTCAAAGTGTGGCAGACAAATCCCATGGCTGACACGCTGATCGACCCACGGATAGATCTCACGAATCAACCCCGGTTTCCCTTCTCGTTGACACCAGGCACAAACGACTTTCATGAATGGGTCCTAGATTCTGTCGTCACGATTCTTTCGTGTGCAATCTCATCATGCCGTCTTAGGCTCGTAAGCTTGTGCAAGTTACAGACCGCCTTCTGTCCGTTGAAAACTCCATGAGTTATCAATGTCTTGTCTGTCTGAACCCAGGACGGACCAGAGACCTGTATCCGATCTGACGGACGACTGTATCTTTCCGGTTGGACAAACTGTCTACGACCGAGGCCAGCGGTCCTCGCGTCCTGTGCTCGTTTCGATTTCCTGTTCGGTCAGCCTTTCACTTACTCCAACGGGGACCAACGGACACCTCTGGTCGGTGTCGTGGTCGCAGTTCTGCAGGTAGGTCCTGACGTGCATCCAGCAAATTCCGTGAGTGGTTCGCGGGTCGTTGAACGGACTGGTCTCGCCGATCAACGCCATCCGCCCCTCCCGCTCACACCAGGCACACACAAGCAACATGATCGGTGCTCCCTTCCGGTATTGGCAGCAGTATTCAGCAAATCTCGGGCCTGGAGAGCCTGGGCTGTCATTTACAGTTGTTTTCGCGGAGTTTTGGGCTGGGTCGCATTGAACAGCCTGAATTACTCTGATAGACGGGTGAAGGAATGTATGGTTCCGCCGAGCGAAATCGCACGATTTCGCTCGGATCCCAGGGTCTCTTACCTAGGCCTTCCTGCCCAGGATGACGGGGTCGGTGCAGCTCGACTGACATACTGCTGCACCCAGGCCACCGCCACGTCCGACTTCTCCTGGTGACGGACATCCGGACGGTCTTGCCGGACGGTCTTGCCGGCCGGTCTTGCCGGCCGGTCGTCGCTCAACCCTTTTGGAAGCTGAATTTCCACCACTCCCGACGCATCGTCCGATTCGGACACGCAGTCGTCCTGCTTGATTCCCTGAAACCGCCCATGCTACGGTGCCGGAATTTTGAGATGAAGACGACCAAATCACAAGCCCTCTTCGAGGCCGCGCAACAGCTCATTCCCGGCGGAGTGAACAGCCCCGTACGCGCCTTCCGCTCCGTTGGCGGACAACCGCGGTTCATCGCTCGCGCCAAGGGCGCCTATCTCTACGACGCGGACGGAAACCGCTACATCGACTATGTGCTCTCCTGGGGGCCGATGATTCTCGGCCATGCGCCGAATCCGATCGTCTCCGCCCTCAGCCGCGCCGCCAAACAAGGCACCAGCTATGGCGCGCCGACCGAATTGGAAGTCCGGCTGGCCCGAATGATTCACGATGCGCTTCCATCGATGGAAAAGGTGCGGCTCGTGAGTTCGGGCACGGAAGCGGTGATGAGCGCGATCCGCGTCGCCCGCGCCTTCACCAAACGAGACGGCGTCCTGAAATTCGAAGGCTGCTACCACGGCCACAGCGACTCGCTGCTGGCGAAGGCCGGCTCCGGGCTCGCGACGCTCGGCATCCCGGACAGCCCCGGCGTGCCGGCTGATTTCACCAAGCACACGCTCACGGCGCCGTACAACGATCTCCGCGCCACCGCGGAATTGATCAAGCAACATGGGAAACAGTTGGCCTGTGTGATCATCGAACCGATTGCCGGCAACATGGGAGTCGTGCCGCCGGCGCCGGATTTTCTACCTACGCTGCGCGAGCTAACCAGGAGGCACGAGATCCTGCTGATCTTCGATGAAGTGATCTCGGGGTTTCGCGTGCAGTACGGCGGGGCGCAGACCCTCTATGGCATCAAGCCGGACTTGACGATTCTCGGCAAGATCATCGGCGGAGGGTTGCCGGTCGGCGCCTATGGAGGGCGGGCCGACATCATGAACCTGATCGCACCGGCCGGGCCGGTCTATCAGGCCGGCACGTTATCGGGCAATCCGTTGGCGGTGACAGCGGGAATCGAAACGTTGAAACAACTCAAGACCCGCGGAATCTACAGCAAACTGGAGAAGCAGTCCGCCGCGCTGACAGCCGCCTTAGGCGCGGAAGCGAAGAAGGCCGGGGTGGATCTCTACCAAACGCGGGTCGGGTCGATGATGGGCGCGTTCTTCACCAAAGGACCGGTCGTGGATTGGGCGACGGCCAAACTGTCGGATACGGGCCGCTACGCGAAGTTCTTCCAAGCCATGCTGGAACAGGGCGTGTATTTGGCCCCATCCCAGTTCGAGGCCGCCTTCCTCTCGACCGCTCATACTCCGGCGGACATCGCGAAGACCGTCAAAGCCGCTCGGCAAGCCTTCCACACCCTCTCATCGACCGCGAGTTGACCGGCGCAATCGACCAACCTCCACTCCACAGCCCTCGTCATTCGCTCAACGCATCTTGACTGCGCTCACGGAGGCGAACCCCGCCCGCCCGGCATTCGGGGACACGCTCTCACGCCGAGGATACATCGTTCGCACGATATCCCTCCCGAACGCCCACAGCGGCCTCGGCGTCAGCGCCTGTACCAGGCGCCAGGCGCCGTCCGAGAAACGCCACGCCCACCGTCGAGTGAGAGACTCCCAGCTCGACTGCCACCCGGTGAGTCGCGGATAGTGATACGGACGAAGGGCCCGATTGAGCACACGACGGATCCGTGGATCCGCCACATTGGAGCGGTGGCAATAGGTCCTGACCCAGCGCAAGAAGCGCGCGCGCGCCGCCGCGACCCGTCCCTCGCCGATCATCACGGCGCAACAGGAATGCGCGTGCTTGCGATAGTAATACCAACTTCGACTGGAGACATACGCCGGCGCCACATGGCACAGCTTGACTCGAAAGACCTGATCCTCGTACATCCCGGTAAATTCCTCCTCGAATCCGCCGAGTTTCCTAATCAGCTCGGTTCGCATCAGGTTACCGGAAGGCACGGCATCCTCATTACAGAGGAATGTCGTCAGCACGGTGACTTGGTCATGAACACGGTCGGGCTCCAAGTACAAATCGCTCGTTCTGTCCACGGCTTCGCTCGTCTCCTGAGACGACTCGTCCCAACTGCGCCACAACCGCATGGGGCCGTAGACGGTTCCCACGTGCGGGTACGCTTCCATGAAGGTCACCTGATCCTCCAGCGCGGTGGGAGCCACCACATCATCTCCGTCCAGGAACAGCATGAACTCGCCCCGCGCATGCACCAGTCCCAGATTCCGGGACGCGCTCATCCCGCGATTCGCGTGGCCCGGATGCTCAAGATATCGAATATTCTCCGGATACAAGGCCGCATACCACTTGGCAATCTCCGTGCTCGCATCCGTCGACCCGTCGTCAACAAGCAGGAGTTCCCAATCGCCGTACGTCTGGGCCAGCACGCTGTCAATCGCTTCGGCGAGAAATCTCACCTCATTCAAAAAGATGCTGACGATCGACACACGACCTCGCACCAGGCTGAGCCTGGGTTGAAGCGCACTCTCGGGCACAGTCATCGTTCGCATACGATCACCCTCGTCGTCTGAGAAACGGAGATACAGCGCACGTCTCTAAACGCTGTTTCCAGCGCCGCCGCAAATTCTTCGCAACGGACCTCCGGCCTCCCTCCCGACGAGCCCGAACGCTCGGCCGGGTTCGTCCATTCCACGATCAACCACCTGGAAGCGAAGGCCGCAAGCCCCTCCACAATGAGCGGCATCGCAAAATGTCTATCCTTGGCCAAGTGGGCGACGTCAGCGGCCACGACCAACTGAGAGCGGAATCGCTCCCGCGCATCGATCGCCCAATGGCTGCCCCACCCGATCGACGGAGTCGGCTTGGTCAGATCCATGATCAGTGGCAGGATTGCTCCCTGCGTCTCATCGACCTGTCGATAGAGATCCGTGATCCAAGAGGGGTCTGCGTCAAATGCGACCAGGGTGGCCTCGCACGGAGGAGGGGTGATCACCTCCATCAGATCGCGCCCGCCGATCGCCAGCATGGTGGCAGGACCGATCGAGCGAATGACGCGCCGCAACGTCGCCGTGCGCTCGTCTTGAGCCTCACTCGCCGTCCGCCGATCCTGTCGTGTCGCAACGTGCGTCGAGGCCGCTCCTTCCGGCACCGGCACCCGTTCCACTTCCTCTCGCAGCCGCCGCAACTCCTCGGTGAGGCATCGCCGCGGCTCGGCGGAATGATTCAGCCGGCCTCGGATCGACTCCGTGAGACGGGCCAGCCGCTGGCGCGCGCGGATACCCGCCGGCCTGCGAGACGGAAGGTTGCCGCACAACGCCGCCACATCCGAGTCGGTGACGCCTCGATCGGTCGGCAGCATGGCGCGTGCCAGATGATCCAGATTACGACTCATCAATTTGAGCGGGTTGAGACAAAACCGATGGAATTCGTCGAGTCCCGACCAGGGTTCGGATTCCTCGATGGAGACGATCGATCCCCAATCAATAAAGACGGGCGCGGTTCCCTCATAGAGGACATTCCACGGATGGGCATCCTTGAGCATCAACCCGTGCCCGGCCAACTCGAGAGCCAGGTCAACGATGTGCCGCACCGCCCGCTTGAACATCGCCGGACACCATTCCTGCGGATAGGAGACCACCCGCACTCGCCTGTGTTGAACGATCAGATCATATTCCGCCAGCGTCATAGGCTTGATGGTCGTTTCGATCAACAGTCCACGCTCAACCAAAGGAGTGAGGGTCCCCTCCCTCACCAACCGACCGAGATGGGTCGCGGCGTTCCCCCGCAGTCCCCGATACAGGTGCCCGTTCCACAGGAAGACTCGGCCGCTCGGATCGGCGAACGAGTGGGGTTGGAAGCTCACCTCCGCCGGCGGAATGGCGCACCGACTGCCGGCGGCCGTTCCGTTGGGGATCACGGGCTTCCGCGAGGCCTCGCCCCGAGGCGGGGGAAGCGGGTTCGAATCTAGGACCGGAGAATATCGCGCATCCATGCCGCAAAGCTCTTTCCATCCCTGGCGTGAACCGTGAATCGCGGAAGCTCCAGCGCATCGTCCTGCGGCGACACCACTGTCCCGGCGGTCGTGCAAGCGCAGGTAAATCCGGCGGCCCGTACCAGCGCGATGGTTTCACGGCTGTAGTCGCTCGGTCGGCCGAAGGGAAAGGCAAAACTCCTCACCGGTCGTCCCACGATCCCTTCCAACAAGGCCTTTCCTTCCCAGATTTCTCTCCACTGTTGCCGAGGGCTGAGTGCGCCGAGCGACACGTGCGTCAAGGCATGCGCGCCGATCTCGATGGCGCCGTCGGCGGCGAGTTCGACTAGTTCCTGGTGCGTACAGACGCGATGCGTCTCGCGCGCGACGCACGAGGAGTCGCCGGCCCAAGCGGCCAACTCATCCAGGATATCCTCGCGCGCCGTCTCTTCCAGCGGAAACAACAGAGCGTACAGAGCCTGATAGAGGACGTGACGTTCGGTCGGACAGGCGGCATCCCAGGCCCGCCACGAGAGGTGGGGGGACACGTCGCTCGCCCCATAGCAGGCCGTCTGCCCCAACGTCCATCGATGGACATTTCCGTTGATCGTCAACCTCAACTCCGAAGGAAGCGTCCCGGGGTGCAACAGCCGCTGCTCCAACTCATCCCACCAGAACGCCCGATTTCGCCCGACCATTCCGGCCGTCACGAACACGGTGGCCGGCACCTTGTGCCGATGAAGCAGCGGCTTGGCCTGCGTCAGGTTGTCGGCAAACCCGTCGTCGAATGTTACGACGATGGCCGGGGCCCGCTGATGACGCTCCGCTCGGCGCGACAGGAACTCCTGGAGTCCCATCGGCACACCGAATTGACGCAGCACGCTCAAATGTTCATTGAATTGGGCCGGCGAAACGGCCAACCCCCACGGGTCCGGCCCCCCTGCGGCGATACGATGGTACAGCAGGATCATGCCGGGTCGCGCACGCCGTCGGCGAATCCGGTCGATGACGCGCGAAGTCGCCGAAAGGCTTCGTCGCATGTTCGTCGTCGGCGTCATCATGGCCATCGGCGTGGATGTTATGATCGGAGACTTTCCAGCGACTCGGCCTCGGTCGCAATCGGCTTGACCGCCTTGACGGTGATCGTGACGTCGTACCGCTCATCGGTATGCGCCAACTCTTCCGGCGATAACTCTTGAGCGGCCAGGCCCTGCAAGAATGCCAGGGCGCTGAGAAGATTGCCCTGCGTGTCCACCCTGACACACGAGGGGGGAAACTGTTCCTGAAACAGCCGAGCTGCCGACAGGCGCGTGAAATTCCAACACCACTGGCTCGACCACTGGCTGTCGCTGATCGGGGTGATCCCCGGCACAGTGGCCAGGACGACGCCGCCCGGTTTCAGTATCCGGAACAGCGTTCGGATCGCCGCGTGGACGTCGTAGATGAGCTGCAAGGTTTGAGTCAGAATGATGCAGTCGAACCGATTCGTCGGGATGTGATCCGCGTGCGTCAAATCTCCGATGATGGTCGCCTGCGGCGTGCCCGGCGTGACGTGCAGCACGTCGCTGACGGTTACGGAGGCGCCCCCGAAGCGGCGGGTGTAGCTATTGTCGCCGATCTCCAGAACACATCCGGCGATCGATGGTGCTTCGCGCGTCAAAAATCGTTCGATGTAGTGGCGATCGATCGGAAGTCCTCGATCAAACCCCCACGCAGAACTGATCGGCGTCAACCGGCGGAGGTCCCCGAATCGAACGGATCCGACGGACGGCACGGACGCTTCCTGCCGTCGCCCGTGGACAAGGGCGCGCACCGGCGCCAACCACGGTGACCTGGCGGCTTGCTGGAGGAAGTGCTTCATCGCCGTGAATTCGCCTCTCCTTCGCTCAGCAGCTCGCCGGAATCGGTCGTCAACGGATCGACCTGTGAATTCCACTGGAGCAACGGGCGAATCGCGCCCGGAATACGACCGGACATATATCCTCGCGCCCCTCCTGGTTGCTGACTGTCGAGGATTTGAAAGACGATCGCTTCGGGCACTTCGATGTTCACTTCTTTGGTCTCGTAGGCGTAACAAAAGGCTCCCACGAAATAGATCCCCTCCGTCAGGAGATTGCCCGGAACCAACGCCCGGCTGAGATATCGGCCGGTCTTGCGCGGCTGGCCGTCCCACGGTTGATTGACCTCATAGGACAGGAACAGCCGCTCGCCTCGGTCGGTA
Source organism: Nitrospiraceae bacterium (assembly GCA_050246315.1). Taxonomy (GTDB): domain Bacteria; phylum Nitrospirota; class Nitrospiria; order Nitrospirales; family Nitrospiraceae; genus Nitrospira_G. The sequence continues at coordinate 520,025 of JBFWWG010000001.1, read as the reverse complement.
TTCACACCGATGTGCGGAGCCAGCTTGAGCCCTGGTTGCAGGACTTCATATTCCAGTTCGATCGTGAAGGCCTCACGGATCTCAATGAGGCTGGTCACGGCGCCCTCGCGATCGCGCACACGGATGGCGCGCACGCGCACGTACTCATTGCCGGGCGCGGAGTTGCGGTCTCGCCACTCTCTCCCACCCGACGGATGGTGGCCGGCGTGAAGATAGGCCGCCAGTACGTCTGTGGTCGGTCCATCGACGACGATCCGCCCCCGGTCGAGGAGAATCGACCGAGGACACAGGCGCGACACCGCCGACATATCGTGCGACACAAAGAGCACGGTGCGGCCGTGAGTGCCGATCTCCTGCATCTTTCTCAGGCACTTGCTCTGGAACTCAAAATCGCCCACCGCGAGGACTTCGTCCACGATCAGGATCTCCGGCTCCAGATGCGCGCCGACCGCGAACGCCAGCCGGACGAACATCCCGCTGGAATATCGCTTGACCGGTGTCTCGACATACGCGCCGATGCCGGCGAAGGCCACGATCTCATCGAAACAGGCATCGATTTCCCGTTTGGTCAAACCGAGGATAATGCCGCTGAGATAGATGTTGTCACGGCCCGTCAGCTCGGGATGGAAGCCCGTGCCGACCTCGAGGAGGGTCCCGACTCGCCCGCGAAGCTCCGCACGACCGGATGTCGGATCGACAATCCGGGAGAGGATCTTGAGCAAGGTGCTTTTCCCGGCCCCGTTTCTTCCCACAATACCGACGACCTCTCCTTGCTGCACATCAAAGGAGACGTCCTGCAACGACCACACGTCGGTCGATCCCGCATGGCGGGTCCGCCGGTTTCGCGGGAGGAACCCGTAAAAGCTCTCCTGGATCCGCGCAGCGAGGCTGTCGCCGCCTGTCGGCCTGGTTCGAATGACATATCTCTTGGACAGCCGATCGACATGGATCGCCGGGGCCCGCGATGTCACCCGTCGCGGAGGCAGCAGACCATCGGGTACCGCAGCCCAACTCTTTGCCGATTCTGTAACCGCCTCACCCGAGCGACCGACGGCCTGTTCCATTCCTTGCGTCATCTGCTTGAGTCATCTGATCGAGATTGAGGAGGACCGGTCGTATGTGCTGATGGTCCGCGCCGCTTGACCCGGTCGGTGATTCGCGCTGCGTTACACACGAGCTCCCGTCAACAGCCCGCTTTCTCACAGACAGCCATTCGGACCAGATACCACAGGTAACACGCGACCCCGCGGTCCCGGAATGTGTCTCCGAGCCGGCGTCGAATTGACCGATGCGAGAGGTCCTTGCTCTCTCGCCTCACCGCATCAGTCGAAAACCGATCGTTGATCGCGCCCGCGGCGTTACAAATCGCGCGGGTCTTTTCATCCAAACGGGTGTCGTGGCAGTGGACATAGCTCGGACGCAATATCCACACCAGTGAGCAACTCTCACCTTCTCTAAGATTTACAAGGTGATAGCGCCGCACAACGAGGTGAGTCGGCATGCCGAACTGGATAAACTGTAGGCGAAAAGCTACGCCAACCTGCATGGTCGACGATACGTCGCCTTCATCGCAGGACGTGCGAAGACGCCATCACCGTTTTACTTAACGAGAATGAGTCTCTCGAACGCGGCTGGGTCGAGTAACCGCTCACACTGAAGAGACGGCTCAGGATCATTCGCCGGATCATTCTGAATGGGAGAGGCGTGGTGACGGAGCCCGGGCGACGAGGCGCCACAAAGAAGAACGCGGACCGATGAGGAACGGACCGATCGTAGCGGGCTGTTTATAAGGCGACTGGATCGGCAGGAAGCTCTCTACTCGCTACTACTGTACGATACAATTCGTTCTGTCGATCCTGTCACCGACCACCTGCCGCACAGCAGCTTTTCGCCGCCGCCATGTGCCGCGTCTCGCTTCCACTGGAGGCAGATATGAATCGGAGATCGTTCGCCCTTTATATGACTCGGGGAACGAGACGCTCGGCAAGCGAGCCAGATGCCGTGGCGGACTGTATCGATAAAGATACCGGTCTTACGAATTCGATACAGCCCTTTCGGTGGGTTATTCGTCTTCGTCCTCGACTTCGAGCGCCTCCTGGCGCTTCTGCTCCTCCATCGCGTTGTGGAGCAGCATGCGGATGAACATCGAATAGAGCGACCCCTTCTCCAGGGTGCCTCCCGGCGGCACGGCAATTCGGCCCTCTTTGATCATCTTATCCATCCAGGCCTTTTGATCCGGCGCGATCAGGATCGGAATCTCCACCAGCCCCACTTTGCCAAACATATCCATTGGTTTTGCCCCCTCTTTTTCTTAGACCCTCTTTACTCCAACGTGTAACCGGGTTGTCTCCAACTGCGGCCGTGCGCCGAGCACTTTCCAAACGTGCGGGGCGCGGGAGCACAGGAGACGACCCGATTACTCGTTACCGGGCATTTCAGCACGCGGTTTTCTGAATTGTCAACGGCGAGAGACACTCAGCCCCACTCGCTTTCGCTGACCGTGCACGTGTCTTGCAAACTGGCTTGCAGAGCCGATTTGTCAGGATTCAGCCCAGCCCACATTATTCATGATGGTTCGTCACGAAACCGCGAAGTCGCCACGCGAGACGGGCGCGTGGAGATGCGAGGGAGGGAGGCATACTTGAAACAGTATGTTGACCGACCGAGCAGCGAGCCCGCCCGCCCTTCCCTACTTCGTGTGAGCCGGCGGCTCATCGGGCAGAGTCCCTCTATACGAAGCTTCGTTTGGACCGTCGGCTATTCATCGTATTTTCGTAGCTGCGCCGACGGAGAAGCACCCTACGGGCATGTCCCTTCCTCAGTGTTTGATACGCCGCCGGAGAAGTCCCTTCGGCCGGCCGGGCTTGTCGTAGCGGCGAATGCACGGTTGCAGTAGAGGCGTTCATGAATAAGGTGGGCCAGACACAAAGGTCACCCATGATCACGCAGCGACGGTTGATCCTCACTATGATGCTGGCCTCTACCCTCTTTCCGGTGTCGCTGCTCATGGCCGGCACCGCCCCCAACGGGCAGATCCCACAGCCGCAGATCTGCCCCACCTGTTGGACGCCCGCGCCATCCGACCCGAAGCTGACCCACAAGCCCCGCAAGCGACCGCACTCGGCGAAGAGACCCTACCGCTGGCGGAAGCACGGGGCTTCCTCCTCTCTCCGATCCGGCCGCATACCGGGGCTCCGGACTCTCCCGCGCTCGAACGTGCTCTCGAACCTTCGCGGGCCGGTAGAGGTCGATGGGCGATTCCTCCGTCCGATCGATGGCGACACGTTCGCCTACAACGGCACCAAAGTCCGGCTGCGCGGGATCGATGCGCCGGAAACCGGCACGCCCGGCGGATTCGAAGCCGCGCAGCGGCTCGCCGCACTCCTGCGCGAGGGAGCGATCACGATCGTTCCCGTCTCGCAGGATGTCTACGGGCGCACCGTGGCCGATGTGTTTTTGAATGGCCAGAATGTTGCCGACGTGCTGATCGCGGAAGGATATGCGAAGAGGGGGTAGCGGCCGGGTTAATCGTCCATCAACATTCGTCAATCGTCATTCGTTCAAGAAGGCGGTTGCACCTTCTTGAGGGAACGTAGCCGGCTCCTATGGAACAGGATGTTATCAAGATCGAGCGAGGCCCAACGGGACGGCTCATCGTGAGAGTGCCGTATTCCCCGAATCGTGTGGCGAAGATCAAAACCGTGGTCGATCGACGCTGGCACCAAGGTGAACGGTGTTGGACGGTCCCTCACACCGATCACATGGTCCGTCATTTGCTGGACCTCTTTGCCGGAGAACCGGTCGAGGTCGAGGCCTCGCTCCGTTCAACTACTGAACAAACTCCGAGGCACGAGCCGGTGGTCCCTAAAGAAATCTCATGGAATCTTGCAGTCGTCGACCAAGTCCGCCAAGCCATTCGAAGGAGGCACTATAGTCACAAGACCGAAGAGGCCTATGTCGGCTGGATCAAACGTTTTCTCGTCTTTCATCAGCAGCGTCACCCGATAGAGATCGCCGAACAAGAAATCGGCCAGTACCTATCCACGTTGGCTACACACTCCCGCGTGAGCGCCTCCACACAGAATCAAGCCTTAAACGCGGTGCTGTTCCTCTATCATGAGGTCCTTGGGAAGAAGATCGGCTACGTGAATGGCGTGGTGCGTGCCAAAAGGCCGCACCGGCTCCCGGTGGTCTTAACACGCGAAGAAGTGAAGGAACTGCTCCGCCAGCTCGATGGAACGGCATGGCTGATGGCGACATTGCTCTACGGCGCTGGCCTTCGACTCATGGAGTGTTGCCGTCTCAGAGTGAAGGACCTCGACTTCACCCGAAACCAGATCGTGGTTCGAGCTGGCAAGGGGAATAAAGACCGCTACACGATGCTCCCTCTCACAGTGAAAGAACCCCTTGCCCGACACCTGGAGGAAATCAATCAGAAACATCAGCATGACCTCGAACAGGGATTAGGCCGTGTTGTCCTCCCGAACGCATTGGATCGCAAATATCCCAAGGCAGGCGAAGAGTGGAGTTGGCAGTGGGTATTCCCCGCCTCAAAATATTACATCGATCAAGCGACCCGGACGCCATACAGACATCACCTGCATGAATCCGTCATTCAGAAGGCCGTCAAAGAAGCCGCTCGTAAAGCTGGTATCGCCAAGCCAGCCAGTTGCCACACGTTCCGCCATTCATTTGCGACGCACCTCCTTGAAGATGGGTACGACATTCGGACCGTCCAAGAGTTACTGGGGCATAGGGATGTGAGCACCACCATGATCTATACGCACGTCCTGAATCGAGGCGGACGAGGCGTGTGCAGCCCGGCAGACCGGCTCGGGTGAGCCACTCTAACCAGCACGCGAGGCGAAATAGGCTGCGGGCCAATAGGGTGATAGGCCGCCGGGTGGGCGGGGTTCTCTGGAACGGATCAATTTGACACGCTTATGTATTTCACGGAGAATCCGTCAGATTTTGCGCGGTTCGGGATGAAGAACTACACGTGATAGGCTGCCAGCACGCGCAGGTCCCTGGCGGCTCATGTACTGCTCCCCATTTGTCAAGCGGCCACGAACTGAGTGTTGCTGTGGCTGAGCAGATGTTGTTGTTCGATCTGGCACGGTGTCCGATATCCCAGTGCTGAGTGCAAGTACCGCGTGTTGTACCATTCGATCCAGGCACCGATGGCCCGTTCCAACTCCAGGGAACTGGTCCACTCGCGGAGCCAGAGCAGTTCTTCCTTCAACGTTCGCATCAGGCGTTCCGTATCTGCGTTTCCTTTCGGATTGTTGTAACTGGTAAACGCCTGGGTAATGCCCAGCGTCGCCGCCGCCTTCATGAACGCAACGGCCGTGGGCTGACACCCGGTATCACTCATCAGATGCAGCCCGTGATCGCGGCTTCCGTGGGGACACTGGCGCTGCACGGCTGAGTCCAGTGCGGCCAGCCAGTGTCCCGTTTTTGCCTGGAGGCCCGCGTAGTGGCCAACGATCTTTTTCGTGTACCAGTCCAGCACGAGGACGACATACACCCAGCCGATGGGCTCGACCATGACCTTGGTCATGTCGATCCCCCACCACTGATTGGGCGCCGTCGGCCGGGGCTTGCTCCGCATCGGCGTCCGAGTTGCCTTCAACCGGGGATTCCCCATGACCAGCAAGCCGTGCGTCCGCATCAGCCGCAGCACGCGCTTCTTATTGACGACCAGGCTCTCTCCGAAGCGAAGCTGCGCCCAGATCCGGCGATAGCCCCAGAATGGATGCTCGGCTTTCAGCGCCTGAATCCGGGCCAGCACCGCCGCGTTGCGCTGGCCGATGGTCGGCGAGGGACGGCGGCTCATGGCCACACCTCCTCGTCGCTTTTTTTGAGCTCCAAGGTGAGCTCGCCGACCAGCTTCTTCAGCCGAGCGTTCTCGTGCTGGAGCCGGGCTTCGCGTTCGGTCTGCTGGGCGACCTCAAACGGTTTGGCCGCGTTCGAGAGAAAATGATCTCGCCACTGATAATACTGCGCTTGACTGAGCTGGTAGTCCTGACAGATGGCGGTCACCGGTTTGCCCTTGAGCCCTTCAAGCACGATGATCGCCTTCGTCTTGGCGTCCCACTTCCGTCGCTTCATGACTGATCCCTCCTTGGTGGATCAGCCACAGTGTACTCAGTTCAGCTGGCCGTTGTCCTAGAGGGGAGCAGTATACTCACTTAATAGTTGGGCGACAAGGAAGCATTCAGAAATCAAATCATGTGCCTATGGAGGGCAGGTATGATGAAAATCGTTTCAATCATATTAATCGCAATGCTGCCGTCAATGGCGAGTGCATTCCATATAAATCCGCTTAGCAGAAAATCAGAGAGCATAGACAGCAAAAGTGGGCTCATGGATTTTATCAGCGAAAATGTTCACGAAATCATTACGAATAAGGGGCGAAAAATATTTCTGACTGAATGTGAAGCCTCAGAGAACAAAAGTGGATGCGAATATGAGCGCAACCTGATGAATGGGAAGGTTATACAAGATTCCTTGCTTAGGGGGATCTGGTGGAACGACGACCCTAATCAGGATTTATATAAGGCTCGGCAAGCCATTTGGCTTGGCCATATGAAAGACGCAGAGCACAGGGCAAAGAAAGGCGTTCGCATTGATGGCAGATACATGATGCATTACCGAAGCCACTACGGAGACTTGCAGTTTCTGCATTCAATGGCATCAAAAGACGGAGAGGATCCGCATAAGACTAAAGAAAATATATTTATGTGGGCAGAGTTTGCTTACAAAATATCTATTGGAGAAATTGCGCGTAGAGACAAGTTTTCAGAAGTTAAAATAGATCGTATTAAGAATTACTTTGGTGGCAGGCACGCCGAATGGGAAATTAATTGGATCTTGCAGCCCAGGTATTTGTTGACTGACACGAAAAATGACTTCCAAGAGCACGCGCTTGGTACCCTTCTTCATATGGTCGAGGACTCATACTCAGAAGCTCATGTGACGAGAAGTTATTCTTCAACTGAAAAGTGCAAGTCTGGCCGCATCCTGAGTTTCCAATCCTACACTAAGCAAAGCCCTTCGCTTCATAGTAAAGCGGATACTTTTTCTGGTTATAAGGCCGTAAAATACTCAGACGGCTCATCGCCAGAATTGACGGCTGCAAGACTCATTTCCTTTTCCCATCGTAAGGCAAGCTGGGAGAAGGAGGTGCGCCCATATCTTGATGGCATCGTGTATTGCTTTGATGGTGATCTGGAAAAGTCCGGCCCAGGAAACTATTAAGCGAAGTTGTCGCCCAACAATTCGCTGCAGGCGCGACGGCCCTGACGGGCCGCGGCCTGAGCTCAAACGTTAGGCGACCGGGAACACCCATTATTTGAAACGAAAGGAGATAAGCCATGAAAACAACCTACGACCCTTCCATAAAGGCCACTCTCACGCTCGACGATGCTGGCCGCATTCGAGGAATCAATCACCTCGACGAATATCGCGAGATCGAGCGCCTTCGCGGCCGGGAGGCTGCGGCGGCCTATGTGCGCGAGATGGCCGGAAAGCTCAACATAGCGCGCGAGCAGCTGCAGAGCCTCGAACAATCGGTCTCATACCTCGACCCTCAGGAAAAGGGTGTCGAGTATCGCTTCAGCGAGGAAAAAGTCTTGTTTGACTCAGCCACCTTTGCCTATTGCCAGACCTATCTCAATACTCCAGTCTGGGTGGCCGGCGTTAGCGCCACCATCAAACAGGCCCCAACTCGTGTCGTTGCCGCGACCGACACCAGCGAGCAAGGCATTGACGCAAGAATGCCTTCAGCCGAAGCGCTGGAGCGCTACCGCCGGCTGTTTGCGACCGCCGAGAAGATCGACGCTTCGCCTTCACAGCCGAGACCGAGGCGAGTTGAAGCGCCCGCCGTTCCGAGTTCGGACCTGTTGCCCGAGATTGTCGGCAAGGCAGCCAAGGCGTCAAAAGCGGTGAAAGATCCAGAGGCCGCAGCCCGATTGATCCGCGGCCGCTTCTTCATCTACCGGTACGATCCGGCGACACGGACGCAGGACCACCCGCATTCGGTCGATCAGCCACTCTGCGGCACGCCGCCGACGCTGCCGCTCCCGCCTGTACCCAAGTCAATCCGCGACGGAGGCTGGTACCTCGTCGCCGAGCTCATTTTCCGCCTGCCATATAACGGCCATCGGATGAACTGGCGAGTGCTCGTTGAGGTCGAGACCAACACGATCCTCTATCTGCGGGCCCTCACTTCGGGCATCAACGGGCTGGTCTTCACCTACGATCCGATCACGAGCAGTGGCACGGCAACCAATACGGCGGACAAAAGCAACGCCGTGCTGAACCCGCATCGAGATAACGAGCCGCTTGCCAACCTGAATCCGCCCACGGGAACGCCCTCCACCCAATCACTTCAGGGCACCTGGGCGACCCTGACCGAGATCGAGACCCCGACCGTCGGTGCCCCCACACGGCCTGCGGGTAGTGATTTCGACATCTGGGATGTGCGGACCAACCAGTTTTCGGCAGTCAACGCCTATTACCACACCGACCGATTCTTTCGGCTGGTGGCCGACCTCGGGTTTTCGCTGACCGGCGCTGGGGGGTACTTCAACGGTACGGCGTTCCCGGTTGAAGTCGATCATCGCGCCCTTGGAAACGTCGTCAATGGCCATTGTATCGGCGACGGCGACGGCATCGATCACACGTGCTATGCGCTTGCGGACGAGGGCGACACCGCCAACCCGATCGGCATTTCAACAGACTGGCGCGTGGTCCTTCACGAACTGGGCGGCCACGGGATCCTCTACGACCATGTCGGAGGCCCCAATTTCGGTTTCGCGCACAGCGCCGGTGACAGCTTCGCCATGATTCTCAATGACTACGTGTCCAAGTGGCACGATGCGGCCACGATTGACCGCTTTGTCCTTGCGCCCTTCGTCACCTACTTCGAAAGACGATCAGACCGGGCGCCTTCGGATTCCGGAGTGATTGCCCTGACTCTGACGAGTGGAGGCTCCGGCTACGCAAGTGCACCCACGGTCACCATCAGCGGAGGCGGCGGCTCGGGTGCGAAAGCGCTCGCATTTGTCTCCGGAGGGGCAGTTACCTTCCTGATGGTCACTTACCACGGCACAGGCTTTACCGGAGCGCCGACGGTGACGATTACGGGCGGCGGAGGGACTGGCGCTTCCGGGACGGCAACCATCGGCAAGTGGGCGTGGGGTGGCACGGCCGATCTCGGCAGCTACCTCAGCGAGCAAATTCTCTCCACGACGATGTTCCGTGCCTACCGATCCATCGGTGGCGACTCGAACAGTGTCGTCCGGCGCGAATTCGCCGCGCGCTGCATGGCCTATCTGCTGTTGCGAGCCGTCGGCAGCATGACCCCGGCCAGCTTGGGCGTCGGCGGCACCGCCAAGACGGCCGCTGGTTTTCTCAGTGCGCTCATTACCGCGGACGCCGGCAACTGGACCTCGGAAGGGGTTTTTGGAGGCGCCTACGGCAAGGTGCTCACGTGGGCATTTGAAAAACAGAATCTCAACGGCGGCGCACCGCCCAGCGTCGATGTCTACATCGACGATAGCCGGGCGGGCGAGTACCAGTATCTGCCGGTCCATTGGGCAACGACGACGATCTGGAACCGCCGTAACCCCGACGGCTTGGCGGGCCACGAAGAACCGGCGCTGCTCGATGCGGGAGGGGACCCCGCCACCAACTACGCCTACGTGAAGATCAAGAATCGTGGCACGTCCGTCGCCAACAACGTGGTCGTGAAGGGCTACCACTGCAAGCCTTCCGCAGGGGTGCTCTGGCCCAACGACCTGCAACCCATGACGACCGCCCAACTCTCAGCCGGAACGCTGCAGCCCAACGACGGCGAAGAGAAGACCGTCGGCCCGTTCGAGTGGACCCCCGTCACGAACGCCTGGGGGCATGACTGCATGCTGATGATCGTGTCGGCGACAGGCGATCCAAGCAACGTCGACAACTTCACGGCGGGCGAAGTCGTCGAGGACTGGCGCCTCGTGCCGAACGACAACAACGTCGGTCAGCGGAATGTCACGCTCGTTCCGGGTGGCGGCGGACTGGCGGGTCTCATGGCGGGACTCCACGGCAAGGGCTTCTGGGTGGGCAATCCTGGTCGGACAGCCGCGAAGATTGAGGTGTCTATCGTTCTTCCTGCAATGTTGGCGCGGCGAGGATGGCGGATCGGTCTGCAGACCTTGCCTGAAGGCGGCGCCCGCCTGAAGGCCCGCGAGCAACGACTCGTCACCTTTGATGTCCACGCGGGCGCGCCATTCACGAAGGCTGACGTCGCGGCCGCAGCCGAGCGCGACATCGTCGTCACCGCGACCGCCGATACCGCGGTCATCGGTGGCATGACGTACCGAATCGATCCGGACCTCGAGATGCCGTTCAACGACCGGACGCCTGAAGACAAGAAGGCGCAGTGCCGCGACAGAGCCAGCCGGCTTCTCGAGTGTCTGGACCTGCCCGGCGACAAGGTCAAGAGTGTTCGTGTTCGCCGAGTCGCGATTGATGTCGAGATGAAGGGGGATGACGAGTGTTGCGGTTGAGATGGGTTGTGCAACTTCGCCAACCCTGCAGCCAGCGAGCGCACGCGTTGTCACGAAATAGACAACGCTGAGTGACACGAGGTCGCCTAACCAGTCGCTCAACCGGACCCGCAGCGGCAGGCCGGTTAGCTCCAACGTTAGGCACCTGAACGAGCAACCGGAACGTCGCTACGGATCTTCGAAGTCGGGCGCCCGGCGTTGACGGTATATTGCAGGACCAGAAGCAGAGGAGGGATTCATGCTCCGCACGGTAGTTCTTCTCGTCGTCATGTCCCTTGTCGTCATGTCCCTTGGGCTCGCGACCGACGTGGCTGGAGGGCAGGGCTCCAAAGATTCGTCCGACGGCCGCCAGGAAATCCTCAACTACAAGCTCACGCTGCCGCGCGCCAACCAGCTCATCTCAGCGCTGGAGGCGATGACGAAATATCTGGTGTCCCTACCGGACTTTCAGGATCGGGTGGCCAAGTCGATGAAGATGACCCCCGCTGAACGTCGCGCGCAAGTAGAGAAGGATCCAAAGGCAATGGCCATCCTCAAGGAGAACGGTCTGACGGCACAGGATTACCTCGTCGGTGTACCGGCGCTGCGAATGGCGCTGATGGTGGCGCAGGGGGCCCCGACGGGTCCAAACATCATTGCCTCGTCGGCTAATGTCACGTTCGCGAGAGCGAATCTGAACGAGCTCAAACCAAAGATGGACGCGGCGGACGGCATCAGCGCCCGAAAGTAGTTGGGCTTTGCGCACCGACTGATTCGCGCGGTGCCTAACAGGGTTTGCAGCCGTCGGCGGCCGGTCCGGTCATGAGCCTCCGTGGCTGAAACCTAGCCGTTAGACGCCCCACGTCCACGGTCCGTGCCGGGCGGACGGACGTTACCGCGTCGCCCGTCTGTACTTTGCCGGCCGGCCTCGGAGGGGTTCTGAGCTCGGAAGCTTGACGTGCCCAGGAGCTTCCGAGTAGGCTTCCTAGCGCGATGAACTTGGTCGACCTGCTCAAGCGCCCGGAAGGCAAGACGCTGGAGTTCAAGCGCGAGCTCTCCGGCCCCGACGGGCTGCTCAAGACCGTCGTCGCCTTAGCGAACACCGCCGGCGGGATCGTGCTGCTGGGCGTGGAAGACAGAACCGGCCATGTGCGGGGTATCCGCGAGCCGCTCGATCTGGAGGAGCGACTGGCGAACCTCGTCAGCGACCACGTGGCCCCGCGGCTCGTGCCGGAGATCGAGATTCTCCCGTGGCGGCGTACGCAGGTCGTCGCCGTGCAGGTACACCCGAGTCCGGCGCGCCCGCACCACCTGAAGCGCGAGGGGCGCGAGGCCGGGGTGTACGTCCGCGTGGGGTCGACCAACCGCCGCGCGGATCGCGAGCTCGTCGAGGAGCTTCGCCGTTTCGGGCGGAGCGAGACCTTCGACGAGCAGCCGATGCCCGGACTCGACTCGGAAGCGCTGGACTTCCGAGCAGCTTCCGAGTCGTTCGAAAAGCAGACAAAGGGTCAGGTCTTGCAATCACACATTGCGCTGAAGTAGCGTCCCGGCATGGCTCGCCCGCTCGTCTGGAGTTTCCCCACGCCGTCCATCATCTGACTGGACGCGGAGACGCCCACCAGTGGCTCGTGCGCGATGACAACGATTGTGCGCGGTTTCTCACCACCCTCGTTCAGATGATCGACCGGTATGGCCGACTGTATCAGGCCTACTGCCTGATGGACAATCGCGACCATCTGCTCGTCGATATACCACGACCGACGCTCTCGCAGGGCATGCGCCAGTTGAACGGCGTATACGTTCAGGCCTTCAATCGCCGGCATGGTCGGGTTGGCCATCTGTTTGAAGATCGATTCAGAGCCATTCTCGTGGAAAAAGATGCGCACCTGTCGGAGTTGTGCCGATCTGTGGTGCTCAACCCCGTCGGTGCAAAGCTAGCGACCCACGCCGGCTGAAGCAGATCGAGCAAGCTCGTGCATGATTGCAAGACCTGACCCTGACATCTGACCCCTGTGACCCTGACATCTGACCCCTGAAATCGTGACCCCGACATCGAGGATTGAATTCAATCAGGCCCAAGGAGGAGTGATGACGCAAGCGACATTGATCCACAGGCTGGCCGGCCGCCACGACCTCAACGCGTTAAGACTGTTAATGAACGCGGCAATCGCAGAATTGCAGAAGCCATTTCTCGATGAACGCCAGATTGCCTCGAGTCGAGCCATTATGGGCTTGGACACTCAGCTGATTGATGATAAGACCTATTTCATTGTAGATGTAGATGGTCAACTTGCCGGCTGTGGCGGATGGAGCCGCCGTGCCACCCTGTATGGTGGAGATCAGACCCTCGGACGCAGTGCGGCCCTCCTCGACCCGACGAAAGACGCGGCACGCATCCGCGCGATGTATACCCATCCCCACCACACCCGCAAAGGCGTGGGGCGGCTGATCATTGCGCTCTGCGAAGCGGCGGCGCAAGCAGAAGGTTTTACCAGGATGGAATTAGTCGCCACCTTGGCCGGAGAACCCCTCTATCGCGCTTGCGGGTATGTGGCTGACGAAAACATGATTGATGGTCGCGGAGGTACCGCGGTTCCGCTTTTGCGCATGAAGAAGTCCTTGTAACACAACGCCGCCAAAGGAACCTCTGAACAATGACCGTTTCTGAGACTCCTCCTCGGTCGGCCCGCTTCCAGGCGCGGCTCAGGCCCCGCGTTAGGCAGAAGGAGATAAAGAATGACCGCAAGAAGTCAACAGGAACATGACGCGGAGATTGTGAAACAATTTACCCAGCAGGCAATTCCCTTCGCCAAGTTGCCTGGGCACTTGGACTCAATCCACATGCTCATCGAGATGTGCAACGTTTCTGGTGATGACCTCGTCCTCGATGTTGCATGTGGACCTGGGCTGGTGGCTTGCGAGTTTGCCAAGGTGGCTCAGCATGTTACGGGAGTTGATCTCACCGAAACGATGATCCAGCAGGCAATGAATCGCCAAAAGGAACTTGGTTTGACCAATCTCTCATGGGACATCGGAACCGCATCCCCATTGCCTTACGCATCCGATTCATTCTCCATCGTCGTTACCAGATACAGCTTCCATCACTTTCTCGACCCGAAGGCGGTCTTGACGGAGATGATCAGAGTCTGTAAGCCGAAAGGCGTTGTTTTGATAGCAGACGCAGCATTGCCTGCCGACAAAGCTGAGGCCTACAACCACATGGAAAAGCTCCGTGATCCATCTCATACCCGAGCGTTGTCATACGAGTCATGGGAACAACTTCTTGGACAATCCGGGTTGAGCAATCTTCGGCGTGGACGCTATACCGTTCCGATGGAGCTTGAAAAGCAACTCAAGGCATCGTTTCCCAAACCTGGGGATGATGACAAGATAAGGGACATATTCAAAAACGATATCAATGCTAATTCATTGGGCATGGATGCTCACTTGGTTGGCAACGAAATCCATTTTTCCTATCCAATATCAATCTATGTTGGAAACAAATAAGCCGAACAAGGCACTGCAGCGGACGGCAGTTCCGCAGCGCTCCATTGCCGCCGCTGAGCTCTAGCGTTCACCTGACGCCGGCCTCGCTCCCTGCGATCACTCGCTCCGCCGCAGGTGAACGGCGGCGTTAGCCTCCAAGCAGAGGAATCTGCATGACTGAAAGAATCAATCTTGGAACATTCTCGCCTGCGCTATATCAGGCAGTTGTTGCACTCGATCGGCTTGCGTCTGACGCAACGACCCAAGCAGGTATCTCAGATGGCCTCTCTCACCTCTTACGCTTGCGGGCTTCTCAGATCAACCAATGTGCATTCTGCGTCAGGCTGCATACACGGAATGCATTGGCCAGTGGAGAGAGCAGTGATCGCATCTCTGTTCTCGCAGCATGGCGAGAGACCGATTACTTCACGCAAAAAGAACGTGCCGCTCTGAAGTTGGTGGAGGCGATCACGCTGATCTCAGATGGTCAATTGCCAGATACGGTTTACGAGCAAGCTTCCGCACATCTTTCCAAAGAGGAAATCGCGGCCATCGAATGGCTTGCGGTGGTCATCAATACTTGGAACCGTATCGCCATTTCCAGCCGTTACCCTGTCAAAGCGTAGGTTCGGCTAACAATTCATTCACCGAATGGAGGGTCCACCGAATTGAGGAATGGTGGGAATTGAGGGTCAGGTCTTGCAGTCACACATCGCGTTGGAGTCGAGTTCCAGCATGGCTCGCCCACTCGTCTGGAGTTTCCCCACGCCGTCCACCATCTGACTGGACGCGGAGACTCCCACCAGTGGATCGTGCGCGATGACAAAGATTGGAACCGGAATAGGGGTCAGAGAACTATTGCATTGACAGTCCCGCCAGCCGTGACGTAGGGTCCCGACCTCACTGGTGTGCGGGGTTTGCCAATCATGGCGCGTCCGCCTCGACTTAGCCTACCGGCGTCCCCACATCACGTCATCCAGCGCGGCAATAATCGGCAACCTGTCTTTCATGCTCCGAAGGCCTATCAGGTCTTTGGCGAGTGTCTGCTCGTGGCCAAACAGCAATGCGGGGTACGGCTCCATGCATCCGTGCTCATGACCAACCATGTTCATCTCTTGATGGAACCGGGACACGAAGGCGATCTGAGTCGTTTCATGCAGAGCGTTGGGCAACGCTATGTCCGGTATTTCAATGCCGACCATGACCGGACGGGCCCTGGGACGACCAGATCCTCTTCTTGATGAGGACTCCTGGTACGTGACGTTGGGAGACAACCCACAAGCCCGAGCGAGCGCCTATGCCAGCCGGCTTGAGGACTCATTGCCTGACCATGAATGGGATCGCATCCGGACAGCGACGCAGCAGGGCGAGTGGTGGGAGGTAAGACGTATCAGGGAGGCCATCGGCAGGAAAGTCGGAAGGAGCTTGATAGGGGAAACAGGGGGTCGACCAAACGAGCTACATCCCACCAGGCAAGAGTACTCTGCCCCCTAATTCTGTGACCCGTACTGGTTCACTATTCTGGTTCATTCATTCAACCCGACGCCGCTACGCGGCGCGGCTTCATTCAGGCGTTGGGCGTCTTATGAGGCAGCTATGAGCCGTACTCCGGTCGACTACGACAGCGTCGCGGAGATCTATGACCTGTACGTGGCCGCGGACTACGACATCCCGTTCTTTCTGGAGGAAACGGCGAAGGTCGAGGGGCCGATCTTGGAATTGACCGCAGGCACAGGTCGGCTCTCACTCGCGCTGATCCAGGCGGGAGCGCAATTGACCTGCATCGATGGATCCCGCGGAATGCTCGACGTTCTGTCTCGTAAACTGAGGGATCGTGGTCTCAGCGCAGAAGTACTGTGTGCCGATGTCTGCCAACTCGAGCTTCACACACGCTATCAGCTCGCGCTGCTGCCATTCCAATCGTTCATGGAAATCATAGGCGAGCCGCGTCAGCGCCAGGCACTTTCGGCCGTGTTCGCATGTTTGGCGCCAGGCGGCCGCTTCATCTGCACGATGCACAATCCCGCCGTGCGCCGAGCCCAAGTGGATGGAACGCTGCGCCTCGTCGGACGCTTTGCGACACCGGACGGGAGCCTCGTCGTCTCCGGCTTCGAACAGGGCGGACGGCCTCTGGTGACGCGCCTTCAAGTTTTTGAGTTTTTCGATAGTGACGGGCGGCTGCGCTCGAAGCACCTGATGCCAATGGAGTTCGAGTTCGTCGAAAGAGATCATTTCGAGACCATGGCGCGAGACGCGGGATTCCATGTCCTCGATCTCTATGGAAACTACGATCGCTCTCCGTTCGATGCAGGCCGAAGTCCGGTGATGATCTGGGTGCTTCAGAAGCCAGACGCCCAACCATCCCGTTCAGCGGCGCGCCGCTGAACGGGAGCGGACGGACCGAAAGACGGATGGCTGAGAGTCTTGAATGGCGATACCCGACTACCAAACGGTGATGCTGCCTCTCCTTCGATTCCTCAGGGATGGCAAGGAGCACAACATCGGGGAAGTTGTGGACTCGTTAGCCGACGAGTTCAGTCTGTCGTCCGAGGAGCGCCAGCAGTTGCTCGGCAGCGGTCAGCAGACCGTGATTCGGAACCGAGCGGGTTGGGCGCGGACTTACCTCAAGAAGGCTGGTCTGATTGAGTCTGTTCGCCGGGGCTACTTCCGTATCACCGATCGCGGGCAATCCGTGCTCGCGTCGAAGCCCGAGCGCGTCGATGTCAAGTATCTGGAGCAGTTTCCGGAGTTCGTGGCTTTCCGAGAGCTGCGACATGAGCGTCCGGATGAAGCGCCAACACCGATCATCGTCTCTAGCGACGCCACACCTGAGGAAGCCTTGGATGCGGCATACGGCCGCCTCCGACTCGATCTCGAAGGTGAACTCCTCGACCAAGTGAAAGGCGCATCCCCATCATTCTTCGAGCGCCTCGTTGTCGAGCTTCTTGTTCGGATGGGTTACGGAGGAACGCTTCGCGACGCCGGGCAGGCTGTCGGCAAGAGTGGCGACGGAGGGATCGACGGGATCATCAAGGAGGATCGCCTGGGGCTCGATGTGATTTACATCCAGGCGAAGCGCTGGGACTCTACGGTGGGACGCCCCGAGATCCAGAAGTTCGCTGGAGCGCTTCAGGGGCATCGGGCCCGCAAGGGAGTATTCATTACGACGTCGTCCTTTTCCGCCGACGCCATTGAGTTCGCCTCTCGAATCGACAGCACGATCGTGCTCATCGATGGCGCGGCGCTCGCAAAGCACATGATTGACCACAACGTCGGCGTGTCCCTAGCTCGCTCCTATGAGGTGAAGAAGATTGATTCCGACTACTTCAGCGAGGAGTAGCCGCGGGCCGTCCAACAGGAGCGGGCAGCGGACGGCCCTGCGCGGTTCTGGGTCGGCTGATCTCGAGCGCTAGGGTTGCGAGGCAATCGGCGAGATGAATTACGCTGAGGCGGTGAAAAGCATCTGGCGCCACTCGGAAGGCGTGCCGTCCGATGAGGCGGCGCAGATGAAAGAGATCGTCCGCTACGCCACGTTGGCCCCGTCCGGGCACAACACACAATGTTGGCGGTTTCGGCTGGAGAATCGTTCCATTGCAATCCTGCCGGATCTGTCCCGACGTACCCCGGTGGTCGATCCGGATGACCATCATCTCTTCGTGTCGCTGGGATGCGCCGCCGAGAATCTTGTCCAGGCGGCAAGGGCATCCGGCTTCATGGGGAATGTGGATTTCAGTCCTGCTTCCGGCGGAGTAATCACGGTCATGCTGGAACGATGGAAAGCGGAAGAATCGCCTCTGTTCAAAGCAATTCCCTATCGACAATGCACACGAACCAGCTTTGACGGTAGACCACTGGCCACGGAAGAACTGCGGCTGCTCGAAACAGCCGGAACCGGGAACGGCGTTGTGGTCATCCTGCTGACTGAGCGGGAAGCAATGGAGAAGGTTCTCGAATATGTGGTTCAGGGCAACACCATGCAGATCGACAACCCGGCTTTTGTGAGCGAGTTAGAGAGTTGGATTCGCTTCAGCGATGGCGAGGCGATCCGAACCGGTGATGGGTTGACGGCTCGATCGACCGGAAGCCCTCCGACTCCACGCTGGCTGGGGAGGCTACTGTTCCGTTCGCTTTTTCGCGTGAAACCTGAAAATGCCAAGTATGCCCGCCAAATCCGCAGTTCGGCGGGAATCGCCGTGTTCGTATCGAACGTCAACGACAAGGTTCACTGGGTCGAAGCAGGCCGCTGTTATGAGCGCTTCGCGCTGCAAGCCACGGCGTTGGGAATCCGGAATGCTTTTGTGAACCAACCTGTCGAGGAATCCCGCCTTCGCCTCGAATTCGCCAAAGCCCTGAGGTTGGGTGACCGGAGGCTCGATCTCGTCGTGCGCTTCGGCAGAGGAAAGGAAATGCCGAGATCACTACGGCGTCCGGTAGAGTCGGTGCTGGTTTGAATCAGAACCCGAACAACAGCATCAACTCGGACAGCAAAAAGCGACGCTCCTTCGTCAAATCAAATGGAGCGCAAATGGAGGGTCAGGTCTTGCAATCATACATTGCTCACCCGCTCGTCTGGAGTTTCCCCACGCCGTCTACCAACTGACTGGACGCGGAAACTCCCACCAGCCGATCGTGCGCGATGACAAAGATCATGCGCGGTTTCTCGCCACCCTCGCCCAGATGATCGACCGGTATGGCCGGCTGTATCAGGCCTACTGCCTGATGGACAATCGCGACCATCTGCTCGTCGATATACCACGACCGACGCTCTCGCAGGGCATGCGCCAGTTGAACGGCGTATACGTTCAGGCCTTCAATCGCCGGCATGGTCGGGTTGGCCATCTGTTTGAAGATCGATTCAGAGCCATTCTTGTGGAAAAGGATGCGCACCTGTCGGAGTTGTGCCGATCTGTGGTGCTCAACCCCGTCGGCGCAAAGCTAGCGACCCACGCCGGCTGAAGCAGATCGAGCAAGCTCGTGCATGATTGCAAGACCTGACCCCTTTGTGTGACCCCTTTGTGGTGCTGAAGACCCACCCCTTGCCTCAATCCGCGTGAAGAATGTTCTTGGCGATATAGGTCGCCAAGAGACGATACGTGAAGGGATTCGGATGGCTATCGTGCGCATGGATTTCATACTTCGTATTCGGCGCACTGGCGTCATAGTCCGGAATGATCTCGGACACGAGGTGGACCCGCACGCGCTCCTTCCGGAACCCTTCCAGCACTTGAGGAAGGAATTGGAGATAATCGTGTTTAACGAACATGTTGTCCCACAGAATAATATGGAACTCGCTCTGGGGATATTGCCTCGCCGCCGCCGCTCGCGCCTGCGAGACCACGTCCAGATAGAGACGGACGTCCTCGCCGGTCAGGCTTCGTAATGGAGGCACCAATTTGTCGTAGATGTAGGACTTTCGCATGGTCGTGGAGATGGCCTGCCCGATGGATCCCTGACTCCGCCAGAACCGCTCGATCCGTGAATAGCGGGTTTCGTCCTCCACCGTGTCGAGGTGCCCGTCGGGGACGACGCGGCCGCCGTCCGAGTGACGGTATCGCGGCGCATGCGGGAACCAGGTCATGAGGCCTGCTACCCGTTCCATGTGATACGGGATGGTCTGGTAGATGATGTGCTGAGGCGCCACGGTCACGATATTCTGGACTCGCCCTGACTCCAGGTTGGCCAACATCTGTTGCGCGCTATAGCCATGAAACCCGAAATTGTAAACGGCGTAGCGGCCCTGTGTCAGAAGGCCGGTCAGATAGGGCAGAGTCTCGGTATCTTCCACTCCATCGCCCATGGTGTAGGAGCAGCCGAAAAAGAGGATGGACCCGCGGCTGTTTCGTTCATCGTAGGGGGGCGGAATGCGCAATCTATTGGCGTCAATGGTGTAGGTGACCTTGTAAAGGGGAAGCGCATTCGCGGTCTTCACATGGGTCGCGGCGAAGCTCTTCCGAGGCACCACTCCTAAGAGATCGTCGCGGACGAAATAGCGGTCGTCGCAGCAATAGGTGTTGGTCTTCACCACCTTCGTGTTCCAAAAATACACCTCGGCCAATGCGAGGGACACCATGGCCGCACAGAGGTTGACCCAGACCGCCTTGGCGGCCGTCCGCCGGGCGGTGAATCCGAACAGAAGCATGGCCATCCCGCAGCTGAGCCAGAACCAGGCAAATGGAAGCGTCGCCGCCTGAAGAGATAGCCAGGCGGCCAGGACCGTTACGCCGAGAACGGCCGAACGAATCAGAAACCGAGCCGAGATGGGAAATCGGCAGGTCACCGCTCCCCTCCGGACACGAACCAGACGCTCGTGGTTCCCTGCGCAAGGATCACAACTCGCCATTCCCCATTCCGGCCCAGACCATGTCCTGATCCATATGGGAGACGCCACGGGACACACGCAGCTTTATCACGCTGGAGACTCCACGTGCGGATCGCCCTCACGCCGACAGACGCAGCGTGAGGATACTCATTCGGGAGAACACAACGATCGGAGGGCCGTCTAGCGGCTCAGGGTGGGAACGTATCCAAGAATCTGGTCGAGACTCAGGCTCACCTCGCGGGAGCGAATCCGCGCAGCAACCCGAAAATGGTTCCACCGAAGATTCGGAGGTCCGCTCATCCTCTATATAGCTAT
The DNA here is from genome assembly GCA_050246315.1 of Nitrospiraceae bacterium. Lineage (GTDB taxonomy): Bacteria > Nitrospirota > Nitrospiria > Nitrospirales > Nitrospiraceae > Nitrospira_G. Next base: position 499,367 of record JBFWWG010000001.1, on the reverse strand, counting down.
TGATCAGAGGAAGGCGAAGCGCTGCATTTGCCTCGGCCGCGATGAGTATACCTTTTCAGACCCGCCATGCAAAGGGGGCGACTTGCGTTTGCGCGATGTACGCGGTTGGCAGGCGACACCCATGCTCAGGTCCGGAATCGGTCCCATTGCAATGCCGCCAAGAAATCGCTTGGCATAGCCTGCCAATCTTGGCAGGATACCGACACAGCCTGTCGTCTCGTGCGGATGACTCCATGCCCGATTCAGCCGAAAGCATCAGTCAACAATCGCCACTCGCTCAACCATTGTAGATGCGCCTCGCCAATCTCTTCCCGATCGCTGTCACGGTCATGTTGCTGGGGTGTGTCTCCGCTCCTTCGACGGAGAACGCGCCTCGACTCATCGAGTCCAATCGGTGGGAGTTAGTTCGCTGGGGCGATCGCACGGTCCCGCATGGCGACAATGGCGAGCCCGTGATCCTCGAATTCCAGGAGGGCAGAGCCTCCGGCCATGCCGGCTGCAACCGGTACAACAGCCGCGTCACGTTCGGACCGCGTGACGGTCACGTGACCGTGTCTCCCGGCATGACCACGCGCATGGCTTGCGAACCTGGGCGGATGGAGTTCGAGGCGGCGTTTATCCGCGCATTCGAAACTTCAACACACTATCGTCTGGAGGGGGACCGTCTCTTGCTCGAGAGTGGAACGGCCCCGCCGCTGGAGTTTTATCGCCGTCCCCTCGAGCGGTCATGAGGAAGGGGATACCGCCGGACGCCGAGCGGGGTCGCCCGCCGCGTCCGGCGAGGGGTGTCACGTCCGCGTTCCGTCAAATCCGGATTCTCGCCACCGTTCCAGCAAGGCGATCCGACGCTCCAGTTGTCGAATCGTCGCCTGATCGACACGTCCGCCGGTGCGTTTGATGAGCTCCGCATTGAGCCGGCGATGATCGAGACCGGTCTTCCTCGCAACCGTTCCGACCAAGGTTCGGTGCACCTCCCGCAGCTCGGCCTTTCGGTCATGCAATGAAACGGCCGGTGCCGGTGCGCCCTTGCCTCCCTCCTGGTCGGCCTCGTCCTCACCGATCAAGGCATCCATTCGGGCTACGGCGTTCAACGGCACATATTCCTTCAGCGAGGTGCCGGCGGTGCCGAACAACGTCCGCTGCACGGACGGCATCACCTCTTCCAAGACATGGTCCCGCTCGGCCTTGATCCGTTTGGCATAGTGCACGAGCGTCGCGTCCTTCGGGAGGTAGAGCCAAGCCCGTTGCGGTCGGGGAAAGCCCTCCTGCATCCGGACGAACCGCCCGACGACTTGGCGGAAATACATCTCCGTCAACACGTTCGACGCGTAGACGCCGACACGCAGTCGTGGAATGTCCACGCCTTCGCTCACCATGTTCACGGCGACCAACCACTGCTGTTTGGGATGTTGCGCGAACGTCTCGATCGTCTTGGAGGCGGCCGGATCGTCGGAGACGGCCACATGGGCACGGCTTCCTGTGACGCGGCCGACCAATTCGGCCACCTGCCTGGCATGCTCCTGGTTCATGGCGACGATCAGGCCGCCCGCGTCCGGCTGCTCCTGTTTGCGGAGTCGGGTCAATTCGGTATGGGCGTCGGCAATCACCGGCCCCAGCCAGGTCTCCTGTAGCAGCGCCGTTTTGAGCCGCTCCCTCCGCCGTTCGGCCGTCAATCCGTCTTCAAACGTGGCCCGATGTTCGCGCCCGTCCGACAACCAGCTCAGTTCCCCCTCATAGCTCGGAAACAGAATGGGCCGGCAGACGCCCTCGCGAATGGCTTCGGCATAGCCATAGGTGAAATCGGCCTGGCTTTCTCCGTGATCGTACCGGACATAAGGGATTGGATTGTTATCAGAGCGAAAGGGCGTCCCCGAGAGCGCAAGGCGAAACGCCGCCTCGCTGAACGCCTCCCGCAACGCCCTGCCCCAGTCCTTGCCGTCGCCCGCATGGTGCAACTCGTCGAAGATGAGCAGCGTGCGCCGGTTCCGGCAGGCCCGCTGAAATACAGCCGGCGCAAGGCAGACCTGTTGATAGGTGACGACTGCCCCATGGTAATCGCGGGCTTCACAGGACTGCTCGTTCGTCAGCGCCGGGTCCAGTTGAATCCCCACCGAGCCGGCCGCGGCCGCCCATTGTCCGCGAAGGTGATTTGTGGGACAGATGACCAGCACGCGGCCGGCCACTCGGTCGGCCAGATATTGATGGGCGATCCGCAACGCGAACCGCGTTTTTCCCGCCGCGGGAGTCGCGGTCGCAAGAAAGTCCGGGCTGGGATGGGTCAAGACCGCCGCCACGGCACGGGCCTGCCAATCGCGCAGCTTGGCGTTCCAGGGAGACAGTCTCACGACCACTGTTTCTCCAGTTGAAGACTTTGATCGTTCATAACAGGAACGGCAGGCCGGAACCATCAGCGATGAAGATGATCCCAACCGGACCCGCCGGAGTCGAGATGTAGAACGAGCGGTGCATGCAACGGGGACTTGAGAGGAGGTCTCTACCCTTCGAGGTGGTACTTAGGATACACAAGGCGGAAGAGGACCACACCGAGGGTCGAGCACTACGGCTTTTTGTCCTTCTTGTCTTTCGGTCCCTCGGAAAACAACAACCAAGCCAGCACGACAAATCCGATCGCGACGCCTCCGATGGCCAACCACGTTCCTAGTTTTTCCATTGGGGCATGCTTTCTATGCGTCGTGAAGTTGGTCGACAAGCGACTGGTCGATCCGTTTGACCTTGCCGGCCAGATCGGTCGCCGCCAGCTTCGCCGATCCCTCGACTACCACCCGTTGGCTCGTTCGCTCCCGGATCACGTGTGCAAAGGTCAGTGAGGCCCTCGTCACCTCAGCAAGGCGCGTTTCGATCGTCAAGGTCTCCCCATACCGAGCCGGCGCTCGACAATCCAGCTCGGCATGGACCACCACGAACTGGGTGCCCTGCTGCAATAGTTCGGTAACGGAGATCCCTCTCGATTCAAGATAGTGTGTCCGCGCGCGTTCGAAATATTTGAGGTAGTTCGCATAATACACTACTCCGCCGCAATCGGTATCCTCATAATAGATGCGAATGTCGATCGTGTGGGTGCCTGCCACGCGTCACACGTTCAGCACGGGAAATTTCGGCAGCGAGGTGTCCGGGACATCGACCAGTTTGATGACAATCTCGTACAGTTGGTGGAACCGCTCCGGCTTCACCGGCTCGAATCCATGCCCCAGCACCCCATGGTTCGCCGCATCCAGCAGCGGCTTCATCTTGGGCCACTGCGCGAGGAATGCCTGCCCCATTTGATCGCCCAACCCGGCCAGCGCACGGAATTGCGCTTGAAGCGGCAGCTTGTACTTGCCGTCCACGTCATCAAGATAGCAGGCGCGGCAGGTTTCTCGCAGCGCGTCCGGCAATTGTTCCGCCTGCACATCCCAGGTCTTGATCTTGTACTGCTTGAACAGTTGCCGCTGTGCAAACGCTTCCAGAGCCCGCACTAGTGCGACCATGGCTCCCTCGATGTCCCTCTGGTGCTCGGCCCGACGCCGAGCCTGTGCCAGCAGATCCAGCGCCGCCTGCTCCTTCACCTCTTGCGGATCAAGGACCAGCCGTTCGAGAAATCCCGCATTGGCCTTGAGGGCCGGGATCAGCTCCTTGAGCCCCGGGGGCCCGCCCCAAACCGACGCCATCTCGAGCGCTCTGTGCGAGGTCTTCAATTTATCCCATGCCGGACGGTACTGGAACCGGTGCCACAATCCATATCCTTCGGCCAGATCGGCGAACGCGCGATAGAGGGGCTTCTGCCCCCCGCTCACCCGCTGCTCGAGTTGCTTGAACAGGGAGGTCGCCGCTTCGTACGAACCTTTATTGAACAGATCACTCGCCTCCTTGCGCAGCCAGGCCGAGCCCTCATCCCAGGGATTTCCCTGCATCCACTTCCATCGCTCCTCCGATGTTCCAATCGGCGAGTCAGCGGCCGGTCCCGTGGCCGCAGGCGGTTCCAACAGTTGGACGACGCGCGACGCTTTATCGAGCCCGGCCAGGATCAGCGCCCCGACCATGGCCGGCGAGGCATCAGCCCAAGCAATGACCAATTCCCCGCGGAGGACGTCCCAGGTCTGGAGCAGCGGCGGAAGGGCGCGAATGAGCGCATGGTAGGAGGCGACAAACTCCAGCGAATCGGGGGTCGCAATGATGTCCCACCGGCGGGGCATCTGCGCGAGCTTTGGCTGAACCTGCTGTTCGATAAGGGGCTTGCTGGATTCGGGAGCAAAAAAACAGAGGAGGTCCGGCTTCAGCCGGTTGATCACATATGCGGCAGCCTCGACGTTGCTGGAGAAACCGCACAGGAGCGCTTTGACGGGAGACTCGACGGCCATGGAGCGCGGACTATAGCACCGCCCCCGCCATCGATCAACGACTGCGGCTCGGCCGCTGCTTATCTTACTATGCTATCTCTTGTCGTGATCGGCCGCCTCCTGATACCGATTAACTGTCGCTCCTTGACCGTGGTGCGAGGCGTGACTAGACTGATTGCGTTGAACGCGCCGCACCCGTCCACAGGTCGTCACTCCAGACGGCCCTACTGTTCTCCCGGCAGACCATGATTCGGTGAGGCAGATCAATGTTGTGGTGGCACTGGATGTTCGTGGGACTTGTGCTCCTGGGAGCCGAATTGGTCACGCCGGGCGGATTCTACATCCTGTTCTTTGGACTTTCGGCCCTCATCGTGGGGTCTGCGCTTGGCCTGGGACTGGCTCTCCCAGACTGGACACAGTGGCTGCTCTTCTCAGCCCTGGCGGTGCTCTCGCTGGTCCTGTTCCGAAGCCGGCTGCTTATGATGATGAAACGTGCGGCCCCTTCCGGCGAGGTCGATACGCTCATCGGCGAGGAAGCGATCGCCTTGGAAACAATTGCAACCGGAGGGATCGGGAAGGTAGAGCTGCGCGGTTCTGCATGGTCGGCAACCAACATCGGACCGAGAGAGATCACGAAGGGCGAGCGGAGTCGAGTCGAACGAGTGGACGGCCTGACCCTCTGGGTCACGTCCGGCTGAATCGCAAGGCATCGCCACTCTTATGGAGGAATCGACCATGTCCGGTGGATTGTTCGTCATGTTCATCCTCGCGATCCTGGTGGTCGTCACGATCGCCAAGACCGCGCGCGTCGTACCGCAACAGAGCGCGTTTGTGGTCGAACGATTGGGGAAATACCATTCGACCCTGAACGCGGGCTTTCATATTCTAGTGCCGTTCATCGATACCGTGCGCTACAAACATTCCCTCAAGGAGACCGCCATCGATATTCCGGAGCAGATCTGCATCACTCGGGACAATGTGCAGGTCGGCGTCGATGGAGTGCTCTACCTCAAGGTGCTGAATGCGGAACGTGCGTCGTACGGCATTTCCGATTATCAGTTCGCGCTCACGCAACTCGCGCAGACCACCTTGCGCAGCGAGATCGGCAAGATCGACCTCGACCGCACCTTTGAGGAACGGACGAATATCAATGTGCAAGTCGTGAATGAACTCGACAAGGCCTCCGAGCCCTGGGGGGTGAAGGTGCTGCGATACGAAATCAAGAACATCACGCCACCCAAGGATGTCCTCAACGCCATGGAGAAGCAGATGCGGGCCGAGCGGGAGAAGCGGGCCGTGGTGCTGACCTCCGAAGGACAGCGGGATGCAGCGATCAATGAAGCCGAGGGCGAGAAACAACAGGTCATCAAGGCATCGGAGGCCAAGCGACAGCAGCAAATCAACGAGGCGGAGGGTGCCGCCCAGGCGATCCTCGCGATTGCCACGGCCACGGCGGAAGGCATACGGAAGGTGGCCGAATCCACTCAGATTCCGGGCGGCTTCGAAGCGCTCCAGCTTCGCGTCGCCGAACAATACATCGCCAAATTCGGCGAACTGGCGAAGTCCAGCAACACCTTGGTACTCCCGGCCACAGTCTCCGATGTCGGCTCCATGATCGCGCTCGCGATGAACGTCATCGCCAAGCGACCCGCGTCGACGGCCTCGCCTACGACGACCCCTGGAGTTTGACAGGCTGGAACGCCTTTCCTAGAATGGCGCCCGAATGAAAACTCGTATCATCGAACGGTTCGACGACAGCGCGGAGGTCAAACGCCGCTTCGTGCGCACCTATATCGATCGTATTGCGGACGTTGCCGGCGTCATGGCCCACGCATTGCGAGAAGGCCGGAAGGTGCTGCTTTTCGGCAATGGAGGCAGCGCCACCGACGCCTCGCACCTCGCGGCGGAATTCGTGGGACGGTACCACAAAGATCGCCGCCCGCTGCCCGCGTTGGCTCTGGGTTCAGACATCGCCGCGTTGACCTGCATCGCCAACGATTACACATTCGACGACATCTTTGCCCGCCAAGTTCGCGCCCACGGCCACAAGGGGGACATCGCCATCGCCATCAGCACCAGCGGCAATTCACCGAATGTCTTGAAGGGTGTCGAGACTGCGCGCGAATGCGGCCTCATCACCATCGGTTGGACCGGTCACCAAGGCGGAAAACTGGCCTCGCTCGTGGAGTACAGCTTCATCGTGCCCTCCACGGTGACCGCCCGCATCCAGGAGTGCCATATCACGCTGGGGCATGTCCTCTGCGAGTTGATTGAGGAAGACCTCTTTGCCACGACGCCCGGGTAAGATTCCCCGATCCACCCGCCCTCGTCCGCCCGTCATGCCGATCGATGTGAGCCGGCTGAAGACCTATCCGCTTCAGCGGCGGCACAGCAAGGTGCGCATTGCCGATTTTGCCACGCCATGGAAACCCGGAAGCCGCTTCGGTCAGTTCTTGGAGTGGCTACCCAACATTCTGGCGGTCAAAACCCTCCGAGCCGTGGCGCTGGCGATCGCCCGTGCTCATCGCCGGCGACGCCCGGTCATTCTCGGAATGGGCGCCCATCCGATCAAAGTGGGGCTGAGCCCCTTGGTCATCGATCTCATGGAACGCGGCATTCTCACGACGATTGCGCTCAACGGCGCCGGAATTATCCATGATTTTGAAATCGCGCTTCTCGGCCAAACATCGGAGGACGTGGAGACCGAGATCGACTCGGGCCGGTTCGGTATGGCCGAGGAAACCGGACGCCTGCTCAACGAGGCGATCGTGCTGGGAGTCGAGAAGGACAGGGGGTTGGGCGCCGCCGTCGGCGACTATATCGCTTCGCGGAATCGTACGTTCCCGCACCGCTCGCTGAGCGTGCTGGCAACCGCTGCTCGCCTAGGCATCCCCGTTACGGTTCACGTGGCGATCGGCACGGACATCATCCACATGCATCCCTCTGCAGACGGAGCAGCGATCGGCGCCGCCTCGTTGGTGGATTTCAGGAAACTGGCGGCAGTAGTGGCGGGGATGGAAGGCGGAGTTTACATCAATCTGGGGTCAGCCGTGATCCTGCCGGAGGTCTTTCTCAAGACCGTCACATTGGGCCGGAATCTTGGGCACCCGCTCACGAACATCACGACCGTCAATATGGACTTTATTCCTCACTACCGTCCGTTAACCAACGTCGTGAAACGGCCGACTCAGAAAGGTGGAACGGGCTACTCGCTCATCGGCCACCATGAGATCTTGTTCCCTCTCCTCATGGCGTCTGTCCTCGAACAACTCCGATAGGTCTTCACGCGAGAAGCCCGCCAAGACTCCTGAGACAGGAGCCTTGGCGGGCGGGTGCCCTCAGCCCGCTACGGGCGTTGCGTTACGAAAACGTCGGCAACGCCATTGAGGTCGTTCGGCACAAGATTGGTCGCGGACGAGGTGTACGAGACAAACCGGGCGTCGGCGCTGATCGCGGCAAAGAAACTCGCTCCTCCCACCGCCTCAACTCCCGCCCCATCCACGGATACGCGACGGACCGCATTGTTCGCTCCCGGCTGGGTATCCACGACGAAGATGTCGGTTTGACCGTTGGTATCCTGCCCAGCGCCTATGAGATTGCTTGCATCGGATTCGTAGACCACGAATCTCCCGTCTCGGCTCAACATCGGCACGCGGCTTTCACCGTTGCCTTCGACACCGTTCTGATCCACCGAGACCCGACGCATCAAGGGGGACGCAGACTGCCAGTCCACTACGAATACGTCTGCCACACCGTTGGTATCGTTCGCCACGAGATTGTTGGCCAAGGACCAAAACGCCACGATCCGCCCATCGCGACTGATGGAGGGGGTAAAGCTGTGATCATTTCCCTGAACCCCGCCCGCTCCGACCGACACGCGCGTCGTCTGTCTCGTGGTGCGATCGTGCACGAAGATGTCCGAGAACCCGTTGGTGTCCTGTCCGGCCCCGACCAAAGTGGTTCCCTTGGACTCAAATACCACGTACCGACCATCCGCGCTGATGCCGGGATTGCCGCTGAATCCGTCGGATTCGAAGCCGGCTGGTCCTACCGAGACTCGCTCCGTCACTTTGCTCGATCGATCGTGGACAAATATATCGGCTTGACCGTTGGTATCATTCGAGACCAAGTTCGAAAAAGTAGAACCGAATACCACGAGATTACCATCGTCATTCAGATGCGGATCAAAGCTCGTGCAATCGAAGCCGCCGGCGGGAGGTAGGGCGCAGGTTCCTTCCTCGCCCGTCACCGTCCTCACAGAAGCCCGAGTCGTGAGTTGGGTCCGACGGTCCAGTACAAACACATCGCCTTGGCCATTCTGGTCACCGTTGACCAGATTCCCCGCAAAGGAATGGTAGGCGATAATATTGCCATCCTCACTGATCGCCCCGAGTGGACTTTCTCCGTCGGCTGGCACTCCACCGACTCCAACCGACACAAGGCTGACCTCTCGGGTCGCTCGATCATGAACGAATATGTCTCGCTTCCCATTTGTGTCGGCGGGTACGAGATTCCCAGCGGTCGAATTGAATACCACAAACCGCCCATCACCGCTGAGTTCGGCCTCTCCCCCATAGGCCGGAGGGGCCCCGCTCTCAGCATTGCCCTGCTCTCCCGTGCGACTCACGGAGATCAAACTCGTCCGTGGCCGGACCGTAAGGACCAAGAGCTTCGTATCGGTGCCCCCCGGCCCCACAGCGCTAATGCTCACAGGAAACTGTCCCTCCTCGGTTGGTGTCCCAGAAAGTGTACCTGTTCCCGACAGACTGATCCCTGCCGGCAACGCCCCGCCGGATATGGACCAGTCGATATCGGGACTCCCCGTGGCGCTTAGGGTTGAGTCATAGGGGAGTGAGATATCAGCCACTGGCACCGCTGTCGTGACGATACTTGGCGGGATCGCAACCCCTTTCCCTTGTATCGTCCCTCCACCGCCACCTCCCCCATCGCTACAACCGGCCAAGACCGCGATTACCGCAAGCATGACCACCCCGTGGATCATTTCCCAATTCCGACGGCTCTGTCCCATGTGTTTCCTCCATCCCGTTGGTACGACATGCACAGTTTCGGGTCTCTTTCACAATGCATGCGGCTACTGTCCTATGAAGCCGCCGAACCGTCTATACCGTGGAGGTGTCAGCATTCCCTCGGGAGGATGACCTGAATCCCTGCAGGACAGGAGGCACGACGATGGGGTTGGACTGACCGCAGTCGGCCAGCTCGATGACAGACGTTCACCGCCAATAAAAGGATCTTCCGGAAATCGGGTGGGTTGCTTGTAAAACCCACACCCTCGGCGCGGGCGAGGGGACGCCCGCTCTCGCGCCTCCCGGATCGACCCGTCCGGGGCTCCGCAGGCGGAACCCTTCTGGAATTCGCTCCGCCACGGTCTGGCGACCGTGGGGCATCGGCCAGGTCCAGCTTTCCTTCCTGCCGTGCCCTCGGTGGGGCCCCGATCCTCCGGCAATGCGAGCGGGCCTCCCTCGCTCTGCTCCCCGGGACAGGCGTGAGGCGAGGCTGGAAGGGCGGCGCGCGGAGGGCCGCGGCCCGGGCGGGCGCAAGCCAGTCAGGTGCCGGGCTCGGGTGTCGCCGCGCCGGCTTCGCGCTCCGACGCGGCCTCAGAGGCGCGGCGACCACCAGGACGACATGAGAAGAGGGCGGCGACACCATCGCATCAGGGCAAGGCCCGGAGACGCCCGGCCTTCGTCAGCCGAGGCGACAAGGGCTATCCTCGCTACCCACACGAAAGCCTGAAGAACCCAATAAAAAAGCCGGTGGCCCCCTTGGAGGCCACCGGCCAAAACACACTAGCCTACATCGTTACCTATCGTTGTGCGACGAACACGTCACCAAAACCATTCGTATCGCCGGCAAAAAGATTCGTCGCAAAGGAGCTGAAGCCGACAAACCGGCCGTCATCACTGATTGCGCCGAATCGGCTGTCTTGATCGCCATCGAGACCGGCACTGCTCGCCGACATGAGCTTCATCCAGGCCCCCCCGGTGGTGTTGAAGGCTCGGTTGGCGACGAACACTTGTCGGTTGCCGTTTGTGGCGGCTCCCTGCACGAGATTGGATGCGAGCGAATCGAACACCACTAAAATCCCATCCGGGCTCAGGAACGGATTGGCGCTCTCTCCGTTTCCTTCGACACCGCTGACATCAACAGAGACCCGTTGGATGGTTCCCGTACCCGTCGGCTGCCAGGCTTTCACAAAGATGTCCTGTTGGCCGTTGTTGTCGTTGGTCGCGAGGTCGCTAGCCAAAGACGAAAAGGCGACCAACTGGCCGTTGGCGCTAATCGAAGGTTGAGAGCTGGCCAAATTAGCAAGACTTCCGGTTGGACCGGTTGATACCCTCGTAATTTTTCCTGTCGCCCGGGACCAGACGAAAATGTCGGACACCCCGTTCGTGTCTGCGACGAGGTTGTCCGTGACGAGGTCGCTTGCCTCCGATTGAAAGACCACATAATTCCCATCGGCGCTGATCATCACACCGAGGCTATCGCCGTTCGTATTGTTGTTGGGTTGCGCACCGAGTGAGATGCGTGTCGTCGTTCGGCTCTGACGGTCACGAACATAGACGTTCGAGAAGGTATTGACTCCGCTGGCCAAATTCTGAGCATAGGAAGAAAACGCGACGTACCGTCCGTCTGCGCTGATCGTTCCGCTGAAACTATTACACTCGACTCCCCCTGCAGGGAGCGCGTTGCAGACCCCTTGATCCCCTGCACTGTTCAGTGTGACCCGCTCGGTGGTGCTGCTGTTTCGATCGTGGACAAATATGTCCCGTCCTCCCCCGCCTTGGCTGCTTGCATTGGTATCGCCGGGAACGAGATTGGTCGCAAATGAATCGAAAACCACGAACCGGCCATCCGGAGTGATGCGGGCATTCTGACTGGCCCCTCCCAATGATTCAGCCCCCCCTGTTGCCACCGAGACCCTTGCTGTCAGCCCGGTCTGACGGTCATGAACAAAGATATCTCTCAGAGCATTGGTGTCGTTGGGAACGAGGTTAGAGGCGAGTGATTCAAAGGCGACGTAACCACCGTCCCGGCTAAAACTTGGAGTACCGCCGATCCGGGATGGCGGAAGGCTGAACCCGCTGTCTCCGTTTCCTTGAGCCCCGGAACTGTTCACAGAGGCCGGATACACCTTGTCACGGACTAAGAGCTGTACGTTTGTAGGACCGTCCTTGCCGCCGGGTCCGGTCACCTCAACCTGAAATGAAGATGGGCCGGGACTCGTGGGCGTTCCGGAGACCGTACCATCTGTAGCCAAATTCAGTCCCGCCGGCAGTGCTCCGCTCGTTCTCGTCCAGGTGAATGGCCCGGTGCCGGCGGCGCTCAGTGTCGCAGAATAGCCCAACCCTACATCGGCAGGCTGCAAGAGGGTTGTCTGGATCGTCGGTGGGACAGGAGGAGCCCCGTCGTCGCCTCCTCCGCATGCTGTCAACAATCCAATGACACTCAGGGCGGCCACTGTGTGGATAATTCGCAGTACCGTTGATTGTCTGCTCATCTGTTTCTGTCCTCCTCTGTCGGTACCATATGTGCTATTCGTCAACTCCGGTCCCAGGGCGGTGTTCCTGAAGGTCCCCAACCAGGTCGAGGCGTCGGGTTCAATCACTCTCGATAGGCACCTACTCTACCGATATCTCGAGAAAGGGATCAACCCCCTGGAAATGCTAGTTTCACTCGAAAGGGTCAGAAAAAAATGATCCTTGGGCTCTCACCAGTGTAAATTTGAAGGATGTATCCTACACTCTCACATTCGGTGTTTGCGTAAATGTCCAGCCTACGTCGGGAAACACCTCGGGTCCTCGTTGAAACATTTGATGTCCTCGACTGCTGGAACCGGTTGAATCGCCTCTATTTTGACGGATGCCTCCCGCCGATCCCTATCCAGTGGAGCAGACGGCTGACTTCTTCCTTGGGCCTCTTTATGAATTGGATGGGCCCCCGGACCGAGGCATCGACACAATCGATGCCGGACCTTGCTCGACGTTGCATCCGACTGTCGCTGCCCTTGCTCCTGGAGCTTCCGCGCGGACCAGTGAGTCGGGAACGGGTCGTCCTTAATACATTGGCCCACGAGATGATCCATCAATGGCAATACGACATTCTCATGCGCCGGGCCGACCACGGCCCCGACTTTAGAACAAAGATGAAGGAGATCAACCGACAGGGGCTCCTCGGCATTACCATTTACCACTCCCTGTCAAATGGGGTACGGAGCCTAGCACGATATGCCTGGCGATGCCAGCGATGCGGGGAGATCTATTGTCGCCGAAAACGAACCATCCACCCCCGCCGCCACGTTTGCGGTTTATGCCATGGGCCCTTGAAAGAAGCTCCTGAACAGATCGGCATCCACACCGGCTCGGCCGAGCACCGAGAAAAGACTGATCCCAATCCTCCTTGGCAACAAGAGCCCGACCTTGTCTCATCACATGCGGACCCGCTCGGCCAATTGCGGCTCCCCTTCGAAATCTTGGCCGACGTCGAGTAACCAACGACATCGTCTCGACAGAGGACGCGGGGTTCCCTCCGCTACAAGTTACGACAAGTCGGAAAACCTCTAGCTCGTATTGTTCATGACGGTTCGTGACGATTCACCCGTTGCTCTTTGCTCACACGGATTGCAGGGCGGTTGCAGCAGAAACGGTCAGGAATATGGTGGGCTAGGATTCCAGACCGACTCTCGGTAAGATGCCGTCCATGAACGCAAAGGTCTTCTCAGAAGCGGAGCTGGTGCGGGAACTCGATCTCAAGCGGCGGGCCGGCGCGCATATCGTATTTACGAACGGTTGTTTCGACCTTCTGCACGTGGGGCACACACGATACCTACAGGCCGCACGTGGATTGGGGGACGTGTTGGTAGTCGGAGTGAACACCGATCGTTCCGTCCGAGGCCTCCAGAAGGGATCGGCGCGCCCGATTGTGCCCGAGTCCCAACGGGCGGAGGTGATAGCCGCCCTCGAGTGCGTCGATTATGTCGTGCTGTTTGACGAGCCGGACCCCTATGGATTGATTCGGGCGGTCCAACCCGACGTGCTGGTGAAGGGGGGGGACTGGAAGCCAGAACAGATCGTCGGACGAGAAATCGTGGAGGATCGCGGTGGGCGCGTCCTCGCAATCCCGCTCGTCCCCGGCGTTTCGACCACCGCGCTAGTAGAGAAAATACGCTCACAACCATCCTAGGTTTTCCGGATCCCGTGTCTGAATCATTTCACATCCGGTATTGGAACGACCTGCTCCGACCCATCCGAGAAGCACTGGCGGACGGAACTCGGACCCCCTGCCTCACGGGCCTCATCGGGTCAGGAGCGCCCTTTCTCCTCACGCTTCTCACGAACCCCGAGCCTCGGCAAGAACATCTGCCTCGCTCCTGGGTCTTGGTGACCGCCAGTCAGGAAGCGGCGGAACAGTTGTTCGATGACCTGTCATTCTTTCACGACCTTCTCGGCCTGCCTTCCGAACAGTTGACGTTGTTTCCCGCTTGGGAACTGCTTCCCTATCAGGCCTCGACTCCGCATGTGCAGGTCATCGCGAAACGGATGCGCGCCCTCCTCCATCTGTCACAAGGCAACCCTACGTTACTGGTCACCTCCAGCCAAGCGATTCTCCAGCGGTTGCTGCCGAGCGAGCTCTTCCGTACCAGTATCCTGTCGTTGGCCCTCAACCAGACGCTCGGGCGAGAGGATCTGGTCGGCCGCCTCCTTCGACTGGGTTATCGCCAAGCCTCGGTTGTGGAGATTCCCGGAGAGTTCAGCATTCGTGGCGGTATTGTCGACATCTATTCCACCGCCTATGACGACCCCCTACGGATCGAGTTCCTGGGAGACACGATCGATTCCATTCGCTGCTTCGAGATCGAATCGCAAACCTCCTCGGCCAAGCGCCGCGAGGCCTGGATTCTTCCCGCCCGCGAAGCCATCTTGCCCGGAGACGACCCCGACTCCCTACATCCCTTGGACCCGGATGCCGAATGGCGAGCGGCTTCGTGGTATCCCCGGATGGACACGCTCCTCGACTATTTCGACAGCCCCCCCATTCTGATCCAGGATCAGCCGGCGGCTCTCGCACACGCCGCAGGGTCTTTTTGGAAGACGATCGAGGATGAGTATCTTCGCCATAGTGAGTCGGGGCAACAGGAATCCTATCCGACCCCTGATCGTCAGTACTGCCTATGGGAACACCTCCTGGAACAGGCGCAAGACTGGCCCAAGCTCATGCTGGAGTCTGTCGTCGCACCCGGGCCGGCATGCGAGCCGGTCGTGGAGTTCCCCGCGCAAAGCCCAGCCAGTACCGGCCTGGGGCTCCGGGGCACGCCCTTCATCGAAACCCTGACCCTCCTGGACCGCCTGCGCGATGCCGGCTTCGTCATCTTGGTGGCTCGGTCGCGCGCACAAGTCGACCGTCTCATTGCCCTGTTTGCCGAACACGATCTCCCAGCCGCACGCTGGACGCCGACAGCTTGGTCCCTCACAGGACAGAAACTCCCTTTCTACATTCTCGACGGAGGTGTGTCGGCAGGATTCATCGGAGGGGATGAGGGTCTGTCCCTGATCACTGAGGAAGAAGTCTTCGCCAAGGGCGCTCGTCACAAACCGCCTCCCAAGAGCAAGACCGCGGCATTCCTATCCTCACTGGAGGAGCTTCACGAGGGCGACCATGTCGTCCATGTCCAATACGGGATCGGCCGCTATCGAGGCCTCAAGCGTTTGGCCGTCCAGGATTTCGAGAGCGACTATCTCGTCCTGGAATACGCCCGCAACGACACGCTCTACGTCCCGCTCGACCGACTCAACCAGGTCCAACGGTATATTGCCTCGGAGGGCAGCGCCCCACGACTTGACCGCCTAGGAGGAACGGCCTGGGAGAAAACCAAGGCGCGCGTCAAGAAGGACATCGAAGAGATGGCGCACGAGTTGGTGGAGCTCTATGCCAGCCGGGAGGTGGTGCAACGCGGGGCCTACGACGGGGAGACGACGCTGCTGCACGAGTTTGAGGCCGCCTTCGAATTCGAGGAGACACCCGATCAATTGCGGGCGATCGACGACATTAAACGGGACCTTGCGTCCACAAAACCGATGGATCGACTGGTCTGCGGCGACGTGGGATACGGCAAGACCGAAGTCGCCATGCGGGCGGCATTCATGGCGGTGGAACACAATCGACAAGTCGCCGTCCTCGTGCCGACCACGCTGTTGGCGCACCAGCACTACGACAACTTCGTGCAACGATTCGCCCCCTTCCCGGCGCGGGTGGGCCTGCTCTCGCGTTTCCAAAGCCCGAAGGAGGCGAAGGCGATTCTTCGCGACCTCGCCACGGGCGCCATCGACGTCATCATCGGCACCCATCGCCTGCTTCAAAAGGACGTAACCTTCCGCAACCTGGGGCTCGTGATCATCGACGAAGAACAGTGGTTCGGCGTCCGCCATAAGGAGCGGATGAAGCAGCTTCGCACACAGGTCGATATCCTTACTCTGACCGCGACGCCGATCCCGCGCACATTGCAGATGGGCATGTCGGGAGTCCGCGATCTTTCGATCATCGAAACTCCTCCTGCCGGACGGTTGGCGATCCGGACGGAGGTCGTGCGCGTGAATGAGACCGCGGTACGCGACGCCATCGTCCGCGAACTCGGCCGCGGCGGCCAGGTCTACTTCGTCCACAATCGCGTCGAAACACTGCAGAAGACCGGGAGTTGGCTTCAGCAGCTCGTCCCTCAGGCCCGCATGGTCATGGCGCACGGACAGATGGATGGTCGGTTGCTCGAATCCGTGATGCTGAAATTCCTGCACCGCGAGGCGGATGTGCTGCTGGCAACCGCCATTATCCAATCGGGTCTGGATATTCCGAACGCCAATACCATTATCGTCAACCGGGCCGACACGTTCGGTCTGGCCCAGCTCTATCAACTGCGCGGGCGCGTCGGACGAGGAGGACAGCAAGCCTATGCCTACTTCCTCGTTCCCGACGAAGGCGCATTGACGTCGGATGCCCAGAAACGGCTCATCGCCATTCAGCAGTTCACCGAGTTGGGGTCCGGGTTCCGGATCGCCGCGGCTGACCTGGAGATCCGGGGAGCGGGCAACCTCCTGGGGCGCCAGCAGTCAGGCCATATCGCGGCCATCGGACTTGATCTGTATCTGCGCATGGTGGAACAGGCGGTGCATCAATTGAAGGGGGACTTCATCGAGGAGGAGCCGGACCCGACCTTGCACCTCAACGTCTCGGCTTACATTCCCGAAGAGTACGTGACCGATGCCCATCAGCGGTTGGCGCTGTACAAGCGGCTTGCCTCCTGCTCCAAGGTCGGAGAGCTGGCCTTGATCCACAGCGAGGTGCAGGATCGTTACGGCGCACTGCCGGACGCCGTCGAACGCCTGTTTGAGGTGATGCAGATTCGCACCCTGGCCAAGGTCCTCCGGCTTGCGTCGGTTGAGATCATCCACCAAGCGGTCGTCCTGTCCTTCCTCCCCAAAGCCTCGCCTCCGGAGCGCGGCGTCCAGGCCTTGATGGACCGATACGACCGGCGGCTTCGGTTCCTCACTCCCACCTCGGTGGAGATTCAGATGCCGACCGACGAGTGGGCTTCCCTGTTTCCGGAATTGAACCTCTCCTTGCAAACCCTCCAGGGCTGTGATACCAGTGAACCAGTACCTCGCAGGTGAAGTCCTCTCCCGCTTGGACGACTAATCTTCCATGAACAGAGCATTGTCGGGGAACTCGACGAAGGCGGCGAAGGCGGTCTGGTGTGTGGCGTCCGTCACGAGATGGTCGCTCACGGGCCGGCCGCTCATATACGCCTGTCTGCTTGGGCTGATCGGCCTCGGTGTCACCGGGTGCCAGCCGGCTTCAAGCGACCCACCGGTCGTCGCGATCGTCAATGGGCGGATGATCACACAAGAAGAATTTGACTACCGCTGGCAGGAACTGGCACAGGCAACGCGCGCCCGCTACGAAAGAGCGGGCGGTAAACGGCAGTTTCTGGAGGAATTAATCACCCACGAACTCTTCATGCAGGAAGCGAAGAAACTGGGGCTCGATCAAAGCCAATCGATCCGCGATCGGACCCACCAGTACCGCGAAAAACTCATTCTCGACGAGTTGGTCCGGCAGCGGGTCAAGACCTCGGTGGAAGTGTCCAAGAGTGAAGTGGACGCGTACCTGGCCTCCCACGCCCATGAACTGCTCTTGCCCGCCAAAGTGCGGGCGGGCGTGATCGTCTCGGCCAACATCTTCGCCTCGAAGGACATTCGGCGCATGCTGGCCGAGGGGGCGGATTTTGGAAAGCTGGCCGTCCGCTTTTCGGTGGATCAGGCGACGCGCACGAAGGGGGGCGACTTGGGCCCCCTTCGCAAGGGGACGGCCCGGCCCGAACTCGAGTCGCTCATCTTGTCGCTCAGGCCAGGGATGATCAGCGACCCTGTGAAGATCGACGACCTCTACTATGTGGTGAAAGTCGAGACACTCGACCAGGAGACAATCCAGGCGGATCTGGCCATTCGGGAACGGCTCCGGCAAGAACTCTTGAACGAAAAGCGCCGGCAGCGTCTCGACGATCTCGTCGCGGAATTGAAGAAAACCGCAACGATCCGGTATTCGACGGCCGCCCACCATCTGACTGAGCCGCCGCGTGAATCCACCGCCGCGGTCAGACGCTGACCCCTAGCCGCCTTCCACCCCCGTTTCGGCATTCCCGGTTTTCTACGCCATTCCAATCCGGTATCATCTCCTATTTGAATGAGGTCGGGTGATTGTTCCCTGTGATTCTGCCATGCGATTGAGACATCTGTACCGGCCCGCTGAGCAGCTTCCCTCATCCGGCCGAGCTTCATTGCTGTGCCTCAGGTATTCGTCCGCGCTGGCCACCTGGCTCCTGCTCTCGTTAATGTGCACGGCGCTTCCGGGACTCGGCGCGCGGATGCAAGACCGAATCGTCGCAATCGTCAACTCGGAGGTCATCACCTTGAGCGAGGTGCTGGACGAAATTCAGCCGGATCTTGATCGGATCTCGCAGCAATTTCACGGCGAGGAGCGCGAGCGCCGGCTTCAATTGGCACACCACATTGGCCTGACCCGCATGATCGAACGCAAGCTGCAACTTCAGCAGGCCAAATCCAAGGGTGTCGAGGTCGCAGACGCCGAGGTGCGGCTCTCCCTCGCCGAGTTGAAAAAGCAAGGTGAGAAGGTCAAGGAAAGCGATCCCCGCTATCTTCAAGCCGTCAAGGAGCAGTTGATCCTCATGCGAGTGGTTGATCGCGAAGTCCGGAGCGGCATTACGGTCGGCGCGACGGAGATGCACCGCTATTTCAAGGAACACGAAAGCCGATTTGCGCTTCCCGAGGAGTACACCCTGAGCCAGATCTTGATCCGTCCGCGCAGCTTCGAAACTCCCGTCGAGACTCGCGCCAGGGCGGAGAAGGTCCTGGCTGTGCTGAAGGGTGGCGGAAAATTCGAAGAACTGGCGCTTCAATATTCGGACGGCGAGAACTCCACCCGTGGCGGGCTCCTAGGGCTCGTCCGCCAAGGAGAACTGCAGCCCCCGATCGAGCGAGCCCTCGCCGCCATGAATCCGGGAGAAACGACCGACGCAATCGAAACACCGGAAGGCTTCCATATTATCCGCGTGGAAGAACGGAAGCCCCGACAGTTTCGTCCATTCGATGCGGTCAAGGCCGAGATCCAAAACCTCGTCTACGCGCAAAAGAACGAGGATTTGTTTCAATCCTGGATGGCCGATCTGAAGAATAAGGCCTATATCGAAATCAAGTTCTGACCTTCTCGCAGATCGCCTGCCAGAGACCGATCCGCCCTTCCCCCGTGACAGATGACCACAGGATCACCGGATCGGCGCCGGTCAATGCAAAAGTTTCGCGGACAGCCTCCTCGCAGGCCCGTCGCTCCCCTCGCTTCAGCTTGTCGATTTTCGTCAGGACGACGATCACGGGAAGGTTCACGCTTCGCAGCCATTCGAAGGTTGCGACGTCCGTCGGCTCGCTGCCGCGGGCGTCGATCAGGAACAGGAGGCAGGCCAGCGACCGGCGTTCGTGTAGATACCGATGGATCAGCGGCCCCCACTGAGCGCGCAGTGCCTTCGATACTCGAGCATAGCCGTATCCGGGGAGGTCGACCATGCGGAATGGTGAGAACGCCCGATCGGTGGTCTGCAGGTCGAAGAAGTTCACCGCCTGGGTCTTCCCCGGCGTTCGGCTGACGTGGGCCAGTCGTTTCTGTTGGACCAGGCGATTAATCAGCGAGGATTTCCCGACATTGGACCGGCCGACGATCGCAAACTCGACGCCCTGATCCGCGGGAAATTGTTCGACCGCGACACAACTTCTGGTAAACTCTGCCCCGACGATGCGCATGAGATCCTTCTCCCAGCTCTTCACCCCGTAACATCCGGGCATGGCGAAGTCAACGGGAAGATGGTCGACCGGTCGCCTCCTCGGCACGGCGGCGCTGGCGGCGCTGATCGCGACCACCCTGGTCGGCTTCTACTGGCTGATCACGATTCCCGATGTGACGGCCTTGAGGACGGCGAATCCCCATACCACGGCACTGATGGATGCGCGGTCGGCGCAGGCCAGAGCGGCCGGGCAACACTCGGTCCCACGCTGGACCTGGGTGCCCCTGGCCCGCATCTCGACGCATCTTCAGCGCGCGGTCATTGCCGCGGAGGACGCCCAGTTCTTCTCTCACGAAGGGTTCGATTGGGAGGGCGTCAGGGAGGCGGCGATCAAGAATCTCGAGGCCGGAAAGGTCGTCCATGGCGGCAGCACCATCACCCAGCAGCTCGCCAAAAATCTTTACCTTTCATCGGAACGGTCTCTCCTCCGCAAGGCTCGCGAGGCGCTCATTACCCGGAGTCTGGAGCATCATCTGTCAAAACGTCGAATCCTGGAGCTCTACCTCAATGTCGCGGAATGGGGCCGGGGGGTGTACGGAGCCGAAGCGGCGGCTCAGCATCATTTTCACAAGAGCGCGCTAGAATTGACGGAGGAAGAAGCCGCCACCTTGGCCGCAATCCTCCCGTCTCCGCGCCGCTATGACCCGCTCCGGATCACCCGCCACGTGGCGGCCCGCCAGCGGACAATCCTCCGCAACATGGACAAGGTGCGAACTCGCGTATCGACGACGTCGTCTTCGTAATCGGGATCCGCCGTGAAACCACACTGGCCGGACGCTAATCCGTATCACCCACTTTTGCATGGTCTCGCTCGCCGAAGATGGCTGATTCGTGGGTATAGTGCTTAAATTCGAGCAGATTGCCGGATGGATCTTCAAGGAAAAACGTTCGGTGCTCGATCCTAGTCGCGGGATAGCGCACACGTGGCTGTTGGTAGAACGTCAGGCCCTTGCGCTTCGCTCGGTCGGCCAGCGCCTGCCAATCCGACTGCTCGGTAAACACCAGCCCAAAATGGCGAGGGTAAATGCCCTTCTGTGCCGGGATCGACTCCTTGATGAGATGTCCAACCAGTTGGTGCCCGTAGAGCCCCAAGGTGAGGGCGGATGCGGATTCCCGGCCCAGGGTACAGCCCAGACCATCCACATAGAACTGCTTCGTGGATTCGATGTCCGTGACAGGAAACGCCAGATGAAAGAGGATGCGCTCCATCGTTCACTTCTCGAACCGATCCCGAATGACCGGTTTACCTCGGCCATCCCAGTAGCCTGCGGCCATCCGGGGAGTCGTGTGCCTGATCGCGAACCTGCCATCCGGCGCCAGTACTAACGCGCCAGCCTCGCCCCTTATACGTGTAGTCAGTTGGGTCAACACGGCTCGGGCAGCCTTGCCGGGATTGGCGCCGCTGCTCATCCAGTCCACGATGGCCTTCGCGACCGCCACCCTCATAATACTTTCCCCCCACCCGGTCATCGAGACGGCCCCGGCCCAATTGTCCGCATAAATCCCGCACCCGATCAAGGGGGTATCGCCGACGCGGCCCGGCAACATGAGATCGATCCCTCCTGTCGACGCCCCTGCGGCAAGGGTCCCACCACGGTCGAGTGCGACGGCCCCAACCGTCTCGCGCCCGTGCCTCTCCCTCAATCCGAGGTTGGCCCTCGACATGGCCTCAAAGAGTTTGGCGGTTCGCAGGGCACGTTCAGTCAGTGGTCTCCGTCTCGATCGCCTGCGAGCCTGTTCGAGCGCAAGCGGCCGCTGCGCCAGCTTGAAATACCGGGCCAACTCCGTCGCTGGTGGGCCGACCAGCAGCACATGCGCGGTCTCTTTGAGCACCAGATGCGCCGCAGCAATGGGGTGCGCCACATCCTCAATCGATGCGACCGCTCCAGCGCGAAGCGTCAGCCCCTCCATAATCGAGGCATCCATTCGCGTCTCACCGTCCAATTGGTGGTTGGAACCCAGACCGGCGTTAAAGACCCCTGATCCCTCGAGGATCCGGATGCTGGTCTCCACCGCGTCGAGAGCCGCAGCACCCCGCCGAAGCGTGCTGTGCCCTTCCACGAGCGCCTGTTCGAGCCAGCGCCGTTGCGCGCGCGAGAGGGCGCGGGTTCCGGCCCCTCCATGGATCAGCAAAATCGGACGGTGTTCGTTCAATTCAGGAGGATATCTTTGGCGCGTCGGTAGGATGGATCCTGCAGACGTTCGAGATCGGTTCGCACAAACCCTAGACCCGTGACGCACCACTCGAAATTCTCGGAGAGGCTGCGAAAGACCGGCGAGGTCGGCTCGGATTCAACCGCCAATGATTGCGCCACGATCCCGTAGGATCGCTTTCCGGTCTTGACGTAATCCACAAGAAAATCCGGATGGTGGATCTGGCCGGCCGTCTTGAGCCGCTTGAGATATTCTGGAAACAAGCCGGCCATGAACAACGTGAAATCGCCGATCTGCCGATGCACTTCACATTCTCGGTCGAAGGATTGCGCGGCGAGCAAGATCTCCGATTCATACAGGAGTTCGACGACCGTCTCCACCCGTTGGTTGCGGGCGTCACGAATCTTATACAGTCCGTCCACGTGTGCGAAATCGACCAGGAGATTGGACACATACTCGGTTACGGTCAGATCCGTCCAGCCGAGCTTGTCCGCAAAGCTGCGTTCGGTGAGGGCTCCGAACAATTGGCGTAACGGATGATGGTCGGGAATGCGAAGCCCCATGCGAGCCTCCGATTGACCTCCGGTTCCGTCGTCTGAAGTATAGCAAAGATCGGCCAGCCGTGGCTCCTGTTTCGTTAGCTGCTATCTGCTGTATCGGCCTCTTGATGGGACGCTTGAGTCCCTGGTCGGCGATCCCGACTATCCAGCGCAAAGGTGACCGGACCGTCATTGCTCAAGGTCACAACCATATGCGCGCCGAATCGGCCGTTCTCGACCCGAGGCACGAAAGCGTGTAACCGTTCTATCACCTGCTCATACAGCTTCCGAGCCTCATCGGGAGGCGCGGCCTGCTCAAAGCCGGGCCTGCGTCCTCCGCTGGTGCTACCCAGCAGCGTGAACTGGGAGATCACCAACAGAGCCCCCTGCACGTCCAACAGGGAGCGGTTCATCCTGCCGGCTGCGTCGGAGAATATCCGCAAATTGACGACCCGATCGACCACATAATCGAGATCCTGCCCGATATCTCCTTTGGCGATGCCAAGCAACAGCACCAATCCATGGCCGATGGAGCCGATCTGCTCGCCATCGACCGAAACGGAAGCGCTTGTCACGCGCTGAATGACCGCTTTCATGGTAAAGGCGTCAACCGATGCATCGTTCCCGATCAATGCACCTGCGCCAACGATCCTTCGAGCGCAAGAAGTTTTCGCTTGATCGGCAGGCCTCCGGAAAACCCTCCCAAGGACCCGTCATGTGAGACGATGCGGTGGCAGGGCACGATGAGGGGCACGGGGTTCGCCCCCAATGCCATGCCGACCGCCCTAGCATACCGTCGCCCACCGAGCCGGGCCGCCAGCCATCCATAGGAGCGGACGCACCCGTAGGGAATCTCGGTGGCGAGGCGCCAGACTTTCTGTTGAAACGGTGTCCCCTTTCGAAGATCCAGGCGAAGATCGATGGTTCGAGCGGTCCCATTCAAATACCGTCTCACCTGTTCGACCGCCTCCTTCGCCGAGCGTTCGGCGCCCGATCGTCGGGCATCCGCCTTCGGGAACTCTTCTGCAAACCCTCCCTGGCGCAACTCCCGCACAAGGGCGCGCTGAGCCTCCTCTCTGGACCGGCGAGGCAGGATGACCAGGCAGAGTCCCTGATCGGTTGCCGCCACGCCTGCCCATCCCCAGCGGGACTCGAACGTCCGAGAAACGGCCGGTATGACCTTGTTCATCTCCGCGTCGTCTTTTTCTTCACCAACTCCCACAGCAGGTCCAACTCCGCCGACCGAAAGAGCGCCTGGACCGCCAGATACCCACTGATGCTCAAGCCGATCCCGACTGCCAGCATGATCGATTTTGCGATCCAGGCCTCGGGACGCTGCCAGACGGCCAACCCAGCGATCCACAGGCAGGCCACGGCCACTGGGATCGTGGCGAGAAGGGACCGTCCGGCGGATCGTAGTACCGATAGCCAGGCCATCCCGCCAAGTCGTCGATGTAACACGAAGACCAGTACCGCTCCGTTCAGCATCGACGCTAGAGCCGTCGCCAAGGCCAGGCCGGCATGTTCCAACGGTCCCATCAACAGCAGCGAGAAGAGCAGATTCGCCACGACTGCCGCCGCAGCCGTCACGGCCGGCGTGGTCGTATCTTTGAGCGAGTAAAAGGCCGCGACAATGATCCGCACACCGGCAAAGGCCCACAGCCCCACCGCATAACAGAGCACCGCCGTCGCAGTGGCCACCGTATCGGCCGCTCGAAACGTCCCATGCTCAAAAAACAGATGGACAATCGGCACGCGCAGCAGGATCAAGCCGACCATGGCCGGAATGATGATGAACAGGATCAACCGCAGCCCGAAGTCCATCGTGGCCCGCAGTTCGTCCAGCGCTCCCTTAGACGCCTGTGTCGAGAGCGTCGGCAGAATCGCTGTCGCAAGTGCGACACCGAATATTCCGAGTGGAAACTGGATCAACCGCATCCCGTAAAAGAGGTACGCGGGGCCGCCATGAAAAAACGACGCCATAATCGTGCTGACCGTAATGTTGATCTGCGTGACCGACAATCCGAGCAGCGAGGGAACCATGAGCCACCCGATCTTGCGCACCCCCGGGTGTCTCGGATCAAACCGCCATCCGAACAGCATGCCGCGCCGCCGCAGCCCCGGAATCTGCATGGCAAACTGCGCGGCGCCGCCTGCCACGACCCCGGCCGCAACGGCCAGAATCGGCTCCTCCACCAGCGGGGAGAGGAATACCGCACAGGCAATGATAACGAGGTTGAAACACACCGGCGAGAAGGCCGGAGCGGCGAACGCACGCAACGAATTCAGAATCCCCATAGCCAGCGCCGCCAAGCTGATGAAGATCAGATACGGAAACATCAGGCGCGTCAGAAGCGTGGTTAAGGCCAATGAAGCCGGATCATCTCGAAATCCAGGCGCGATCAGCCAGACCAGTGCTGGAGAGGCCGCGATGCCGGCGATCGTTACAGCCGTCACAAGCGTGAGGAGCGTTGTGAAAGCTGCGCTTGCGAGTCCCCAAGCGTCTGACTTGGATCTGAGCGAGTGATACTCGGTGAACACGGGGATGAATGCAGACGACATGCTCCCTTCCGCAAAGAGTTCTCGGAGCAGATTCGGAATGCGGTAGGCTATAAAGAATGCATCCGCAGCGGGGGTCGCACCGAACAGACGGGCCAATACCATGTCGCGGAGAAAGCCCAGAATTCGGCTCGAAAAGGTAGCGACACCGATGAGCCCGGCGGCTTTCACCACCGAATGATTGTCCTGTTGAACCGGCATGCGTGAATCGGCGGGTGCGGGATCGGCCGTCATCGAGGCGGATTTTAGCGAAACGAGCGCGGAGCGTCCACGATCTTCCAGCAGCCTGTTGGATCTCTTGCGGTGCTCCGTACGTCCCTGGCCGCGCTAAGCCGCCTGGTCCGTCTTGCAGGTTCCCGAGCCGCCGCCACGTGCTTGCGCCTGAATGAACGAGAGGAGGGATTTGCTTTCCTGCGCCTGTCGCAAGAACTGAAAGGACACCCCCCGCGAAGTGACGGATCGGACGATCGCGGCCAGTTCCAGAGACTTCTCCTGATTGGGCAGGGTGATATGAAGATAGAAGATGTCGTCCACCTTGACGTGGGTGGAGCTTTGGATCATGCAGCCTCCCATGGACATATCGGTCACAAAACCCTCCCCTTTGATGCGTCCTCCCGAGAAAGACAGGAACAGTCGGACGGGAATGCGGAGATGTTCTCGACGATCGATGAGGCTGGACGGATACTCAACGCCCAACCGGAGCCGGAAGAATCGATGATGACAAGACTGGCATCGGAACGGAGCGATGAAAAGCCAGGTCAGGAACGATTCAGACAGCGTGCGCGTCTGGGCTCGTAAGATCACGTTCTTGCCGCACAGGGGGCAGCGCAGCGGCTTGGACATCACAGACTCCCGGTCATTCCCGCACGAGGTCGCGAGCCCATTGGGCTCTTACCAACCGTTCACGATCATCGTTGAACTCATCTCAAGATGCTCCCGCCTTGCGGTCCGTCGAGTCGGTTTGGGCTGCGACCGCTCCTGCACGACCTGCCGGCAGGCCTTGCATGATTCGCCACACCCTTCGGTCATGAAACTTTCGGTGACCTCACCGCCGCATCCACAGAGCATCGCCACACGTTCCTTCGGCTCATTCAGGGGTCCCGCGAGCCAAATAGTAAAGATACCAGATCGCCTTTCCAGGTAAAGCCTCTCCGCCATTCCCACAACCGATCTCTGCGGTCCTGCTCTCCCATGGTGGCCCATATGATTCATGACGATTCGTGACGTTTCACCCGCTGCATGTTCGGAGCAACGGGTACCCCCAACAAAGCGGGCGGACATTTTCAACACCCTGCTATGATCTCGACAAGCCGATCAGCCGAAGAGCCCGCCGCCCGCTTGATGCGGGAAGCATCGAGATCAACCAATACCGCGATCCAGTCGCCCCGACACCCAACGACCCCGGCGACTCACATCGCATGCCTCCTCTTGAGGCGGGAAGTCAAACAGGGTAGAAGTCAGCCATGGGTCCTTCGACGGATTCGGGCTTGCGCCGCAACCGTCCCTCCTATTGCCCGTTGGCTCCATTTGTCTTGCTGATGGCCTGCCTCCCGGCCGGCTGCGATCGGGGTGTGCAATCTGTACACATCGCCGTTCAAGACAATCGTTTTGTCCCGGATCACTTGACCTTCGCCAGCGATAGCCCGGTCAGCCTCACGCTCGTCAACGAAGGTCGCGAAGTCCATGAGTTCGACAGTCAACTGTTCACAGGCACATCGACCAGAATACTCGCCATTGACCCGCCAGAGCGTGGAAACCATCGACCCTGGCGCCTGAATCCGGGAGACAGACTGTCCATCCGCATCACGGCTCCTCCAGGAACCCATGTGTTCTACTGCGCGCGTAAGGGCCACCCTGGAATGAGCGGCACGTTGGTCCTCGAACCTGACGTCAGTTCACGCCCATCTTCTTCTGGTTCCGGCCGGTCAGAGCCGCCGCCGCCGCACGTCCGGCGATAAATCCCGTGGCCCAGGCCCATTGAAAATTGAACCCTCCGATTCGGCCATCGCAATCCAGCAGTTCGCCGACCAGATACAGTCCCGGTACCAGCTTGGATTCCATTGTGCGGAAATTCACTTCCACGAGCGGGACACCGCCCGCGGTGACTTCCGCAAAGTTCCAGCCTCGATCCCGCACCACAGGAAGCGTCAAGCCCGTCAGCGCCTGGACCAACGCGGTCCGACGCTCTCTCGTCAACCGACCGCCCGTCGTCATCGTATCGAGCTTGCACAGCGTGCAGAGCGCCTCTGCCACACGCTCGGGCACATAGGCAGCAACAAGTTTCTTGATAGAGAGCCGCGGTGAGGAATTCATTCGTCGTACCAATTCACGGTCCACAGCCTGCGCATCGGCCCCCGGCACTAAACTGCACCGTAGTTCCACCGCCTCTCCGGCCTGCTTCGCGAGCGAATAGAACCGGCTCGCATCCATCACGACCGGCCCACTGATGCCGAAATGCGTCCAGAGGAGACTCCCGGTCCGCCGATCGATCAGAGCACCGTTTACAAGCACCACGAGTTCGACCATCATCGAAACGCCGGATAGGGCCGGATGAAAAAACGTGTCTGCCAAGACCAGCGGCACCAGTGCTGGAGCGGTGGGCGTCACGCTGTGCCCGAACGAACGGGCGATCGTCCAGCCGGAACCATCGCTTCCACTTCTCGGCAAAGAACGCCCACCTGTCGCCAAGAGGACAGATCGAGCCCGTATCGTTCCGCGTTGGTGCCGGACGAGAAAGGTCCGTTCAACCGACCCATCCGACTGAGTGTCCGTGACCTCAAGGACTCGATGGCCGGCCAGAATGGTGACATCCAGGTCGCGGCACCGGCGAACCAGCGCATCCAAGACCGTCCGGGATCGATCAGTGACGGGAAAGAGCTTGCCTGTTTCCTCCTGCTTCAACGGAACCCCGAGCGAGGCAAACCAATCGATCGTGGCTTGGACGGGAAATGCAGCCAGCACATTGCGGATCAACACGCGCGGCCCATGAAAGTCCTCAGGATGTACCTCACGATGGGTGACGTTACATCGCCCCCCACCTGAGACCAGAATCTTGGCCCCGATCATCGCGGCCCCATCCAACACCACCACGCGACAAGTCGTTCCAGATAAGGCCTCTGCCGTGAAAATAGCCCCGGACAACCCTGCGGCCCCTGCCCCAATGACAATCAGATCAGATGGATTTTGCGGCACTTTTTCTTCCATGCCCGCACATTAACACTTTCTAACCTAGCCTTAATGGACGACTAATGTTTCCGTCTTACCATCTCGCCAGCGAAGTTGATCCTGACGGGTCGGATCAATGAGGATGGAGAGGAGGTGGAGGATGAGGTGTCGCAAATGCCAAGGCTTCATGGTAGAGGAATGGCGGCCTGATTTTTCTCCGGAGACCTATATTTCGCGTTGTATCAACTGCGGACTCATCGAGGATGCGCTGATCACACGGAACCGCCTCCTCCAGGAGCAGGGCAAGGAGCCGGTGGGCAAGGCAGCGTAACAGCTCCTCCCTGCCCTCTGTTGTTCCGTCCCGGCTGACAGACGGATGATAAGTCTCTAGAGGTCAATGAGATTGTGGACGTCGCGCACGAGGTTAGATCGAAAACTCCGCCCAGAGAAACGTATGGTCTGATGGGTCTTTCGCTCGCCTCGGCCCGACGTCCACCTCTACCGTCCGACAGCGTGCAGCTAAAGGTTGAGTCGCCAGGATATGATCGATTCTCCAACCTTTGTTGGCTTCCAGTGAGTTCGGTGCCCGATAATCCCAAAACGTATATCGCCTAAGATCCGGGTGCAGCTTACAAAAGACGTCCTCGAATCCCCACCGGACTGTTTCCTCGTACGCTTTTCGCGCCGCCTCGTGATAGCAAACATGTTTCAGGTGCTTTTCCGGGCTATGGACATCGATTGGCCTCGGGGCGACATTCATGTCCCCACACCAGATGGCTGGTTGATCGGGGGAGAGATACGTGTCGAAATATTTCCGGAGGCGTTCGTACCACGCCAGCTTGTATTGATACTTAGGCGAATCGATCTCGAACCCCTGCGGCACGTAGGTATTCACGATCGGCAGACCAGCAACGACCACGCGCAACAGGCGTGAGTCATCAAGCTCGTCTCCGTCGTGGAACCCGTGAAACACCTCCTCCGGTTTTGAACGGCTCAGGATCGCCACCCCGTTGTAGGACTTCATGCCACGAAATGTCACGTGATAGCCCGTTCGCTCAAACGCGAGCAAGGGAAAGTCATTGTCTTGAACCTTGGTCTCCTGCAGACAGAGGACATCCGGGTGATGTCCCTCCAGCCATTCCAGCACGATCGGCAGCCGCTTTCGTAGCGAATTGACATTGAACGTGGCGAGCTTCATTACCTGATGTCCCTTTCCCTACCCCTCCGCTGTGATGAGCGGCAGGACTATGCCCCTGTCGGCCTCTCGAATCACCCGTTGCTCATGGCCGTCAGATACCGGCGCAGAATCGCCTGTTCCGTTCGGGCACGGCCCCGTACCGGAACCGGAAATCGCAGCACCAGATTGACCCGACCCGGCTGGTCGAGTTGGAGCGTGACCTTGGGCTCTGGATTAGGCGCCTCGAGGAGATTTCGCTCCTCCAAATCATGGAGATATTGGGCGGCTCCTTGAATATACTCCGCGCACTCCGTCCGGGCAGCCTCCAGCAAGAACCGCTCAGCTCGACGCCAATCGTCCCCGGCCGGCAGAGGCACGACCGTCACATGGTACACATAATCCTTCGAGAACGTTTCGTTCACCAGAGGGGTCGTGAAAAACAAACTGTTCGGGAGCACCACGACGCGGCCGGTGGTCAGGTGCGAGGCCTGGCCAGGACCAATTTCGAGCAGCGTGGTCGCAAACAAATCATGATCCAGCACGATGCCGCGATGGGCACTGATCTGAATGCGGTCGCCGATGGAGAAAAACCGCGCGCCCGCGCGCAAAGCCGCTCCGCTCATGCAGAGGATCAATTCCTTGGTCGCCAGCACCAGCGCCGCGGCAAGCGCGATCAACGATACGGCAAAGGCCTGGAGTTCATGGGCCCAGATCGACACCAACCCCACCGTGAAGCCGAACACCATCCCGTTTCGGATGTTGATGATCCATCGTCGGCGTTGCTCGACAGTTAACCCCTTCTGGCTGCTCACCCATCGGACCAGCAGCGCGCGGAGGACCAGCACCCCAAGGAGCAAGGTCAGCGATGTGACGCCGTCGACGAAGAGGGAGCTGTCGAGCGAGGGAACCCAGGCTGTCATCGGGACCACTCCGCCGAGTGGAACATCGGTCGATCGGATGCTCGTCGACGCGTGATAACAGAAAGATATCGGAATGTCATCGGGCGAGGGATCACGGCGCTAAGGGGGACGTGGCGGTCTGAGTCGGAGACACACAGGGTTGGCGTTTCCAATCCTGAAGCACCTTCCCCCTGTTGAACTTGAGCGTGTACTTCATGCAGAGGAGCCGCTGATGAGAGGCGCCGTCCTTCCCCTGCCCGACAGCCGAGGCGGCGGTATCCTTGGCGCTGGCAGCCGTCCGTCCGAATCGGCCCCAGGGATCGATTTCATCTTCGGTCATAGCGTAGCGGTACGTCCAGATGGATTCCTCATCGAGAAACGAGGTCTTCGCCGTATGGGGCGGCCCGAGCATTTGCTCAATCTCCGCCTGCGTCGCCTTGTTCAGGCCCTTGTCAAAGTATTGGTCTCGCCAAGGCCGACTACAGCCGCTCAGGATGAGGGTCAGGACGAGCCCGATGGAGAACATCGTCAAGGCAGAAGCAGCGCATCGAGAGGACACTTGGCGGATCGGTTCCATTTTGGTTACTGGCGATCGGATTCCTCACGTTCCCACAACCGCCGCGCGGTGCAGACCAGCGCATACCCTTGAGCCAAGAGTCCGGTGACGATCAAGCCGAGCGAGGTGCGCAACCAGATGGTCTCGGGATGCTCCAGCCCGTACATTCCCCCGATGAATCCTCCGGCGATAGCCACGACTCCTGCTGTGCGGGCAATCATGGCGCTGAATCTGGAGCGGCGGACCACCTGTTCTCGATCTAGCATAGCCTCACGCTACACCGACTGCGCCGCGACTGTCCATATAGTCTCGCCGTAACTCAACGCGGTGAGGTCGTTGGACGAGGCGCTCCCTGCACCCGAATGCCTTGGGCACGAGATTCGAGTGGCAGCGCCTCCTTCTCGCGTCCCATCGTCCGGAGCAGGACTGCATAATCCTCGAGACTCTTGGCAACCTCCGGATGCCTGTCACCCAGGACCTTCTCCCGCACAGACAGCGCGCGCCGATAATACGGTTCGGCGTCGTTGAATCGTCCTTGCGCAGCGTAGAGTTGCGCCAGGTTGCCGAGAGTGATGGCCACTTCCACATGATCGGGCCCGTAGACCTTCTCCTTAGTGGCCAACGCACGCTTCAGAAGCGGCTCCGCTTCGCTGAACTGCCCGTGAAGGCGATGCATCACGCCCAAATTGTTGAGCACCGCTGCAACATCTGGATGGTCCTCACCGTATACCGCCTGATAGACCACCAACGCCCGTCCATAGACCGGCTCCGCCTCGACATACCGCCGTTGGACGGCGTAGACCTCCGCCAACTGCGAGAGCGAGACGGCTACACGCCGATCTTCCCGCCCAAAGGCCTCTGCCTGCTTCACCGCAGTCAGAAACCGCCGCTCGGCACTTGCGTAGTCTCGCTGTTGAAGCGCCCGCTGCCCCGCCGCCATGGTCTCCTCCCATGACTCGCTGCTGCATGACATCGCCAGCGGTCCAACCACCAGCACGGCCACACAGGACAGAATGAAGCTCCGGATAGGAATCAGCGGCATCACAGTTCGGCCGACCTTCGTCATTCCGGTTGGCTACCCGAATGGACCTCAGACTGAAGCCGACCCACCAGTTCTTCGGCAGGATAGGTGACAATCTCGGCCAATGTCGGATGGTAGTGCGGGATCCGCAACAGATCATGCACGGTTCCGCGGTAATACATGACAGCCGCCAGTTCGTGAACAAGTTCCCCCGCCTCTGGTCCGACGATCTGTGCACCGAGGACCTGCCCGCTCCGAGGTTGGCAGAGCAGCTTCACAAATCCCTGGGTCTGGCCGGAACAGAGGGCCTTCCCATGATCCGCAAATGGATGGGAGGCAACGAGGTACGAGATGCCGCTTCGGCGGCATGCCGTCTCACTCAACCCTACGGCCGCCACCTGCGGATCGGTAAAGATCACGTCGGAGTTGAGCCGGTTGTCCACCCGCTTCGGGACGGCCGTTGGATGGGTGGCGTTGTAGCCAGCGATCTCTCCTTGCTGGATTGCGATATGCACGATGGGGTTGAGATCGTTGACATCACCGACCGCGAAAATGTGTGGCTGCGAAGTCCGCATTTCCTCATCCAAGACCAGGCGACCCTCCCGGACAGCCACCCCTGCCGCCTCCAGATTCAGCCCGGCAATATTCGCCTTGCGCCCGAGGGCTTGGAGGATTCGCTCACCGGTGACGCTTCGGACTCGCCCAGCCTGTTCGAATTCGATCAGGCTCGCTCCACCTTGACGGGTCACACGCGTGACTTCGCAACCCAGGTGCACCTCGATGCCTTCATGCCGAAACGCCGTTTCCACGGTGCGTCCAACCTCGCTGTCAAAGTCGGACAGAAGATGTTCACCTCTTTGGAGGATCGTGACCCGAGTGCCGATTCGCGCAAAGAATTGCCCGAACTCCGTGGCGACGGCGCCGCCCCCGAGGATGACCAACGAGGCGGGCTGCTCGCGAAGATCGAGGATGCTATCGCTGGTTTCATAGCCCGACTCCTCCAGGCCGGGGATGAGCACGTCGCACGACATCGACCCGGTTGCGATAATGAACGACCGCGCCGTCAGGACATGTCCCCCGGCCCGAACTTCATGGGGAGACGTAAACATCGCACGTTCTTGATAGAGCATGAAGCGGCGATCTTTCAGGGCTTCGATTCGGTCCTTCGCAAATTCCTGCACGAGGCGATTCTTACGGTCCACAATGGCGCTCAGATCCGCGCGCACCGGGACCGGTTCCAACCCGAATTCCTTAGCCCGCCTCATCAGCGCTGCGATCTCCGCCGACCGCAGAATCGCCTTGCTCGGCATACAACCTCGCAGGATACAGAGCCCGCCGAGAGGACCATGGTCGACGATTCCGACTGTGGCTCCCGCGTCGCGAGCCGTTCTCGCCGCCGCATAGCCCGCCGATCCGCCGCCGATGACGATGACATCGTGAGTCATGGATCTGTCCTGTTCTCAAGGAGAGCGTCGCCTACAGGCTCGGCGACGCACCCTAATTGTATTGTAACGAAGTCCCGTGCGGGTTGGCGAAGGCCTTTCTTGCTTAGAACCGACCGAATCGATGTACTGTCGCGGCTTGGCCCCAGGCTTTTGCCGGCTCCTCGAACGAAGGAGAACCCCCTCTTCATATTTCGGCACTGTTGACCCCGGCGACCCGGTTCCGTGTCGATGTCGGTTGTGAGGAGGCTGATCCCTTTGCTAGAGTTCACCACCATGGGTAGAAAGCGAGACCGTCAACTCCGCTCCCGAGGCATCAGCCCGAGGCCTGATCCCGAAACCGCCGCTCCCAATATCGCCTCCGGTTCTGAGCGCTCGTCGCTTCCGTTACGTGTCTTGCGTCTCCTGCCCTTCACGATCGCCTCCGTGATGCTCCTTCCCTGGAACCTGCCGTAAGCCGACGAGATGATCACATTTCGATCGGCCGGTCCATCCCATGAGGTATACTAGGGCCATGTCGGGAGGATCGACCACCATGGTCACCGTGCGACCAGGACGATATCGCCACTACAAAGGGAAGGAGTATCGCGTCATCGCCTGTGCGAAACACACGGAAACGGAAGAAGAATTAGTGGTCTATCGAGCGTTATACGGAAATTTCGACTTGTGGGTGCGGCCCAAAACGAAGTTTGTGGAGCCCGCCACCGTCAATGGCAAAAGTGTCCCCCGATTTACCTACCTGGGTACGCGCTGATCGGCATCTAGAAACGTCCACGTCGTGAAGGTCGCCGCCTGTCCTCGCCGCTGCCTCTGCAGATCCTGCACATTCCACACCGTCGCACCCTCCACCAGAAATCGACGTCCCGTCCGTGAGATACGGATGCCACGATAGTCGTCGATATATCCCTGACTCACAGCGCGCATGAGCATCTGTTCCCGCTTAGCTTGGTCGACCGGTTCCGCTGTCAGACGCGATGGCGTGCGGGTGAGGTCCGCCCATGTCATCTCCCACAGGATGAGGGCCTGTCGATTCCCATAATTGAGGACCGGATCGGCTTCCATTCCATGCGAGACCACGACACATGGTGCGGAAAAGAGTGCCGCGGCCTGCGCTGCTTCTGACCCTTCCCGAGCGCACAACTCTTTCCCCGTCAAGTCCCGAAAGCTGTCCAGCAACCACTGCACCCACTCGACGAGGCCGGGTTCCAACCAAGGCATCTGTACGGATCGTGAATCCATTCCGCGTGGCCTCAAATTAGGATCGACTGCTAGGGTTCATCTCAGTCGAGGCGGCAACGCCGTCTGCACGACTTAGTTAGCACGGATCAGGGATGAGGCTCAATCGTCAGCGGCGTGAGGGCTTGCGGAGGTAGCGAACAAACAGCGGTTCTCCATTCTTTCCCACAAGGGTCATCACCAGGTCGCCAGGTGATGCAGGAACAGGGCGATTCCGCCCAGTTTGGTCGGAGGTGATCGTGAGACATTGCCACGTCTCCGCTGCGGTTCCGGAGCCGTTCGATCTCACCGTGATCCGTCCGGGATAGTCAGCGTCCATCTCGTATCTGAGCACCGACGGAACCTTGTCCAGGATGTGACCGGGCGACCCAACGAACGCCTTGGGGGAGTGCGCAGATTTCATCGACCCATCCACAGAGAATTGAAAGACCTGATGCGGATAGAGGTAGGCTGCGGTCGGATCTTTGGCTCGAAACCTGGCCGTAAATGTGACCAACTCCCAAGTGCCCAGCAGATCTACTCGGCGGCAAGAACGGGTTGCAAAGGGATCGGATTCGGCTGCCTCAACGATGGAATGGAGCGCCGTCGGTTTCGATGGGCGGTCGTCCGCCCAGCCGAGCTGCCATTCGGCATCAAGGCTCAGGAGCCCCAACCAGGCAATGAGAAGGGGCGGACGGACAAACCACAACGGCCATGGTCGCATGGGATGGATTTACTCGCGCTGGTCGTTGTGCTCTTCTGCTTGTCTCGTTCGCTTCCGTGAGGAAGCCGCTTGCCGATCCTCGATCATTCGACATTCGCAAAAGGAGACCTGCCGAGCGTCTGCCTTAATCGATACGATGATCGAGCCGCAGTGGGGGCAGCCCAGCGGTTCGGCCTGGCGCCAGATGGTCCACCGTGGAATTCTGATGCGTCCGGCCTCGACGGATCGTGATTTCATAAATGCTCTTTCGGTTTCTCGCGCTCGACACTGAAGCGCTGATGCCGGTCAGATGCCCCTTGCCTCTCCGGCCCACGACACATGTATAATGCTGGGCCTAAGTGTAGCACGCTGTTCATCACGTCAAGACCGAACTCAAGGATTTCAGGATGGCTGGCAAGACCATGTTCGAAAAGATTTGGGACGCCCATGTGGTCCGCCAGGAGCCCGATGGCACGACGTTGCTGTATATCGACCGCCACCTGGTGCACGAGGTAACCTCTCCACAGGCATTCGAAGGACTCAAGCTGGCCGGACGAAGGTCGCGTCGCCCCGGCTCCGTCTTGGCCGTACCCGATCATAATGTTCCAACCACCGACCGTCGCCTGGGGATCGCAGACCCCATCAGCGCCAAACAGATTGCGACGCTCGAAGAGAACTGCCGCGATTTCGGCATCACCCTCTATAAGATGAACGATCCTCGCCAAGGAATCGTCCACGTGATCGGACCGGAGCAGGGCTTCACCTTGCCCGGCATGACCATCGTCTGCGGCGACTCGCATACCTCCACGCACGGAGCCTTTGGAGCGCTGGCCTTTGGCATCGGCACGAGCGAGGTGGAGCATGTGCTTGCCACCCAATGTCTCATCCAAAAGCGACCCAGAACCATGGAGGTCCGCGTCGAAGGACTACTTTCGCGGCACTGTTCGGCCAAGGACATCATCCTGGCCATCATCGGCAAGATCGGCGCGGCCGGAGGCACGGGCTACGTCGTCGAATATACCGGGTCGGCCATTCGTGGTCTTTCGATGGAAGGGCGCATGACCCTGTGCAATATGTCGATCGAAGCGGGCGCACGGGCCGGGCTCGTGGCCCCCGATCGTCAAACCGTTGACTACCTCAAGGGTCGCCCCCTGACCCCCAAGGACACCCTCTTCGAGCAGGCCGTGCATGCCTGGAAGGAATTGCCATCCGACTCGGACGCTCAGTTTGACCGTCGGGTTGAACTGAGGGCCGAGGAGATTGCTCCTCAAATCACCTGGGGCACGAGCCCCGGCATGGTGGCGGGCGTCGACACGAAGGTCCCGGACCCGCGCGACATGCCGGACGAGAAATCACGTGACTCGACCAAGCGGGCACTGGAATACATGGGCCTCACGCCGGGAACCCCATTGTCTGAGATCATGATCGATCGAGTCTTTATCGGTTCGTGCACGAACTCACGGATCGAAGACCTTCGTCTAGCCGCGCAGTTTGCAAAGGGCAAGCAGGTAGCGAAGACGGTCCGGGCGATGGTCGTACCCGGCTCCGGCTTGGTCAAGCAACAGGCAGAGGACGAGGGTCTGGACCGAATCTTCAAGGAGGCGGGGTTCGAATGGAGGGAGCCGGGATGCAGCATGTGTCTGGCGATGAACGCGGACGTGCTCCAGCCCGGTGAGCGATGTGCCTCCACCAGCAACCGAAACTTCGAAGGCCGTCAAGGTGCCGGCGGCCGGACGCATCTGGTGTCCCCGGCCATGGCGGTGGCAGCGGCCGTGGAAGGCCATTTCGTGGACATTCGTTATTGGCCGTCGTCGCCCATAATGAGGAACTGATGCAACCTTTCACGACCCTGACCGGATTGGTTGCCCCGCTCGATCGGGTCAACGTCGACACCGATCAGATCATCCCCAAGCAGTTTCTCAAGACCATCAAGCGGACAGGCCTCAAGGAAGGTCTGTTCTACGATTGGCGACGCCGGGCCGACGGCTCGCCCGACCCCGGTTTTTTCCTGAACCAACCGCGGTACGAGGGCGCCGCGATCCTATTGACACGCGACAATTTCGGCTGCGGCTCTTCCCGCGAACATGCGCCCTGGGCCCTGCTCGACCAGGGATTCCGGTGCCTGATCGCACCCAGCTTCGCCGACATCTTCTTCAACAATTGTTTCCAGAACGGGGTGCTCCCGGTCGTGCTCAAGCCGACAGAGGTGCAGGCGCTGTTCAGGGAGGCGGCCGAATCGACCGGCTATCAACTCACCGTCAATCTCGCGACGCAGTCTGTGTCGACCCCTCACGGCAACCGATATCAGTTCGACATCGATCCCTTTCGCAAGGACTGTCTACTTCATGGGCTCGATGCCATCGGCCTCAGCCTCAAGCATGAAACGGCTATCGCCGCTTACGAGACGAGGCGAAAAGCGGAAGCCCCATGGTTGTTCACCGACCTCTAGGGAGGAGCTGGTACGGATGCATGACCAGAAGGCTCCTCGGCCAATCATGGTGAGTCGGAACGCTCCAGATCTCCATCAACAATCTCCGTGTCCATGCTGAAGACGATCGCTTCGTTGCTCGCGATCGTATTGGTTGTGAGGGCTTCGACCTCGCTGGTGTCCTCAGTGTGAGCTATTCCAGCGGCGACTGGATCGGTACCTCCAGAAATGTTGCTGCAAGGGATGGCTCTGCAAGGCCGACGAGGGCGAACTCGCGATGACGACCGCCCCGGGCATCGCGCCCATTCTCTGGACGTTCTCCGTATGGGGAGAAAAGGTGGCGCATGAAGTGCCCGCGCGATTGGGGAAGCGCACGTGGTGCGCGATCTGAAGCCGCCCGACGCTCCAACCAATTGTTTTTGCAAAACCACGGATTACGTGGACCATACCTCGGACGTTCCCAACCAGCCGGAATGGTTTTTCTGTTTTCTCTCCCCTGACGTCCGCCTGGGCTGGTATTCTGACATCGAGGCTGCGAAGCTGGGGCATTGCGACCAACCCCCAAACCAAACCCGAAAGGCGATCCATGGAGCGTGAGCATGCGGTCTTGTGCGAAGCCGTGGTCGAAGCCGGACAGCGAGCCCTTCAGTTGGCCAGCGCTGGATTCGAGACCATGACCAAGTCCGATGCCTCGCCGGTCACTTCGGCCGATCTTGAGGTCAACCGAATGCTGGAACAGGCGCTGTTGGATGCGTTCCCCGAAGACGGCTGGCTATCGGAGGAGTCACCCGATTCACCAGCGCGACTCTCCAAGCCACGCGTTTGGGTCGTCGATCCGATCGACGGGACCAGGGCCTTCATGAAGGGGCGCCCGCACTTTGTGATCTCCGCCGCACTCATCGAGCTGGGACGAGTCGTCCTAGGAGCCGTCTACAATCCTTCGACCGGAGACCTTTTCACCGCGGCGAGAGGCGACGGTACGCGACTGAACGGTCATGCCGTTCGCGCCGAGGCACCGGTTGCCCCCCGTCTCAACCTTCTCGTCAATCCCTATGAATTCGAGCGTGGCCGATTCAAGGGAGTCGCCGACACGGTCGATTGCCGGCCGCTCGGTTCGATCGCCTACAGTCTGGCGCTGATCGCCACCGGAGCCGCCGACGCGATGATCACGTTCGAACGGGAGAATGAATGGGATGTCGCGGCGGGAACCCTCCTGATCGAGGAGGCCGGGGGGAGTATCTCGGATGCTCGGGGCCGCCCGTTCCGCTTCAATCAGACCATTCCGACGTTCGAAGGGACCGTTGCCGCCGCCTCACACGCGGGTCCCGCGGTTCAACAATTGTTGCATCAACTCTATTCTCCCCTCACGCCGGCCTCCTCCCCATGCAGCGGATCAAGATAGCCTCCCTGATCGGCATCGGGGTCGTTGCCGTCACCATCGTCATCCTGTCGCTGCTCGGTGAGACGCTGCTCCGTCGAGCCGTGGAGGATATCGGCTCTCGACTGACAACGACGCCGGTGCAACTACAGAACGTGGAGTTGTCGTTGTTCTCCGGTCGGATCGCTCTCAATGAATTGCGTGTCGGGAATCCGTCGGAATATGAGACACCAACCGCCTTGAGTGTTCGCGCGATTCGTGTCTCGCTCGATTGGTCGAGCCTCTTGCATCGTCCTATTCTGATTCGTGAGATCGTAATCGAGGGACCGGAGGTGACGATCGAGGGCAGCCTCTCACGCAACAATCTCACGATCCTGCGGGATCACGTCCAGGCGACGACGCACGGTCCCTCCGACCGAGCACCAAACGGGATGCAACCGTCCGAGGAGAGTCGACAGGTCCAGGTGATCGTAACGAAGCTCCGGATTGTCGACGCCAGATTGAACGTTCTGCTGCGGGCCGGAACGGTCAAGACAAACTTACGGGGAGTCTCCTTGGGCGAAATCACGTTGAAGGACCTGGGCAACGGCGCGCAGGCAACTTCTATTGGAGACCTTACGGGCCAGGTCCTGACGGCCTTGGCAAGGGAGGTGACGGGGGCGGCGACGAAGAACGGAACTAGCGTGATCGAGGAGGCTGGAAAGTCGGCGGGGCGATCTCTATCGGAGGCCGTCCAAGGGGTAAAGGAGCTCCTCAAGTAGTTTCGGCCAAGCCATCGCGCCCCAAGGGTCCGGGGGTATTCAATCCGTGGTGCGTTCCGCTATTCCGAGCGGGTGGGATCAAGGATGAGGTCCACATCCTTAGCTCCCAACCTCGCACGATCCACCCATGGTCGATATTCGCTCCCTTTTTCTCCATATGTCGCGATCACACGCTGATAGGTGCCTTTCGCCTGATCATACCGTTTGGTCGTGGTCAAATACCGTCCGAGGTTGAGCCAATTGTCGATCGCGGTTTGATTAGCCGTTCTGATCAAAGACCATTCGCGCAGCTTTTGGTTACTGTCCATTGACGAAGCGCGCTTGACCAGTCCCTGTTCCATTTCGCGAGCGAGCCCTTCGATCTGTTCGTTCTCCGAGACGGCGGCCGCGACCCGCCCCTGCTCCAAGCTCCGATAAAAGGCCTGCGTATGATCCTTGATGATGTCAGCCCGCTGCTGGTAGATATCCTTGGCGCAGCCCGGGGCACCCATCCCGATCAGAATGAAAAGGACCGTGAGACGGACCGTCTGATGAACATGACACGACATGGGTTTGATTATAGCATCCTCAGAAGTTGAACCGCCTGCACCGTTGGTGAGGAACGTCGTTCTGAATCCAAACCGTACACTTCACAGATTCTCATGACTCCCCACGACCTCACAGCGCGTCAGCGGCTGATGGTCCTGCTTGTCGGAACACACCTGTCCTCACGTCAACTTGCGGAACGGTTG
Organism: Nitrospiraceae bacterium; assembly: GCA_050246315.1. Classification (GTDB taxonomy): domain Bacteria; phylum Nitrospirota; class Nitrospiria; order Nitrospirales; family Nitrospiraceae; genus Nitrospira_G. The sequence goes on along the minus strand of JBFWWG010000001.1, from coordinate 458,881 downwards.
GGGCTGCCGGAACGACAGGTCGAGGAGCACCTTAAGCACGTGATCCGATCGTTGGCTCGAGACCGCACAAGGGATTTCCTTCTGGATCCTTCCGCATGTCTGGACTGCGGGTTTGTCTTCAGAGACCGCAGGAAAATCAAGAAGCCAAGCCGCTGCCCCCACTGCCGGAGCGAATCCATTTCAGCCCCTCGGTATAGCATACGGCTCCGCACCGCGCGTCGCGGCAAGGCCCCCACCGGCCGCGACGCAGGCGGAGATTGACCGTTCGGACGATCTCGTCCCTCCGATCTCCTGCCTTCCCTCAGCAGGACGCGGCATCTGCCTGCCCGTATCGGACCGGCCGAATAGCCGGGCATTTGCTATAGTTTGAAGCGGTCATCGGATAGACACACTGCCTTCGATCCGCAATGCCTTTCAACCTCTTAGGTCCATCCTGGACCGACGTAAAACGGGATTTGTTCGCCTCCGTTGTCGTCTTTCTTGTCGCCCTCCCATTGTGCATGGGAATTGCCGTGGCGTCAGGAGCGCCTCCTGCAACCGGCGTCATTACGGGTATCATCGGCGGAATGATCGTCGGGTGCTTAGCCGGCAGCCCGCTTCAGGTCAGCGGCCCGGCGGCCGGTCTCACCGTAATCGTGTGGGAGCTGATTCACGAGCACGGCATGGAGCGATTGGCGATCGTCATCTTGCTGGCCGGGATCTTTCAGATTACCTGGGCGTGGCTTCAACTCGGCCAATGGTTCCGCGCCGTATCTCCGTCGGTGATTCACGGCATGTTGGCTGGGATTGGCGTATTGATTTTCGCGAGTCAGGTTCATGTCATGATAGACGACTCCCCGAAGGGATCGGGGATTGAGAATCTCCTCACGTTGCCATCGGCCGTGTGGAAAGGCCTCGTGGCCGATGATGCGACGCCCCTGAATCATCACCTGGCGGCCCGAATCGGCATCCTTACCATCACAGGGATGGTGGCATGGAACCTGATGGCCAGAGGAGCGCTCCGGGCGCTGCCGGCCGTGCTCGTCGGCGTCTCGATCGCGACCGGCACAACCCTCGCGCTGGGCCTCGACATCAACCATGTCAAGGTTCGCGACAATCTCTTGGCGGTCATTCAGCTTCCGACCTCCGGGCACCTTGCCCACATGCTGGATACCTCAATGCTGGCAGAAGCCCTGGCGCTTGCCGTCATCGCCAGCGTGGAAACCTTACTGTCCGCCACGGCTGTAGATCAAATCCATACGGGACCGCGAACTCGATACAATCGCGAGTTGTTCGCCCAGGGAGTTGGAAACATGCTCTGTGGCCTCCTAGGCGCTTTGCCCATGACCGGGGTCATCGTCCGCAGCGCAGCCAACGTACAGGCCGGTGCTCGGACGCGCGCCTCGACCATATGCCACGGCCTATGGTTGCTGTTGTTCGTGGCCTTCCTCCCGTTTGTCTTGCGGTTGATCCCGACGGCGAGCCTCGGAGCCGTCCTTGTATTTACCGGCTATAAGCTGATCAACCTTCAAGCCATCCGAGACCTGTCCCGTCATGGGCGCGACGAAGTATTGATCTATATGGGAACGCTCGCCACGATCGTCACGACGAACTTATTGACCGGTGTGCTGGTCGGAGTTGCCTTGACCGTCGCCAAGCTGATCTACACCACTCAGAATCTGCATACCTACTATGCCCATGATCAAGACGGGCGCTTTGCCCTACATCTGGAAGGTGTGGCGACATTTGTCGGCCTGCCGAAGCTGGCCTCGGCCTTGGAGATCATTCCTCCTCACGCAGATGTCGTCATTCGCACCGACTCGCTGGCTCACATCGATCATGCTTGCCTGAACTTGCTCGAGAACTGGCGGAATTTGCACCAGGCTACTGGCGGTCACGTATGGATCGACTGGGACCAGCTTCGACACCAATCAGGCACTCGATCTCCAACGGTTGGCCGCTTTAAGCGAATCCGGGACCGCGCCGCCTGAATCCCACGCTTCTGATCCCTTTCCGCTCGCTTTCAACTGGAAGCGATCGACTGCACCAGCTAGAATGTTGCCACCCGATCCGGGAGGCGCAATGACATCGTCGATCGTCCTGTGCATCCTTGTATTGCTGACCATGGCTGGCTGTTCCGGCGAGGACCCAAGCGAGCTCTTCGCCACAGCCCAATTTGAGGAGCGGCAGAACAATCGAGCGCATGCGGTCCAGCTCTATGAACAGATCATCAGAAATTACCCACAAGACGAGGTGGCGCAGCGAGCGCGTCAACGTCTGGAAGCACTACGTATCACCAAATAGTCCAGGTCTGCTTCGCTCTGAAGCAGGCCGACATCAACGGCTCCTGTCATCATTGATATCTCCTGTTACCACCCGGCGCGGCGCGAGGGAACCGTTCATCGGAAGCGAGTTGCTTTTCGGACGCTCTGCAAAGCTGTCCCCTTTGTCCACTCGATCACGGAAGCTATCTCGTGCCCAATCCGTCCGCTGCGTTACCTGACGATAGACAAGTCGGCTGGTTCACTGCCGTTTGCCTGCTGATCAGCAATATCATCGGCGGAGGCATCTTCACCACGAGCGGGTTCCTAGCCAGGGACCTTGGCGATCCGCCGGCCATCCTCTTCCTATGGTTGGCAGGGGCCGCGGTGTCTCTCGCGGGCGCCCTCTGTTATGCGGAGTTGGGTACCCTGTTCCCTCAGGCCGGCGGCGACTATGTCTACCTTCGCGAGGCCTACGGGCCTCTGCCCGCCTTTCTCAGCGGGTGGACTTCCTTCACCGTGGGATTCGGGGCGGCGATCGCGGCCTCGGCCGTCGGCTTCGCGACGTACCTGATGCGGGCGATCTCACCGTCAGGCCTTGATTCTTGGTGGATCCCGGGGATTGCGCTCACCCTCGTATGGAGTCTGACCGCCGTCCACGGAGTCGGCCTTCAAGCGGGCGGGCGGCTCCAGCAACTACTGACCACCATAAAGATCCTGTCGATTGCCGGTCTGATCCTGGGAGGAATGCTCTTCGGAGAGGGGGACTGGAGTCATCTCCGCAGATCGCCCAACGCACCTGGCACGGACGTCGGCGCGCTCCTCGGCTCGTTCGTCTTTGTCTTTTATACCTATCTGGGATGGAATGTGGCCGGATACATTGCAGGAGAAATCCGCGACCCCATCAGGACGCTGCCGCGCATCATGATCGGTGGGACGCTCTTTGTCGGGGTGGTATACCTTTGCCTCAACCTGCTCTATTTCTTTGCCCTGCCGGTCGATCGACTCGGCGAGGCTCCGTTGTTGCCCGTGGCGGAAAAGTCGGCGGCAGCCCTCCTGGGCCCTACAGGAGCATTTCTCGCAGCACTCTTGCTTTCCATATCCATCGCAGGAGCGGCCAGTGCGATGGTCTGGGCCGGCCCCCGCGTCTATTGGGCCATGGCCGTCGATGGTGCGCTGCTCCCCTGGTTTGGCGTGACGCGTCGGGGTACAAGAATTCCTATTCGTTCAATGCTGCTGCAAAGCGCATGGGTCTCCTTCCTCATCCTTTCGAGCACCTTCGAACAACTCGTCGTCTATGGCGGCCTCGTGTTGGCCGGGTTCAGTGCGCTGACGGTCAGCGCGGTCGTGCTGTTGCGCCATCGGCGTCCGGAATTGGCGAGGCCATTCCGAGTACCTCTGTATCCTCTTCTTCCATTCCTCGTGATCCTGGTCTTGGCAGCTCTCCTCGCACACAGTCTCTTCTACCGCCCATGGGAGTCTCTGATGGGTTTGCTGACCGTGATGATGGGTGTGCCTCTGTACTGGCTGATGGGTAGACTCGCGGCGCGTGACCAATCAGCCGGCTCTCATCCATAGTCCAGAAGTCCTAACCCGTATTCTTCACGAGTGGTCGTGAGCGCCAGGCGCTCACCCCGCAAGATGAGCATGCGCGATCCTCTGCGCGCTATGACCCGGTCAACGTCGGCGATCTCGAGTACTGCGAGTCCGCCACAAGTATGACGTGGGAGCTTCCTTCTCCCTGATGGTTGCCACGGGCACGCCAAACAGAGTCGTGAGCATGAGGCTCCGCCGGGTCATAGCTGTTCACTCCGAAGAAGAAGACGCCATGCAGAGAATCGTCCAGCTACGACCGCCGGACACGCCGCATCCGTGATACTGACACTGCGGGCCGGCGCATCTAACTGGTATTCGAGCAACGGCGGGTGGCCTGCGCGCTGTCAGGAGGTGAGAGGGAAGTGGCTGGCGCAGAACCCGCGCTACACGCAACGGTTCGCCCAACAAGTCGGCCCCTTGTGTCGAGGCATGTCGAACAAGGCCGTGGCTCATCTGCTGTATCTACATGAACACACGGTCAAGAATTTAGATACCCTGTACATGCAGGCCAAGACGTCTCAGCCAGCCCCGCAGGCCATCGGCATCGCTGATCTGTCGCTCAAGAAAGGCCACACGTATCGCCCCGTGGCCAGTGATCTCGATCGAGACCACCCGATCTGAGTCGGTGGGCAAGGACGAAACGAGGCCGATCTGGACCGGTTCTTCTACGATCTGGGCCTCAAGAAGCCGTCTCGGATTCGGCTGGCGGTGCTGGACATATGGAAAGCGTTCCGCAACTCGGTCCAGAGGCATGCTCCACAGGCCCATATTCTGTTCGACAAGTTCCATATCCTGCGCCATCTCGTCGACCCATGGATCAGGTCCGCCGCACTGATCGAACACCACTGGGACCACATCGTGGCGCCCTGAGAGCCTCGCAACGAAGTCAAGCTCGGCTTTGCGAAAGGGCTGCCCGTGCTGCTCCTCCAAAGGAGGAGGTCGCTGCGCTCGTCGATCACCCGATCGATTCAGGCAATCTCGACGAAGGGCACCGCGAAACATCGAGTGCCCGAGGACCAGCCTCCGTGCGGGGTGAGCCTTCCCGTCAATGCTCACGGATCAAGCTCCGTTCGATCCCGCTGGAGGGAGCTGGAACTGACTCTGAGGGAGGGGTCTGATCGGCGAGATTTCGGAGTGTGAGTCCGGACAGGGCGCGAGCCGCCGCATCGTCTCGGCATCGAATGACGTCATCGATAGCATCACCTGAGGTCGAGACCCTGGACATCCCCGCTGATTTCTCTCGCAGGATGTCTAAGACGGTCTGAATACCGATCAGCTCGGGCGGCCTTAGGAGGACAAGTGCCTTCGAGTCTTCGAGACGCTCTACCAATCCTGATGACCGTAGTTCATCGATAAGGTCGTCGATGATTGAGAGGGGGACGCCAGCATCAGCCGCCAAGTCATCGAGCGTGGCGGGAGGCTTTCCACTAATCGTTCGAGTCGCCATGGATGCAAGCAGACGGAGGGCCGTTCGTTCGCGAAACGCATGTGTTCCTTGTCTCCACAGGAAATGTAGTTCGTATGCGTGCGGATGCTGGTGAAAATAGGCCACCTGTGCTCCGATAAGGATGATCAACCACCCCACATACAACCACAACAGAAACAGGATCATGATTGCGAAACTGGAGTAAATGACGCTGTACTTGGAAGAGTCAGCGACGAACGCTGCGAATCCCTCGCCCGCCAATCCCCACAAGAGTGAGGCCGTCGCGCCTCCTACACAGGCCGACCACACCCGCACCTCGGTATGCGGTATGAACTTGTAGAAGAATGTAAAGACACTCCACAGGATCAGGAAGGGCAGGTACTCGGCGATCCACACGAAGATAAACCCCAATGGTTGAAGGTCTAGAATTCGCTGAACAAGTGCATGATTTTGAATGGAGGCCAACAAACCGAACGCCGTGACAATTAATACGGGTCCCACCAGTACGACACTGAGGTAGTCCGCGAACTTTCTTGTCAAGGAGCGTCCATGACGCACATTCCAAATCGCGTTGAACGTCTGTTCAATCTTGTCAATCAAGGAATAGGTCGTATAGAACAAGCCCGCGACCCCAACGATACCAAGCACGCCGACTTTGAGATTGCTTACAAACCCCACGACTCGGGAGGTAATTTCTTGTCCGCTCGGTCCGAGCGGCTCAAGAGCCTGACTCAACAAAGGTTCAATCTGCTGATGAACACCAAATGCTTTCAACACCGAGACCGTCACGGCAAGGAACGGAACCAACGACAAGAGCGTGGTATAGACCAGACCCGCGGCTCTCGCATCCAACAACCGGCGACGAAATTCCCAGGTCACGGCGCTCAGGAGGCGAAGCGCCGACACGCCAATCCGTTGCCATTTGGGCAATTGGGTCACATCCAGGACCCACAGGTCATGCGAGAAGAAGTGTTCGACGTGTTGGAGATTCATGAGGGGGTCATGTCGAGATCGTCAGCGTACTTTGTTGAATAATCAATGGAAACTCTGGACCCTACGAAGGAGAATACCATTCCTCATCATGACAAGTCTGCGTCCTCCACGATCAGACGACCCGCAAGCTGTCGTGCCACGCCCCTCCAAAGAAGAATAGTATCGACATCGGGCCGGTGGATAAAGTGGCGCATGTATGCAGAAATTCCATTCGATCTCCTTTGATACCGTGATACCGAGCCGCGTTGGCAAAGCTGTTGTCCACCTTAGCCTATTGGTCACACGTGTGACCCGGAGGTGCGTTATGCGCTCCATACCGTCCGTATTTGCTCTGGCTCTCACGGCAACGCTCACTATACCGGCGTTCGCCGATGAGCCGCGCCCCGCCGACCCCTTGGGAATGTGGGAGTGCCTCCAAACAGGATCGGCGACACTTTACACAAATCGGGAGCGAGAGGGGTGCCGAAAGCTTGATCTAAAGCCACTTTCAATCGTGCCTCCCATGCCAGATTTTCCTGCCTCTTCTTTCCAGCCGAGAGTGCAGGCTCCCGACATCGATCACGCGCCGCAACCTTCCCAGCCAACTCCGGCGCACAGTCGAAACGTGCCTGATTGGGCCAAAGGTTGGTATGCGAATAATACGTCGGACGCGTCTGTCCAAACAGAAGTCTGTTCCCTGTATTCTGAATGGCTGCAACTCGTCCAGCGGACTCGAGGGGGCTTCTTCTTTGGAAACGATCCGTCGTACGGCACCGATCCATCTGGACGAAACTACTTACCGACGAACCCATTTTGGGACAACGCGCGATATTTCGCATTAGCAAGAATCTTCGGAGCCGGGTTCGTGCCAATCGGCTGCTTCTGATCGGATGCGGTACAACACCTAATAGATGCTGGGCAACATTCCACAACACCCTTGGTGGCCGACCAAGGGTATCCGACCGTCTACGTTCTGAGAGCGTCAATGTTGTCAAGCCACGCGAGGCTATGCTAGCCTCGCGCCACATCTATTCCCATTATTCCGACGTCGAATACAGGAATCCAGTCGGCTTCGGCAGCGCACAAAAAGGACAGGGCTTGTGCGACATTTTCTCGTGAACCTGCTTCGCCGGTATATCCACCGGGACCCACTTCCTCTCCTGATCAAGCAAGGGCTCATTGTTGGAAAACGCTTCGTGATGCTGGAGGATGTGATCATCGATCCGAGCCACTGCTGGCTCATCACGATTGGCGACGATGTCACATTAGCTCCCAGGGTTCATATTTTGGCGCACGATGCCAGCACGAAACGTCATCTGAACTACACGCGCCTGGGTAAAGTGGCGATCGGTAACCGCGTATTCGTTGGAGCCTCGGCTTTGATTTTGCCGGGCGTAACCATCGGCTCAGATGTGATCATTGGTGCTGGCAGCATCGTCACGGGTGACGTGCCACCCGGTGCAGTCGTTGCAGGAAATCCGGCGCGGGTTATCTGTTCCCTCGAAGATTTTCTCGCTCGACGCAAATCGGAAATGGAGACAGTTCCGCTGTTCGGTGAGGAGTTTACCCTTCGAGGACATGTTTCGGACTCGATGAAGGCGGACATGGTCAAGCTGATGAAAGGTCGATATGCCTACGTTAGTTAGCTCATGACCTTCGGGCGGTTCACGACACCGTCCGTCATGTGTATAAGTCAAGACCCCATCTGACAGACAGCGAGTCCTCACCAGGTTTAGGCTGCTATTGAATCCTGTATAAATAAAGTCCTATTCTCTGAGCTGGAGGTGTCGCATGCGACCACCGGGAAGCCCAGGGGAACTGGAACGACGCCGACATCGTGCGGTAGCACTGCTGGCCAAAGGGTATGGCCCCAGTGAAGTGGCGCGGATGCTCGGCGTGGATCGACGCAGTGTCCGCCGCTGGAAGGCGGCGTATCGCCACCACGGCGCGCAGGCGTTGCGCGCCCGCCGGGCGTCGGGGCGTCCCCCGAAGCTGACGCCCCGCCACCTGCAGCAGGTCGAACGGGTGTTGCTCAAGGGCGCGAAGGCCGCCGGGTTTGGCACCGATTTGTGGACCTGTCCCCGCATTGCGCAGGTCATGGCCCATCGCTTTGGCGTCCGGTACCATGTGGATCATCTGAGTCGCCTGCTCCGCGCTCTGGGCTGGAGTGCCCAGAAGCCCCAACCTCGCGCGGTGGAACGCGATGAGCCAGCCATCCAGGGATGGACCAAGCAGACGTGGCCGGGCGTTAAAAAAAAGCCGCGCGCCTGAAAGTGTGGCTGGCATTTCTCGATGAGAGCGGCGTGCTCATGGCTCCCCTGGTCCGCCAGACGTGGAGTCCCCGAGGACACACGCCAGTCCTCCAGCACCGCACCCGCGCTCATCAGAAGGTGTCCGTCGTCGCCGCGTTGTGTGTGCCGCCCACGCGGGACCACGTGCACATGTATTTTCGGCTCCATCCCAATCGGAACATCACCGCGACCGAGGTGGTGGCGTTCCTGCGCCTCCTCCAGCGCCACCTCAACGGCCCCCTCGTTTTGCTCTGGGACCGATCTCGGCCTCACCGCGCCAAGACGGTGCAGGCGTTCCTGACCCCGTCGGCGCGAATCCACCCGGTCTTCTTCCCGGCCTACGCCCCCGAGTTGAATCCCATCGAATATGCCTGGGGCTATCTCAAAAGGAATCCATGCGCCAACTGGGCACCGCTGGATCTCGAGCAGTTGGTGGTGGGGACCCGTCGCTCCAGCCAAGCCCTTCAACGCCGCGCGGACCTCCTGCGATCCTTTCTTCATCACAGTCCTCTCTCATTGCGTCTAAAATAGGACATTAGTTATGCAGGAATCAATAGCATGTTCTCCTTCGCCAACGGCACAGTGTCGACGAACGTCTGCATGGGTGTTTGGCCATAGCACCAGCGGCCCTGATGCGGCCGCAGTTCGTTGTACTCCTGGAGCCAGGTCTCCATGTCGGCTTGCAGTTCCTCCAGTGTCCGATAGATCTTCCTGCGGAACGCCATGCGATAGAACTCGTTCAGCATCGTCTTGTGGAACCGTTCACCGATCTCGTTGGTCTGGGGATGCCGGGTCTTGGTGCGGGTATGATCGATATTCTCCACGGCCAGATACAGTTCATACTCATGTCGGTCCGGCGCCCCGCAGTACTCCGTACCCCGATCCGTGAGGACCCGATTGAGCGGAATCTCATGTTGCTCGAAGAACGGCAACACCTGGTCATTGAGCAGATCGGCCGCCGTGACCGGCGTCTTCCGATCATAGATCTTCGCACACCCAAGATTGCTATAGGTGTCAATGAAGGTCTGTTGATAGATCCGGCCCACGCCCTTGAGCGTGCCCACGTAGAAGGTATCCTGCGCCCCACAGTAGCCAGGACACTCACTCTCGAATTCGCCATGTGCCTCCTTGTCGGCCTTCGCCTTCTCCAGCGCGACCACTTGGGCTTCCGTTAAGACCCGCCCGTCTTGAGCCACCTTGGCTTCCAATGCCTTCAGCCGCTTGTGCATCGTTTCGAGATCATGCCGGAGCCAAATACAGCGGACGCCGGCCGGCGAGATCGCCACGGCTTGCTTCCGCAATTCGTTGGCCACCCGGACTTGGCCCCAGGCGGGCTGCGCAATTGCCAGCTCAACGATGGCCCGTTCGACCTCCGGTGCCACCCGCTTCTTCAGCAGCGGTTTCTGGTGAGAGCTCTCCTGCAGGGCCGCGAGGTCTTGTCAATAGGTGTGCAAATGGAATCAGGCGGCGGCCTCCTTCGGCATAACCGGTTGTTGAACGCCATCGACAAACTGGACGCCGGCGTAGACGAGGGGCAGCAGCTCCGGAGCATTCAGGCGCCGGAAGTGGCCCTCGGCTACTTGGAGGAGCTTCCAGATCAATGCCGTGGCGGACTCGACGCGCTTGTACCGCTTGCCCGCCGTCGTCCGCAGCCGCACGGCGGCGAAGGGCGACTCGACTACGTTGGTGGTCCGCAGATACCGCCAGTGGTCTTTCGGGAACTGATAGCACGTGACCAGGCGCTCCCAGTCCTGGTGTAAGCGCTCAACGGCCTTCGGGGCCACCGCGCAGTACTGCCGACTAAACTGGTCGCGGCCCCGCTCACACGCGAGCCGTGTCTCGGCATACGGCATGGTTTTCAACAGCGTCGTCGCTTCAGCCTGGTGCTTCGTTGCGATGGCATCGAGCACATTGATGATCGTATGGTTCCAGCACCGCTGCTCCGCCGCCGCCGGCTGCTGCTCGGCGAGCGCGGCCCAGATGCCGAGATGGCCATCGGCCACGGTGCAGCGCCAGGGCTTGAGCCCCCGGGTCCGCAGATCCCGCAACACGGCGCCCCAGGACTCCTTCGATTCACGTTGGCCGCTCTCCACCGCGAGCACGACCAGCGCCGCCTTGCTGTCTTCCAACCCGGTCTTCACATACAGCCCATCGGCCCAGACGTACACGACGTCCAGGTCACCCAGCCGGCGGCGTTTCCAGTCAGTATATTCCTGGTGCCACTGGGCCTTGAGCCGTGGCAAGGAGGTTGCCGACAACGGCGCCCCCTCACCCAGCAGCCCGCGCAGGGCCAGCTCGAAGTCCCCGTGCGCCAATCCGTGCAGGTACAACTGGGGCAACAGCTCGCCGACGGCCCTCGTGCGCCGCTTAAACAGGGGAAGGAGCCGGCTGACGAATCGCTCCCCCAGGCCGCGGACCCGTGGCCGCCGCACGGTGATCGTTCCACACGTGAGCGCGAGCTTCCGGGGCTTCCCGTACCCGTTGCGATATCCCTCCGGTGCATCGGCAGCCTCGCGCCGCACCGACTTACCCCGGCCCAACCCCATGGTGACTTCTTCTTCCAAGAGAGTCTGGATGAATCGTTGGATGTGGGCACGTGCAAACTCCTCCAACTGGTCCCAGAGATTCCTTGACTCAACTCCCGTTGCTGTGCTCTGCTCCTTCACGGCGGTGCCTCCTTTCATGGCCGGGCATCAGCCCGGTGGGTTTGGTCACCCGGAAGGTTGCCACCGCCCTTTTCCTATTTCCACGCCTTCTTTTTATACCTCCAGGGCCGCCTCACCTCCCGTCTCATACAGGTCCTTGAAGCGATAGAAACTGTCCCGGCTATAGCCCATCAGCTGACAGGCCTTCGAGACATTGCCGAGTTGTTTCGCCAATTCCAACACGCCCACTTTGGCCTTGATGATCTTCTGCTCAGTCGTCATGCCCTCACTCCTTTCGATGAAGGGAGGACGCTACCGGACTGTCAGATTAAGTTCTAGGGAAGGTCTGAATAATTCCCAATTTCGATTGGTAGGTGTACAAAAGACGGGAAATCTGGCGGATCGCGGCCTAGGATTTTGAATTGATCAGACCTTCCCTAGCATATACACGGCATGATTACGTATACCTTCAACTCACATAACCCACAGGTCATGATCTCCTGGAACACGTTCGGATTACTGACCCTCTTGGGGCTTCCCGCGATCGACGATCATACATAGTTTAACCCCCGGCATGAAGAGAATGCGCCATCGTGTCCCATCGTGATCCGTAATATTGAAGTCGGCGATATGGTCCTACTGCGCTCCGCATGGTTTCGACCAGGCCATGCTCGATCGAACAGCGTCTCATCGGTTGTGATGAGCATCAACGATGACCTCTGAGGTTGCTGGAAAGGACAGCGAGCGGGCTTGCTACAAGACAATTCGTAAATCCACAGGTTAATCCCGGCTATTGCTGCCGGCATGGAATGTACCCTCCGCAAACGCTCCACCTCTCCGCCTTCGACAAGACTGGTCCCTGACCCGACCGTCACTCCAACACCTGCAGCATCCTACTCAGTCAACGGATCTGCAAATGGGTGGACGGGATCTTCGAATGGCCGCTGACGGCATTCGCCAGCGTCGTGCGCACACAGCATGTCGCCTACCTCGTCGGCGCGGCCTACAATCTGGTGCGCCTGACTCGCCTGAGGCCGTGGCCGACATCGGCATGAGAGGACGATAGCCGCCACTGCAAGAGCTCGGCACGCAAGATCCAAGCGGGTCGGGCGACGCACCCATGTGCGTGAATCCATGAGTCAGATCCTGATCATGATGAGGTCCGCGTCCTAAGAAGCACGATTTCAATAACCTACTAGACCGCTGACGAACGGAGGCTCCTTGCGTCACTATCGAGTACAACGATGTTTCGTGCATTAGGTCCACGAGGCCGCGGAGGTCAACGAGATAGCCTGTGGCGGATATGTGGTTTCGGACCGGGCCGAGCTGGTTGCTTGCAGCGATTGTTGAGAGGATCGAGCTAGCCGATCAAATGCGCCTTCTTCGTCCACTTTGAAGACCGGAAAATTGGACGCCAGAGTAGATCTTTGATCATCTGAACCGCCTCTTCCGCAGAAGGCGCAATATGAACCAATTCCGGAGCGAGGTTGTAAGACAGACTTGCACCGACCCTAAAGTGGATGTGAGGGATCGCTCCTCAGAGAGCCGCAGTCCAGGCTAGACTCTGTGTCACGGATGGAATAGCTCTTGGGTCCGATTCGGCCATGGTTTGCGTGTAGACGAAGAGTAGTATACCCAAGGGTTGGCTGCAATCACTCGATCGCAACCAACCAATTGCGGTGGCGAACCGGACCGAAAAAGTCTACACAGCCGCAGCCACCCATGGTAGGGAGATACTCATCGGCATATTCCTCCCGCCCTGTGCGAGGTACTTCCAGACAAACCCTATCAGTCGCTTTCGTTCCTCATGACCGATCGCCAGAGACTGCACACCGAATCGCTTCCCGCTCACCCATGCCACCCGAACTTCCTCGATGAGGATCGGCATTTCTCCATCCGGGAGGCAAATGCAAAGCGTCAGCAATGCGCCGGGTTGAACCTCTCGGCTTCCCTCAACTCCGAATCCCTCGGTGGACAGATCGATTACGGCTCCCTCCCCGACAACGACTCGTTCCTCGGACACACCTGAATAGGTGAGATAACAAGGATCAGCGACACGCTGACCGCGACGCTGTTCGGGCAGGGCTTGAACCTGGCAAGCGTCAACTTCCGACTGTTGCGAGCATTCTGGCTTCGTCATTGTCCTCCTCCTTGTCCTTCTCCGCCACTCGCTGGTCCCGCTCTCCAACGCTCAGTAAAGCTTATGTGACCAGCAGAAAAGCGCTACCCTCCATAAGGAGCAGGAAGCTCCTCTATTTAGTGGGAGTATCCGAGGAGGAACTGGTCTCTATCGGAGCGGGTAGGCCTGAGAGATGTGTCTCAACAAGCAAAGCTGGTAGCCTCTAGCAGGGGAAATGGGTCTCGTCTGGAGCCGACAACCTCCGTAACCGATGACCCTCCGTTGAGTGACCTGGCGGCGAAGCATGCTAATCAGTCGTTCACCGCGGGTACAAGCCCCAGTTGCGCTGCAAGTCGACTACATTCGGGGGATTCGATCCCAAAACGGCCTCCGCTTGCCCATCGGACAATAGCATGCTCCAAGGTCATGACAAGATTCTTCTGGGGAAGGTCAATCTGAAGGGTCAACAGATGTCCTTGTTCAACTGGGCAGCTTCCTTGTATTCCGCATCCTTCGAGAGACACATCGACCAACACCCCTTCGCCACGTACATGTCTGCTCCCAATCTTGCCGGTGTACCGGAGCCGATACTGAACCGGATACCGAAGATTGCGACGTTTCTCCGCTCCAATCGAAATGATGTTCTGCTGTGAGGCCTGAGCCGTGGCTTTTCGCGGCATGTTCTCCTCCCTCATGTGAGTGTTCGCCCATCAGTCTGTGTCGATCGTGACACCCGCGCCTCTGTTCGAGTCTAATGGCAACCTGTCATCCTCAGATAAATTGTCCACTGGTGATTGCATAATCGGTCAACCTGGAAAGTGTAGCAAATGACATAACCATGCCTTCGAGATCAATCGCCCACTTCAGTCGACACCGTGAACTGGAAGCCGATGACGGGCAGCTTGCCGCCTCCTCAAGGCAGGCTATAATTGTATGAACCGGCTGGAACTAGTCCACAGGTGGCTGTGCTAATCAGCCGTCAGCTACGAGTCTGAGGTGGGAGTTATGAGAATCTGGCATGTGGCCATAATCAGTGCTCTCTCTGCCGTTTGGATCACCTCAGGCTATACAAGCTCGGCGGAGGTTTTTGAGGGAAGTGCCGTCCGGGCAAGCAAAGTCCTACGTTTTACGGGAGTTCAACAGCAGATCCATGCCATCCCTAATTATGTGCTAGCCGGATTTGACCGAAGCAGCAGCAGGAACTTGGCCACGAAACGTCAGGCCGTCGTGCGGCGGGCGCTGGTGCAGGCCTTCGATGCCAATCAGATCGAGCGCCGCGTGACAGCCAAGGTGTCGAAGGATCTATCCAAAGAAACGGCGGGCAAAATAGTAGCGTGGCTCCAGACAGACCTTGGGAGAAAGATCAGCGCGCTTGAGGAGCGGGGATGGGTCTCGTCGGTAAAGCAGATTGAACAGGTTGTGGCACAGCTTGAAAAGATCGACCTCGACAAACTGGAGAGGAATTCGCCCCAGGCGGCTCGCCTCAAACTGGTCCGTCGTCTCGACTATTCGACCAACGCGACGGAGACGCTGGTCGATCTGTCTGAGGCTTCGGCCTTTGGAGTCGCAACGGTTTTGGACGCCTCTCGGCCGGTCGACCAACGGTTGGGGATCGATCGCCTTCGTGTGCAAATTGATCAAGCCCGCCCGAAGCTTCGGTCGCAATCACAACGGATCACCGTCGCGACGTTCCTTCTGACCTATCAAACCCTGACCGACGCGGAGATGGAGCGCTATGCCGAATTCCTGGAGTCGGATTCCGGGCGTGAATACCTGACGACAACTCACGACGCACTCAAGGACGCACTCTACGAGGCCAGCGAGACCATGAATCGGAACCTTTCCACACTGTTGACGCGTCCAGAGGAATGAACGCTCTCTCGCCATGATCTCCTGCGCTCCTCCGCAACTTCCTCGGAATCGATCATTTCGAGTATGATGCTTCCGTCAGCGACCAGACCCTGACATGCTCCTGTCGTTGATCCCTTGCAACAATCTGCTCTGCACCTCGTTGGACATGCCACCCGGACGTGTCAGAAAATGGTCGTACTGGAAAAATGAAAATCACGGATCCGCATGGCGGGCACGAGCATTTTTCCTGTCTCTGCTGTGACGGCTTCCGCAGGGTGAGTACACTCCTCGAGATTTGAGAACGCCCGTACGGGACTGTCGTGGAAGCGGAAGTTGTGAATCGCACCTGCAATCTGTCCATTTTCGATCAAGAATGTCCCGTCCCGAGTCATGCCCGTCAAGGTGAGGTCCGTGAGGTTGACGACGCGGAGGTACCAGAGGTTACTGACCAAGATACCCCGTTCGGTTGTCGCAATCAGATCGTCACCGATTCCGTCGCCTGAGAGACAGGGCGCCTCCGGTAAACTGATTGGGGGTACGGCTTTTGTGTGGGCTGTGAACCGATCGTAGCCGAGCTGCCTCAGCATGCCGTCTTGAATCCACAGCAACTCGCGACTTGGCACCGCATCCGAGTCAAAGCTCATCCCCAACAAGTCCGGATGCAGTGGCAAATTGTGCAGATTCAATCGAGGGTCGATCAGCGGGTATCCCAGCTTTCCGCTGAATGGGCTGGTGCCTTTCTCATATGACTTGGCATCCAGCAGCCAAATCATCCAACTCAGCAAGCCGGCTACGGCCGCAGGCTCCAGCACGACGGTATATCGGCCGGGGGCGAGCGCCCTGGGACTTCCGGCACATTTGACTCTTCTGACGGCGAGGCGCGTCCGTTCTTCGATGGCAAGCTGGTCACAGGATCGATGAGCATTAGACGCCCAGGCGCTGGCATCGTCGTCCATGACGGTAACGCTGAAACGGGCCTCCGTCCGCGGCTCGTACGCACGTAACCCCTGGCTCGTCGAGAGAGCCGCAATTCCATCACTGGTTGCCACGATACCCGCGGCGTTCAGACCTTCTCCTTGGCACATCTCGATTATCCTTCGCGCGTCTGCCAGACGACGCGCCGGTCCAGCGGAAGAAGTTTCCGCCCGCCAGCTCGGCACCGCCAGATAGGTTTGCTGAGGAAGCGACGGAAGATATTCGGGATCCTCCAGGGACACCCTGGCGATGCGTTCCGCCCGTTTGAGGGCATCTTGGACCGCGCCCGCGGTGAGCTCGGTCGTGCTCGCCGTTCCCCGCCGGCGGCCGAACGCCACCGTGACCGTCAAAGTGACTCGCCGTGCATTGACATTCTGAATGACCTGATTGTTGGCAAAGCGGGTCGTCCCGCCGATCGAATCCCAGAGGGACACCACTGTATCGTCTCCCGACGAATGCTTCAGCACCAGGTCGGTGAGAAACTCAAACTCCTGCCGACTCGTGAGGCCCGAACTCATGACGTCTTGTCTCCAGCCCCACGGATCACGCTTACTCTCCGAAACCGAGCGGGCGAGGCAGCATGCGTCATCCATCCGGATTGCCCCGGCTGGCCCTTGCCGCAGGTGATGAACCCGTACCGTCGGCGGAAGTGCTCATCGGCCACACCGTCGCAACGATGCCAAAATTCAGGGGTGATGTCGTGATACACCACATCGCGCAGCATATGGGTTCGCTTCCCATTTTCGATCAGCCAAAATGCATCCCCGCCGAACTGGAAATTGTAGCGGCGCTGGTCGATGCTGTAGGAGCCATGGCCTTCGATGTAGATGCCACGCCGGACGTCCGACAGCAAATCGTCGAGCGAGGCACGGCCGGGAAGCAGCCCGACATTGGCAATCCGCACAATCGGGACGCTGGCCCAGCTATCAGCCCGGTTCGAGCCACGAGATCGGCGGTCCCCGATCTTCGGCGCAACCTCACGGTTGGTGCAATAGCCCACGAACAGACCATCCCGCACGATGTCCCACCGTTGACAGGCGACCCCATCATCGTCGTAACCAGTCGCCGCCAGCGTTTCCGGCTCGGTATTGTCCGCCACGAGCGTGACGTGCCGGGATCCGTAGCGAAAGGTTCCCAGCTTGTCGGTGGTCAAGAAGCTTGTGCCCGCATAATTGGCCTCGTAGCCGAGCGCCCGGTCCAATTCGCTGGGATGACCGCAGGATTCGTGAATGGTCAACGACAGATGTTCAGGATCGAGCACCAGGTCATACGTGCCCGCTTGGACCGTCGGAGCCTTTACCTTTTCGACAGCCTCGGCAGCCACCCGCGGGGCTTCGGCGACGAGATCGGCCTGGTTGATCAATTCGTAGCCGGTCCGAAGATGGGGCGTACTGTAGCTCCGGGAAGCGAATCGGCCGTCATGGATAGCGGTCGCCTCCAACTCTCCCTGCACGGCCAATAAATCAAAGTGAATCCGTGAGCCTTCCGTCGAGACGAACAACTTCATGTCCTGACGCACCCACAACTGCGTGCGACATCTCACAATCCCGGGTTGTCGGTGCAGCGACTCCATCACCTCCATCAGCGTCGCCGCCTTCTGCTCAAGTGAAACCGAAAACGGATCGATGGTACGTGCTGTCACGATGGCATCACGATGAATCGGTTCCTCCGCCAATTTCGCAGGCTCCCTCGTCAAGCTGGCCGACCCCTTGGCAATCTCGATCGCAAGTTCCGCTACCCGTGGAACCTCTTCGAGCGAACGGATGGCACTCGCGGCGAACCCCCAAGCACCCTGATAGAGCACCCGAACGCCGAAGCCGCCGTCGCGGCTATCGCGAACCTCGGCAAGCCGTCGATCTTCGCCCCGGACTGTCTCCGTCCGACTCTCCACGATGCGAATGTCCCCGTACTCGGCCCCGGCGGCTCGAACACGTGCAAGCGCCAACTCGGCCAATTCATCCCAATTCGGCTGCCCCATACACCGCTCCAATTACACTCTCATCCAGCTCATCTCATTCGTTGCGCCGTGGAAACCAGGGAATGAAGGCATTGGTGGTGAGCTGATAGTGTCGATACTCGTTGCCCCGCGAGCGCAGCGCCTGCGCCTCCGCATGAGGCACTCCGGTCACCTTGAGCAAGGCCCATCCCATGGCGGCAGGTCCGGCCCAGGTCAGCCATCCATTGGGGAGGTCGATGGCCATGACCACATAGCTCCACCAGTGCACCCAATCAAAAAAGTAGTTGGGATGCCTCGAATAGTACCACAGGCCTATCCGGCAAACGTGCGATCGATTCCACGGTTGCCGCTTGAAATTGGCCAACTGCGCGTCCGCGACGGTTTCTCCGATCACCCCAGCCAGCCATAGGCCGACACCAGCATACTCCCACAGGCTGAAGGTCGGCTGAGGATTCTGCATGACCACAAGGAATGGAAGCGAGAACCATGGCACGGCCGCGGCTTGGAATTGAAAATAGAGAAACATGTTCCGTTCACTATCGGCTCCCCATTGCTGTCTCAACCGTACGTACCGCGGATCTTCTGGCTGCCCCAGCACCCGCGTGACCAGGATGGCCAGTCCCAGGCGCAGCCCGTAGCCAGCGGCGAAGAGCGCCAGTAACAGCCTGCGCTCCGGTGCTCCCGACACATGCACCGCATACCACAGGACGACGCCGGATAGCGTCACGCACCACCCCACATCCGCGATCGACGCATTCCGCACGATCCGTTGCATCCACCAGAGCAGCGTCATGACGATGACGGAGACCACGTAGGCCCAAAGGATGAGGGCCAGCGGATCCGTGGGCATCAGTTCGCCTCATTGTCGGGACGCCAGAGATCCTTGGTCGGGATCCCCCGTTGTCTCTGCAGCCAGGCTTGAAACCTAGGGAGCTCGAACGACAGGCAGCGCTGGACCTTGTCACAATTCAACGAGAGGTCCGGAGAGCGCCGAGGCCCGACATAGTCGCGAAGCGTACCGGGCATGAGCGAGGCCTCAAGTTCCGGGTAGAGCGATGCGATGAACTGACCAAGCTCCCATCGCGACAATCGTTCCCGGCCAGCCAGGTGATACAGCCCCCCAGGAGCCGTGCGGATCAGCTCCCAGATAGCCCGCGCGGTCACGGTGGCGGGAATGGGGCAACGATATTCATCCGTAAACAGTGTGAGTGACCGTCGCGCCCGCCAGGCCAGGATCAGTTCCTCCACAAAGCTTCGATCACCGGTCGGCGACAATCCGGCATTGAGAGAGGTACGTAGAACGAGGTGCTGCTTATGCGCGAGGACCACCCGCTCTGCGGCGACTTTGGTTTCTCCATAGACCGTCAGAGGGCTCACCGGATCGGTTTCCCGATAGAACCCCTGGTGTCCGTCGAACACATGATCGGTCGACAAGAATACCAAGCGGGCGCCAGCGGCGGACGCCAGATCCGACAGGTGGCCGGTGGCCTCGACGTTCACCCGTCTGGCCAGTTCTGGATCATGGTCACAAGCGAGGGCCTTGCTGATGGCGCCGCAATGGACGATTGCTCCTGGCTGGAGCCGTTGCCACATCTCCTTCACGGCGGACCGATCCGTGAGATCCAGGTCGTATCTGGTGAGACCGACGACCTCCCAGTCCGGCATCCATCGGACCGCACTTCCAACCAGGTAGCTCCCGATCAGGCCGCCGGCCCCCGTCACCACCACAGTGGGGGCACGGTTGTATGATGTGATGCCCATGAACCAGCCTTGGCTCCACTCCCCGGTCGTCTTATTTGCGGTCTCGCCTGTCGGCATTGTTGATGAAGAGCAACCCGAACGGCTGTCATCGTCCAGCGGATCGGCGAACAGCACGATGATACCGGAATGGTGGGGAGGAGAAAACACTTACCGGGCGGGCATCGCCACCGGCGGGCCGGAGGATGTTTCGGATCGCATGAGGTGAAAGGTGCCGCCCTTCTCGGTCGGGGATTGGTCGCGACCGATTCGGGTATACCACCAACGTCCCTCCCCTTCCGACAAATCCGGTGTGAGAATGACCTCAAATCCTCCTTCCCGGTCGTTCTCCTCTTGATACCATCGCCCTCGCCACTGATGATCATCCAACCTGTCAGTGATCAATCGCCCACCCTTGTACGGATAGGTCCCGATCCCACTACGGTCGATTTCCAGGGGAACGACGGCCGTTCCTTCCTCATATTCCCATGAGCCTGCAAGAGCGGTGAACGCCCCCTCCCCGTCCGTGACGGAAGCGGCCGGGGGCGGCATCGTCTGTTGCGGCATCTGTGAACATCCATCGATCGCGGCGCCGATCAACGACAGCACCGCGCCCAGGATCCAGAGTCGGGATCTGCCTCGTCTATCCATCAATCCTCTCACGCAAGTCTCCTGTATTTTAGTCTCGCTTCGCCGTCATCGTGGTACGCCTCACCACCACCTCTGCCCGCTGATTTACCGTGACGATGTCTGACCTGCAATAGAGAGACAACACTCTGAGAAACCCTGCCCTCTTAGCAAGGAAAGCTCCTCTCATCTCTTCTCGCAGGCGCGCAGGATTGGAGGCCTGACCTGACCCGCGAATATCTGGGTCGAACCGGTGAGAATCACCGAATGTGGGGAATGACTGATCGGTCCGCTCCGGCGAGCCTGCTCAGAGGACGCGTCTGCGTCAGCGGACTACCGTGATTCGGTCACACGATGCCTTCGAGCGGCAGCCGACGGACCTCTCTTTCTAATTTCGCCACGCTGATCGCGTCGAGATCATAGGCGATATACATCTTGTCGAGATACGCTTCTCCGGGAAAGGGACGCCCGCACTTCACACCTCGCCACTGATCAATCTTGACGGCCTCACTCCCCTCATTAAACTCATCGATGGCCAAAAGCTCTCCGGCGAATCGGTGACTGACGAAGCTCTCGATGACATCGTCGAAATAGAGTGGAACCTGCCTGAGCATCCGCTTCTGAGGGTGAGTAAGAACTGTGAGGGCATGGGTAGTGGAAGAATAGAGGTCGAGATCGAACGAGATAAACCCAATGGGGCAAGTCTGAATGCTCTCGACAAATTCTCGCGCCGTCTCCCCTACATCACCCAAAATCAACTGGGTCCTGGCCTGTAGCTGAGGACGGAGGCGACTCACATCCATCGGAAAATCTCCCGGCTTCCAATAGTCCGGATGGTCCCGATAATCGTTGATCATGTTGGGTAGCCCGCTCCCGCGGTCGAATCCGTAGACCTTGATCCCAACGCCGGTTTCCTTCTCTATGGCTTCGGCCTCGGACTGAAGAGCAAGGAGACCCTGTCCCCCTGCAACCCCGAATTCCAGCGCGCAGATTTCGGGAACCTGTTAGTACCGAGCCAGCACCGCCCCGTTGAGCAGCCCTAAGAGATAACCGGGCCGAGACGAAATGCCCCAGAGTTCCCTCGTCCTGACTGAGACGGGTACCTTCTTGAGCAGTACCTTGGTCAGGTAGCGAAAGGGAGGCTCCATGGATATCCGGTTGAGCCACGACGGGATCGGTAGTTTTGCAAGCGCTGCCAACATGACCCTACCTCCTGATTGTCTGATTTTTCCGCGTTCCCGTGGCGTCACCGCACCCTGGTCGGTCGTTTCCACCGTCTTTACGGTCTCTACCGTCCGGGCCGACCTCAATGGGCAGGGGAGATCATCGCCTCAGAAAATGTGCGATCCTCTACTACACCGGCATTAGAGATGTCTAGCCTCGGGTCAGCTTGCGGTATCGAATCCGATGGGGTTGATCGGCTTCCTTGCCAAGGCGCTTCTTTCGGTCCGCTTCGTAGTCGCTGTAGTTCCCCTCGAACCAGACGACCCGGCTCTCTCCTTCAAACGCCAGGATATGGGTGGCGAGGCGATCCAGGAACCACCGGTCGTGGCTGCTGATCACGGCGCAGCCCGCGAAACTTTCCAATCCCTCTTCCAACGCGCGCAGCGTGTTCACATCGAGATCGTTGGTCGGTTCGTCGAGAATGATAAGGTTGGCGCCTTCTTTCAGCATACGGGCCAGATGCACCCGGTTGCGTTCGCCGCCCGAGAGGTCCTTGACCTTCTTTTGCTGGTCCGTCCCGGCGAAGTTGAAGCGGGCGCAATAGGCCCGCGCATTGACCTCGACCTTGCCCAGTTTGATCGTCTCTTGTCCGTCGGAAATGACTTCGTACACGGTCTTGGCTCCGTCGAGGCTCCGATCTTGGTCCACGTAGCCGAGCTTGACCGTGTCACCGATCTTGATCGTCCCTGTGTCCGGCTTCTCTTTGCCGATGATCATGCGGAACATCGTGGTCTTGCCTGCCCCGTTCGGACCGACTACGCCGACAATCCCGCCTTTGGGAAGGCTGAAGTTCACATTCTCATAGAGCAGCCTGTCCCCGTAGGCCTTGCTGATACCCGTGGCCTCGACAACGACGTCGCCGAGTCTCGGGCCGGGCGGAATGTAGATTTCCAGATCCTCCGTCCGCTCGTCCTGCTTCTGATTGACGAGTTCCTCGTAGCGGTTCAGGCGGGCCTTGCCCTTCGATTGTCGCGCCTTCGGCGACATCCGAATCCATTCCAATTCGTGCTCCAGAGTCTTGCGGCGTTTGGACTCGGCCTTCTCTTCCTTCTCCAGCCGTTCCTGCTTCTGTTCAAGCCAGGACGTATAGTTACCTTGGAACGGAATGCCGTGGCCACGGTCCAGTTCGAGAATCCAGCCCGCGACATTATCAAGGAAGTAGCGATCGTGCGTCACGGCGATAACTGTGCCCTTGTATTGCTGGAGGTGCTGTTCAAGCCACTGCACAGATTCCGCGTCCAAATGGTTGGTCGGCTCATCCAGCAACAGAATGTCCGGTTCCTGGATGAGCAGGCGACAGAGCGCCACCCGACGCTTCTCACCACCCGACAGCTCGCCGACCTTCTGATCCGCCGGCGGACAGCGGAGTGCGTCCATCGCGACCTCCAGCTCGTTTTCTAATTCCCAGCCGTTGGCCGCTTCGATCTTCTCCTGCAACTGAGCTTGCTTATCGAGCAGCTTTTCCATCTCGTCCGGCGAGGCGTCTCCCATCTTGTTGCTGATCGCCTCATATTCATGGAGCAGCGCCACCAATTCGGCCTTGCCCTCCTCAACCACTTCCTTGACCGTTTTCTTGTGATCGAGCTGCGGTTCCTGTTCGAGCAGCCCGACCGTATATCCCTTCGACCGGGTCACTTCGCCAGTGTAGTTCTGATCCACCCCCGCAATGATCTTAAGCAGACTGCTCTTGCCGGCACCGTTCAATCCCAGTACACCGATCTTCGCGCCGTAATAAAAGCCCAGATAGATATCCCGCAGGACCTGTTTTTTCGGCGGATAGACCTTGCCGACTCCGACCAAAGAGAAGATCACCTGTTTATCGTTTGTGCCCATGGTTCCTCAGTTGTGGCAGCAATGGGAAAAGGAGGAAGCTCTCACGATAACAAAAGCTTCGGATGTTTCACAACAAGCCGGGAAGGAAGAACCGTATCGACTTGGCGGTGAGAATCAGATCCCGAGCTCCTCGACTAATCTAACTTTCAATTCGTCGGTAATTTCCTCCAGACAACTGAAGCGGGAAACCTGAGCAGCAGCTCAATCGGAAATTTCGGATCTCGTCGCAAGACCTCTTCGGCGAAACGCCAACTGCCGGCCGGCGGGATGACCGTGTCTTGCAGTCCGTGGAGGATCGTGGTCTTGACCCGCTGGAGCTTTGCGAACGTCTCCGCTCAACACCGGTTGCTCTCCTCAACCCATTTCCAGGAGAGCGGCCAATCCTTGTGCAACGGATGCGTCGTCCCACCCCGCATCGTTCATGACGGTTCGTGGGCAAACCGCCAAGTCGACTGCGAGACGGGCGTGCGGAGACCCGAGCGGCTGAGGCGTACTGGAACCAGTACGTTGAGGCCGTGAGGGGTGAGCCCGTCCAGCCGGTCGATTGCGACCACTCTCGTCGTTCGGAGGTGATGGTGTTGGCGCGCTCACCCATCATGTTGAAAGCCGGCGCGATCAAGTCAATCGCTTCATCGATTCAGGAATATCCGGTGTAGATAGGTCCCGATTCGTCTCACGACCGGCTCCGGGATCTCATGCCCGCCGCGGAATGAGATCCACTCCACGGGGAGGCCGGCCACCGTAAGGCCGTCGCGCAGCTCTTCGGCGAATGGATGGGCCAATAGATCGTCGTGCAGGCCGTGGCTCTGAAACACAGGTAGCCCACGGCGCGCCGGCATGAGCGGCTCCCAATCTTGCCGGCACAGGAGCGTGCCAGACAACATGACCAGCCCCGCGAAGGGCCGGCGCGTCCGTAACACCGTGTCGCAGGCCAGCATCGCTCCTTGGGAGAAGCCGCCGATCACCGTCTGGGCCGGATCGACTTCAAACCTCCGGTCCAATTCCTCCAACAAGGCCAAGACCTGCTCACGAGCCGGAGCCAGGCCCTTTGGGACCTCGACCCTTGGGTCACGAAGGCGACCGGCCGCCCGGTCCTGAGCGATCTTGTTCATGTCGATGATCCACCAGGCACGAGCATCGCCAAATCCGAAGTTCAACGAGAGCGGCCCTTCGGGGAAGAGAAATCTGGTGCCGGTCGGCGCCTCCATCGCGTCGGCTAAGGACACCAGGTCGTCCCCAGGCGCGCCGAAGCCGTGGAGCAGGATCACCAGTGGACCGTTGCCTGCCCCCTTCCCATCCGTACCGCCGGTTAGACGGATCGTCAGTCCTGCCATCTGTCGGTGACGCATGAGTGCTGAGCCTAACACTCCACTGGTGCAGCGGTCCATGAGGCTTGTCACCGTGGACGAACCGACTTCCGAAAATCCGCACCCCCCCAAGAACAGCCGATGGACGCGCCCGAAGATGAAGTCGTGGAAAAACAGGTTGTCATCGTATTCGAATGCTGAGGCCGAGTGCAGGGCACACGGCGATCAGGATGAGCAACTCACGACGAGGTGCTTCCCCCAGTGGGGTGGTGGGAGCGCGTAGGACTCCATCCCAGAATGGTCATCGAAAGGATGATGGAGAAGTACCAGCAGGCGATCGATCTCGGCATACTCCTTCTGTTGCGCTTTCTCGATCGCCGCCTGCGCCAGATAATTTCGCAGGATGTACTTCGGATTCACGCGCTGCATCCGGCGGCGGCGATCCTCGTCCCGGCTCGCTTCTTCGCGCAACCGGGTCCGGTACCGGTCTCCCCAGCGGTCGAATCCATGCCGATCCAGGAACTGATCGCGTATCGTCTCGTTGCGGCCGTCGTCGCTCAACGAGAACTCACACAGCGAACGAAACAGCCTCGTGTAGTCGGTACGGCTTGCCGCCATCATGCTCAACAGATCGGAGACGAGCACCGCGTCGTCGGCTCGTTCCTGTACCAGACCCAGCTTGCGGCGCATGCGCATCAGCCACGCCCGGTCGAAGACGAGCGTATAGCTGTCGAGTGCCGGCTTCAGAGCCTCCTTCGGCGCGAGCGGCAACAGCGCCTGCGCGAGGCAACTGAGATTCCACAAGCCGATATATGGCTGCTGGTCGAACGCATAGCGCCCATTGTGGTCCGAGTGGTTGCAGATAAATCCCGGCTCATAGTCGTCCATGAAGCCGTAGGGACCGTAGTCGAGCGTGATGCCGAGAATGGACATATTGTCGGTGTTCATTACGCCGTGCGCCCACCCGATCGCCTGCCATTGCGCGATCAGCTCCGCCGTCCGAACGACGACCTCCTCGAAGAATTCGGCATACCTCTCGGAGCGGGACATCAAATGAGGATAGAAGTGCTCGATCACATAATCGACCAAGATTCTAAGCTGGTCATACTGTTGGCGATAGTAAAAGACCTCGAACGTGCCGAACCGGACATGGGACGGGGCCATGCGCAGCAGCATGGCGCCGGTTTCGATCTGTTCGCGGTAGACACGGTCGTCGCTGCCGACGATCGAGAGCGCGCGCGTGGTCGGGATGCCCAGTCCCTGCATCGCTTCGCAGCAGAGGTACTCGCGGATGGTCGAACGCAGGACGGCCCGCCCGTCCCCGTCGCGGGAAAACGGCGTCAACCCCGCCCCTTTGAGCTGCAAGTCCCACCGCGTGCCGGAGTCGCTCACCGCTTCGCCCAGGAGAATCGCCCGCCCGTCGCCGAGTTGCGGGACATATACCCCGAACTGATGGCCGGCGTACAACATCGCGAGCGGTTCCATGCCCGGCACGAGCAGGCTTCCGCCGAAGACGCCGGCAAATTCAGGTCTGGTCGCTTGCTCGGGATCGAGATCGATCAGCGCGGCTGCCGCAGAATTAAAACTGACGAGGTGGGGCGTCGTGGCAAACGGCGTTGGATTAAGTTTGGCGTAAAAGGTCTCCGGCAGCCGCGCATAGGTGTTGTCGAAACGGAGGGCTTCGAGTGTACGGAAATTCGGCATGGTGTCGTTCGATCAAACAGGACTGCGCTCGACGTTGTGTCAAATTGGTACGAACCTTCGAGCCCTTGAGTAAGCGGCCGGAGGAATGATCAACGATCCTGTCTTCCCCCTTGAGGAGTACGGCTACGAGATCGTTGTACCACGCCGCGCCATCATCCAACCAGGTGCAAGGGGTCTCGACTGCGATCAGCCCGCCACCTTCTTGTCCAAGGAAGCGAAGATCTCGCGCTTGGCGTCGTAGGCCCAGATATCGCCGTGGCAATCGAATAGACCTCGTCGTGCAGATGCAGGAAGGCCTTGCGCAGTCTGGCAGTAACGGTCCGCGAGTCTGAGCAGGTGATAACCAGGGCTCGGAGATGCCGATGCTTAGCCAGTTCTTGAATAGCGTCTGCTTCTGCTGAAAAATCTCGATTTGAAATAGTATACGCCCGGATGCGTTTTCCCATCGCTCCTTCGCGCTTTGTCGCTGCCGAAACCGGGCCGGGCAGCCCTCACCCGCATTAACACGGTTGGCTGCGCCGGAAGGGCAGCCGACCGGGCGGGCTTGCCGCCCGGTCGGTCTACTGACTATTTCAAGTCTGCTTCAGACCTTCACGTCTCCATGCACCCATCTCGCGACGCGACTCCGCCCTTTCGTCACGAATCATCATGAATCATCCGGGCGCGGGCTAGGAGCTTCTTGAGCCTAGTATCCCGGTCGAGGCCTATTGGAAAGACGTTTCGAGATCACGGTCCAGGGTGAAGACGATGACCCGTTCTCCCACGAAGGTGTCGATATCCGTGAAGAGCGCCACCGTCTTGGTGCCAGTGATCTCGCCGACTTGCTCGCACAAACGGTCCCTCCCCTGGGCGATGAGGTTCTGTCTCATCTGTTTCACCATCTTGATCCCGTCGGACGTCTTCGCGAGCTGCCGCTCCGCCGGCGTGAGCACCCCCTTCAGTCGGACCAGGAGGATATCTCGAACGATAAAGGCCCGAACATCGTCCGGTCCCCGTCCCATGAATTCCTGTTCAAATCTGATAATGGCATTCCTGACGGCCGCCTCCATCTCGCCTTTCGTCCCTCTTCCCTTCTGATGATTCGACATGGCCGATCCCCTTCCAATCCATAGGCAATCGAGATCTCGCGCATTATGCAGAGGCGTCCCGGAGAGCACAATGGTGCATCCCGGCGATCGACCACCCTACCTCGCGACTACCCCGTCACGTCGGGGCACAGGAAGGGCGGGCTCTCTTGACCATGAAAGTGATGGAAGAATATAACGGTGCCTGTTTCCGATTGATGGGGTCGGCGGTGCTATCCATCTCCTGCTTTCCGGAATCGGGTGCGAGACGGAAGGAGCCGTGCGACGTGCCGATCGCCATGAGGTTGTAGGGCAGCCGGCTCTCCTGATCGCTGAAGAGGCCGGTCGCAGTACAAGCCAGCTCAAGCCCTGCCGTTTCACCGGGGAGGGAAGCTGGCTTTTTGTGTTTTTACGGGACGAGCATTCGGGAGTCCGCATGACCCATGAACGCTTCTACTGCCATCGCGGTTTCGCCGCTGCGACAAGCCACCATGCGGCTTCGACGGTATGGTGGCAGGCGGCCTCGCCGCTCGGTGGGGTCAACAGACTGTTTCAAGTCTGCCTGCCTTCCTGGCGGCTCCGCGCGGGGGTACCCATTGCTCTTTCCCGCGCAATCGGTCCAACGAATGGCGACTGCGCACTTTCGCGACAAACCGTCATGCAGAATGCGGGCTAGGTGGCTAGGAACTGATGACGCGCCATAGCGCAATCCTGTCGCACGATCGGAGCGGGAGCTTGGACCATCGATGTCGTGGTTGATTGTCGTTCCGCTCCTGCCTCTGGTGTCCGCGATCTTGATCGCGCTCAGCGATCGCGGGCAGGAAGAGCAGCACGTGAGGCTCGGGGCCCTGCCGATCGTGGCGGCCTGTCTGGGATCGGTCACGGCGTTGGCGCTGGTGTCCTCGCAGGGGCCTGTGAGTGTCCGATTGTACGATTCGGTTGCCCTCGATGGAATTGCGCTCCCGCTGGGCTTCTTCATCGACCGTCTCAGCGCCGTCATGATGACGTTGATCAGTTTGGTCTCGACGATCATCTATCTCTATTCGAGCCGCTACATGTATCAGGATCGTCACTATCGTCGATACATGAGTCTGATCGCTTTCGCAACCTTCGTGCTGCTCTGCATGGTCTCCAGCGCCAATCTCCTCATGCTGTTCGTCTTTTGGCAGATTCTGTCGTGGCTGCTCTTTCTGTTGGCGCACAATCATGCGCATGTCGCCACGCTCGACGGCGCCTGCAAGACCTTTTGGTTTCTCCGCGTGGGCGACGTGGCGTTCCTGGTGGGGATTGTGCTGGCCTATTCTCTGTACGAGACGGTCGAATTCCAAGAGCTGTTCGCCCGCGCCGCCTCCACACCGATCACGCTCTCGTTCTGGCCCGGTGTGGAAGTCGGTGGCGCCACCGCCGTGACTTTGCTCATCCTCATCGGCGGCATGAGCAAGTCGGCGCAGTTTCCGATCCACGTGTGGCTGCCCAGTTCCCTCTATGCGCCCACCCCGGTCCACGCGCTCCTCCATGCGGGGATCATCAATGCGGGCGGCTTTCTCATGAATCGGCTGGCGCCGCTGTACGGGCTGAGTCCGACGGCGCTGCACGTGGCCTTCGCCATCGGTACGCTCACGGCGATCCTGGGCGCCACCATGATGCTGACGCAGAACGACATCAAGAAGACGCTCGGATTTTCCACGATCGGACAGATGGGCTACATGATCATGGAATGCGGCCTTGGCGCGTTTTCGTTGGCCGTGTTCCATCTCATCGCCCACGGGATTTTCAAGGCGACGGTGTTTCTCAACTGCGGCAACGTGATTCACAAGGCTCGGCAAGAACCCTCGTTCCCTCACCCCGCTCAGGAGGAAGAGAACCGGCCGTTCTCGACCTTGACCTGGTCCACCGGGTTCTTCACGACATTGTTCCTCCCCCTGGTGATCCTCCTGGGCACCCACGGAATCCTGCGCATTCCCCTCCTCGAATCTCAAGGCACCGTCATTTTTCTGTTTTTCATCTGGGTGACCTCGTCGCAGGCTATTCTTTCGCTGACCCGCATTCATGAGGTCGCGTCTTGGAAGGTGTCGCTGGCCATGCTGATGACCCTGGTGCTGGTCATCTTCACCTATCTATTCGCGGCGGAAAGCTTCACCCACTTCCTCTATCCGAACCCGGACGAGGTCGCCGGCTACTTTAGGGCGGCGGCGCTGCCGGGTCGCCTCTTCGATCTCATGGTGGTCGGCATGATCCTGCTGACGATTTCCGGCTGGGGCTATCTCTATGCGCGGGCGCACGGCCGCACGATCCGAATGCCGACCTGGGTGGAAAGCCTCCTCGCGACGCTCTACGTGATATTCATGAACCGACTGTATGTGGATCTGGTCTATATGAAACTGGGACAGGCCATCATGCGTGCGGCGTCCCGCTTTGAGCGGCTCGCCGCCGGGCGGCGAGGCTAGGGAAGGTCTGAATAATTCCCAATTTCGATTGGTAGGTGTACAAAAGACGGGAAATCTGGCGGATCGCGGCCTAGGATTTTGAATTGATCAGACCTTCCCTAGAATTGAGATTGTCATGGATGCTTGGATGACGCCGTGGCTGCTGCTCGCAGTCCCCTCGGCCGGGGCCCTCTTGAGCACGCTGGCATGGTCGAAGCCCCGAGGGTTCAAGACCGGGCTCCTCCTCACGATAGCCGCCAGCCTGCTGACCGTCATTGGAGCGGCCGCGGCGAGGAGCTCACCGCCTTCGAACATGCCGCTCCTCTGCCTGCTGCCGGTGGCAGCGTTCGCCTCGCTGCTGGGGCAGCCGCTCCATCGGGATAACCGTCCGGCTTGGCTGATGACGGTCGTGCTGATGGGGATCGGGCTGGCGACCGCGAATGCCTCCAACCCAGTAAAGTCGTTCCTGCTGGGCCTGTTGCTGACGCTCATCGTGGCGCTGCTTGCCAGGATCCGAACCGACTCGGCCCCCTCTCCCACCTGGGGCATGGCGACCTATGGAGCCGGTGCCGTTGCCGCGATGGTGAGCGCGATCGCGCCGGAGTCGGTTTCGCTGCCGGCCGCTTTGTTCGTCTCCCTGGTCCTCATTCCGTTGTTTCCGTTACAAGCGGGCTACGTGGCCTGCCTGACCAGATTGCCGGGCAATCTGTCCGCCTACCTTTCGTTGGCGCTACCCGTTGCCGGATTACCGGAACTGCTCACCGTGCTTCCCTCTCTCCCGGAGCCGGCCCGCGACAGCATCGGTTGGTTGGCGCTGGCGGGCATGCTCTACGGCACGGTGCGGTCGCTGACTCAGTCTCGACCGGTGCACCTCCTCGCCCATGCCAGCCTGGCGTTCTTTTCGATTTTTTGGTGGTACGTAACCATCGGGGACTCCCTCCCGTCTCAAGCGGCGCTCTTCGTTTCAGCCGTGGGTCTGACTACCGGCGGACTCCATCTCGGGTGGCATGTGATTAGAGTCCGGTACGGTGATCTCGATCTCCGCGCCCTAGGAGGATTGGTTCAACCGATGCCGCGCTTCGCAAGTCTGTTTTCCCTGTTGGCCCTGGCCGCGTTGGGGTTTCCGCCCTTCGGGGTGTTCTCCGGATTCATGGGCATGATGCTGCATCCGGATCTGACACTTCCGGGTTCGTTTGTCGTCGTCGCACTCGTCTGGCTGGCCGCTTCGTGGTACTACCTCGACCTCATGCAGCGCCTGCTCTTCGGTCGGCCTCGCTCCGATCTTCACTACGAGGACGTCCGGGAGACAGAAGCGGCGTCCCTGGTCCTGGTGCTTGTCCTGTTGGCCGTCTTAGGCGTGATGCCGTCCAGGTGGTTCGACACGGGTACCGCACCGGATCGGTTCTCCTCTTCGTTGGAGTCATCGGCATGGAACCGCTGAATACGGCTCCGGATCGTGAGATCCGTCGCATGGAATTGCGCGGGACCATTCGCCTGGCCAGCGAAGTCATCGGGCAATATTGGCCGATGCGGACATTCGTCCACCACAACCCGCTGCATAGCCTTGAATATTTGCCCTTCGATGAAACGGTCCAACGGGGACGGCAGTATCTGGGAGGCACGGGCTATCTCTCCGGGGAGCAATATCGCGACTACCTCCGTTCGGGCCGAATCCAGCTCCACCACTTAGATAAGGCTCTGAACCCCCTGGCGTCGCGCCAGTCCCTCACCCTGGGCCCCTGCCGCATCTCGCACCACGAGGTACTGCGCGCCTGTCTCACCCATGGACTGTCGGCGTCGACCAATGAGCCGCTCGATGCCCTGCTCGATCAGGGACCGGGCGAAGAACAGGTCGAGGCCATCGCCGAGTATCTGGCTCTCTGGACCGCCCCGACTTTCCAGGATCGTATGACGGGAGACATCCAGAAAGACCTAGCGGTCTTGGGGCGCTACCGGACGTTGTCAGGCTGGTGCGATCAGACCCTCGGCACGCAGATCGGGGCGCAGATCAACGCAGAGCTGATCAAGTGGTGCGAGGCCTTCCTGGACGAAGGCCACGCCACCTGGCCAATGCCGGGACGGGAGGCGGGCTTTTACGCGGCATGGAAGGCGCTCGCGGCCAGGGAATGGTCGCCCTGCGGAATCGTGGACAGCCGGATAAAAATTTCGGCGCTGCCCGATCATCCGGAAGACGCCGTGCTCGACAGCTTGGAAGCACTTGGGATTCCCGAATCCCTTCGGCTCGACTACCTCTCCTTGCAGCTCGCGGCCCTCCCAGGCTGGGCCGGCTTCATCAAATGGCGAGCTGAAACCACCGGCTATGCCTGGCAGGAAGCCTACGAGGTCGGGTTGGTCAAGTTCCTCGCCGTCCGCCTCTGGTACGTACGGGAACTCGTCCAACAAACCTGCCGGGACCACCTCGGAGTCGCTGGCAACTACGACGTGATATCCGATTACATGCGACAACGGCCCTATGAGTATTTCTTGCGGAAAGAACGGGTTGGCGGCCGGCTTCTCCCATTCTATGCGGCGCAGGTGGATCGACTGGTCGAGATCGGCGAAACCGAACAGGCGTGGCATGAATTGGCCAACCGCTACCAGGCCGAGGTCGGGCCTCTTCATGACCGAGCCGCAAGGCGGTCGATGGCTAGACGGTTGCTCACGCTTGCACAGGCCCTGGAGATGGTCCCGACCGTCCTACTGGAAGCGGCCCCGGCGGAACTCCGTCAGCTCGTGGACTGGATGGAGGCCTTTCCCGAATCTCTCCATGGACCGGTCTGGCTCAGATCATTTGAAGCCTCCTACCAGGACCAGTTGCTCGGCATGTTGCTGCGCGCGGCGGCCAATCAGGACCGGGCGGTCCACGATTCGGGCCCGTCCGTGCGGCCGCACTCTCAATCCGTGTATTGCCTCGATGTGCGGTCGGAGCCGTTCCGCCGACATTTGGAATCGACCGGGGCGAATGAAACCTACGGCTTCGCCGGGTTCTTCGCGGTGTTCATGAAATATCGAGCATGGGGGAAGGAGCACGAGACCGAGCAATTCCCGGTCATCATGCGGGCGAAGAATGAAGTGCGGGAAATTCCTCGTAGTTATTTCGAACATTTCGTCTCCAAGCACGAATCGCGGGCCAAACTGATCCACGCGGGTCACACGCTCTTGCACGATCTCAAAGAAAACGTCGTGACCCCCTATGTCATGGTCGAATCACTCGGCTGGTTCTACAGCTTTCCACTCATCGGCAAGACACTGCTCCCAGCGTTGTACAAGCGCGCGACCGGATGGTTACGGCATCTCTTGGTCCCACCGATTGCCACGAGCGTCACCGTGGACAAATTGCCTCCGTCCGAAACTGAAGAAATGATCGTGGCGGAGCAGCGGGCGCTTATCTGGAAAGCGTTGCGCGATCGATTCGGCCTCCACGGTTCCCGCATGGATCATGAGTTCGTCGAAGCCCTGCGTAGACGCGCATTGGACCCGGACGCGCCGGTCGAGCCCTTTCTCAGCGAGGCCGCCCGGGCGGTGGATCTCTCCAGAGAGCAGTTGGCCGGATTTGTCGAGGAGCTTCGGCGGGACTATCGTATCAACCCCCGGGCCGCCTCGCGGCAAAAGGAGCGTATCACCCGCACCGGGTTCACGCTCGACGAGCAAGTGGTGACCGTGGAAACGACGCTTCGGATGATGGGGTTGACCAGAAATTTCGCCCGCTTGATCGTCTTCTGTGCGCACGGCAGCACGTCAGACAACAACCCCTTCGAGTCCGCCTTGGACTGCGGGGCCTGTGGAGGAAACGAAGGCAACCCCAACGCCCGCGTCTTGGCTGCGATGGCGAACAAACCGCCGGTCCGAGAACGCCTGGCCAAACGCGGCATCGAAATTCCGCCGGACACCCATTTTCTGGCCGGCCAGATGGACACGACGACGGATGAGGTCACGCTATTCGACCTCGAAGACGTGCCGCCGACCCACCGCAAAGATATCGCGCGGCTGGTCGCCGATTTCCGCGAAGCTGCACGCCTGACCAGCCAGGAACGGTGTTCGCGCCTCCCGGATGGCAACCCCGTGCTCCCGGCCGAGGAGGCGGCGGCCCATGTGCGCGAACGAAGCGCCGATTGGAGCCAGGTTCGACCGGAATGGGGCCTCTCGGGAAATACGGCCTTCATCATCGGGCGGCGAACGTTGACGAAAGGGCTTCACCTCGGTGGTCGCGTGTTCCTCCATTCCTACGACTATCGAGAAGATCCGACAGCCCGTTTGCTCGAAATCTTGTTGACGGGGCCGCAATTGGTGGCCCAGTGGATCAACATGGAGCACTATTTCTCGACTGTGGACAACGAGGTGTATGGCGGAGGGAGTAAGATCTATCATAACGTGGTCGGACGCCTCGGCATCATGTCCGGCCCCTGGTCCGATCTTCGTCTCGGGTTGGCTTGGCAGACCGTGATGAATGGGCAGATCCCCTATCATGAGCCGATGCGTCTTCTCACGGTCGTCGAGGCGCCGCTGGCCAAACTGGAGAAGCTGATCGCCCGTCATGAAGTGTTGCAGCATTTTTATCATAACGAGTGGGTTCACTTGGTCGCGATCGAGCCCGCCGACGGGCTGTGCTACCGCTATCTGCCCTCGAAGGAGTGGCGGAAAGTCGAGCGTGCTCAGCCGGAGCATCTATCTGCCGGAATCGAAAGGAGTTGAGACATGAGCGCACTGACCCTGCACCCGATGAAGGAGATACGCGTGATTGTCTCGGGTGACAACCGTCCATTTGTGACCGAGCTGCTCGACAAGGTTCAGGCCTCGGGGTACACGATCATCGGCAATGTTTCCGGTAAGGGACATCATGGGGTCCGGGAAGCCCACTTCATGTTCAGCGAGCAGGAAAGCCTGGTCATGATCATGACGGTCGTACCGGCAGAAAAAGTCGAGCCCATCCTGGCTGGGCTACGGCCTCTGTTTGAACGGCATTCGGGCGTGATGTTCGTGACAGATGTGGCCGTGAGCCGGCGGGAGTATTTCGGGAAGAAATCAGCACATTCTTGACTCAGGGAGGAGGTCCCCTACCTCGCCTTTCCCACCTTGTCTTCCGGAGCGCGTTTGACTACAATCGCCTCTCCCCGTGAATCGGAGGGAGGTCGGGTGAAGGGGCTACGATTCGAACGCATCAGGAAGGACCAGCACTACAACGTGGTGTTCCACATCGGGAGCACCTATGTGCCGGTCAGCGACGAGACGATCGACGAGTTGAAGGCCCAGAGCCTGCTGCCGCCTGAACGATTCCTTCACGTTCTCCTCGACAAGGTCGGCTATTCCTCTTATCTCCGCGACCAGATCCAAGGCGAACTCAAGACCGCCGGCGATCCGATCACGCAGCTCACGGTGCTGCAAGGCGCCTTGCGCGAGTTATAAGCGCGTCATCGGTCGTTCGTCATTCGTCAAGCGGCGACGCCTCGCCACGATCCCCGTGCGCCCATCGACCAGGTTGCCTTCCTCGAGCTCAGACTCCCTGCGGCCTTATTGAAGAAAATCTTGATCGGGTCCTAAGATCTGCTGACACCTAAGTACGCGCCAGAAAAGCCATGAACGTCTTCCTCATCAAGACGAAGCGGGACTATGAGCGCGCGTTGCTTCGCATCGAGCACTTGATGGACGCGAGGCCGGGTACCAAGGCCGGAGATGAACTGGATATCCTTACGACGCTGGTCGAAGCCTATGAGGCCAAGCACCATGCCGTGAGCCCCTCCGATCCCGTGGATGCAATCAGATTTCGGATGGAACAACTCGGCATGACGCAAAAGGATCTCGAAGCGCTGCTCGGCGGGCGCGCCCTGGTCTCCGAAGTCTTATAGAGGAGGTGCGGATTATATCTTGAAATGATCCGCCGAATTAATCGGAGTTGGACATTCCCCTCGAAATCCTAGCGCGTGAGACTCGCGTCCTTGGCCAAAGATCTGGAAAGAGGCTATTGTTCCATCCGACCTTCCTGTTAGTCAGTACATCATTTTCCCGCAGACCCATGTATACCTCCCATTGAACCGGGCTCCCCCCATTTCCGGCGGTAGAGAAGTAAAGGCACGCCCCAAAGCCCCAGGCATGATCAACAAATAATCATCCCGCGATCCCACTGCACGGCGGGACGGGCAGACGGCTGAAGCGGGCCCTGGAGTGGGTGTCTGTCTTTGAGAGGCATATCGGATGCCGCCTGTGCCGACATCGCGGCCAACGGCCGCGGCCTCAGAGGCAGAGGCGGCTAAAAAGTACACCGCCAAAGGCTGCCGGACCATCAGTGCATTCCAGGGTGTCTGAAGCCGACGCCCGTCCGTCGCCGCGATTTTCCGATCAGGGCCGCGTGACGCTTTCTGACGGTCGAGAGAGAGCAACCCTGCTCCGGCGCGCCCCTATGTGTCCCACGTGGTGCCTTCCATGTAGAGTTCGTTCAAGATCCGGTTCTTGGCATCGGGGTCCTTCTCGAGTCTAAGCGCCTTGGAATAGTTCTCCACAGCCACTTCCGTCTTCCCGTGAGCGGCATAGATTTTTCCGATTCCGAGATAAGCCTTGCCTTGATCCGGGTCGGCCCGCAGAGCCCGATTGAAGGATTCCATGGCGTCGTTCATCTTCCGCTTGTTGAGCAAGAGCCAACCGATCGCGACATGGCCGGGCGCGAAATCAGGGTCCTCTTGGACCGCCGCCCGGTACTCCTGCATGGCCAGTTCGTTTCGGCCTCGATCTTCATAGAACCTGCCCAGTCCGCAGTGCAATTCGGCGTTGGTCGGGTCCAACCGCACGGCTTCCTTGTACTCCGTGAGCGCCGGCTCGAATTTGCCCTGCGCGGCCAGCGCACAAGCCAATGCGGCCCTGGCCACCGCGTCCGTCGGGCGCTGTTTCACCACTTCACGGAACTGCGGGAGCGCCTGCTCCAGCTGCCCCTGCTGTTGATAGAGCACGCCCAAACCTGTGCGCGCGGCCGTAAACTCAGGCCCGAGCCGCACCGCTTCACGATACGCTTTGATGGCCATGTCCGACCGACCGGCCCGTTCCATGATCTGCCCGTAGAAAAAATGTGGGAGGGGCGACGTCGGCAGGAGCGTCATGGCCTGTTTGAAACTGGCGACCGATTCCTCCGATTGTCCCGATTGGGACAGGAACAGGCCCATCACCAAGTGAAGCGAGCCGTTCTCACCCCGGCGGGCCCGAACCTCCTCCAGCCACTCCCGCACCCGTTCAATATCCTCCGCCTCGGCCAACGACTCAGCATGGAGCGCCCAGGCCTGCGCCATCTCGCCGCGCAGCAGGTGGACAACGTTCAGCGCGAAGACGGGCCTCGGATCACCGTTCGGCTCTCCCGAGCCCTGTCGCCACGTGGTCGCCGCACGCTCGACCGCGGACCAGTCTCCCGCAACCAGGGCCTCTTCGATCTCTGCCGCAAAATCCTCGATGGTCACGGGCAGCTCAGCGGGTGAGACGGTCCTCGACAGTGGGAGGTGTTGCATGAATGTGGCCGGCAAGGAACGGATAGCGCTGGGCCATGGCCTGCTGCATTTGCCAGGCGACAGTCCGGTACGACCAATGGCCCTTGAGGCCGGACCGTAAGCGGGAGATGTATTCCGCTTCCGCATAATCCATCTTGAATAGGCAACGGACCTTGAAGCCGAACGGAATGGCGTAGAGGGCCGCTTCCTGGCTGTTCTTGCGGATGGTCTCGATGTCCCGTTTGACGGCGTCCATCGCATCTCGGTAGTCGTGATCGAGTCTGGCTTCGGTTAACAGCGGCGGCACGTCATAGCCGTGGGCGGTCGTAAAGTT
Source organism: Nitrospiraceae bacterium (assembly GCA_050246315.1). Lineage (GTDB taxonomy): Bacteria > Nitrospirota > Nitrospiria > Nitrospirales > Nitrospiraceae > Nitrospira_G. Next base: position 421,090 of record JBFWWG010000001.1, on the reverse strand, counting down.
CTGTTGGATCTGCTGGCAGCGGCGGTGGCGATGCAGGTCCCGCCAGGCACCGATATCCATGAGGATGTCGAAGATAAAGCTGTAACCGCTCCGAAACTCCTTGGGCAATTCATCATGCGGGCCTCGCTTGGCCAGTGCGAGGTCGATGACTTCCTGCTTTTGTTTTTCGGTCCAGCTTCGGACCAGTTCCAGAATCTTTCGATAGGGAGCCTGCCCTCCCCGGTACAACCAGGTGGCGGCCAGTTCATCCAGTGGATCATGCGGCTCGATCAGATCCACGGAAGAAGCCTGCTCCGGATCGCCCCAGGAAGAACGCTCCTCCAGCCCGGCCCGCTTGAGGATCTCCCGCACGTACCGGCCCATCTCTTGATAGACCTGGCTCTGATAGGGGCTAGCCTTGGCATGCCTCGCCAATGTTGGGGCCAGCGGCTCGCCGAGGCCCGCCACCTGACCACACAGTTCCCCCCAGACATTCACCGGTGGTCGGAGGCAAGCGTCTCTCAGATCGTCCCCGACCATCTGGAGCTCCGGCAAGGCAGCAGAGAGAAACCGGGTGATCTGCTTCTCCAATGTCCGCACGCTGACAACCTGCCCGACATTGGTCCTGGCCGCGAGCGGTAACAGGTACCGGGTCACATCGAACGCGCGCGCCGCCATCGTCCGGTCATAGTCCGCTTCTTTCATTTCGGCCGGACGCGGAGTTCGCTCGGAGAGAAACCGCTTGACCGGGTCATGAAGGAGGCGGTAGGCATTGGCCAAACTGCCGAGGATACCCTGATAGAGTCCCTCGACTTCTGATCCCCGAATGGCGTCGGGGGTATAGCACCCGCCGGGACCGAAATTTTGGTAGCGGCTCGATTTCGCTTGGCCGTCCCAGAGCGGCTCGTCCTCGATCCGGATAGCGGCGAGCTCGGAGATGTGCTCGAAGCAGACGATGGCATGGCCCAGGTCGGCGATGGAAGCGTGCCCGTAGGCGAAGTAATACTGATCCCAGAATTTCTCCGACGAATGGCCGTGCACCCAGCGGATGCTGTCCTCGATAGAATCCGGGGAGCGGCTGTACCGCGCGAGCGCATAGGCCGCCTTCTCAGGGGGCATCGGTGCCACGGCGACCACGCGCCTACCGGGACCATCGGTCATCATGAAGCCCTCCAGCCGTCATGCAGCTCCGGCCCGAAGGCCAGGTTTGCCCTGTGCCTTGACCACCGTGCGATCGATCTCGTTGCAGTTGGGTTGCGATTCATGCGCAGAGAGCCGAGTTGTGCGATCTGCCGCGCAGCATGCAGAACCGCCGTCACGCTTGTCAATACGACGACCCTCGTTCGCTAACCATGGTCGCCCGCCATAGAGTCGCCTCGGTTGCGTTGACTTGTCCCTCCCTCGTCGCGCTATGATGCCGCGGGCCGAGGATCGACCACGAGAGACACGGGTTTAACGAGCAAACGCGCACCATGATCAAGGGTATTAAAGGCGTCAAGGATCTCCTTCCGGATCAGATAGACCGATGGCTTCTCATCGAGAACAGCGCTCGCCGGTATGCGAGGCTCTACGGATTTCGCGAGATCCGGCTGCCGATCTTCGAGGTGACCGAACTCTTCGCCCGCTCGATTGGCGCCACGACGGACATTGTGGAAAAGGAGATGTACACGTTCACGGACCGCGACGGGTCCTCCCTGACCTTACGGCCCGAGGGGACCGCCGGCGCCGTGCGATCCTATATCGAGCATAACTTGGGTGCTTCGCCCCTGCCGCAAAAGCTGTTTTATCTCGGCCCAATGTTTCGCCATGAACGGCCTCAAGCGGGACGCCTGCGGCAGTTTCATCAATTCGGGGTCGAACTGTTAGGGGTGGCGGAACCTGAAGCGGATGTGGAGGTGGTGTCCCTTCTGTGGCGATACTTCAACGCATTGCGGCTGCCGGGCCTTACGTTGGAACTCAATACTCTTGGGGAAACAGAAGACAGGCCGCGGTATAAAAAGGTCCTTCGCGAATTTCTGGAACCCAAACAGGCCGCCCTTTGCGCAAACTGCCAGCGTCGTCTGGACACGAATCCCCTCCGGGTCCTCGATTGCAAGGTGCCAGGGTGTCGTGAGGCGACTTCCGGAGCCCCCTCGATCGTCGATCATATTTCATCACGAGCACGGGATCATTTTGAGGCGGTGCGGGCAGGACTGTCGGCGATCGCCGTCCCGGTTACGCTCAACCCTCGACTTGTACGTGGGCTTGACTATTATACGTTGACCACGTTCGAAGTGACGTGCACGCACCTAGGAGCGCAGAACGCGGTCGGCGCAGGCGGCCGTTACGATGGGTTGGTTGAGGTACTTGGGGGCGCGCCAACGCCTGCGATCGGGTTTGCCGTCGGTCTTGAACGCATCGCCCTCTTGCTGCAGGATGACCTCGTCCCTCCCCCGTCGCTATTCTTGTACGTTGCAGGGTTCGGCCGAGATGGAATCGCAACCGCTCACCCGCTGCTTGACTCGATCCGCCAGGCCGGCATTGAGGCCACCTGTGACTACAGATCCACCACCCTCAAGGCGCATCTTCGCCAGTCCGACCGTCTCCATTGCTCCCACACCTTGATCATTGGTGATGACGAGGTCGCGAAAGGAGCGGCGATCCTCCGAAACATGGTCTCGAAAGCTCAGGAAGAGATCCCTCTTTCTTCCGTGGTTCACGATCTGTCCGTTCGTCTATTGAAAGACTGATTGCTAGAAAAGTCCTTATTGACTTTGTATCCGAAAGAGCATAGTCTTGCGCAAGTATGAACAATGTAACTTATTGATAAGTCTATACTAATCAGCATTAATCTTTGTGGAAAAGCGCAAGCTTGGTATCTTGTTATCCACACCCCCTGGCCACCCCCATGTAGAGACGGCTATTGCTCTTTCAGAAGCCGCAACACGGAAGGGTGTTGATGTCTATCTGTACCTGATCGATGAGGGCGTCAAGAACCTCGGAGACGCTCGCATTCTCGGGTTATCCAGCCTTGGGATGAAGTACTTTGTCTGCGCATACGGATGCCAGCACCATGGTGTTTCAACAGAGTCTCTCGACCCGCGCATCACTCTCTGTGGATTGGTCATTCTGTCCAATATGGTCGACGCATGTGATCAGTTCGTATCCTTCAATTAAGCCGCGCACTTCCCGTAATTTTCTCCATGTCCGACACGACGACCGTGGTCATACGCGAAAATCCTCTCACGTCCGGCCGCGCTGTCGAGGCATTGCGTATCGCCTTGGGGCTTGGAGCCGGTGATCGGCCACTCAAGGTCGTTCTGTTGGACAATGCCCCGAAACTCCTTTCCGAAGACCGTGACGATGTGATGGATCTCGACATCCTTGAAAAGTATCTCCCATCGTTCCGACACCTGGAAACGGAATTCCTCGTCGTTCCCGGAGCCATCCAAAGCTTTTCGATCGAACCGGGCTTCCGTGTCAAGGAAGCAGCGCCGGTGGAACTACACCGGCATGTAACGACCTCTCGACGCGTGTTGGTCTTTTGAAACCATGCACAAGGTGCTGTATCTCGTCACTAGAAACACAAACCTCTCCCAGGATCCTCTCTTTTCACCGCAGGTGGAGCCGGATCTTCAGCAGGAGATCGTGCTCCTGGAGGAGGCGGTTCGTATCTCTCTCGACAGTCAGCTGACCTCAATACCGGTGTCGGCTCTCAAGGAAGATCTCAGCAAGCGTCAGGTCATCTTTCCGGGAAGGACGATCGAGTACGAGGATCTTGTGGAAAAAATTTTTGCTTCCGATTCGGTAATCACACTCTGACGGTTTGTTATGAAGAAAGAAGAAAAAATAGTCGTCGTAGTCGGAGTAGAGATAAGTCCTGTGGATCATGTGAAAAGAGAAACGATCACAATAAAACAGTCTGTTACGAATTCAGTCATCTGTGGGTGAGGATCTGGATGGAATCAGGGCTGCTCGTGGACGGTCACGGGACAACTTGGGGATGGTAAGCAAGGTAATAGCGTCGGAAATCTCCGCTGTCATCACGGTGAACAGATCGGTGGTGTTTATCTACAGGCTATACACAGGATTGACGAACTGGGGCAGATATCCACAGGTGTGAATAATTCTGTGTATAGTACGGAAAGCCCGATACCTATGACCCTTACAACGTTATGGGATGACACATTGGCCTACGTGCGCGAGCGCGTACCGAGGCAGGTATTTGAAACATGGTTTGCACCAATCCGCCTCGAAGCCTTGGAGGACAGCGGGGCACGGATTGTCGTTCCGAACAAGTTCTTTGGCGATTGGTTGGGCGAGCACTATGGAGATCTTCTCGGTGAGGCGATCGGTACAGTGAGAGGAGGGCCGAAGGTCGATGTCAGTTTTAGTATCCAGAAGTCCACGATGGAGGAACGGGATCAGAGTAGTGAAGGCATGGGAATGGCCCCGAAGGGAACGACCGGGCCGAGAAGTCGGAAGCATGCCCACCTGAATCCAAAGTATACGTTTGGAACCTTTGTCGTGGGAGGCAGTAATCAATTCGCTCATGCGGCCTGTATGGCGGTGGCTGAACAGCCGGCACGAGCCTACAACCCCCTCTTCATTTACGGAGGAGTCGGGCTGGGTAAAACCCACCTGCTGAACGCCATCGGAAACCATGTCGCGGAGCGGACGGATCTCCGGATCGCCTATGTCACGACCGAGCAGTTCACGAATGAGGTGATCAACTCTATCCGCTATGACAAGATGATCGACCTCCGGCGGCGATACCGGAATGTGGACATGCTGCTGATCGACGACATTCAATTTCTCGCCGGAAAGGAGCGGACACAGGAGGAGTTCTTTCACACCTTCAACGCCCTCTATGAAGCCCACAAGCAGATTGTCGTGACCAGCGACCGTTTTCCGAAGGAGATGCCGGACATCGAAGAACGGCTGCGGTCGAGATTTGAATGGGGCTTAATCGCCGATCTCCAGGCGCCCGATGTCGAGACGCGGATCGCGATCTTGCGGAAGAAGTCGGAGGACGAAGGGGTGATGTTACCCGAAGAAGTCGTACAGTTCCTGGCCAACAACATGAAGAGCAACATCCGTGAGTTGGAGGGATCGCTGGTCCGTTTGGGAGCCTATTCCTCGTTAACCGCCCAGCCGATCACGTTGGAAATGGCCAAGACCGTGCTGCGCGACGTAATCGGCGACAAGAAGAAGATCATCGCGCTTGACGACATCCAGGAGGCTGTGAGTGGGCGATTCCATCTAAAGATCGCCGACCTCAAGTCGCGCCGACGGAGCAAGACGCTCGTCCAACCGAGGCAGATCGCCATGTATCTCTGCCGGGAACTTACCGATGCGTCGTTTCCGGAGATCGGGCGCCACTTCGGCGGCAAGGACCACACGACAATCATGCATGCCTGCAAACAGGTCGCGAAAGCGCTGGAGACCGACACGACCCTGCGGGCGACGCTGGAAACGCTGAAGGAGCAAATTACACGCGGGTAGCCGCGTGCGGGGAGTGAGAGATGAAAGTCAAGATTTCACGAGACGAATTGCTGGTTGCCCTGCAACGTGTCCAGGGTGTGGTGGAAAAGAGGAACACCATGCCGATTCTCTCCAACATTCTCCTGGAGGCTAAGCAGGACGGCATCGAAGTCAGCGCAACAGATCTGGAAATCGGCATGCGGGCGGTTTACAAGGCCACGGTGTCCGAAGCCGGGACGCTCACGGTGTCGGCCCGCAAACTGTTTGAGATCATCAAGGAATTGCGGGACGGTGAAATCGAGTTGGCCACTGCGGAGAACAACTGGCTGACGATCCAGGCGGGTAAAAGCCAGTTCAAGATCGTCAGCCTCCCTGCGGGCGACTATCCAGCCCTGCCAGCCATCGACAAGGAAGGGCTGACGCCGCTCACCAGCTCGAATCTCCTAGAACTTATTCGGAAGACTCTCTTCGCCGCGGGCGACAACGATGCCCGCTATATCCTGAACGGCCTCCTGGTCACCTTAGTCACCGGCGATAAGAAGACCACATTGCGGCTCGTCGGCACCGACGGGCATCGGTTGGCTGTGGCAGAGCAGGAAGTTGCCGCAGGATCAAAAGAGGCGCCGCGGGAAATCAAGGTGATCATTCCCAAGAAGGCCGCACACGAAATCCGCCGGCTGTTGGAGGAAGACGGAGATGGCGAGCCGCTGATCGGCTTCACAAAGAAGCTGATGATCTTTCGGAAGAGCGGCCTCTTGCTCACATCAAGCCTGATGGAGGGCAACTATCCGAATTATCAGCAGGTTATTCCTAAGGAGAGCGACAAGCGAATTCTTGTCGACCGGGTTGAGCTCGAAGGGGCCTGTCGCAGGGTGGCGGTGCTGGCGCGCGACAAGGCCAACGCCGTGAAAGTGACGTTTGAGCGCGGCACGCTCACGCTCTTTGCCAACAATCCCGACTACGGAGAGGCCACCGAGGAATTACCGGCCGAGTACAAGGGCGAGACCTTATCCACCGGGTTCAACGCCCGGTATCTGCTTGATGCGTTCGGGGTCATGGACGGACAGCAGATCTCGCTTCAGATGGATAATCCGCTGAGCCCCTGCCTTATTCAGGAACGCGAGAGCCCAGGGTTCAAATGCGTGGTGATGCCGATCAAGATATGACGCCAACCGTCACTCGTCAGCGGTCAATCGGAAAAGCAGTCTACTTACGATTTCATACACTCCCGCGATTGACGGTTGACGAATGACGCCTGACTGCTAGGAGACGAATGGCCGACACCAACCACCAAGATCAAAGCCGGACCGGCGGCGAATCCTACGGGGCTGAATCCATCAAGGTCCTTGAAGGGCTCGATGCGGTCCGGAAGCGCCCGGCCATGTATATCGGGAGCACCAGCCCAGACGGCCTCCACCACCTGGTCTATGAGGTGGTGGACAACAGCGTGGACGAGCACATGGCGGGCTTCGGCGAGTCGATCGAGGTGACGATTCACATCGACGGCAGCGTGACCGTCGTGGACAACGGCCGAGGTATCCCGACCGAGATGCATCCGACGCAGAAGAAGTCGGCGGCGGAGGTGGCGCTTACGGTTCTCCATGCGGGCGGCAAGTTCGAGCAGGGCGCCTACACGGTCTCTGGAGGCCTTCACGGCGTGGGTATCTCCGTCGTGAACGCCCTATCCGAGTGGCTGGAGCTGGAGATCTGGCGCGACGAACAAGTCTTCGAGCAGCGCTATGAGCGAGGGAAGGCGCTGGCACCCCTCAAGGTGACCGGAAAAACCAAAAAGCGCGGGACCAAAGTCACATTCAAGCCGGACGGCCAGATTTTCGAAACATTGGATTTCAGCTTCGACGTGCTGGCGGAGCGGCTGCGGGAGCTGGCCTTTCTGAACAAAGGATTGGCCATCTCTCTTGAAGACGAACGAAAGGAAAAGGAACAGACGTTCCACTATAAGGGTGGAATCGTGTCGTTTGTCGAGCATCTGAATGAAGCCAAGACGCCGCTGCACAAGCCCATCTATATTTCCGTCCAGAAGCCCGACCACATGCTGGACGTGGCGGTGCAGTACAACGACGGGTATTCGGAAAACCTCTACTCGTTCGCCAACAACATCAATACGCGCGAGGGCGGCACGCACCTGGTCGGCTTCAAGGCGGCCCTCACCCGTACGATTAACAATTACGCCAATGCCAACGACTTGTTGAAGAAGGAAGTCGATTCGCTCACCGGAGACGACGTCCGCGAGGGGCTCACGGCGGTGGTCAGCGTGAAGCTACGGAATCCCCAATACGAAGGCCAGACGAAGTCCAAGCTCGGCAACAGCGAGATGAAGGGGATCGTCGAGGCGACGGTCAACGAGGCGCTCGGCAACTATTTCGAGGAAAATCCGCCGGTCGCCCGCAAGATCATCAATAAGGCGGTAGACGCAGCAAGGGCGCGCGAAGCGGCACGGAAGGCCAAGGATCTCATCAGGCGTAAGAGCGCGCTCGACGGAGGGTCCCTCCCCGGCAAGCTGGCCGACTGCTCCGAGAAGGACCCCGCGCATAGTGAACTGTTCATCGTCGAGGGCGATTCGGCCGGCGGATCTGCCAAACAGGGTCGAGACCGGAAGTTCCAGGCGATTCTACCTCTCAAGGGTAAGATCCTGAACGTCGAGAAGGCTCGGTTCGACAAGATGCTGGCGAGCGAAGAGATTCGGACCCTGATTATGGCGCTCGGCACCGGAATCGGGCAGAAAAAGGAAGACTCGGAAAAGACAAAAGATGACAAGGAAGCCTTCGACATCGCCAGGGCGCGCTATCACAAGATCATTCTCATGACCGATGCGGACGTGGACGGGAGCCACATCCGGACCTTGTTACTGACCTTTTTCTTCCGGCAGATGCCAGAACTCATCGAACGCGGCTTCATCTATATCGCCCAGCCGCCGCTGTTCAAGGTGAAGAAAGGCAAGGCGGAGCGCTACCTGAAGGACGAACCGGCGTTGAACGACTACCTCTCCGATTTGGCGGTGGAGGGCGTGGAAGTCTATGTCGAAAGCGGACAGGATTTTATCTCAGGGCGGCGACTACTGCCGATCCTGAAGAAGCTCATCGCCTTCGAAGGCCTGATCGCCCGGTATAACCGCAAGCAGCAGGATACCTCCCTGGTCCGGGCCTTCGTCGATGAGCCAGGGCTCGATCGCGATCTACTGAAGGATCGGACGGCACTTGAAAATCTCGCAACGAACGTCAAACAAACCCTCGCGGTCTTCTACCCGAATGCGACCCCGGCTCTCGACATCGTGCCGGACGATGAGCATCAATCCAATCGGGTCCTCTGTCGCGTGCAGACCAGCGGTGTGATGCGCTCCCTGGAACTCACGCATGACCTGGTCGGCTCCGCGGATTTCCGGGAGTTGCAAAAGCTGGCACCCTCGGCGATCGGCCTCGGACGGCCGCCCTACAAGGTGAAGGCCGAAGGGGTCCAGACCGAATATCCCGGCACAGCGGAACTGCTGCACGCCATTCTCGATCAGGGCAAGAAGGGCCTCAACATCCAGCGGTATAAAGGATTGGGCGAAATGAATCCCGGCCAGCTCTGGGAGACCACGATGAATCCCGAAACGCGCACGTTGCTCCAGGTGAAGCTTGAGGATGTGACGGGCGTGGACGAGATCTTCACGATTCTCATGGGTGATGAGGTCGAGCCGCGGCGGGATTTCATCCAGCAGCACGCGCTCGAGGTGCGCAATTTGGACGTATAGGAAGACGTCAGTCGTCAACAGTCATTCGTCAAACGGGCACGGAACCGGAAAGGTTTCACGGTTGACGGATGACGATTGACGTCTAGCGAGGAGTCGGAATGCCGATTGATGAGCGCCTAGGCCAGATCAACATCGAAGACGAGATGCGCTCGTCCTATCTCGATTACGCCATGAGCGTGATCGTCGGCCGCGCCCTGCCCGATGTCCGGGACGGCCTCAAGCCGGTGCACCGCCGCATCCTGTTCGGCATGAACGAGATGGGGCTCGCGCACAATCGGCCCTACCGAAAATCCGCCAAGATCGTCGGCGAGATCATGGGGAACTATCACCCGCACGGCGACGCGGCGATTTACGACACGCTCGTCCGGATGGCGCAGGATTTCAACATGCGCTACACGCTGGTGGACGGGCAGGGCAACTACGGCTCGGTGGACGGCGATCCGCCGGCTGCCATGCGGTACACAGAGGCGCGCCTCACGAAGCTGGCCGAGGAGATGCTGGTCGATATCGACAAGGAAACGGTCGATTTCAGTCCCAACTACGATGAATCGCGCGTGGAGCCGAAGGTTCTGCCGGCGAAGATGCCGAACCTACTTATCAACGGCGCGGGCGGCATCGCAGTCGGCTACGCGACGAATATCCCGACGCACAATCTGAGGGAGGTCATCGACGGCCTGCTGGTGCTGCTGGAGGACCCCACGATCACCATCGACCAGTTGATGAAGAAAATCCCCGGGCCGGATTTCCCCACCGCCGGCTTCATTTACGGCAAGCAGGGAATCAAGGACGCCTACCACACGGGCCGCGGCCTGCTGACCTTGCGGGCCAAGGCCGTCATCGAGACGGACGAACGGACCGAACGGGAGCGCATCATCGTCACGGAAATTCCTTTTCAGGTCAACAAGGCCAAGCTCATCGAAAAGATCGCGGAGCTGATCCAGGAGAAGCGGATCGAGGGCATTTCGGACCTGCGCGACGAATCGGACCGCGATGGCTATCGGATCGTGATCGAACTGAAGCGCAACGAGATCCCGCTGGTCGTGCTGAACAACCTCTATAAACACACGCAGATGCAGACCACGTTCGGCGTGATCATGCTCGCGCTGGTGCGGAATCGTCCCGAGGTTCTCAATCTCAAGCAGATCCTCGAACACTTCGTCGAACATCGGCGCGAAGTCGTCGTGCGGCGCACGACCTACGAGTTGCGGAAGGCGGAGGAGCGGGCGCACATTCTGGAAGGGCTCAAAATCGCGTTGGACCATCTGGATGCGGTCATCACGTTGATCCGCCGGGCCGCCTCGCCGGACGAGGCCCGCGGGGGATTGATGCGGAGCTTCAGCCTCTCGGAGATCCAAGCCACGGCGATCCTGGAGATGCGCCTGCAGCGGCTCACGCAGTTGGAGCGGGACAAGCTCATCGAAGAGTACACCGAGACGCTCAAGCGTATCGAGTACCTGAAATCCGTGTTGGCCAGCGAGGCGCTGGTCCGGAAGATCATCAAGGACGAATTGACCGAGCTCAAAGAGGAATATCAGGATCAGCGGCGCACGCAGATCGTGGCGGAGGCCGCCGAAATCAATGTCGAGGACTTGATCGCGGAAGAGGAAGTGGCCGTGACGATTACGCACGCCGGCTACATCAAACGCAACGCGGTCTCGCTCTATCGAGCGCAGCGTCGCGGCGGCAAAGGCAAGATCGGGATGGGGGTGAAGGAAGAGGACTTCGTCGAAACATTGTTCACCGCCTCGACCCACGAATACCTCCTGTTCTTCACGGACGCGGGCAAGGTCTATTGGCTCAAGGTGCACGAGGTCCCGGAAGCCAGCCGGGCCGCCAAGGGCAAGGCACTGGTCAACCTGCTTGCGCTCGCCTCCGACGAGAAGGTGACGGCGACGGTGGCCGTGAAGGACTTCCGGGATGACCGGTTCGTCGTGATGGCCACCAAGCAAGGTATCGTCAAAAAGACGGAGCTGTCGGCCTTCAGCAACCCGCGCCAAGGCGGTATCATCGCGCTGGGGTTGGAGAAGGGCGATCGGCTGATCGCGGTGGACATCACCGATGGGCAGCGCGAGATCCTGATCGGCACGCGCCGGGGCATCACGATTCGATTCAAGGAAGAGGAGGCCCGCCCGATGGGCCGCACGGCCTACGGGGTCAAGGGCATCACGCTGGAGGAAGGCGACGAAGTGATCGGCATGGAGACGATCACGCCGGATTCCACCACCGCGATCATGACCGTCACGGAAGGCGGGTATGGGAAGCGGACGCCGGTGACGGAGTATCGCATCCAAGGCCGCGGTGGCAAGGGCATCATCAGTATCAAAACGACCGAGCGCAACGGCTTAGCCGTCGGCTTTCTCCAGGTGCGAGACGGCGACGAGGTGATGGTGATGACGGCGCATGGAAAGGTCCTGCGCTGCAAGGTGGACGACATTCGAGAAATCGGCCGGAACACGCAGGGCGTGCGCCTCCTGGATTTGGAAGGGAGTGATGACCGCGTCGCCAGCGTCGCGCGGCTGGCCGAGGTCGTCGATCGCGAGGAAGAGAGCGAGGATGCCGGCGGCAACGCCTGATCCGCTCCATTGAGACAGATTGCCCCACCAGTCTCGGTCCATCCCAATGACCCAGCCGGCTCCCCGTCGCCATGTTTCTCCATCGACCTGGCCGTTCGGGTGGTGGTCCCGGCTCGACACGGTCGTGAAGCTGGGCCTGAGCGTCTTCGTCGGGTCATTCCTCCTGATCTGGGGCGGCATGTACCTGAGCCGGCCCGACCGGAGTATCCCGCCTTACAGCATCGGCTCCCAGGAAGGGGCGGCGGTGGCTGTGCATGTACCGCCCTGGACGAGTGATCCGGAAATCGAAACCTTGATCCGGCGGTTTCGCAAGGTCGCGCACGAGACCAAGAACTTCGGCGCCATGAAGATCCAGCCGACGACGCCGAATGATCCCAAGGGCCGTTATCAGGCCATCACGCTGTACATCTTTCCACATGATGCCTGGGCGGAGCCGCAGATGCTCCACCGCTATTTGGCCGCGGCGGATTCCACGGAGCCGGCGGAACTGGACTTTCGCAAGTCGTTTGAGAATGCGATGCGGGGATACTACTCGCTGCGGGGAGATCAGGAAGAGGGCCGCATCGGCCCGCTGGTGAAGGACGGCGGCAATGCCGCGACGGCAGCCTACTCGCGCGAACTGTTCAAGGGGGCTGTCACCGATCCCCTTCCCGCGTCGGCTGAGCCGTCACGAGCGCCTTCGCTATCACCGCTGTAAATCTGGCACGTAGCTCGGGGTCCATGATCCGGCCGGTGCGGCTGGCGACTTCCTGCACGAGCTGCGTAGAGGGCTCGGGGGCCGGGTCGATGCGGGACGACGTCGAAGCGGGCTCCAGCAATGGAATGCGCGAGAGGTCGCCGATGCGAAAGAGCAGGTCCTGCACGAGGTCCTCTCCGACCGACACCCGGATCTGCCGCAAGAGGTCCGGCTTCAAGAACGCGAGCTGCTGCATCCAGACCGAATGGTCGACCAGGACGGACAGCTTCCGATACCGGATCTGCTCAGGCCTCGTATGGGCCGCCACCTGCTCCCCGACAATCTCCACCCAATCGCGCCGGAGCCGCTGTTCGAGAAGCTTCGCCCTGATGCCGAGGCGTTCCGCCACGGCGTCGAGGATTGTGCTGAAGGAATCAAACCCCTTCGGAGGTGCCATCGTGGGGGCATCTTAATCAGCCTCCGTAGGCGGGTCAACCTTGCCCCACATTTTTTATGACGGTTCGTGACGAAACCGACAAGACGCCACGCGTCGGACCCATTGCATGGAGAAGAGCAATGGGTACCCCCACGCGGAGCCTGTCCCCCAAACAGTATGTCCTCGATCGCACCCACCCAGCCCCGGCGCATCAGCATGCGCCCTTTCCCGGGGCCGAGCGGCGAGCCTGCGCCTCCATGCGCTAGAAGCCGCATGGAGCCTTGTTGCAGCGGCGTATCGGCGGTTCCAGTAGAAGCGGTCATGAATAATATGGGCTAGCTTTCGACCCCGGACCGGGCATGGTAGAGTGCGGCTCCTATGACCAAGAGCGATAAAGAGAAGGACAGCGAGCGATACAAGATCGCCGCCACCAACCGCAAGGCCTATCACGATTACGCCGTCGAAGAGACTTTCGAGGCCGGCATCGTGCTCCGCGGCACGGAGGTGAAATCGATCCGGGAAGGGCGGGTGAATCTTCAAGACAGTTTCGCCGCGATCAAGGACGGCGAAGTCTTCCTGCACAACTGCCACATCAGCCCCTACAGCCACGGCAACATCATGAACCATGACCCGACGCGTTCCCGCAAGTTGTTGCTGCATCGGAAGGAAATCAACAAGCTCATGGGCCGAACCCAGCAGAAGGGCCTCACCATCGTGCCGCTCAAGATCTATTTCAGCAAGCGCGGGCAGGCGAAGGTGGAGATCGCCCTCGCCAAAGGGAAGAAACATTACGACCGGCGGGAGTCGATCAAGTCGCGCGAGGCCGGGCGCGAAGTGGCACGGGCGATGAAAGAGCGGCGGTGAACAGCGGGGGATCTACCAAAACTTTTCTCGTTTGCTGACTTTGACAGAAGACGTCTAGACGTCATGGTCTTCGTCGCACCCTATCATGTCTATGTCGGTGACGAATGCGAAACGACGGCCGGGAGAAGTCAGAGACGCCATTATTTCGGTTCTTTCAGCGACAACCCACGGCGCCTCTGTTCATCAGATCGAACGACAAGTCACCGATTTGATTGGAAGCGCAGCCTCCTCCAGTATCCGCTCCTACTTGCGACTCAACACACCGTCCTTGTTTGTCCGTACATCGAGGGGGCACTATGGGTTACGGACGACTGTAGATGAGAGGACTACAGAACGGATTGCCGAGACTCGGCCAGACTATTGGCGCAGTTTTTTTTACGGGGGCGCCCACCTGCTCGAAGCTGATTGTCTAGCCTGGCTTCGGACGCAAGCACCGAATAGCGTCCATGCTGTCGTCACTGACCCTCCATACGGCCTATGTGAGTATTCGTCGGAGCAGCAGGAAAAGCTGCGGCGCGGAAAAGGAGGAGTCTGGCGCATTCCTCCTTCATTTGACGGAACGCGCCGTTCCCCGCTTCCACGCTTTACGGTACTGTCTAACCAAGACCTTCTGGCGCTGGAAGGATTCTTTTACGAATGGGCGCGATTGCTGATGCCGGTGCTGGTACCGGGAGCCAATGTGGTAGTCGCCTCAAATCCCCTGCTCTCCTATGTAGTTTCAGGTGCGCTCGCGAAGGCCGGCCTCGAAAGGCGCGGGGAGATTGTGCGTCTTGTGATGACCATGCGCGGTGGCGACAGGCCGAAGGCGGCACATGAGGAATTTTCAGGAGTCAGCGTCATGCCTCGATCGATGTGGGAACCATGGTTGTTATTCCGAAGGCCGCTCGAAGGTCGTGTGCAGGATAATCTTCGCAAGTGGGGAACAGGAGGATTTCGGAGACCTTCCCAGGACAGGCCGTTTGGAGACGTGATCCCGTCGGCGCCGACCCATAAATCCGAACGGATGCTGGCGCCGCACCCCAGCCTCAAACCCCAGCAGTTTCTGCGGATCGTGGTTCGTGGCGTACTCCCGCTTGGAGAGGGAACAGTACTCGATCCATTTTGTGGAGCTGGATCAACCCTAGCGGCTGCAGAAGCCGTGGGTTATCCGAGCATCGGAATCGAGAAAGACCCTCATTACTTTGAGATGGCACGGCGGGCCTTGCCCAAGCTCGCGGGATTCAAGAACGGAACACACTATTCCCTCAATTTGTAAACCCAGTTCTTCCGCAGTTTTTCAATTCCATGCCTATGTAAGGTTGCGGTGCGGGTTCCAAGTTCGCCACGGGGGTTCTTCCTGAAATCCTTCAGGTCAACTTTTCCGCGATAGATCTCCGTGAACGTCATCGGCTTGCGGTCTCTGGCGGCCTGCGTCATCCCGTCCGTTTCATACACATAGACGCACATCCATTGAGCTCGTGCTCCATGTGTATCAACGGCGCCCCCCGACTTCCGAGTCGTCTTCACCTCGACGCCTTCTCTTCCCGCCTTTACCTTGTTATCCGGATAGATGCCATTGACGATCAAGTCGGGATGTCCATGATGATAGAGATTCGTGGTCAGAGTTCGTGAGTGTTTGCCGAGACTGGCGGTCAGCATGTCGGACAAGAGTCCGGACATGATTGCCGGACGCAACAGGTCGTCGAGTCGCAAGAAGCCCCGGTCCACCAGGCCACAATTGATGTCGTAAGAGAAGTCGTACACATCCTGCATGGCCATCTCAAAGTCTTTGAGGCGGAGTTCGAACGGTAATGTGGCTTTTGGATTGAACCGTGCTGAATCTACGTGATTTCTGGTGATAGGCATGGGAGATCGAATTCGCGGTCGCGCGGGGCAGCAGTCTAACCTTGCTGAAGCGACTCGTCAAATAATTGGATTCATTCCAAGGCCTTCCCGCATGGTCTACTCTATGCGGCATTGGCAGCCGGCGAGTTTCTTCGTGCGGATGTAGGTCAGGTTGTTCGTATAGCGCGTGAAGCCCTTCTGCCTTCCCTAGCCCACATGATTCATGAACGCTTCTACTGCAACCGCCGATACGCCGCTGCGACGAGCCAGCATGCGGTTTGGAACGCATGCTGGCGGGCAGGCTCGCCCCTCATGGTCTCAACATACTGTTTCACGTATGCTTCGCCCCCTCGGGGCTCCACGTGGGGGTACCCATTGCGCTTCTCCATGCAATGAGTCCGACGCGTGGCGTCTTGTCGGTTTCGTCACGAACCGTCATGAATCATGTGGGCTAGAGTCGCAAGAGGCACTCCTCGCCTGGTTTCTCCACGAAGAATGAATAGTCGGTCCCCGACTGGGAGCTGACCGAAAAAGGCCGAGGTCCATAGTCGAAGACCGAGCCGATCTTCTCGGCATGATCGACGATTGTTTGAGCCCGCTCCGGCTCCTCTCCCTCCTCGACCAGAATTTCGGACAAGTCCGCAGCGAAATACTGCCGGCAAGGCTGGTCGCGCACGTTCGTCACAGTTGCCATCGTGGTGCAGCCGATCGTTCCGCTGAGCAGCAACCACACCCACGTTCTCCGCAACGTCACCTGGCAATCCTCCGAGTCAGAATCAAAAGTTTCGTGAGCGCTTCCGGGGCGGCATCGTAGGGGAGGCTTGCCGCCTGCGCAAGCGCGCGATCGGCCGACGGAACGACTGAGGGGAGGAATAGCCACTTCAGATCAGTTGGTCGAATTGGCGCAGCGGCCCGAGACAGTCCGGCATGTGCGACCCGACGATCTTTCCGCTTCATCAATATCCTCGATACTCGGGCAGACCCACTTGACTCTGTTCTAACTAGAACTATTATACTGGGGTCATGAGCACATCCTCGGATCGCCTCTTGATTGCGAGAGCGTTCTCCGTCAGGCTGAACGCCATGGACGGGCTCATGGAATGCGCCATCGAAAAGGAGGCCGCATCATGTACGTGGTCCTGGGTCCAACGGGGCATACAGGCTCCACGGTAGCGGAGACGCTGCTCAGTCAAGGCCAGTCGGTCCGGGTGGTGGTGCGTGCTCCAGAAAAGGGCGCCTCCTGGAAAGCCAGGGGCGCGGAGGTGGCGGTCGCCTCGTATCAGGACCGCATCGCGATGATGAAGGCGTTGGCGGGAGCCCAGGGTGTCTACCTGCTGGCGCCCCCAAACTATGCCGCGGTGTCATGGTTGGAGGAGCAGCGGCGCATCCTCGACCTGGTAGCGCAGGCCGTGAAGGAGAGTGGGATCGCGCATGTGGTGTTTCTCTCCTCGGAGGGAGCCCAGTTGCCGGAAGGCACGGGGCCGATCCTTGCGGAGCGAGACGCGGAAGCGAAGCTCGGGGCGGTCGCGAAGAACATCACGTTCCTGCGGCCGGCGTATTTTTTCGAGAACTGGGAGCCGGTTCTCGATGTCGCCAAGACACAGGGTCTGCTGCCGACGTTCATTCCGCCGGACATGAAGATTCCGATGATCTCGACTCAGGACATCGGCCGCATCGCCGCAGAGCGGCTCATGGCCGGTCCGCGCGGTCGTGAGGTCCTGGAGTTGTCCGGGCCTGAGGCTTACAGCCCGGAACAGGTGGCGGCGGCGTTAAGTCAACTCTTCAAACGACCGGTGACGACCCAACTCGCGCCTTTAAGTGAAGTCGTGCCGACGTTCAAGTCCTTCGGGTTCTCGGACGAAGCCGCGGCGCTCTTTGAGGAACTGTATCGAGGGTTCGTAAACGGATCAATCGGATATGAATACCCCGAGTCGGTCGTGCGCGGAGTCGTCACGCTCTCGCAGGCACTTTCGAAGATGACGGCGTAATCGGCCCCCGTCGATCGTCAGAATCGGGAGCAAGGTGAGGCTCGCCGAAGCAGGAGGATGAACGAGCGGATGGAGGAGGTGCCCATGCGGGCGAACCAGGGAAAAGGGATGGAGACATCAGCAACGACAGCCGTCACCGGTGCGACGTTTGAGCAGGAGGTTCTCCGCTCGCCCGTGCCCGTGTTGGTGGATTTTTGGGCCGTCTGGTGTGGACCCTGCCGGATGGTGGCGCCGATTCTGGACGAACTGGCTCGTGAATGGAACGGCGCCGTCAGGGTGGCAAAGGTGAACGTGGACGAGAATCCTGAGCTGGCGCAGCAGTTCGGCGTTCAATCGATTCCGACCCTGATCCTGTTCGATCAGGGACAGATCAAGGACCGGTTTGTGGGCGCCCTACCGAAGGCAAGGATGAAGGAGCGGATCGAGCGAACAGTAGACCTCAGTCGAACGGCGCAGGCGTCGATTTCGGAGGTGCCATCATGACGATCAAGACGGCGGAGAAGAACATTCTGGGAGTCTATCAACCGGGGTCCCGACATATGGTCGGGGACGGTTTCCCGGTGCGCAACATGATTCCGGGCGCCGGCGTGGAGGAGCAACTGTCCCCATTTTTGCTGTTGGACTATATGGGTCCGCATCATTTTCCGCCGACTGACCGGCAGCTCGGCGTGGGCGAACATCCGCACCGGGGTTTCGAAACGGTCACGATCATGTATCACGGGAAGGTCGCGCACCGTGACTCGACCGGAAGCGGGGGTGTTATCGGCCCGGGCGACGTGCAGTGGATGACCGCCGCCTCCGGCATCGTGCATGAGGAATTGCACGACAAGGAGTTTGCCACGCGCGGCGGACTGCTGGAGGGCATCCAGCTCTGGGTGAACCTGCCGAAGGCATTCAAGATGTCGAAGCCGGGGTATCAGACGCTGATGAGCGACGACATTCCTTCGGTGGACCTCGGCGGAGAAGCCGGACAGTTGCGCGTGATCGCCGGGGAATTCCGCGCCGTCACGGGACCGGCCAAGACGTTCAGCCCGGTCCACCTGTACGATCTGCGGCTTGCGGCAGGGCATCAGGTCGAGCTGCCGCTGCCCGAAGGGTTCAACTCGGCGGTTTTCGTGCTGCACGGAGAAGTGCGGGTGAACGGGTCGCAATCCGTGCGAGAAGTCGAGATTGTCCTGTTCGGCCAGGATGGAGAGCGGGTGACGCTCGAGGCGAAATCGGACGCGACCATCTTGGTGCTGAGCGGAGAGCCGATCGATGAGCCGATCGCGCGCTATGGGCCGTTCGTCATGAATACACAGGCGGAGCTGGTCCAGGCCATGAACGATTATCGAGCGGGCAAGATGGGACACTTGTCCTAATCCCAAACTCCGCCGGACCTGAAAGGGGATTCTCACGTGGAGCAGCAGACAGACACACCTCTTATCGAGATCTACTCGGACGTCATCTGCCCTTGGTGCTATGTCGGAAAGCGGCGCCTGGAGGCTGCGCTGGAACTGGCCGGCCTTCGCGGCACCGTCGAAGTGCGGTGGCGTCCCTTCGAGCTTAACCCGACGATGCCGAGCCGGGGGATGGATCGGAAGACTTATATGGAGACCAAGTTCGGAAGCCATCAGGCGGTGGAGTCCATGCTGGAGCATGTGCGGGAGGCGGGACGGCAATCCGGTATCGCCTTCGCATTCGACCGCATTCCGCGCACCCCCAACACCTTCGATGCGCACCGCTTGGTCTGGGCTGCCGGAGGACAGGGTCTGCAGGATGCAGTCGTGGAATCCCTGTTCAAGGGCTATTTCGAAGAAGGAACGGACCTGAGCGAGCGGGCGGTGCTGGTGGAGCTGGTCGTGCGGGCCGGCCTCGATCGCGAACAGAGCGAACGTTGCCTGGAGAGCGAGGAGAGCGGCGCGGCGGTGCGGGAGGAGGAGCAGCGTGGCCTGCGACTGGGGATTCGCGCCGTGCCCTACTTTATCATCGGCGACGGGCCGGGACTGTCCGGCGCCCACCCGCCACCGAAATTGGCCGCCTGGATGAGCGAGGTCCTCGCCACGCGCGCCGCGTCATAGGTGCGTCCAGGAAGGAGAAACCGGCTATGGCAGTTGAGGTCTACGGATGCAACCACGTCGTGATCGAAGTCACGGATGCTAAAAAGGCGGTGAAGTTCTATTCCGATGTGTTCGGCCTGAAGATGCTCCAGGGCGGCGAGGGTGCGGCGTGGTGCAAATTGGGGGAGCATCAGTTCCTCGCCATCTTCGAAGTTGAGAAGCTACAGCCGGATCGCGTCAAGCACTTCGGGCTCATGGTGCGGGATGCGAAACAGATTCAGGAAGTGCGCAAGAAGCTGACGAAGAAGTACAAGTTAAAACTCCATCCTGACTTTCGTTGCGACTTCCGGGATCCATGGGGCAATCGCATCCAGGTCGGCGATCTGAGCGACGAGTCCTTGGTCTGGCTCCTCCCCTATCGAGAGGTGCAGGAGCTGGGCATTAGGTTCATGTCAAACCACACAGCACGAAAGGAGAAGACGCGATGAGCACAACCCATCTTCAGCAACGACTCCAGGACTTGCTCGACCACATCCGCAACGGCAAGATCATTGAGGCGATGAACGAGTTCTACGACAAGGATACGGTGATGCAGGACAATGCCAACCCTCCGACGAAAGGACTGGCGGCTAACATCGAGCGGGAGAAACAGTTTCTGAACGGAGTCAAGGAATGGAAGGGGTTTTCCGTCAAGGCCAGCGCGGCAGGTGACAACGTGACGTTCTACGAAAGCACGATGGACTTCATCGCCACGAACGGCCAGCCGGTCCACATGGAACAGGTGGCCGTGGCGAAGTGGAACAACGGCAAGATCGTCCATGAGCGGTTCTACTACGATACTGGGAAAAAGGGTTGAGGGGTTCTGACCCTCGCGTACCTTGGAGGAGCCGGATGAGCGTGGAAGGGAAAGTCGTGTTGATTGCCGGAGGGTCCGGGGCGTTGGGGCAGAGCGTGGTGCCGGCGTTCCTGGCGGCGGGAGCCCGCGTCGTCACCGGCGACCGGAGTCCGTCTACCAAACATGCGGACGGACGTCTGGCTCTGAGCGTCAATGTCACGGATGAGGCCGATGTCCGCCGCCTTGTGGACGAGGTCATCCGGAAGGTCGGTCGCATCGACGTACTGGTCAACCTTGTGGGTGGATTTGCTCCGGGACGTGCGGACGACACGGAGGTCGCCCTCTGGCAGCGAATGTTGACGACGAACCTGACAGCGGCCTTTCTGCTCTCGAAGGCCGTCATCCCGCAAATGGTCGAGCGGGGGACCGGACGGATCCTCCACATGGCCGCGCGAGCGGCCGCGGAACCTTTCCCCGGTGCGGCAGCCTATATCGTGTCAAAGGCGGGGCTGGCTGCCTTGATCCGGACCCTGGCCTTGGAGCAGGCCGGCTCAGGCGTCACCGTCAACGGAATCCTGCCGAGCACGATCGACACGCCGGCCAATCGTACCGCCATGCCGGAGGCCGACCCGGCCCAGTGGGTGAAGCCGGAATCAATCGCCCGGCTGCTCGTCTTCTTGTCTTCTGAAGAAGCAGGCCAGATCAATGGGGCGTTGATTCCGGTCGGGTAGTCGTGCAGGGTGTCGGAAGGAGCAACAGCATGAAAGCTCGTTACCTCGGTCATGTGGTCTTCTATGTCAAGGATCTCCAGCGGTCGCTGTGGTTCTATCGAGATCTGCTTGGCTTCAAGGAAGTGGGAACTATTTTTCACGGGCAGGCCGCCGCGCTCACTTCAGGACGGACGCACCATGAGCTGTTGTTGATTCAGGTCGGCGACGCCCCGGGGCCGCCATCCGGCCGGCGCCGAGGCCTCTACCATATCGGCATCAAGGTCGGCGACAGTTTGGATGAGCTGCGTTCGGCCAAGCGCGAGTTGGAGGCAGCCGGTATTTCCATCGAGGGCATGAGCGACCATACCGTCAGTCAGAGCCTCTACCTGCGCGACCCGGACGGCAACGAAGTGGAGCTCTATGTCGATGCAGACGAAGCGATCTGGAAAAATAATCCCGAGGCCGTCGTCTCGCCGATCAAGCCCTTGCGTCTGTAGCACGACCTTGACCGGGCAGGCGAGCCTGAGAAGGAATTCGCCATTGATCCATCGGAGCTTCGTTCTATACCGTAAGAATCGGAGTCTTTTACGAGAGGCCAAGGGCCCTTCCTCTCATCGTGCCGGCTTTTCGTCAGTGTGCCGCTATATCGGCATCTCCAATCGTCACTGATCGGGCGCTGTCGGAAGGACGGTTGGATTCACGGGCACCTCCGCGATTTTTCAGTGGCGATCAACTGGAACGATTCATGCGATGAGGCAAACAGAAGAGTGTCGGAGAGTTCACCAACAAGTCTGGTTCATGCTGTTCCAGGCTGTCACCTAGGGAGGTCATCATGATGCGAGGAGTTTTGCTGGCGGGTCTTGCTCTATTCACCCTGTTCGTGGGCATCTCAACCGGGCCCGCCTTTGCCGACGAAGACGATGGGTCGAAGATTCAAATCACGTCGCCAAAGGATGGGGCGAAGGTTGGTGACACGTTTGAGCTGAAATATGAACTCGTCAAGGGCTCCAAAGCGGAGCATGCGCATGTCTATCTCGACGGCCAACCCCAAAAGAAATTCCCCGGCACCTTCAAGGGACTGAGCAAGGGCAAGCACGAAATCAAAGTGCAGGCCGCGACCCATGACCACGACCATCTTGCACCAAGCGATAGCATCACGGTCGAAGTTCAGTGACGGCGACAACGGCGGGAAGGCCTCGGCCTTCCCGCCGCCATTCTGAAAAACGGAGTAAGGAAGCACCGACATGCCCGTTACCCTCATCAACGTGTTCTCGGTTCCGAAGGACAAGGAAGATGAGTTTGTGAAGTGGTGGGAAGATGTCAAAGAGAATATCACCAGGCAGCCGGGGTTTATCAGCGGAAAGTTTCACAGAAGCATCAAGCCCGACACCAGGTTCAACTATATCAACGTCGCAATCTGGGAAAATGAGGATGTCTACTGGAAAGCGTACGAAAAGAGCGTGACACCCATGAAGGCGAAGTTAGGGCAGTTGGGCGTTGAAATGACGCCGGCTCTCTATCGCGTCGCGTTTGAATACTGATTCAGGATTGCCCCTTGAGGATCGTCCTGCTTCAGTTGATGATCCTCAATCACGGGCCGTCAAGAACAACGGGTGATCTCGACCTGCGTCACCCTCCCAGCACACCCCACTGACATTCGGAGGTGAGACATGCCGACATTCATGCGATCATTTCAGCCGCAGGCCTACGCGTTGCTGCGCATCATGGCCGGCCTGATGTTCCTCTGGCACGGTACCCAGAAGCTGTTCGGCTTTCCCGGCGTGGCGCCCAACGTGCCCCCGTTCGTCATCGCTATTGCCGGGCCGATTGAGTTGGTGGGCGGGTTGCTGGTCATGGTGGGATTCTTCGCCGGATGGGCCGCATTTCTGTGCAGCGGGCTCATGGCCTTCGCCTACTGGATGGTCCATGGTACGCACAGCCTGTTTCCGATTGAAAATGGAGGCGAACTCGCGGCACTCTACTGCTTTGTCTTTCTCTACATCTCGGCGCAAGGCTCCGGGATCTGGAGTGTGGATGCCGCCCGCCAAAAGGTGTAAGGTCGCTGCATGAAGCGTCCTTCTCCGGTGGCAGCGGATGCACCCCGGTTTTCGCGAGATCCGCAGATTGGCCTGGAGCGGACAAGGACGTGTGACGACGGTCGAGCCGGGTGTGGATGGCGGCCGAACGTGACAGAACGCAAGGCTTCAGGAGTCGGTCCTGCAGACATGTCACGCCAGATTTCGGTTCTGCCGGCGCTGGGAGGGACGGGAGACCCTTCTCCGGGACCGATGTCATGACGAGCCGAGTCTGTCCAGCCGTCGTGGGAGGACCTCATCCATGGACGTGACACCCGTTCGATCTATCACAACAAGGCCGTTCACAAGTGGAAAGTCGAACGGCATGGGAAGGTCCCGAACGCTCACGTGTAGGCGTCTGGCGTCGGGTTTCCTCCTGGTCGTCGCAGCCTTCGGGAGCATCCTGTCGAGCTTGTCCGCCGAAGAGCCGAGAGGAGCCTTTGGGTTTGGGCAATCGGCGTCGGAAAGAGAGATCCAAGCCCGAGACATCGATGTCGATCCCACCGGCGCAGGTTTACCACCGGGACAGGGCACGGTGAAGCAGGGGGCGTTGGTCTACGCGGCCAAGTGCGCCGCCTGCCATGGTGCGACCGGCAAGGAAGGTCCGCAGGATCGGTTGGTCGGAGGGCGCGAGACGCTCGCCTCCGCTAATCCGGTCAAGACCATCGGGAGCTACTGGCCCTACGCGACGACCCTGTACGATTACATCAGACGGGCCATGCCGTTTAACGCGCCCCAGTCTCTCTCTGCGGACGAGGTGTACTCGGTGGTCGCCTGGCTTCTCCATCAGAACGGCATCATTGCCGAGGAGATGGTGATCGACGCGCGCACGCTCCCGGAGATCCGCATGCCGAACCGGAACGGCTTCATTCCGGACCCACGTCCCGATGTAAGGTGAGTCACCGGCGCGCACGAGGAGGGCGCGTTTCAACCGTCGGCCGGCTTGCGAGATAACAGTGTCGCTGATGGAACGAGAAGCAGGCCACGGAAAAGGAGAGGTGGGGCGAGTGGCTGTGAAAGTCACGGTCGGTCCTCCCGTCACGACCATCAACCATGGACACACCTTTCTCGTGTCCGAATTTGACGGCTCCATCACGGACAAGTCCGACCAGGGCCTCTATGCTCGGGACACGCGATTCCTCAGCCGCTACCAGCTCTTTATCGAGGGTGAGCCTTGGACCCTGTTGAATTCGGGGGCCGTCGCCTATTACGCCTCGCGCACCTACCTGGTGAACCCCCAGGTCCTCACGGAAGAGGGGACCATTGCGGCCGGAACCTTGGGACTCGTGCTGGGCCGCACGATCGGAGAGGCGCTGCATGAGGATATCGACATCCGAAACTATAGTGCCAAACGAGCCCGCTTCAATCTGGCGCTCTTGATTCGTAACGACTTCGCCGACATCTTTGAAGTCAGAGCCAAAGCGCTGACGCGCAGAGGCCAGATTCAAACCGAGTGGGAGGGCGACGCCCAACGATTGATCAGCCGGTATGTTCACGAGGACTTTCGGAGGGCGCTGGTGGTGTCGTTGGAGCAGTGCGATTCAACCGCACTGTACGGCAACGGCCGGATCAACCTGTCGGTCGATCTTGAGCCGGGGGCGACCTGGCATCTGTGCTGTAAATACGACCTTCAGGAAGGCGATCTCCTCCGGCGGGCCCCCGGTGAATGTGTCCAGGCCCATGAAGACTCCAGCGCCGCCCATATCTTGACGGGCTGGAAGCAGGTCACCACGCAGGTCACCACCTCGAACGAGGAATTTTATCGGCTCTACCGGCAATCGGTTGAAGACATGGCGGCCCTCCGTCTTCCCGCCAACGAGGAGCACCCGGATGAGCTGCTGGCGGCCGCCGGGGTCCCCTGGTTTGTCAGTGTCTTCGGGCGCGACAGCCTGATCGTCAGCTTGCAGAACATGACGGTCTATCCGGATTTTGCGCGCGGGACACTCAAGCGATTGGCCGAGCTTCAAGCGACCGAGCTGGACGCCGACCGGGATGCGGAACCGGGCAAGATACCCCACGAGCTGCGGGTCGGCGAGTTGGCGCATTTCAAACGCATTCCCCATACTCCCTACTACGGAACCGCCGATGCGACCATCCTCTATATTATCGCCTGGCACGAAGCCTGGAAATGGTTGGGCGACGAGGCGCTCTTCGCTCGTTACGAGCCGGTCGTCAAACGATGCCTACGGTGGATCGACCAATACGGCGATCGTGACGGAGACGGCTTTCAGGAGTACCAGACTCGCTCCGAGAAGGGCTACGAGAATATGGGATGGAAGGACGCGGGCGAGGCGGTCGTCTACCCGGATGGCTCGCTCGTGAAGGGGCCGAAGGCGCTCTGCGAACTGCAAGGGTACGTCTTCGACGCGAAGCGTCGGGCTGCGGAGGTGGCGGAGCATTTCGGCGATCGCGCGTGGGCGGCGCGACTCCGGCAAGAAGCGGCGGACCTACAACAGCGCTTCGAAGAACGGTTTTGGTGCGAGGATCTCGGCTACTATGCCTATGCCTTGGATGGGGACAAGCAGCCGGTCAAGACGATCGCCTCCAATGCCGGCCATCTCCTGTGGAGCCGCATCATCAGTCCGGACCGCGCCGAACGGGTCGTGCGGCGGTTGCGGGAACCGGACATGTGGAGCGGTTGGGGCATCAGGACGTTGTCCGAGAACAACCTCGCCTACAATCCCTTTTCCTACCAAAACGGGTCTGTCTGGCCGCACGACAACGGCATCATCGCGATGGGATGCAAGCGCTATGGGTTTGCGGACGTCGCAGCCCTGATCGCCCGCGATATCAGCGAGGCCGGACGGTACTTTCTATTCAACCGCCTGCCGGAGCTCTATGCCGGAATCGAACGGGGGCCGGGGACGTTCCCGGTGCAATATCTGGGGGCCAATGTGCCGCAGGCCTGGGCGGCGGGCAGCGTGTTTCACTTTCTGCGTGCTATTTTGGGATTAGATGCCGAGGCGCACAAGCACACACTGTACGTCGATCCCCTGTTGCCGCCCTGGCTTCCGGATCTCACGGTCCGCCAGCTCCGGGTCGGCCATGCGACGATCGATCTTCGCTTTTGGCGGGAAGAGACCGCCACCCGCTATGAGGTGCTCGCCTTGAAGGGGGAGTTGCAGGTGGAAACGAGACAGGCTGGATAGTGCGGCGAACGTCATCGGTCGATCGCGGAGCCTGCCCTCTCCGCCCGTTCAATCGTCGAGGATGGAGGCACATGGCATGAAACAAGGCAGCGGCCGTTCACCTGACCGCCTCAAGGTGCTCGTGATCGATGTAGGCGGCACCAACGTCAAGATCCTCGCGACCGGCAAACGAGAGCTGCGGAAGATCCCGTCCGGTCGAGCCATGACCGCCAAGACCATGGTGGCGACGGTCAAGCGCCTCGCCGCCGACTGGCCTTATGATGTTGTTTCGCTCGGCTATCCCGGGGCCGTCTCGAACGGTCGTCCGGCTGTGGACCCCAAGAACCTTGCCGCGGGATGGGTGGGATTTGATTTCCAGAAGGCGTTCGGTTGTCCGGTCAAGGTGATCAATGACGCGGCGATGCAGGCGCTGGGGAGCTACGAAGGCGGACGCATGCTGTTCTTAGGTTTGGGCACCGGCCTCGGGTCTGCGCTGATCACCCACGGCGTGCTGGTCCCGATGGAGCTGGCGCATCTCCGGTATCGGAAAGGCCGCACCTATGAGGACTACGTCGGCCTGCGCGGACTCAAGCGGTACGGGAAGAAGAAATGGCGCCGGTATGTCGACGATGTGGTGGCGGCGCTTCACGAGGCCCTTCAAGCCGACTATGTCGTGCTCGGCGGCGGCAACGCGAAACGGCTCACGAAGTTGCCTGAATGGGCGCGATTGGGCGACAACGCACATGCGTTCACCGGCGGGTTTCGCCTGTGGGAAGAAGCTTGGGGAGACGAGCGCCCTTCCTGCGTGGTACAGCGAACCGAGACGGGGGTGGAGCGGAGAGGGTGAACGCGCATCCATCAGATCGGATCGGGCGTTCGGAGTGAGAATGGACGAAGGTATCATTGGAGGCCGCAATGCAACAGGACAAGCCAGTCACGACCCAGTCGCAGCCCGCACAGTCCCTGGATATGGTCTGCATCAATACCATCCGCACCCTTTCGATGGATGCCGTGCAGGCCGCCAACTCCGGCCACCCCGGCACGCCGATGGCGCTGGCGCCGGTGGCCTACTGTCTGTGGCAAAAGTTTTTGCGGTTCGACCCGGGCGATCCGATCTGGCCCAACCGCGACCGGTTCGTGCTCTCCAACGGCCATGCTTCGATGTTGCTCTACTCATTGTTGCATCTCTGCGGCGTCAAAGCGGTCAACCCCCAGTACGAAACGCTCGGGCGGCTCTCGGTCACGCTCGACGACATCAAACAATTTCGTCAGCTCGACAGCAAGTGCGCCGGCCATCCTGAGTACCGCTGGACCTCCGGCGTGGAGACCACGACAGGGCCGTTGGGTCAAGGTGTCGCGACCAGCGTCGGGATGGCGATCGCGAGCCGGTGGATGGCGGAGTATTTCAACCGTCCGGACTTCCCCATGTTCGGGTACGACGTGTACGCCCTCTGCGGCGACGGCTGCTTGATGGAAGGCGTGTCGGGAGAAGCCGCCTCGTTGGCCTGCCATCTGAAGCTTGCCAACCTTTGTTGGATCTACGACAACAATAAGATCACGATCGAAGGCCACACCGACTGGGCCTTCAGCGAGGATGTCGCCACGCGCTTCATTGGGTATGGGTGGAACGTCACGCGGGTTGGCGACGCGAACGATCTGGAGATGCTGGAACGTGCGTTCCACACGTTCCAGAGCACCGGCGACCGGCCGACGCTGATCATCGTGGACAGCCACATTGCCTACGGCTCGCCCAATAAGCAGGACACGCATGCGGCGCACGGCGAGCCGTTGGGAGAAGAAGAGATCAAGCTGACCAAGCGCAACTATGGCTGGCCGGAGGACGCCAAGTTTCTGGTGCCGGAAGGAGTCCGCGAGCATTTTCAGGCGGTGATGGGACAGCGCGGGCATGAGGCGCGCGAAGCCTGGATGGCGCTGTTTGTCGGCTACAAGCGCGCGTATCCGGATCTTGCCGATCAGCTCGATCGGATGCAGCATCGTCGTCTGCCGGACGGATGGGATAAGGCCTTGCCGGTGTTTCCCGCGGATGCGAAGGGCATGGCCTCGCGCGATTCCTCAGGCAAGGTGCTGAACGTCATCGGCAAGCATGTGCCCTGGTTGATCGGCGGTTCGGCGGATCTGGCTCCCTCGACCAAAACCAGGCTGACACTCGACGGGGCCGGGGATTTCAAGGCGGAGTCCTACCAAGGCCGGAATTTCCATTTCGGCATTCGCGAGCATGCCATGAGCGCTGTGCTCAACGGACTCTCGCTGTCCAAGGTGCGACCGTACGGGTCCAGCTTCCTGATCTTCAGCGATTACGCCAGGCCTGCGATCCGCCTCTCCGCCCTCATGGAGATTCCGGTCATTTACATCTTTACCCATGATTCGATCGGGCTCGGCGAAGACGGTCCGACCCATCAACCGGTCGAACAGCTCGCGTCGCTTCGGGCCGTGCCCAACCTCATCGTGCTCCGACCGGCGGATGCGAACGAAGTGGTGGAAGCCTGGCGGCTCATCATGCAATTGCGACATGAGCCGGCGCTGTTGGTCCTGTCGCGACAGGCCTTGCCGACGTTGGATCGCGCGAAATACGCCCCAGCCTCGGGCCTGGCCAAGGGGGCCTATGTGCTTGCCGATACTGGGGGAACTCCGGATGTGTTGCTGTTGGCCAGCGGGAGCGAGGTCTCGCTGTGTCTCGTGGCCGCCGACCGATTAAACACCGACGGGGTCAAGGCCCGCGTGGTGAGCATGCCGTCCTGGGAGCTGTTCGAGCGACAAAGCCAAGAGTACCGCGATAGTGTGCTCCCGCCGAATGTCACGGCGCGTGTCGCCGTGGAACAGGCCTCGACGTTCGGCTGGACGCAGTATACGGGACGCGAGGGCGCCGTCATCGGCATGAGAACCTTCGGCGCCTCGGCGCCGTTGAAGGAATTGCAGCGCAAATTCGGATTTACGCCCGAAGAGATCATGGCTGCCGCCAAGGCTCAGGTGGCCCGTGCGGGGGCCCACGCACCGAGAGTGGGGAATCGGTGAGCGGGACAGAAAGCGGGTCCAGATGGTTTCGCCCACATTATTCATGATGGCTTCTCCTGCAACCGCCGTGCGACTCGTTGCTGACTAGGAGCAACAGGTATCCCGGCTGCGACGAGCCTGGCAGCGAGTTCTCGGCTTCCAAGCGGACAGGCTCGCCCCTCGTGGCTTCAACATACGGTTTCGAGTATGCTTCGGTCCCTCGGCGCTCCGCGTGGCGGCACCCGTTGCCGGGGGACCCGTTGCGGGTTGCGCCATGCAACGGGTCCAATGCCTGGCGTCTTGGCGGTTTCGTCACAAACCATCATGAATAATGTGGGCAATGGACGGGCAACATGAAAAGGAGCAAGAAATGACGGCGAACGGGAGCTTCACAGGAAAGGTCGCGTTCGTGACCGGCGCCGCGAGCGGCATCGGCCGCGCGGCTGCGCTGGCGTTCGCCCGCGAGGGCGCCAGCGTGGCGGTTGCCGACGTGTCCGAGCAGGGCAACCAAGAGACAGCTCGCCTGATCCAAGAACAGGGCGGACGGGCGCTTGCCGCCACATGCGACGTGACGCGAGCCGAGGACGTGAAGGCGACTCTGGACAAGACGATCGAGGCGTTCGGGCGGCTCGACTTCGCCTTCAACAACGCGGGCATCGAGCCGAGGAAGCCGGCTCCGACCGCGGACTACGACGAGGAGGAGTGGAATCAGATCATCGACATCAACCTTCGCGGTGTGTTCTTGTGCATGAAGCACGAGATTCCGTTGATGCTCAAGCAGGGCGGCGGCGCGATTGTGAACACCTCCTCGGGCGCCGGGGTCGTCGGGATCAAGGGCAGCCCCGCGTACACCGCCGCGAAGCATGGCGTGATCGGCCTCACCCGGGCGGCGGCCCTCGACTACGCTGCGCGGAACCTCCGTGTCAACGCCGTCTGCCCCGGTTACATCGACACCCCGATGATGGGGCGCTACACCGGGGACACGCCCGAAGGACGGGCGAAGGTGATCGCGGAGGAGCCGGTCGGACGCATGGGCAAGCCGGAGGAGATCGCCGCCGCCGTCATCTGGCTGTGCTCGGACTTGGCCGCCTTCACCGTGGGTCACGCCTTGGTCGTCGATGGCGGTCAAACGGTGCAGTAAGAGTCGTCGCCGGCCGCGACGACCGTTGAGGAGGGAGAACAATACAGATGAAGAAATGGAGCGGCATCATCATCGGGTTCTTGTGGACCACCTGCCACGTGACATCGGTGCAGGCGCTGGAATACCTCAAGGACGAGACCGGTCAACAGTTCGACTATTCGCCAGCGGTGCTAACCAAGGGCGGAACCATCGTCTGGATGGGTGGGCAGTTCGCTCTGAAGGATGACCAGGGTAACTCGATCGCCGAGGATGTCGAAGCGCAGGCGAGACAGATCTTCAAGTTGATGGACCAGACTCTCCGTAAACTCGGCGGCACGCTTCAAAAGAACCTCGTTCTGATGACCGTGACCATGAATGACCCCCGTTACGGAGACAAGTTTTTCAAGGTGCGCAAGGAAGTCTTTCCAGACGGGAACTACCCGGCCAGTCAAGCCCTGACTATTTCCAATTTCTGACCGACGGGAGCCTGATGGACAATCGTTCGTCCCGAATCCTCGACTGAGATGCACCCTACGAGAATCATCATCATCGGCGGGGGCTTCGCCGGCGTGAAATGCGCGAGAACCCTGCGTCAGCGATTGCCTCAGCAGGCTTGCGAGATTGTGCTGTTCAGCCAAGAGAACAACATGGTCTTTTACCCGTTGCTGGCGGAAGTGGCGGGGGCGGCGATCAACCCCGGGGCGGTCACGGTCCCGTTGCGCCAGATGTTGCCTCGCGTACAGTGCCGGACGGAAGAAGTCAGACAGATCGACCTGGCTGCCTCCGAGGGAGAGAATCATCCCGTCATTCATCCATGCCTGTACCGCTCAAGCCTATGCATTGTTGCGCATCGTCACCGGGTTCCTGTTTCTCTGGCACGGTACACAGAAGTTGTTCGGACTTCCCGGAACGCCGCACCCAGTTCCTCTTTTATCGCATACCTGGCCGGTTCGATGGAATTGATCGGTGGCGCGCTCGTGATGATCGGTCCTTATGCCGGGTGGGCGACGTTTCTCTGAAGCGGTTTGATGGCCGCCGCCTATTGGACGGCACACGGCACGCAGGCGCCGTTGCCTATTCAGAACAAGGAGGAACTCGCGGTTCTGTATTGTTTCACGTTCCTGTACACCTCTTCACAGGGGTCCTGTACCTGGAGCGTGGACGCGGCGCGTGGAAGAGGTTAGCCTTCATGTCCCGGCGATATCTGAGTAGGGCGATTCCGAATGCTGATAATGGTCATGGCGTTCGATCTTTTCCCTATCGACGAGGAGGGTGTATGCAAGCGTTTGTGTTGATCGCAATGATGAGCATGCTCATGCTCGTTGCTCCCGCTGTAGCGCAATATCCCGGTAAGTGGATCAAGGGCGCGCCGTTTCCAGAGCCGTCCGAGGAACTGGTCGGTGGTTCGAGTGGCGGCAAGTTTTACGTCTTCGGCGGACTCGGGCCGGGTTGGACACCTCAGGGTCTTGTGTACGAGTACGATCCGGCGACGAACATGTGGACAAAGAAAAAACCGATGGCTTTGCCGGCGCACCATGTCGCCTTCACAGAGCTCAATGGAAAGTTCTATGCATTCGGTGGTTTCGTTCCCCCGGAGTCGGGGCCGCCTGCCTGGGTGCCGATCAACAACGCCTGGGAGTACGACCCGGAGGCAGATCGCTGGAAAGCATTGGCCGCAATGCCGTCGAAGCGCGGCTCAGCCGTCGCCGCCACGGTGAATGGGAAGATTTACGTGATCGGTGGCGCGGCACTCCACCCTGGGTCAAACGAGATCGCCCTGTATCCGGCACGGCCCCACCGGTCGGTCGGGACCGTCGAGGAATACGATCCGAAGACGAACACCTGGTCCGAGCGTTCCTCGATGCCGACCGCACGAAACCATGCCGCCGTCGGCGTAGTGAACAGCAAGGTCTACGTGATCGGCGGCCGGCTGGGTAGCGCGTTCATATTCACCGCCAGCAACACGAACGTGGTGGAAGAATACGATCCTGCTACGGACCAGTGGGGTCTGGTGAAAGCCCGCATGCCGACCGAGCGAAGCGGGGGAGCTTGGGCTGTCTACAAAGGACGAATCTACGTGGCCGGCGGAGAGCACCAGGACGGGCATCTGATGGCGGCGTTTCGCGCGTTGGAAGCGTACGATCCGGCGACGAACAGCTGGTCGGAACTCCCCATGATGCCGATGCCCCGGCACGGCTTGGCCGGTGCCGTCGTGGGTGATCGACTGCACCTCGCGAGTGGAGATATCCAATCTGCCGGCATCACCGGCATGCATGTGATGACCGATTCACACGACATTTTTGAGTTCGGCGACCGATAACCGGTAAGCGTTCGGCGACCTGCGTACGGATCTTCGTCATCGACCGAGGGTAATGGGTCTGGACGGGCTGACCATCAAAGTCATGGGTATGACACGGATCATCATAGTGGGCGGCGGATTTGCCGGCGTGAAATGCGCGAGAACCCTGCGTCAGCGATTGCCTCAGCAGTCTTGCGAGATTGTGCTGTTCAGCCAAGAGAACAACATGGTCTTTTACCCGTTGCTGGCGGAAGTGGCGGGGGCGGCGATCAACCCCGGGGCGGTCACGGTCCCGTTGCGCCAGATGTTGCCTCGCGTACAGTGCCGGACGGAAGAAGTCAGACAGATCGACCTGGCTGCCTCCGAGGTGGAATACGAGGGGTACGATGGACGCCAGAATCGTATGGCGTTCGACCATGCGGTGCTGGCCTGTGGAACCGCGGTCAATCTCAGCCTCGTGCCAGGCATGGCCGACCACGCGTTTCCGTTGAAGTCGGTCGGCGATGCCATGGCGCTGCGATTTCACGTGATGGAGCAACTGGAAAGGGCGGAGGTCTGCGATGATCCGGACCGGCGCCGTTGGTATCTGTCATTCGTGGTAGTCGGCGGCGGCTTTACCGGAGTGGAGGCGGCCGGCGAGATCAATGACCTGGTGCGAGCCAGCCTGCGGTTCTACGGTAATTTCACGGCCCGCGAAGTCAGCGTCACGCTGGTGCATGCCAAGGATCAGATTCTTCCGGAAGTGAGCTCGACGTTGCGCGAGTTTGCACGAACGAAGATGGAGCAGGCCGGAATCCGGATGGTGTTGAGCGCGCGCGCCCGGTTGGCCACGGCCGAGGGGGTCGAACTTCAGGACGGTCGGATGATCCGGGGCGCCACAGTCGTCTGCACGATCGGGACCACCATGCCGCTCCTGGTGCAACGGCTTGAGGCACCTAAGGAAGGCGGCCGGTTGCTGACGGATCCGGACATGCGCGTGCAGGGGACGCGGAACCTATGGGCGATCGGCGACTGCGCCGGCATTATCAATGCCTACGACAAACAGGTCTCTCCAACAACCGGTCAGTTTGCCGAACGACAAGGGCGTCAAGCGGCGGAGAACATCGTCCGGGTACTCCGGCGTGAACCCACCAGGCCGTTTTTCTTCAAGCCGTTGGGCCAACTCTGCGGCATCGGGGAGCGGAACGCGGTGGCCGAGATTCTGGGCGTCCGCCTCTCGGGGTTTCCGGCCTGGTGGCTGTGGCGGACCGTGTATCTGTTGAAATCCCCTTCCTGGTCACGCCGAATCAAGATCGCGTTCGATTGGACTTGGGAACTGTTGTTTCCTCGCGATCTGGCCCACCCTAGGACCAATCAGACCGAACGGATCGCGCGGGCGCACTATCGCCCCGGCGACATCATCTTTGTCGAGGGCGAGCCGGCGATAAATTTTTATGTGATCGAACAGGGCGAGGTCGAAGCCATACGGCGTGACTCGAGGGGACAGCCGAAGATCATCGGTCGGTTGGGCCCGGGAGAATTTTTCGGCGAGATGGCGCTTCTCGACGGAACGGTGCGCAGCGCGAGCGTCCGAGCGCGCACGGCGGTCGAGGTGCTCGTCATGGGCAAAGAAGTCTTCTCGCAAATTTCCGGCACGCTCGCTCCCTTTCGCAATCTGATGGCCCAAACGCTCCGATGGCGGCGTCCTCGCCTGAATCCACGGCTCACCCAAGCCTGGGCCGTTCTCGAACGCCAGCCTCTGTCCGCCTTCATGGACATGGCCCCCGAGCACCGCCTCTCGCCCGACGACACGTTTGAGGATGCCGTCCGCCTGTTTGATGAGCACGGGCTCGAATTCCTCTGCGTGCTGGATCAGGACGGACGCTTGCAGGGGGTCATCACGAGGAACGAGTTGTTCGAAGCCTTTGCCCAGGGGAAGACCGCGACGGCGAACGTCCGGGATTTCATGAAGGTCGATCCCGTCATGGTCACGCCGGAGGACACGAGCCTGATGGGCGGCGATGTGATGAACAAGCACGATCTCGACTGGCTGCCGGTCGTCGAGGACAGGGACTCGCGGCGTTTGGTCGGCGTCATCCGCTCGGAGCGGATGCTCCGCCACCTGATCTCGCACGTGTCCGGTGAGTCTACATTGAAGTAAGCTCAAAGTCCGAGGTGGCGGGTGCGATCCGCTCAGGCGAAGGGATGCAATGGGCGTCAAGACGGAAAAGGCGAAGATGCTGGCGGGTGAACTCTATCGCTCCGCTGATCCCGAACTGGTCGCGGACATTCGGCGGGCACAACGTCTGTTGACACGGTACAACGCGACCTCGGATGAAGCGCCGGGCGAACGGACGGCGCTCCTGCGCGAACTCTTGGGCGCTTGCGGCGACGGCGCCGTGATCAAACCGGTCTTTGCCTGCGACTACGGCTATAACATCCGGATCGGGCGCAATGTGTTCATCAACTACCACTGTGTCTTCCTCGACTGCGCGCCCATCGAAATCGGCGACGATGTGCAGATGGGACCGGCCGTGCAACTGTACACCGCCGAGCATCCGCTTGACGCGGACATCCGGCGAGCCGGGTTGGAATATGCTCGTCCGATCAGCGTCGGCAAGGATGTCTGGATCGGAGGCGGCGCGATCATCCTTGCAGGGGTGACCATTGGAGACGGGAGCGTGGTCGGCGCGGGCAGCGTCGTGGTTCGGGATGTGCCGCCGGCCTGCGTCGTGGTCGGCAATCCGGCTCGCGTGGTTCGTACTCGTGGCGGCGGCAAGGATCGTGACGTGTAAAACCGCCGGAGGCCGGGCGAGTCACGATCCCGTTCGATTCGATCAGATGAGTCATCCAGGAGGGTCTACGATGAAGATCGCAGTCATCGGCGCCACCGGGTTCGTCGGTTCGGCGATTTTGAAGGAAGCCTTGCAGCGGAGCCATGAAGTCACGGCCATCGTGCGCGATCCGGAGAAACTACCGCCACATCCAAAACTCCATCCTCAGAAGGGGGACGTCTACAACGAAGACGAGGTGGCTCGGCTGGTCGCAGGACATGAGGCCGTCATCAGCGCCTTCAATCCTGGCTGGGGCAATCCGGACATTTACAACCTTCAGGTCAAGGGGACGCAAGCGATTATCGCCGGGGTGAAGAAGGCCAAGATGAAGCGGCTACTGTTCGTCGGCGGGGCCGGCAGTTTGGAGGTCAAGCCGGGTGTGCAGGCTTTGGACCTGCCAGGGTTCCCCGCCGAGTATAAGCAGGGCGCGCTGGCGACGCGCGAAGCCCTGAACCTGCTGCGCCGGGAGACCGGCCTCGACTGGTCGTTCCTCTCCCCGTCCGCCGACTTGGCTCCGGGCCAACGGACGGGCAAGTTCCGGCTCGGCGCAGATCAAATGTTGACGGATGAACATGGACAGAGCCGGATCTCGGTCGAAGACTACGCGATGGCCATGATCGACGAGGTCGAACGCCCGGCGCATATCCGGCAGCGGTTTACGGTGGGGTACTGAGCCTCCTCTACCCGCCTCTCCCCCGGTGGGGGAAAGGATAAAGGTGAGGGGGCAGACGAAAGGATACGAGAAAGAATGAGAAGGCTGATCGACGGCATTCACCGGTTTCAGTCCGGCGTGTTCGGCAGAAAAAAGGAGCTGTTCGAGCGTCTGAGCAAGGGGCAAGAGCCGAACGCGCTCTTTGTGACCTGCTCGGACAGCCGAGTGAGCCCTACCCTACTGACCCAGACCGTCCCGGGCGACCTCTTCATCCTGCGCAACGCCGGCAACATCATCCCGCCCTACGGCCCGTTGCACGGAGCGGAAGCCGCTGCGATCGAATATGCCATCGAGGCGCTGGCGGTGAAATACATCATTATCTGCGGCCACACCTATTGCGGCGCGATGCAGGCGGTCTTGGATCCATCCTCGCTGGACAGCTTGCCGGCCACGAAGGGCTGGCTGACCTACGCCGAGGCTACACGACGGGTGATGGCGACGCATTACAAGGACCTGCCGAAAGAGGAGAAGCTCGAAGCCTGCATCCAAGAGAACGTGCTCGTGCAGATCGAGAATCTCAGAACGCACCCGTCGGTCTTGGCGGCGATGAGTCGGGGCACGCTGCGGCTCCATGCTTGGGTCTACGAGATCGAGAGCGGCAATGTCGTGGCGTTCGACGACCAGGCCGGCCAGTACCTCCCGGTTGCGGAGGCGGGACAGGGTATCGCGGAGCGACCGGAGCGGCTGTCGCCGATCCGGCAGATCTGATCGAGCGGTTCACTTCGCGTCACGAGAGTGGGAACGCCCATCATCCCTGGCCGTGGCGGGGGTAAGTCCATCATTCCAAGCCGAAAAGCTACCCGAGACTATGGGAGAAGAGGCGAGAAATGAAGAGACTGGACCGCTACGAGAATCGGATTCTCTCCGCGTACGAGCGCGGCGAGCTCAAGTCGGTCGCGACCTCGGAGGCGTCGCTGCGTCGATATCGTCAATACGCAACTGCCAGTCCCACCGTGAAGCGGCGTGCGAATATCCGCATGTCCACGCTGGATCTTGCGGATATCCAGGCGCGAGCGGCCGAGGAAGGTCTCCCGTCTCAGACACTCATGGTCAGTGTTCTGCTGTTCTCCCATCCATTGCTGACGAGTGA
This sequence comes from Nitrospiraceae bacterium, assembly GCA_050246315.1. GTDB lineage: Bacteria > Nitrospirota > Nitrospiria > Nitrospirales > Nitrospiraceae > Nitrospira_G. The sequence goes on along the minus strand of JBFWWG010000001.1, from coordinate 383,703 downwards.
GCGTATAGGATCTTGCGCAACCGGAAAGAGGGATTTACTCTGTGACGGGGGCTGCCCCAGGCTCAGGGGGCTGCGATCAGGAGATCGAGCGAGGCGTCGCGCTCAGAAAGAAAGACGGTGTCCATGACGCATGAAAACGCACCAATCGGCCGCGTCCTCTCTCGCCGAGAGGTCATGGCATGGCTGGGCGCCGGCGGCGCACTGTGGCTGGCGAGCGGTCTGAACCCGCGGCGAGCTTTGGCGGATTCGCCGAACTCTTCCTGTGTGATCCGACCGGAACAAACCGAAGGTCCCTATTTCGTCGATGAACGCTTGCATCGATCCGATATCCGGACTGATCCCGGTGACGGAGTCGTTCGGCCGGGCACGCCGTTGGCTTTGACACTCCACGTGTCCCGCATCACCGGGACGGATTGCCGGCCTCTCCCGGGAGCTCAAGTCGACATCTGGCATTGTGATGCCACGGGCATCTACTCCGATGTCCGCGATCCGGATTTCAACACCATCGGCCAGAAGTTCTTCCGTGGCTACCAGATCACCGACGCGCAGGGCGAGGCCCGGTTCATCACGATCTACCCAGGCTGGTATGAGGGCCGGACGGTACATATCCACTTCAAGATTCGCACCGCGCCGGTGGCTGGGCGAAGTTTTGAGTTCACGTCGCAAATGTACTTCGACGATGGGCTGACGGATCGCGTCCATGCAGACCCGCCCTATGCCGCGAGAGGGCCTCGCCGCGCACGCAATCAGCATGATCGGATCTTCCGGCGTGGCGGCGATCAGCTCATGCTGGCTCCGTCGGCTGCGGCCAACGGCTACGCAGCGTCGTTTGCCATTGGCCTCCAGATTCCGTGAACGGGGGCGACCATCGGCTGGACGCCCGACATGCCGATTGACGCGCTCGCCCTGCTTGATGCTGTCGTGACCAGAATTATGGTCACATATAACTGGAGGTGGGCAATGGCGAAAACCTTACCCTTGTCCGAGGTCAAAGCCCGGTTGCCTGAGTTGGTGGCTGCGGTGGAAGAGCGCGAGGAGGAGGTGGTTGTCACGAAGAATGGCCGGCCAGCCGCCGTCCTCATGAACGTTCAGGAGCATGCGCGTCTCAAGGAGACCATTGATGTGCTGAGCGATCCCGCTTTGATGGATCAAATCGCCGAGAGCAAGGCTTTCTATCGGTCCGGCAAGAAAGGTCTTTCCTTCGAGGATGTCTTCGGCGAGCCGATCATCCCGGTGAAGAAGCGTCGCATCGCGTGACGGCATTCCGTCTCGATATCCCTCCGCGCGTCGCTGAGACGATCCACTCTCTTCACCCAGACCTGAAGCGTCCCATCAAATCGGCTGTTCGTGCCATTGCGATCAACCCTGAGTCAAGCGAACCGCTTGTGCGGGAACTGGACGGCTTGTGGAAGGTTCGGGTCCGGCGGTTCCGGATCGTCTATGCCTCGACCGCAAGGCACGGATCATCCGCTTGATGGCTGTCGGTCATAGACGGCATGTGTACGAGGCACTCACAGCCTGGCTTCGACGAGGAGAGGGATGACAGGGAGACCGCCGCCGAAGGCGGCCACGTTCCTGCCGCGCAGCAGATAAAGGACTCAGGGTCGCGAAGGATGAGCGCACATTCAGCGGGCCCATAAGTCAATACTCATGCCAGACCCTGATATACGACCCCAGACCCTGATATACGACCCCATAAAACAGCCACATAAATCTCTCGTTGAATTAGAACGGATCAGCGTCCGATTTTCTGACGCCTCGAGATGAAGGCTTGACAAGCGCGTTAACCAAGGTAGTCGATAGCCATTTCTGATATCGGTCCGGCGACCAACCGCCCTCCTGGACCAGCAGGCGATACACATCACGGCTGGTGTACATCCACATGATCCGACGCGCCTCATCCAAGGTCAACCCCTTACGCTGCTTGGATTGTGCGAACAGGAGCGTGACTCGCTCCTTCTGCATCTGGAAGCGGAGCTCTTCCAGTTCTGTTTCTAGGTTTCGCAGGGCAGGCGAAAAGGCGGAGGCCCCACGTATAAGGCCGAGCTCCGAACTTTCTGCTTCATAGATGGCTCGGGCAACGTGCGCAGTAAGCGCAATCCGTCTAACCGGGTCAGACTCGCCCTCCAATCCTGCGATTGCCGCCTGGAAGTGCTGGCCGAAGAGCGCCGCCTCAATAAGCCCTCGTAGGATGCCCTCTTTGGACTTGTAGAGGGCAAAAACTGTCGACACCGAAACCTTCGCCTGCTTCGCAATCTGCGCAATGGTCACTCGGTCAATGCCACGGCCCGCAAAGAGTGTCCTTGCTGCGCGTAGCACCCGCGTCTTGGTAGCATCGGCGGCGAGGCTCCGTATGTGGGATACATAGCGTCTTGACCTCTTCGGCATATTAGATGTAGCTTACTACAGTGAATATGACATGAAAAGCGGCTTATCGCTAACCCCGGAGGTGCACCATGGAATCGATATCGGCGGTTCAACTCTGGTCCGGACGAGCACTGAGTGGACTGGCGGTCCTGTTCTTGCTCGTTGACGCGGTTGGCAAATTGTTGAAAGTCACCCCCGTTGTCGAAGGCACCGTAAGACTGGGATACCAGGAGAACGTCGTTTTTCCGTTGGGCGTACTTCTCTTGACGGGGGTCGTGCTCTATTCGGTGCCAAGGACCTCAATCCTTGGCGCTATTTATCTTACGGCGTTTCTCGGCGGCGCTGTCGCCACACATGTTCGCGTGGGCAGTCCGCTTGTCACTCATGTCCTGTTCGGAGTCTATGTTGCCGTGTTTCTATGGGGCGGGCTTGTGCTGCGCACTCCGAGGCTGTGGACTCTGCTAACGGGCGCCTCCTAAGATGCGCCGGATCAATCCTTGATCGGGATCGACTAACTGTCGAGGATGTCTTTCTTCAAGGTTGAGGCAATAGTGTTGCCGAGCGCGGCATGTGAGTGGGCTTTGTGATGAGGGATCGAGGAGGGAAGGACGATGTCAGGACTCCATTGCGAGAATGCCCGGTCAAAGCGCGTGCATCAGGAACGATTCGTGACCCCATTGCTTCATCCAGGACACTTGAGATGGGGCATGGCTTGACTGTGCACCTCGGCGTGAACTGGACGTGGCTGGAACCATTTCGCGGTGCGTGGCGGTATATCTTCGCTCACACCGGCGGAAGTGGGATGATGAGGGAACACGCATGACACATCTTGGAATGAGTCTGGCCATGGGGAGTCTGCTCTTCCTCACGTTTGGGGCCTGTGAGCGACAAGATCCGACGGCGAAACCGATCGGGTCTGCCACCAACAAGCATGTGGAGGACACGCCTCCGCCCTCGCGCCAAGATGCGGACGCGATGATTCAGCAGATGAAGACGCCCATGGAGAAGACTCGACAAACGGAGGATGTCATTAAAGGGGCTGCGGATCGCACGCGTCAGCAGGCCGATCAGACTACGCCGTAGTTGTCACCATCGACCGGTGAATATCGACACGCCGACAGTCTCAGTTTCGCGGTGAGGGGCGACCCCGCCTGCGCACTGCGCAAGCCGTGTGTAGGCTTATCGCAGTAGCGAATCCGCAATTGCAGCAGAAACGTTCATAAACAATGTGGGTTAGGCGGCCACTCCGGAGTCGCGCCCCAAGAACCTCGCGATGTCCCGGGGTATCGCGCCGAGCACGACCAACCCTCGCACAAGCAGGTCGATGGAAACGGTCTGATCGGCTGCTTCCATTTTCGCCACACGAGACTGACTGGACCGCAGCCGCTTGGCGAGTCCAATCTGCGAGAGACCGCGGTCTTCGCGTCGCGCGCGTAGCGCCTGGCTCAATCGCACCTTCATCTCGATCAGCGCGGCCTCTTCCGACTTCAACCTCAGGAAGTCGCCGGCCGTTCCCACTCGCCAGCCCCGCGGCTCAAGCCGCGTCCGCTTCGCTTTGTTCATCGTCACTCCTCCTCGCACGCTGCCCGTTCATATGCACGCATACGCCGTTGACATGCCTGAATCACGTGTTGCGGCGTGCCTGGGGTTTTCTTGCTGAATACTTCGAGAATCACGATCGCGTCGGTTTCTAAGAGGTACACGATGCGCCAGGTCGCCTCTTTGTCCTGAACCTCAATTCATGGCATCGCCGCCCAATGCTGGGTATGGGCCTCGAATGCGGCATTCCAAGCTTCTCACCACGCTGCAAGCGGTGCAGCAGCACGCCGGCCTCTAGTCGAGTTCCGGGCGAGAACGGCGGACTCTTGACCTCTCCATGCAGCCAGGCCAAAGGCTTATCAGTTGACGACATCCGGCCTCAGGATATGTCATAGCTGACATAGGTTCAACATGATTGGCCCGCGTTGAACTCCAGAAGTAGAAAGGGATGCCACCAGCCCCTTACGCTGTATCTATGAATGTGATCAATCGAGGTGGACGTGGAGTGGATAGCCCGGCAGACCGCCTGTGACTCCACATGATTGGCCGGAATAGACTGCGGGCTGATAGCCGGATAGACTGCGGAAGTCGCCGTCTATCCCCGTGGGCGAAGCAGCATGAAATATTGAATACGTGTTGAATTTGTCAGTAGACTTGCCCTCCAGGGAAGCGCTGAATCTACCGTGATATGCGGCACGGGTAGGCCGCAGCAGACTTAATAGTTATGCATCCAAGAGCACTGCACTAGACTTATGAAGCGTATTTTGACGGTTGGTTTAGAGCTAGCTGCCGCCGATGTGCAGTATGCGAGCTTCGATTCGAAGATGTCCCTTCTCGATTGGGACATCGTGTTGTTCAAGCCTGTAATTGAGCAGTTCTATGCGTACGGAGGTGACTACTATCAAGGGAAGAATAGCCTCAGCGACAGTTCTTCATTTCGATTGAGAGAATGTTGCGAGCACTGGAGACGAGAGATCAAGCAAGCGGTTGAGACTGGTAAAACGGTTTTGGTCTTTCTTCCGGCCCTCGACGAGGTTTTTGTAGACACAGGTCAACGATCGTATTCGGGGACCGGTCGTAACCAGAGAACGACGCGCCACGTTACGGAATACAACAACTATCAAGCAGTCCCGGCCGCGATTTCGCCGATCGCAGGCACCGGCAGCGCAATGAAGCTCGCCCCACGAGGCGCCGAGGTTCTAGCGTCATATTGGGCCGAGTTCGAGAGTGACTCCAAGTATCAAGTTATTCTCACAGACCCAAAGGTCCCGGCTTGCATCGTTACAAGAACGGGAGACAAAGCGGTTGGCGCCATGTATCGCAGCAAGGGATCGCCGGGAACGCTGGTACTCCTTCCTGACATCGACTTCTATCGAGATGGTTTCTTGAAGCCAAAAGGAGAGAAGCAAACCTGGACTTCCGCAGCGGAGCAGTTCGGGGCTCGCATGGTGACTACGGTCGTAGCCTTGGAAAAAACTCTATGAGCAGGGGGCGAGATTACTCCGGAACCGGCGTGGGCCAGCGATCCGAAGTTTTCTCTAAAGACCGAGAGCGCGTTTCGCATGCAGCTACTGGAAGTCGAGCAGCAGCTCGAGGAGTCGCAGAAACGCAAGGAAAAAGTTTCCGAGGAACTGAGGGCGGCTGGCGCTCACCGCGCGCTGCTGTTCGAGAAAGGTAAACCATTAGAAGGCGCGATTATTGAGGCGCTTCGAGTCTTCGGCTTTACCGCGGCTCCTTTCAAAGAATCTGACTCCGAGTTCGACGTCGTCTTCGAGTCTCAAGAAGGTAGGCTTATTGGAGAAGCAGAAGGCAAAGACTCTAAGGCAGTAAACATCGACAAACTTAGGCAGCTGGCGATGAATATACATGAGGACCTACAGCGTGAGACTACGTCTACGCCCGCAAAGCCTGTTCTCTTTGGCAACGGCTTCCGCCTCGCTCCAGTAGCGGAGCGCGGAGATCCATTCACGGAGAAGTGCTATAGCGCGGCAGCTACGTCCTCGACTGCTTTGGTCTTTACCGTCGACATGTTTTGGCCCGTACAGTATCTCGTCGGCAACTCGGATCCAGAGTATGCAAGCGCGTGTAGGCGCGCTCTCTTGGATACGACGGGCCGCGTAGCGTTTCCCAACCCGCCTACTGCGCCCGAAGCGGCTGACGAAACTCAGATTGAAAAGGCGGCCTCGGAGAATGCATAACAACGCGTTCAAGAGGCGACGTGCGAAGACGCACGCGCCTTAACGCGAACGTTAAGCAAACAGATGCCACCAGCCGGCCAGATGCCACATTCAACGGTCGGAGAAAACTAAAGGAGTGGGTGATCTGCCATGGGAACTTTTCTGCGCTCACGGCGGCGGGTCGTGGGGGGCACGCTGGGGCTGCTGCTCCTGCTGGATCTCGGTCGGTCGATCTATGCGCGGGTGGGCTACAGTCAGCCCTTTGAAAACTGGCAACCGGATCCATCAGTCCATGCTGAACTCACCTGGCCGCCCGGAGCTGATCTCTCACCCGACACCCCGACCGGCCAGCGAGTCTTCGCCCAGCGCTGCGCGGTCTGTCACGGCCCTGATGGTCGCGGCAACGGTCCGGCGGCCCCGGCATTGACTCCCCGCCCTCGTGATTTCACCCGAGGCCAATTCAAATACAAGTCCACGCCGCCCGGTCAGCCGCCGAGCGATGCCGATCTGATCCGGACGGTTTCGACCGGACTCCGGGCCAGCGCCATGCCCTTCTGGCAGGATATCCTGAGCGCGGAGGAGATTCGCGAGGTCGTGGCCCACGTCAAGAGCCTGTCGAACGTCTTTGCCGGTCCCGCTCCAACCCCACTCACGATCCCCCCGCGGGTCCCACCCGATGCGGCCAGCATCGGCCGGGGCCGCGCGCTCTTCACTGCGAAGACTTGCATCGTCTGTCATGGACCGGAAGCCCGCGGCGGTGTCCGATTGGTTGATGCGAAGGGTCAGCCGGTTATCTCTCGCGACCTCACCGCGCCCTGGACCTTCCGAGGAGGGAGCGAGCCCGAGCAAATCTGGTTGCGGATCACGACCGGTCTCGCCCCCAGTCCCATGCCGTCGTTCGCGGACATGACCACCCCGGACGAGCGTTGGGATCTGGTCAACTTTGTCCTCTCGTTATCCCGGATTCCTCCGTGGGAACCGGGCGGTCAATTCGGCGGGCCGGGCCGGCAGGCGGATTTGGTCAAGCGAGGCGACTATCTGGTGCATGCGCAAATGTGCGGCCTCTGCCACACGCAGGCGACGAGAGGAGGCATCTACCGGGACGAGTTTTATCTGGCGGGCGGGCAGCGGGTGGACGTCTGGCCGCACGGCGTCCTCGTGTCGCGCAACCTGACCTCCGATCCGGACACGGGGCTGGGCCGCTGGACGCCGGAACAGATTATCGAGGCGTTCCGGAACGGCAAGACCCCCGAGCGACATCTGAACGTGTTCGACATGCCGTGGCATTTCTTGCACGCCCTCAAGGACGACGATGCGCAGGCGATCGCCGGGTATCTGAAAACCCTGACCCCCGTGCGCAACCTCATCCCTCCGCCGCTTCGCTACGGGATCGTGGAAACCGTCGTGGGGAAACTGACACGTCCGCTCCCCGCGGCCCTACCCGAAACGATCACGTTCCTGGACGGCAATTTCGGTCAATCCACGGCCGAGCCGATCCGGCGCCATCTGCCGCAAGAGGCGTTGATCATGGCGCAATGGCTGGTCTTGGGTCTGGGCGTGGTCGCGTTCATCCTGGCCGGTCCGTCTGAACGACGCTGGCCGCGGAGGCCGACCGGATGGGTGCTCCTGATTCTCGGGGTCGCGGGCATCGGGATCCTGGCGTTGCTTCTCCGAATCCTGTACGAGATGCCGGCGACAGCATTCATTCCGCCGGAGGTGATTGCGAACCCGGTTCTGGCGACCGTTCATGAACCGGACCCGGCCACGTTCCGCAATCAAGAACATGGCGCCATGGTGATGCGAGGGAAGTATCTGTTTACGATCTCCTCCTGCGCCATGTGCCATCAGGGCAACGGAGAGGGAGATAGGAAAACCAGTTGGGCGCCGGCGGGCACCAGGTGGTCGCGCAACATTTCCTCCCACCCGACGAATGGGATCGGCGCCTGGTCCGATGCGGCCCTTGCTCGGGCCATTCGGAGCGGAGTCTCCGCGAACGGGCGGGCGCTGCATTGGCAAGGCATGATCTGGGATTTTGCGTCGAACTGGGATGAGGAAGACATCCGATCCTTGGTCGCGTACATCCGCACATTGCCGCCGGTGGACCGGAAGGTCCCCGACCCTCAGCCGCCGAGCGCAGCGGATTGCGAGAAGGCGACGGTCTGGGTGGGAGAGAACGATCTCCCCGGTTGCCTCTAGGAGAATGCCGACGGCAAGATGAGATTCATCAGCTCGATAGGTTGAGTCGATCGGCGTACAGCATGGATCAAGAGGTAGTAGGATGCCTGAAAGCCAATGGGTCGAGGTTGGGACCGTCGAGGAGCTAAGGACCAAGTCTTTGCAGGAAGTGATGTACGGGACGACCCCGATCGCGCTGTCATACAAAGACGGAACATTTGCTGCAATCTCCGGCGTCTGCAATCACGTCGGTGGACCGCTCGGCGAGGGCCGGCTGGATGGCGACTATATTGTGTGTCCCTGGCACTATTGGAAGTTCCACCGTCGAACCGGCCAAGGGGAACCAGGATACGAGCAGGATCGGGTTCCGGTCTATGCGACGAAGATCGAGAACGGCCGGCTCTATATCGATGTATCCTCCGCCACGAGGAGGAAGAAGCAGCCGCACAAACCCCATCCATTGGCCCGTGCGATCGTCCGGCAGGATGGCCCGATTCGCGTGGTCGGCATCTCCACGACGGCAATGACGCTCGACCATCCGCGCTACAGCGGCTCGGACGCGCTCCTCGAAGTAGCATTGGATCACGCGCGGAGCGAGCTACAACTGGAAACCCAATACATCAAACTGCGGGAGCTGAACTTTCGCGCCTGCGAAGGCTTCTATTCGAAGTCGGCCTATGCCTGCACCTGGCCCTGTTCGATCACACAGATGGACCCGACCGACCAACTCGATCGCGTGTACGAAGCCATTGTCTATTGGGCGGATGTCATCCTGGTCGCCACGCCGATCCGCTGGGGGAATGCGAGCAGTCTCTATTACAAGATGGTCGAGCGAATGAACTGCATCCAAAATCAGGAGACGATCGCGAACCGGCATTTGCTCAAGAACAAGGTGGCGGCCTTCATCATCATGGGCGGGCAAGATAACGTGCAGGGCGTGGCGGGACAACTCATGACCTTTTGGGCGGAAGTCGGCTGCCAGTTCCCGCAATTCCCGTTCATCGCCCACTCACGGGGCTGGAGCGCGGAGGACATGGAGCGGAACGTCAGCGAAGTCCAGAACAGTCGGGAGCTGCGCGAAGGAGCCCAAGAACTCGTGGCACGAACCGCGGACATGGCGAGACTCATGGTCGAAGGCCAGGTGCCGGAACGCCCGCTCGCGCGCGGCGGTCGCAAGGCGCATCAACTGGACAGCGAACCGACGGGGTAACCCGAGACCGACGCCGTGGCCACGAGACGCGTGATGGGGACGCAATACAAGCACCTGGCGAAAGGAGGAACCGTCATGGACTGGGAAACCCCGTCGTTTGTCGAACTGAACATGGACGCCGAGATCAACTCGTATCAGGATGATTTTTCCGACATTCCAGATATCAAGGAGTCGGCGACGGAAACGCCGGTCGCCACTACCGCGCAAGAATAGCAGTCATTTCAGAATCCTCCGTTCGCCCTTCGACGGGCTCTGGGGGAACGGATGTGCACATGAAAGCAGGATGTTTACCCGTTTGTACTGAGCCCTTCGATGAACCAACCGTGCGTCCTGAGGCTCTCGAAGGAGACGGTGGGTATTCTCAGGACAGGTTTCGTGAAGCCTGTGCTGAGCCCGTCGAACCGCCTGTGGTGAGCGAAGCCGAACCGCACGGTTATGGGGGGTTGAAATGATTTCTAGTGAGAGGAACTGGTGGCTGGCATGATCGTCCGCATTCTCGGATCGGCGGCCGGAGGGGGATTCCCGCAATGGAACTGCGCCTGCGTAAATTGCCGAGGCCTGCGGGAAGGACTGATCCATGCGAGCCCTCGGACACAGGAGTCCGTCTGTCTGAGTGTCGACAATGAAAACTGGTTTCTCGTCAATGCGTCTCCGGACATTCGTTCGCAGATCGAGAGCTTCCCCCCTCTCTATCCGAGGAGCGGGCGCGCATCGCCGATCCAGGCGATCTTTTTGACCAACGGCGATCTGGATCACTGCCTGGGGCTTCTCTCGCTCCGGGAACAGCATCGCTTCGTGGTCTATGCGACCGAAGCGGTGCGACGCGGATTCACGGAAGGCAATGTCCTGTACCGGACGCTCCAGCGTGTTGCCGGTCAGGTCACGTGGCGACCGCTGACGGTCGGAGTTGAAGAACCGGTGCTGCGGGCGGACGGCTCCCCGTCGGGTTTGACGGTGACAGCCGTGGCCGTCCCGGGAAAGCCTCCGGTCCATTTGGAAGGACTCGTCTCCCCTCTCGATCCGGAACTGAATGTGGGACTTAAGTTCCGCGAATCCGCCAACGGGCGAGTGTTGACCCATTATTCTGCGGTCGGCAGGATCACGCCCCCGGTCTTGGAAGGGTTGGAAGGGGCCGATTGTCTCCTGTTCGACGGCACCTTTTGGTCAAGCGATGAGCTGTCCGCGCCGGGGTTTCTCCAGAAATCGGCCGAGGACTTGGCCCATTGGCCTGTCGGAGGCCCAGAGGGTAGTCTGTCGAGACTCTCGAAGCTCGGGGTGCCCCGGCGGATATTCATCCACATCAACAACACCAATCCCCTCTTGAGGGACGATTCCCTTGAACGAGCCATCGTCGAAGCGGCCGGATGGACGGTCGCGTGGGACGGGATGGAGATCAAGCTATGAAGGAAGAACCGCCGCGCGACCCGTTGTCGAGCGACGAGTTTCTGGGCCGGCTGACGCGCGAAGGCTCCAGACGCTACCATGACCGCCATCCCTACCACCGGCTGATGCACGAGGGGCAGTTGACAAGGCGCCAACTGCAACAATGGGTGTTGAACCGGTACTACTATCAAACTCGAATTCCCATCAAGGACGCCCTCATCCTGTCCAAGTCCGAGGACCCAAACTTTCGGCGAATCTGGCTCTGTCGTATTCAGGACCACGACGGCCAAGAGGAAGGAGAAGGTGGACTTGCGTCATGGCTCGAACTCGCCCGAGGCGTGGGGCTCGATGTCGAGGAGGTCAGGAGCTGTCGGTCGGTGCTTCCGGGGGTCCGGCTCGCCTGCGATGGGTATGTGCAGCTCGTGCGCGAATCTTCGTTGCTCGAAGCGGTGGCCTCCTCGCTCACCGAATTGTTCGCACCGACGCTCATGGCCCGTCGCATCGAAGCCTGGACGCAGCATTACCCCTGGGTAAGCCGAGAGGCCTTGGCTTATTTTCAGATGCGCATTGCACGTGCCGGCCTTGATTCACAGCAGGCCATCGACTTCGTGCTCCGGCACGCCGTTACCTATGAGGTGCAGGAGCGATGCGTGCGGGCGTTGATCAAGAAGGCGGAGATCCTGTGGCATCTACTCGATTGTCTCTATCTGGCCTATGTGCAACCAGGGTGGGAACCGGAGCGCGCGATCGATGAGCAACCTCACCGTCAGGCCTCGGCTTAGTCCAAAAGTCCGCCTTCGGTTCGATCGTCGAACCGGCCGTCATCTGCTCCTGTACCCGGAGCGCGGGCTTGAGCTGAACCAGACCGCAACGGAGATTGCCCGCCTCTGCACGGGAGAATGGACGATCGACGACATGGTGGATCGGTTGGCTCGAACCTATGGCGCTGTCTCCTCCGAGGGTCTGAGGCGGGAGCTGCTGGATTTTCTCCACAGCCTTGACCGCCGCGGTCTGCTTCTAGGTTTCCGATGAACGACGAGTATCGCCCCTATACCTTAATCGCCGAGCTCACCTACCGTTGTCCGTTGCGGTGCCCCTATTGTTCGAACCCGCTCGATTTCGCGGGCCGCGGGGTCGAGCTCGATACCGGCACATGGCTCCGAGTCTTTCAAGAGGCGGAAGCGCTCGGTGTGGTCCAGCTTAACCTGACAGGAGGCGAACCGCTGTTGAGGGATGACCTCGAACGGCTGATAGAAGGGGCGAGCCGGCTCGATCTCTATACCAACCTGATCACGAGCGGCATCCCGCTGACCTTCGAGCGGCTGTCTCGCCTCAAGGCCAGTTGCCTCAACAGCGTGCAAGTCTCCATCCAGAGCACGAGGCAATCGGAATCGGACCGCATCGCCGGAGCACCATCCTTCAACCGAAAGCTCGAAGTCATGCGGTGGGTCAACGCGCTCGAACTTCCGCTGACCCTGAACGTCGTGCTCCATCGAGACAACATCGACGAAGTCGCGGACCTGATCGCTCTGGCCGAGCTGGTGTCCGCCGACCGGCTTGAGCTGGCGAATGCGCAATATCTCGGGTGGGCTCTCAAGAACCGCGTCGCGCTCCTTCCCACCGGCGAGCAAATCGAACGGGCGCGAACCATTGCGCTTGATGCCAGGGTGCGCCTCCGAGGAACCATGGACGTACTCTTCGTCACGCCCGACTATTATTCGAGGTACCCCAAGTCTTGTATGGAGGGATGGGGCCGCCGGTTCATGGTGATAAATCCTGAAGGGCTCGCACTCCCCTGTCATCTCGCGCAGACATTGCCGAGATTGCATTTTGACAATGTCACGCAGCGCCGCCTCGAAGATATTTGGCACCACTCCACCGGCTTCAATCAGTTTCGCGGCGAGGGATGGTTGCCGAATCCTTGCCGAACCTGTGAACGCCGAACGATCGACTTTGGCGGCTGTCGCTGTCAGGCCTTTCACGTGGCGGGAAACGCCGGCGCGACCGATCCTGCTTGCGCGCTTTCCCCCCATCATGCGCAGATTGAATCAGCCCGAGGCCAAGCGAGTCTGGCGGCCGGTGTGCCGCTCCTGTTCGAATACCGAACCGGTCGAAGGTCTTATTCACCATGAGCCGACGTATGGATGCGAGTCTGATTATCTTACTCACGCTGGTTGTTCTGGCCTGTGTCGTCGCTTTCGTGAAGAGCCCTGCTTTACCGGTGCAGGGGCTCTATGCGGCGGGCCGGCTGTTCGGGAACGTCTGGGTGGAATTACTGCTGGGCTTCCTGATCGCGGGGCTTCTCGATGTGCTCATCTCTCCAGCCGAGATCGCCGCATGGCTGGGGACCGAGTCTTCCATGAGAGGTATCCTCGCCGGCTGGATGGCCGGCCTGATCATTCCAGGAGGGCCCTATCTCCTTTTTCCCGTTGCCGCGAATCTCTTGAAGACCGGAGCGGCCCCCGGTGTCGTGATCGCTCTGATTACGGCGAAGATCCTGGTGGGCCCCATTCGAATGTTCACCTACGAGGCGCCGCTGCTGGGTTGGCGCTTGACCCTTGCCCGATGTGTGCCGGCGCTGTTCCTCCCTCCGATCATGGGAATCATCGGGCAGTGGTTGTTCACTCTGTCCATGAAGAAGTAAACGGGGGAGGAATCCCATGAGTCATCGCACGATCAGTCGTCTTGTGCTGCTGGGTTGCTCCTCTCTGTTTCTGATCTTCGCCACTCACCGGATCGAAGCGGGAGCGCTCCCGTTGGACAAGATCAAGCTCCCACCTGGTTTTGCCATCACGGTTTACGCGGACCACGTTCCGAACGCGCGTGGGATGGCGCTGGGGCGAAACGGCACCCTGTTTGTCGGCTCCAGAGACAAGGGCGAGGTCTATGCCGTCGTCGATAAAGACGGAGACCAGCGTGCCGAGACGGTGCTGACGATCGCGGGCGACCTGCGCATGCCCGTGGGGGTCGCCTACCGGAACGGTTCTTTGTACGTCTCCGCCGTGGATCGTATCTTGCGATTCGATCAGATTGAAGAGCAGCTGACGAAGCCGCCGCCTCCGGTGGTCGTCACGGATGGCTTTCCGAAGGACAGATCCCATGGGTGGAAGTTCATCGCCTTCGGTCCGGACGGGAAGCTGTACGTGCCGGTCGGAGCGCCGTGCAATATCTGCGAGCCTGACCCGGACCGCTATGCCTTGATCGCGCGCGTGAACCCGGATGGCAGCGGGTACGAGGTTGTCGCGCGAGGAGTGCGGAACTCGGTTGGATTCGATTGGGATCCGCAGACCAAGGACTTGTGGTTCACGGACAACGGTCGCGATCATCTCGGCGATAATCAGCCGCCGGATGAGCTCAATCATGCGCCGAAGCCGGGGTTGCACTTCGGCTATCCCTATTGCCATGGCGGCACGATCTCTGATCCGGAGTACGGCCACAAGCGCGCCTGCCGTGAATTCACGCCGCCGGCCGTCACGCTCGGTCCCCATGTCGCTTCCCTGGGCATGCGGTTTTATACCGGCGCCATGTTCCCCCCGGAATACCGAAACCAGATTTTCATTGCCGAGCATGGCTCCTGGAATCGGAGCGAGAAAATCGGCTACCGGCTCACGCTGGTGTCGCGAGATGAGCAGGGACAACTTGCCTATTCGGTGTTTGCAGAGGGTTGGCTTCAGGGACAAACGGCATGGGGCCGGCCCGTCGATGTCCTTGTCATGCCGGACGGAGCCCTGCTGGTCTCCGACGACTTAGCCGGCGTGATTTATCGAATCAGCTACGGAAAGCCGTAGTGTCGTGTCCCTCCAGCTCTCATGACAATCCGTTCGCCCTGAGCCGGTCGAAGAGCGCCCGGGCTTAAGCAGTTTCGTTCATGGTTCGACAGGCTCACCACGAACGGACTTCTGCGACGCTACACTAACCGCGCATTATTCACGGGGACTTCTTCTGCAACCGCCGATAGGCCGTCGGGCAGGCAGGGTCACCTGGAACCGATCAAATTGACACCCTCATGGATTTCACCGAAAATGCGGCAGATTTTGGGCGGTTCAGGATGAGGAACGACACGAGATAGGCCGCCAGAAGGCACGACACGTTGCGGCTCACTTGATAGTTGGGCGGCGATAGAGACTTCATCAGATTTGCGGGCTGTACCCCTTACACAGATCTGAGGTCCTTACCATGGCTATAAAGCGACGTGTGTTCATGAGCCTGACACATGACACGTACCTGAACGATCGGCAGAACAGCCTCAAGTGGGGAATTGTGCAGCGTGTGATAGGTGCCGGCGCAGCGGCTCACCCCCCGCTCCGTTAGGTGTCCAGGAGGATGTCGTTATGTTTAGCCACGCTTCTATGGTCCACCATGCAGTGCTGCTCACGTGCTGTTTGGCCCTGACCTCGGGCGCGGCCAACGCCTGCGATGGGCCGCGCGAAGTACGCGAAGCTACACTCGCGTCGATCAAGGCGTTTATCCACACCAAACAGATGACGGTGCTGACCTTCGCTGGCTATTCTGGCGCACAGTACGAGAACCCACAAGTGTTGACGGAGCACGCTTCACGCGTCCTCGACAAGCAAGACCCCGCAAGAGCACTGATTAATATCGGTGCGACCGCAGAGGGCATCGGTGCAGTTTACGAGATCGCGAAGCGAAAGGGCTTCACAACAATGGGCATTGTTTCCACCCTCGCCCGCGACGAGCGCGTTGCACTCTCAAAGTGCGTTGACTACGTTTTTTTGTCAAGGACAGTACCTGGGGAGGGAGGCTTCCTGGAAGCAATCATCTCTCGCCCGCCTCTGCGGCGATGGTTGAAACCGGCACGTCATTCGTTGTCATTGGCGGAGGCGATGTCACCAGAGAGGAGATGCTCGCAGCACGTCAAGCCGGAAAGGCGGTCACCTTCATTCCGGCAGACATGAATCATGAGATTGCTCGAGAGAGGGCGCGGAAGAGAGGCGAGGCCGAGCCAACCGACTTTAGAGGTTCTGCGCATCCTGCGCTTGCTCCGGGCAGCTAACCATCAGTTGCACCGGAGCCGCAATGGCGCCTCCGCGGTTGCCGTTCCGACCCGGTGAACTGAGTCGTGAGCCGACCAAAGCCATGGGCGAGTGGGACGGAAGAGGAGTTAAGGGGGCAGACCCATTTTAGTCAATACTCATGCCAGACCCCAATATACAGACGCCAATCTGACAGACCCGAGAAGTAGTATGGAGGTCCTCTATGAATCGAATCGTCCAAGCCATAATCGTGATACTCGTGGTGGTCGCTGCGCAGACTGCCTATGCGATCTTTATCGCCGGGGAGCAGTACAGCTTCTCCGGCACGGCCGGCCGCTATACGGTCTCAGGGTCCTTTACCGTTGGTGCCGAACAGGCACCGGGTTCAGGAACATTTGACATCACCGATTTCATGGCGGACTCGGGCGCTGCCGGAACGGACTCCTTCACATTGATCTCCGGGAAAGTCAGCAACAGCACCGGGATGGAATTCCAATTCGATGTGTCTCCCGGGTACCTCCCAACCGGCGCCGTTCCCACGCGAAACCTTCCTGACTCGGTCAAGATATCGGGCGGTGTCCTTACCTATTCAGCGCGTGGGAACGGTGAGATCACGACCCTGGGCGGTGACGCGACTCAGTTCCTCATCGAGAACACGAAAACCGGAGATGCCAGTCTCACTCGCGTTTCGTCGCCTGCCGCTGCTCCCTAGCCCGCATGACTCCATTCATCAGCGCGTACAACCGCCTGTCTGCCGACAGGCAGGCCGATACGCCGCAGCGGACCCGTTGCGGGTTGCTTCGTGCAAGGGGTCGAACGTGCAATGGGTCCAACGCGAGGCGTCGCAGCAGGTTCGTCGCCGACTCTCTTGAATGGGGCGGGTTACCCGGCCTTGCGGAAGGTCAAGTTGATCCGACGGCTGCCGACCAAGGGGTGATGGCCTTCCGTGAGCGGCAGCACACCGTGGTAACTGAGCCTGGCCGGTCCGCCCCACACGACCACGTCGCCGTGGGTCAGCCGCACGCGAAGCGGTGCGTCCGCTCGCCTCCTCCCGCCGAACAAAAACACCGCTGGAAGACCAAGCGACACGGATACGATCGGCTGGTCCAAATCGCGCTCGTTCCGGTCTTGATGCAACGACAGCTTGGCTCCCGGCGCATAGCGATTGATCAGGCAGGCGTCAGGGACGAAATTCGCATAACCCGCCTCCGCAGCCGCGGCTGTCGCAAGCTGTAAAAAGCGCTCCGGCATCGGCGGCCAGGGGAGGCCGCTCTCGGGATGTATGGCCTCGTAGCGATAGCCGGTTTCGTCCGTGACCCAGCCGAGTGTCCCGCAGTTGGTTATCGCCACGGACATACGAAAGCCGCCTGGTGTGATCATGTGGCGGAATGGCGCCTTGGCCACGACAGCCTCAATCGCCGACAAGAGGGCCTGGTCGTCCGGTATCGCGAATCGGCGCAGGACGATTGCGCCGGCCCGCAGCGCTTCCTTCTGCGGCGGCGCATCGCCGAGCCCTTCGAAAAGATCCACAGCCATCTCGCCGGCCCCTATTCGACGAGGCTGAATGCATAGCGCGAGCCCGTGAGCGCCGCCAGCAGTTCCGAGGCATGGTCGCGCCCTCGGGTTTCCATGGTGATGTCGATCGCCGCTTCGCTCAGACTCACGCCGTAATGCGCGCGATTGTACGAGGTCTCGACGATGTTGGCGCCTGCCTTTGCAATCACCGCTGCCAGCCCTTCCAGCGCGCCTGGATAATCCGGAAGGCGCACTCGCAGGCGCAACCGTCTCCCATCCCGGACCATGCCTTGCTCGATGATTCGCGCCAGCAGGTTCACGTCGAGGTTGCCTCCGGACACGAGCACCGCGATGTTCTTGCCGCGATGACCCATTCTCCCCTGCAGGACAGCCGCGAGCGCGATGGCGCCGGCCCCTTCCGCCAAGGTCTTCTCGCGCTCCAACAACATCAGGATCGCCGCCGCGATTTCATCCTCATCGACCGTCACGATCTGATCGACGTACTCCCGGACCAACGGTAGGGTGCGAGTTCCCGCCTTTCGAACGGCGATCCCGTCCGCCAATGTCGATTCCGCAGGCAGATTCACCGGTTCCGCGCGCTCCAGCGCGGCCTTCATCGACGGCAATCGCGACGTTTGAACTCCCACGACCTCGACCTTCGGATTCCGCCCCTTTACCGCGCACGCGACACCCCCGATCAGCCCGCCCCCGCCGACGGGCACGACCATCACGTCCAATGTTGGATTCTGCTCCAGGATTTCCAAGCCGAGGGTCCCTTGCCCGGCGATCACTTCGTCGTCATCGAAGGCATGGACAAACGTCGCGTTCCTCTGCAGGCTCCGCTCGACGGCCGCCTCACAGGCCTCGTCGTAGCTGTCGCCGTGTAGGACGACGTCCGCGCCGTAGGCGCGTGTGGCGGAAAGCTTGATGAGCGGCGTCGAGCGAGGCATCCAGATTTGAGCCTGAATACCGCGTCGGGCGGCGTGATACGCGATTCCTTGCCCATGATTGCCCGCCGAGGCCGCAATCACTCCCCGCCGCCGTTCGTCATCGGTCATCGTCAGGATGCGATTCAACGCGCCGCGCTCCTTGAACGAGCCCGTCATCTGCAGGTTTTCGAGCTTGAGGTAGATCGCATTCCCGGTCAGGCGGGAAAGCGTCTTCGAGTGCACCAGGGGGGATTCATAGATCGCCGGCTTGATCCGGGCGGCTGCCGCTTCGATGCGTTCAAGATTCACCATGGACTTCCCTCTCTGTCTCCGTCCCGGTCCTGCGATGCATCTCCTCGCCTCCTTGAAAATGAAAAACCCCTGGCAGAGTCGATTCCGCCAGGGGCCTTCTTGCTTGCGTAGAGGAAGCTCTCGAACGCAGGCAGGCTCAGGCGGAGCTGGCGGTCCTAATTGCCGCCGCCCTGCCCATGCCGATGCTCTGCAGAATGAGAGTCATGGTTCGATCGTCAGTCGTGTTCGGCTCGATGACGAATTCAGTCTATATCATGCGGCCGGCATGCGTATCAACCGGCGTCGGAACCGGCCTGTCGGTGCGCAAAGGGTTGAACAAGTCGCCGGCTTCGTTCAGACGCCGATCGGCCTCCTGGGCTTTCAAACGCCGCGCCGAATAGTTTAAAGTACGGACTTCTCCATCCGGCTTAAGCAGTTTCCCGTTCATCGTGAGAGACACTCGCGCCGGCAGCGGCTCTGAGCCGGCGCATTGGACCATTGTTCTTGCAGAGCATGAGCGACATGACCCTGCTGATCATCATACTCTTGCCGTTCCTGGCCGGCGCCGCCGGCACAGTCCTTGCGCAACGTTGGGGCTTCTCTGCCGCCGCCTGGGCCGCCGCCGTGCCGACTGCCGCCAGCTTCGCCCTGCTGGCCGGTGAAGCGCCCGGCGTCCTGACGGGCGAACGGGTGCTCGTGAGTTGGGCATGGCTGCCGCAACTGGGTCTGAATCTCTCGCTCAGACTCGACGGGCTGGGCCTCCTCTTCGCGCTGCTCATTCTCGGCATCGGGCTGCTGATCATTCTCTATGCGCGCTATTACCTGTCTCCGCAGGATCGAATCGGCCGGTTGTATGCACTGCTGATGCTGTTCATGACCGCGATGTTGGGCATCATCCTCTCCGAGAACGCGCTGATGCTCGTGATGTTCTGGGAGCTGACGAGCCTCTCCTCCTTTCTGTTGATCGGCTTCTGGACCCACAGCCCCCTCGCCAGACAGGGTGCGCGCATGGCCTTCGCCATCACGGGGGGCGGGGGGCTTGCCTTGCTCGGCGGACTGCTGCTTATCGGCCACATCGCCGGGAGCTTCGAGCTCTCTGACTGGTTCGCGGCCCGCGAGATGATCCGGGATCATCCTCGTTTCAACATCGCGCTTGCGCTGATCCTGGTGGGCGTATTTACCAAATCGGCGCAGTTTCCGTTTCACTTCTGGCTGCCCGCGGCGATGGCCGCGCCCACGCCCGTGTCGGCGTATCTGCACTCCGCCACGATGGTCAAAGCCGGCGTCTTCCTGCTCGGGAGGCTCTATCCGCTGCTGGGCGGAAACCTCGTGTTCGAATACGTAACGACCACCGTCGGCCTGGTCACGATGGTATTCGGCGCCTATGTGGCGATGTTCCGGCACGACCTGAAGGGCCTGCTCGCCTATTCGACCATCAGCCATCTTGGCCTCATCATGTTCCTGATCGGCCTGGATACGCCGATGTCCTCGCTGGCCGCCGTGTTTCACACCGGCAACCATGCGACCTTCAAAGCATCGCTCTTCATGGCGGCCGGTATCATCGATCACGAATGCGGGACTCGCGACATGCGGCGATTGGGCGGGCTCTGGCGCAACATGCCGCACACCGCGACGCTGGCCATCGTGGCCGCGTCGGCGATGGCCGGCGTGCCGCTCTTCAACGGGTTTCTCTCCAAAGAGATGTTCTTCGCCGAAGCGCTCGATCTCCACGACCTGCCTCTGTTGGAAGGCATCGCGCCGGCCGCCGTCACGCTCGGCTCGATGTTCAGCGTCGCCTACTCCGTGCGGTTCATCCACGATGTGTTCTTCGACGAGCCGCATGACCTTCCGCACCGGCCGCACAAGCCGCCCCGTTATATGAGGGTGCCGGCTGAAATCCTGGCGGTCGTGTGCCTGGCGGTCGGCGTCTTGCCGAACTATACCGTCGCCCCGCTGGTGGACGTGGCCTCGCGAGCGGTGGTCGGCGACGCGCTGCCCGCCTATCACATCACGCTCTGGCACGGCTTCACGCCGCCGTTGATTCTGAGCGCGGTCGCGCTTGTCGGCGGCGGGCTGATCTATTGGCTGCTGCGGCATCGTTACGAGCTGCACCTGCACGTGCCGGTTCGCTATACGGGCCGACTGCTGTTTCAACAGGCCTATGACGGGTTCGTGGCCCTCGCGGGCCGCTTCACCAACCGGTTGCAGAATGGCTCGCTTCAGCGCTATCTCGCGCTGGTCGTCGCCACGTTCATCGGACTTGGCGTGTGGCCGTTCGTCGAACAGGGGTTTGAGGCGGGAAACAGTGCGCTGGTGGCGCCGGCGCCGCTCGGCGCCGCGGTCTGGGGAGCGGCGATGGCCGGCGCTCTCGGCGCCGTATGGTCACATCGCACGAGAGTCATCGCGGTCATACTGACCGGTGTCGTCGGGCTTGCCGCGTCGATCGCTTTCGCCTATTTCTCCGCTCCCGACCTCTCATTGACGCAGCTCGCCGTCGAGGTCGTCACCACCCTGGTGCTGCTCATGGCGCTCGCGCTCCTGCCGCAGTCCACCCCGCCGGAATCGACAGCCTGGCGGAAAATGCGCGACGCCGCCTTGGCGGTGGGCGCGGGCGCCCTCGTGGCGAGCTTGTCATGGGCGGTGCTGGGGCGCGGGCAGGAATCGATCGCCTGGTACTTTCTGGAGAACAGCGTGCCACGAGGCGGCGGCAACAACGTCGTGAACGTGCTGCTCGTCGACTTCCGAGGCTTCGATACCTTCGGTGAAATCAGCGTGCTGGGGATGGCTGCAATCGGAGTATGGATGCTCATGGCCGGGTTGCGTGCCGAAAAGCCGTCGCTCGCTTCCAAGCCGCAGACGAACGGCATCATGTTCGCGGCGGCGGCACGAGTACTGCTCCCGTTCGCACTGTTGGTGGCCGTCTATCTGTTCCTGCGCGGCCACAATCTGCCGGGAGGCGGATTCCTCGCGGGGCTCATCGCCGCGCTCGCGATCGTCATGCAGTGCATGGGGGAGGGTCTCTCTCCAATGCTTGCCCGCCTGCGGATCGACTTCGCGGCCCTGATCGGGGCCGGCGTCCTCTTGGCCGGACTGACGGGGCTCGCGAGCGTGATCGTCGGTGCGCCCTTTCTTACGAGCGCGACCCACCACTGGCAGGTGCCGCTCATTGGGGACGTGCCTCTCGCCACCGCTCTGGCCTTCGACCTGGGCGTGTTCCTGGCGGTGCTCGGGACGACGCTGCTGACGTTGACCGCTCTTGGGCTGGCCCGGCGCACGTCACCCGCCTCACGGGAGAATACGTGATGGAATTGATGTTGGCGATCGGACTCGGCATCGTGACCGCCTGCGGCATCTATCTGCTCCTGCGCGGACGCACCTTCCCGATGGTGCTGGGTCTGTCGCTGCTGTCTTCCGCCGCCAACCTGTTCATCTTCTCGATGGGACGGCTTCGCCCGGGAGCCGCCCCCATCATCGCGCCGGACGCGGGCCACTATGCCGATCCGCTGCCGCAGGCGCTGGTGCTGACGGCTATTGTTATCGGGTTCGGCATGACCGGCTTCATTATGGCGCTCGCAGGGCGGACCAGGTACGAGACGGGCAGCGACCATGTAGACGGCAGGGAGACGGCGCCGGGCGGCGAGGCGGCGGACGAGTCATGACCCATCTGCTCGCAGTTCCAATCGTCTTGCCCGCGCTCTCGGCAGGGCTGCTGTTGATTCTGCATCGCGCGCCGCTTGCGGTGGCGCGCGCACTGAGCGTGGGCGCGACGGTCTGCGTGGCCGCGGCGGCCGCCGCCATCTTCGCGCAGGCTCGGTCCGGCTCGCCATTGGTCTACCCGCTCGGCCATTGGCCGGCGCCGTTTGGCATCGTCTTGGTTGCAGACCGCCTCTCCGCCTTCATGCTGTTGTTGACGGCGCTGCTGGCTCTTGCGGTAGCGCTCTATGCGGTACAGGGCTGGGATGCCCGCGGGCAGTTCTTCCACCCGCTCTTTCTGTTTCAGTTGATGGGAGTGAACGGAGCGTTCCTTACGGGAGACCTGTTCAACCTGTTCGTCTTCTTCGAGGTGCTGTTGATCGCCTCGTACTGTCTGGCGCTACAGGGATTGGGAGGGGAACGGCTGCGCGCGACCTTGCACTACGCCGCAATCAACATCGCCGCCGCCAGCGTCTTTCTCATCGCGGTCAGCCTGCTCTATGGCGTTGCCGGCACCCTCAATATGGCTCATCTCGCCGAACGAATCGCGCGGGTGCGGGCGGAAGATCTGGCCCTCGTCCGGACGGCGGGCCTGTTGCTGCTCGGCGTCTTCGCGATCAAAGCCGCGCTGTTTCCCTTATACTTCTGGTTGCCCGCCGCCTATGCGAACGCGCCCGCTCCGGTCGCGGCGCTGTTCTCGATCATGACCAAGATCGGGATCTACGCGATCATTCGCCTGACCACGCTGATCTACGGCCTCGATGCAGGGGCCGTCGTGGAATTGACGTCCCCTTGGCTCCTGCCCGTTGCCCTGATCACCCTCGCGCTTGCCACCCTGGGGGCGCTCGGGGCCGAACGCCTTGCCGTCATGACCGCCTACTTGACGATCGCGTCGGTTGGGACCATCCTCACCGCCGTGGCGATCGGCAGCGGCGCGGCGCTCTCCGCGGCGCTCTATTATCTGGCACATTCCACCCTCGTCATTGCCGTGCTGTTCCTCGTCACCGATCTGCTTGGACGGAGCCGCGGGGCGATGGGCGATCAACTGCACCCAGGCCCTCCGCTACGCCATCCGGCGCTGCTCGGCCTCGCGTTTCTCTTCGGCGGCGCCACCGTTGCTGGTGTCCCGCCTTCCTCGGGGTTTCTCGGGAAGCTGATGGTGCTGCAAAGCACGCAGGATGAGAGCGGCGTCGCAGCGATCTGGACGGTGATCCTGGTGACGAGCGTGCTCACCCTGATCGGGTGCTCGCGCGCCGGCAGCATCCTGCTCTGGAACGTGACCGAGCCTCAGGCATCGGGGCAAGAACATCCTCCACAGACAGGAGAATGGACGGCGGTCATCCTATTGATCGGATGCAGCCTGCTCCTGGTCCTGTTTGCGGCGCCGATCACCGGCTACACCGATGAGACGGCGGCGCAGCTTGTCGAGCCGGCCGCCTACGTCGACGCCGTGCTCGGACCTCCCCGCGATGATCTCATCCGGCCTCATGCCATGGGAGGCGTGCGATGAAGACCCTCTGTCCGTTTCCCATGTTGTCGGCGACCTTGGCCGTAACTTGGCTGGCGCTGGCCGGACTCTCGCCGGCCCAGCTCGCGTTGGCGTTGGTGCTCGCGCTGGCCATCCCGCTCGTCGCCGCGCCGCTGCTCGACGGGTTGCCGGGGATCCGCTCGGTCGGCGCGGCGGTGCGGCTCGCCCTGCGAGTGGCGTGGGATATCGTGGTCGCCAACATGACGGTCGCGCGCCTCGTGCTCGGGCCCATCGTCCGCCTGCGGCCCGGCTTCGTGCAGGTGCCGCTTGCCGTGACGCACCCGCATGCGATGGCGCTCCTGGCGAGCATCGTGTCCATCGTCCCCGGCTCCGTGTCGGTCGCGTTCTCGCCCGACGCCCGTACCTTGTGGTTGCACGTGCTCCATGTGGAAGACGAGGAGCACTTCATTGCGACGATCAAGACGCGCTATGAGCAGCCGCTGATGGAGATACTGGAATGCTGACCATGGCCGTCTACGTCGCGTTTGGGTCCATTGCGCTCTCGCTCGCGCTGTGCACGGCGCGACTCATACGCGGCCCCCACCCGGCTGATCGCGTGCTCGCATTCGACACGCTGTACATCAATACCATCGCGCTGCTGATCGTCCTGGACATCTACCTGTCCACCTCGATGTTTTTCGAAGCGGCCCTGTTGATCGCGCTGACCGGGTTTGTGGCGACGGCGGCGCTGGCCCGCTATCTGGCCCACGGCAAGGTCATGGAGTGACGACGATGCTCGATCTCCTCGTCTCTCTGTTGCTTCTGATCGGCAGCTTCTTCACCCTGGTGGGTGCGATCGGCCTTGTTCGGCTCCCCGATTTCTTCATGCGGCTGCACGGTCCGACAAAAGCCACGACATTGGGCGTCGGCGGCATGCTGCTCGCGGCCCTCGCCCATGGCATCGACGGGGGCCTCAGCCTCCGCGAGCTGCTCATCACATTGTTTCTGTTCATGACTGCGCCGGTGAGCGCCTTCCTGCTCGGTCAAGTGGGCCTCCGCCGGCGACTCCCCTCTCGCGCGCCACTGCCGCAGGATGTCTCCGGACCAGACCGGATCGATAGGTAGAGCGGGCCGTGCCACTGTGCGGCACGAGTGAAGGCGGTCGGAGCGAAAACGCCACCTTGATCTCAGCCGCCCACACGATGACAATGTCCATTGGAGCGAGCTTTCGATGCAAAGGGAGGTTGCGATGGATGAGGACGCACGGCCTATCAACCGGCAAAAAGGTCCTGCTTGGTTGAGCGGTCGCTGATGTTCCCCGTCGAGGAGGCCATCCCAATCGCGGCGTGCGTTCTTCGAATGCTCGGGCAATACAGGGAGCGGGTGGCCGAATGCGCAGGACGTCACCGGTCTAGACACCCACAGCTTGACGAGTAGGAGCGAGTGGATGGGAGTCAAACTCTCGCCCCTCCTCGAAGCGGCGTGGATCAGGCGCGAGGCGGCGTGACGCCGACCGGAGGCAGCGACGCCGCGGGCCTCGACCGATGTGTTCCTCTGACCGACGAGGTGCTGAGAGAGGCCATCGGCCGCGATCGACGCGCGCATGGCGCCGAAGGTGCAGATGCCGAATCGGAACGGCTTCATGATGGACCCACGCCCCGTGGCTCGGGCGAACGAAGCCTATCAACAGATGCTGAGCGGCAAGGCTAGATTCCGGGCCGTATTAAGCTTCAACACTTAAGGAGGTCAATGATGAAACGACAGGCTTCAGCCATCTGGCAGGGTGATCTGAAAACCGGTAAGGGCACGGTCTCCAGCGAGAGCGGTGTGCTCTCGAAGACGCAGTATTCCTTCGGCACCAGGTTCGAGAACGGCCCGGGCACGAATCCGGAAGAACTGATCGCGGCGGCGCACGCCGGCTGTTTCACCATGGCCCTATCCGGACAGTTAGGAAACGCAGGATTGGTGGCGGAGAAGCTGGAGACGACGGCGACGCTCACGTTTGAGAAACTCGACGCGGGCTGGACGGTAACAAACATCCATCTGAATGTGAAGGGCAAGGTTCCGAAGGCCGATGCGGCGGCCTGGGATAAAGCGACACAAGCGGCCAAGACCGGCTGCCCGATCTCGCGGCTGCTCAACACGACAATTACGATGGATGCGAAGCTCGAAGACTCATCTCAATAAGGAGGAAGCTCATGGCGACGACAGTCAAGATTCCCAGCGCGGCGAAGGCGAAGAAGTATTTTCAGGACAAGATGGCCTTCACAACCGGGCCGGTCGAATTGGAGCGATGGGTCAAGCAGGGCCAGCCGGTGCACATCGTCGATGTAAGGGCGGCGGAAGACTATGCTGAAGGTCACATCCCGGGAGCTATCAATTTACCCAAGACGGAATGGGGCAATGCCAAACTGGTCAAGGCCAAGCTCAACAAAAAGAAGATCAACGTCCTCTACTGTTACTCCCAAGTGTGCCACCTGGCGGCGACGGCGGCGGTGGAGTTCGCCAAGCAGGGCTATCCCGTGATGGAGCTCGACGGGGGGTGGCGCTGGTGGAAGACCGACGGGTTTGATATCGAAAAGTGATCGGTCGCGTCTTGTCTCTGGCAGACCTTCCGAGCGGCGAGCCTGCCCGCTATACCACACTTCGTGTGAACCGGCGGCTCGTCGGGCGAAGCCCTTCTTCATTGTCGCCGCCGGAGAATAACCTTCGACTGTCCAAGCCTGTCGTAGCCGGGGCACCCGTTGCTCTTTGATCGCAACGGGTCGCACGGTGGTTGCAGTAGAAGCGGTCATGAATAATGTGGGTTAGGTGAATGGACAGTCTGCACCAGCTTGAGATTATTGTCTTGCTGCTCGCCGTCGTCCTGGCGCTGACGACGGTCGCGCAGCGAATTCTGGTCCCCTACCCGATTCTGCCGGTGATCGGCGGGTTCCACTTGGCTGTCGTTCCCGGCATGCCCGCCGTCGCGCTCAATCCCGATCCGGTCTTCCTCGTATTCTAGCCGCCCATCCTTTGGTCGGCCGTCTATTTCGCCTCTCTGCGAGACTTTCGAAACAATCTCCGACCGATCTCGCTGCCGGCCTTCGGACGAGTGCCGGCGAGAACGGCTTTGGTGAACGATGCGACCGCCGTTCTGGGCCTACAGATTGATGCGCCTCGTCGCCTCGTGAGTTTCGTCCGTCCGGTGCTTACGCCGTTCCTCGAGCGAGTCGAGATTCGGAACCTCTCGGTCCGAACCGCGCATCTCGATCTCGCGTTCGATCGTCACGAAAACGAAGTGACGATTCGGTATCGGCGCATTCACGGCGAAACGTTCTTTGCCATGATACGTTGCTCTCCGATGCCGAGGCGAATGGCTTCGACATCCAATTCATGCTCTAACCGGTGGAGGATCTCGTCGCTGATCGTCCCGCTGTTCCGTAGGGCGATGAGGTGGAGCCGTTCGGCGCTCATCGTTTCATGTCGAAGACGACGAAACATCGCCGTCATTTCTTCAGAACATTCCTGATCGACCGTGCTCCGTTCGCCAAATCGTTGGACACGGTCGCCATAGTGGACGCGCAGTTGTTCAATATGCGGCTCCTTCGTCCAGGTCTCGCCTGCAAGTTGTTCAAGACGCTGCAAGGCTTCTTCGGCCGCCTGTCGTCGTGCCAACATTTCCTCCTGTTCCAATCCGTGGTCGTCATCGAGTCGTAACGCGCGTATCAAAGGCGAGAGGGTGAGCCCTTGTCCTACCAGAGTTGCGAGAATCACGCAGAAGCTGATGAGGATGATCTCTGAGCGGAACGGGAACGGGCTACCCGATTCGGTAGCCATCGGAAGGGCCAAGGCAGCGGCAAGGGTCACAATGCCACGCATGCCGGTCCACGAGGCCACAAAGATGTTTTGCCAGGGCGGCAGCGGGTCGCGACGGCGGATAGACGGACTGAGCCAACGCGGGATGGCGGCAGCCAAAGGAACCCAGATAAGACGAACCACGATGGCGGTCAGACTCACCAGCGCTCCGGCGATGAGCAGAGGGCCGAAGCGGTCCGCGGGGATGGTCTCTTTTAATGCCGTCAGTTCCAGCCCGATCAAGATAAAGATGAACCCGTTCAAGACGAAAATCAGCAGGTCCCACACAGCTCGGCCGTGAATGCGCGTCATCGGCGAGAGCTCGCTGAAATGTTTGCGCATGGACAGTCCGCCAGCCACACAAGCGAGCACCGCCGATGCATGGACGGACTCACCGATCACCCAAGCGACGTAGGGGGAGAGGAGGGTGATCGCGATTTCGGTAAAACTGTCACGAGCCGCGCACATGGCCCATCGCGCGGCCATACTCACGAGCATCCCGATGGCGATTCCCACGACGGTGGCAAACATGAAGTGCAGCAACGTCATTCCCAAGTCGAAGCCGCTTCCGATGGCTGCAGCAACCGCCGCACGGTAGAGCACCAGCGCGGAGGCGTCGTTGACAAGACTTTCTCCTTCCAGAATCGTGACGATGCGCCGCGGGATGTGCAATCGTTTCCCGATCGCAGTGGCCGACACGGCGTCCGGCGGAGAGACGATGGCGCCCAATGCGAGGGCTTCGGGCCACCCCATGCCGGGGAGCAGCCACCGCGCCATCATGGCCACGCCGATCGTCGTGGCCAGCACCAGCCCGACGGCGAGAAGCGAGATCGGCCGCAAGTTCGCACGAAATTCTCTCCACGATGTGAAATACGCAGCCGACCAGAGGATAGGGGGGAGAAACACCAGAAACACAAGATCGGGATGGAGCGAGACGGTCGGCATCTCCGGGACGAGCGCCAACAACAGTCCGCCGAGGACGAGCAGAATGGGGTAAGGCAGGACGATTTTCTGCGCAATCGTCGTCAACGCAAGCGCAACGCCCAACAACATGATGACGAGCTCAAGCTGATGCAAATTCTCCAAGAGTCCTCCTTCCCATTCCGGCCATGGGAGGCATCCGATTGGTGCGGCCATCATCTGGCGCTGGCGAGATCGAAGTCAATCGAGGCGGCCCGCGAACGGAAGCGGCGTCATTGCGCTAGGCGAGACCTACTCGAAGCGGTGACGTGTAGACGATGTGAGTGAGACGGCAGTCATTTCGCACGGAACGGGTGTCGTCGAGAAACGAGACAGGAGACCATGGGAAGACTGTTTCTGATTGCTGCGTCTGAAGAGATGAAGAACAACTTCAACCCACATTGTTCATGACGCTTCGTCGCGAAATTGCGGAGTCGCCAGGCGAGACGGGCGTGTGGAGCCGCGAGGAAGGGAGGCAGACTTGAAACAGTCTGTTGGCCGACCGAGCGGCGAGTCCGCCCGCTATACCACACTTCGTGTGAACCGGCGGCTCGTCGGGCGAAGCCTTTCTTCATTGTCGCCGCCGGAGAATAACCTTCGACTGTCCAGGCCTGTCGCAGCCGGGGCACCCGTTGCTCTTTGATCGCAACGGGTCGCACGGTGGTTGCGGCAGAAGCGGTCATGAATAATGTGGGTTAAGGGATGAAATTCTGTTACTGGGTTTCCAATCTCGGGTTCATCAGTTCCGTGCTCGGTGCGTTGGCTGGCATCGCGAGCATGGCATCGGTATCGCTGGCGAGCGCCGCCCAGATGTGCTCGCTGTACCGGTCACCAAGACGCTGTGGCGGGCGTGATGGTGCATCGTAGCCCGACCAGTCATACGGCCCAACGAGCTATGCAGTTGCCCCCAGCGCAGCCATCTCCCGCAGCCGCGCAATATTCCGCGTCGGTGGCTCCCCAAATTGGCGCTTGTAGTCGCGGTTGAAGTGCGACTGGTCCCCATACCCGACGTGATACGCCGCTTGTCCGGCATCGACACCCTCGCTCAGCATGAGCCGCTGGGCCTCTTGGAGCCGAAGTTGTTTCTGGAACTGCAACGGCGACATGTTGGTTGCCGCCTTGAAATGGGCGTGAAAGCCGGACGCGCTCATACCAAGCTGGTCGGCTACCGCTTCGATGCGTAGCGGCTCGTTGAAGCGGTCAGACAGCATTTTGACGGCGCGAACCATGCGGTGATCCTGACCACCGAAACGCGCGAGGTGGTTCAGGCGGATGGCCTGGGCGCCTGTTAACAGACGGTAGACAAGCTCCCGTATCACTAGGGGGCCCAGCACCCTGTACTCTTCTGCCGACTCGGCTGCCCTGACGAGCCGTAGCGTCGCATCGAGCATATCCATACTCAGGGCGCTGACGTCGACCGCTCTCACATCGCCATTCCCATCTCCTTTCTGGCGGATGATGCCGGATTCGACGATAACCGAGGTAACTACGGCCGGGTCGAGAATGAAGCGAACACTCAGATAGGGCCGTTCAGGGGTGGCGTTCACGATCCTGGCAAACGCCGGTACACCCATGGTGGCAATCAGGTAGTGGGCCGCGTCATAGCGGTACGCCTTCCCGCCAAGCGTCACCTCTTTGCTGCCCTCGGCGACCACGCAACAGGACGGCTCAAGAATGCCGTGAACGGCATAGTGAGGTGAAGAAATGCGGTTCAGGTACAGGCCCGGGCGCACTTCAACCTGGCCGTCTTTGGGTTGTGCCCGCGCGATACGCTCGGCCAACTCCGCCCGGTCTGTTTCCAACCGTCGTTGGCCCCAATCTTTCATGATCGTCTTCGCCATGCCCAAAATCCTAATCCGCCGACTAAGCCGATGTCCAGAAAGGTCCTGCCAGTTTGGAGTTTTGGACAAACACTCTCAAGGATCGTCCTAACGCCACTCGGCGTATAAGGGCTATTTGAAGGCGTAATTCATGACAGTTTGTACCCATCCCTGCTCGAGCTGAACTCCGGGTGCGGTTGTCAATAAACCAAGGAGACCGCAATGAACGATCATGAGACGGACACCCCAGAACTTGCGAGTTGCAGCCGGCGAACGTTCATCTCTGGACTTGCCGCCACCGCCATTGCCGCAGCGGCTTGTACGAACGTTCTCGCTGCCAGCGCCGGCTCTATTGGCGGGAAAAATACTGACGCGACAGCAGTAGGAACCAGCACAGCTACCAGGTCCGGCAAGAGCCCCCTGACGAAACTGAACAACGGTGTTGATATGCCGGTGTTTGGCGTTGGCACCTTTGCATTGCCGACCTTCCAGGCGGCTGACGTTATCAGCTTCGCGTTGACCAATGGCTACCGCCTGATTGACACGGCTACAAACTATGGCAATGAGAAAGCGGTAGGGGAAGGCATTGTGCGCAGCGGCGTCAACCGCTCGGATCTGTTTATCACCACCAAGCTCTGGATTGAAGACTATGGTTATGACGAGGCGATGCGGGCGTTCGACAGGAGCCTCAATGCCCTTGGGCTTGATTACCTCGATCTCTACTTGCTGCACTGGCCGGTGCCGACTGACTTCAACAAAACCATTGCCGCGTACAAGGCGATGGAAAAGCTCTACGCGGACAAACGCATTCGGGCTATCGGCGTGAGTAATTTCCAGCCGAGCCATCTGAAAATCCTGATGGATAGCACGAAGATAGCGCCCGTGTTGAACCAGATCGAGCTGCATCCGTACATGTCGCAAGAATCTGTGCGCGAGGCCAACGAGCGATATGGCGTCAAGACCGAGAGCTGGTCGCCGATTGGCGGGGTGTTCGTCAGCCTCCCGAAGGACCCGACCAACCCGGTGCGAGTCCTTGAAGACCCCACCATTGTGAACTTGGCTCA
The DNA here is from genome assembly GCA_050246315.1 of Nitrospiraceae bacterium. Classification (GTDB taxonomy): domain Bacteria; phylum Nitrospirota; class Nitrospiria; order Nitrospirales; family Nitrospiraceae; genus Nitrospira_G. The sequence continues at coordinate 352,281 of JBFWWG010000001.1, read as the reverse complement.
GAAGCATAGGAAGACCACTGCACAGATCGTGCTGCGTTGGCACTGCCAACAAGGTCGGATCGTTATGCCGAAATCACAGCACTATGAGCGCTTGTTGGCAAACATCGAGATCTTCGACTTCGAACTGACAGTCGACGAGATGGCGGCGATCGACACCCTGAATCGCGATCTGCGTGGTGGTCCCGATCCCCGGAGCTTCGACATTCCCGCGTTCAAGGCCATCGTCGAAAAACGAAAGGCGGGTGTCTAGTTGGAGACGGAAGCGACTCATTGCTCCGTCTCAGGTGATTACGTTTTGATTCAATTGCAAAGGAGCAACGCGGTGAAAACACAGGTCTTGATGTTGATGTTATCGGTGCTGTGCACATCCACCGTGCATGCCGATTCAGGCCGCGTCACCCAAGAAGGTGACGCATCGCAAACGGTGTACAGGGCTGCGCCGCAAAACGCTTTCAAGGGATCTGAAGAACATTTCACCGGGGACGTTCGGGTTGAACGTCTGTTTCCGGCCAATCCAACCGCCCACTACTCAGGAGCCTCAGTCACCTTTCAGCCGGCTGCCAGGAGCGCTTGGCATCTTCATCCGGCAGGGCAGCACATGATGGTCACTGCCGGTGTGGCCCTGACCGGGACGAGGGATGGGAAGATCGTCCAATTCAAGACCGGTGATACGGTGTGGTGCCCGCCGGGCCTTGAGCACTGGCATGGTGCCACACCAGATGCTCCCATGACTCACCTTGTGATCACCGGCGTACTTGATGGCAAGAATGTCGTATGGAAGGAGCAGGTGACTGACGAACAGTACAAGGGACACCAATGAACACGAAACGTTGGATGTTCGGCTTCCTTGCCAGTGTATTGGGATGTTTCGTTGTTGGAGCAAATGTCATGAATGCACAGACCGACAAGACCCACGCACAGCACCGCACCGCCCTGAATGCTCAGGAGATCGCCTTGATCCGCATCTCTGCACACACCGCTACCGGAAATCTTGAAGAGCTGGATACGGCACTTCGAGCGGGGTTGGATACGGGGCTGACCGTCAACCAAATCAAAGCAGCCGTGGAGCAGCTGTATGCGTACTGTGGATTTCCCCGCAGTCTTAACGGCATCAATACACTCAGGGCGGTGATCGAGAGTCGCGAAAAGCAAGGCGTGCGCGATAAGCCAGGGCGATCACACCAACCCATTATCGGCGGTGATCGCTATGAGCGGGGCAGAGCGACCTTGGAGGAGCTGACCGGTGTTCGGCAATCCAAACCTGCGCCTGGATTCGGAGAATTCAGCCCGGAAATCGACCGTTTCCTGAAGGAGCATCTGTTTGCCGACATTTTTGACAACAAGATACTGACGCACAGGGAGCGGGAACTGGTAACCATCGCTGCACTGACGTCCATGGGCGGTGTCGGATCGCAACTCAAGTCGCACATCGGCATCGGTAGAAACACCGGAATCACCGATGAGCAATTGGTCCAGATAGCGGACCTCATTGATTCCGCCGTCAGCAGGACCCAGGCCAATCAACTCCGTCATCTGATGGGAAAACCGGAGTTGCCGGTCATCGAGAACGACATGCTCGTTCGAATCTCCGAGATTCAGATCACGCCTGAGTCCCGTGCCGAATACCTGGCCATCCTTGAAGAGGAAGCACGGAAGTCCGTGGAAAGCGAGCCAGGCGTGGTAAGTATCTTTCCAATGACACTCAGCGATGACCGGACGCAGGTAAGAATCGTCGAGATATACAAGAATCAAGCCGCCTACGAGTCGCACATCGCCTCACCCCATTTTCAGCGTTACAAGACTTCGACGTCGCAAATGGTTACATCGCTGAAGTTGATCGACATGGCAGTCCTCGACGGCGAAACAATGAAGAAGATGTTTGGGAAACTACAATAGTCAGGAGATCTACCATGAAAGGCACCGTACTTTACGGACCCGGAGACATTCGCTTCGAAGATCGTGAATCGCCGAGAATTGAAGAGCCGACGGATGCGGTGATTCGCCTCGCCGCTACGTGCGTCTGCGGGTCGGACCTGTGGCCCTATCGAGGGCTGCAGCCGATCGACAGGCCCACGCCGATGGGGCACGAATACTGCGGCATCGTGGAGGAGATCGGCGGGACGGTGCGTTCGGTTAAACCGGGGCAGTTTGTCATCGGCTCGTTCGCCACGTCGGACAACACGTGTTCCAACTGCCAGTACGGCTACCAGTCGTCGTGCACGCACCGTGAGTGGATCTCTCGGGCGCAGGCACCGGTACTGCGCGTGCCGCTGGCGGACGGGACGCTGGTGCCGACGCCGGGGGTTCCATCGGACGACCTGGTCCCGAGCCTCCTGACGACATCGGACGTGCTGGGGACCGGCTGGTTCGCCGCCGATGCGGCCAACGTGAAGCCTGGATCAACCGTTGTGGTTGTGGGCGACGGCGCGGTCGGCCTGCTCGGCGTGCTCTCGGCCAAACAGATGGGGGCCGAGCGCATCATCGTGATGAGTCGCCACGAGCAGCGGCAGCAACTCGCTCGCGAGTTCGGCGCGACCGACATTATCGCCGAGCGCGGCGACGAGGGGATGAAGCGCCTCATGGACATGACCAAAGGCGTCGGCGCGGAATCGGTTTTGGAGTGTGTCGGCACGCAGGAAGCTATGATGCAGGCGATCCGTTCCACGCGTCCAGGCGGACATGTCAGCTACGTTGGTCTGCCGCACGGGGTCGAGCTGAACGGTGAGCAATTGTTCTATGCGCACGTCCATCTGCACGGCGGTCCCGCACCCGTGCGGCGCTACCTGCCCAAGCTGATCGACTTGGTGCTAAACGGGAGGATCAACCCGGGCAAGGTGTTCGACCTGATCCTGCCCCTGGACCAAGTGGCGGAAGGCTACCGTGCCATGGACGAACGCCGCGCGATCAAGGCACTGTTGCGCCCGTAAGGCCTTGCGGCGTGCGGCCGGAACGAACCAAAAGACGACAAGGTTTATCGGTGTTGGGATGTGATTGGAGGCCGTCATGAATAAGCCTGAATTCTTTGTCACGTCCGGTTACGGTGAGCGCAACCTGAGGCTGTTCCACTATTCCCAAGCGGTCAAGATCGGCAACCGAGTCGAGACCGCAGGTCAGGGCGGCTGGAACGACGACTGGGAGTTCCCCGAGTCGATAACAGACGAGATCGCTCAGGCGTTCCGCAATGTCGAGCGAACGTTGGCTCTTGCCGGCGCGGGTTGGGAGCACGTAATCCATGTAAACTCTTACCACGTGGGATTCGACGGGCATCAAGAGGAAATCAACCAGGCCATGACCGAGCGGTTTCGTCACTACATGCCCGACCACGCCCCCGTCTGGACCTGCCTGGGAGTCGCTGCCCTCGGCGATCCGAAGATGCGGGTCGAGATCCGCGTTACCGCCATTCTTCCGGGATGAGGGGAGTGAGTCGGAAGCAACCATGTGCCATTCCACGACCGCTCCGCGCGTCCAGGCGGATATGTCAGCTATGTCGGCGTGCCGCACGAAGTTGAACTGAACGGTGAGCAATTGTTCTACGCGTACGCCCATCTGCACGGCGGACCCGTACCCGTGCGGCGCTATCTGCCCAAGCTGATCGACTTGGTGCTAAACGGGAGGATCAACCCGGGCAAGGTGTTCGACCTGATCCTGCCCCTGGACCAAGTGGCGGAGGGCTACTGTGCCATGGACGAACGCCGCGCGATCAAGGCGCTGTTGCGCCCATAGATCAAGATGCAATGGATGCAAGGAATTCGAAAGCGATGTGAATCAAGAGAGGAGGATAGGCATGAAAACCCGAAAGCTGAGAGAGTTGGAGGTGTCCGCCATCGGTTTTGGCTGTATGGGCTTCAGTCACGGCTACGGAGCCGCGCCTGAACGCGGTGAATCCATCCGGTTGATTCGATACGCCTTCGAGCTTGGCTGCACTCACTTCGATACCGCGGAAGCCTACGGGGCCGGACACAACGAGGCGTTGGTCGGGGAAGCGCTCAAGCCTATGCGTGAGAGTGTGGTGATCGCCACCAAATTGCGGGTCGACGAACACACAACGGAGACCCCCGTCAGCGTCCAGGTTCGCGAGCACCTCGAAGCCTCGCTCACCCGCTTGGGCACTGATCGCGTGGAGCTCTACTACCTGCACCGGATCAATCCGAAGGTTCCGGTCGAGGATGTCGCCCAGGTGATGGGATGGCTCATCGAAGAAGGGAAGATCCGTGGCTGGGGACTATCGCAGTGCTCCGCTTTGGAGATCCGCCGCGCGCACGCCGTCACTCCGGTTACGGCTGTCCAAAGCGAATACTCCATGATGGAGCGCATGTTCGAACGCGACGTCATTCCGCTCTGCAAAGAGCTCCGTATCGGGTTCGTGCCGTTTTCGCCGCTCGCCAGCGGCTTTCTTTCAGGCCGGGTGCGCGCCGACGATCGGTATCAGGGCGACGACGTGCGGCGCGTGATCACCCGATTCGATCAGGCGAACATCGCTGCCAATCAACCACTCATCGATCTGCTACACCGCATCGCCGAGGAAAAAGGCGCGACCCCAGCTCAGATTTCGCTGGCCTGGATGCTCGCGAAGGAAGACTTTATGGCTCCCATTCCGGGGTCCCGTAAGCGCGAACGCATCGAAGAGAATCTTGGCGCGGCAGATGTGGAGATCACTCCGAGCGAACTGGAGCAGATCGAAGCGAAGCTTGCAAAGATTCCTATTCACGGGAACCGCACCGATGAGGACATCGCAAAGCTGGGAACGATCAAGCCCTTACAAAAGACAACCAAGTGACACAGTCATGCACGCGACGGCCCTCCCCCAGCAAGCTTGAAGCTCGGGCAAAGAGCCAACGACCGCATCAACAAAGCTCAGGGGGAGAAATATCGGAGCAATGACGATGAGAAGGAGTACAACTATGAGCGATAAATCGAGAACTGAAGCGAACCGCTCCGACCTGGCTGGATGCAGCCGGCGAGACATCCTCCTCGGCGCGGCTGCCGCTACCGGCGCGTCGCTTTTAGCGGGGATCGTAGGTTGCGCGGGGACACGGCCGACCTCGCAACCTGTGTCAAATAGGCCGGCCGGCACTGCCGCATCAACGCTCGCCCGTCGTCGGCTCGGCTCCCTCGAAGTCACTGCCCTCGGCCTCGGGTGCATGAATTTCTGCCACGGCTATGCGCCGAGGACGAGCAAGGACGACGAGATTAGGCTGATCCGTGCCGCGTACGACCGTGGCGTCACCTACTTTGACACGGCGATCAACTACGGCCCGTTCGTCAGCGAGGAGGCGGTCGGCGAGGCGGTCGCGCCGTTCCGCGACAAGGTGATCATTGGCACAAAGTTCGGCTACGGCTACGACGACGCCGGCAAGAACATCGGCCTGAACAGCCGGCCCGACTACATCAAACGGATGACCGACGCCTCGCTGCGTCGGCTGAAGACCGACTACATCGACCTGTACTACCAGCACCGCGTGGACCCGACCGTGCCCATCGAGGACGTGGCCGGTGTCGTCAAGGAACTGGTCCAGGCGGGCAAGGTCAGGCACTTCGGCCTGTCCGAAGCGGGCGGGGCGACCATCCGGCGTGCCCACGCCGTGCTGCCGGTGGCGGCAGTCCAGAACGAGTACTCGCTCTGGACGCGCGACCCCGAGCACGAGGTACTCCCGACCTGCGAGGAACTCGGGATCGGCTTTGTGCCCTGGAGCCCGCTGGGCAGCGGCTTCCTGACCGGCGCCATCACCCCTGAGACGACGTTCGACCCGAAGCTCGACATGCGTGCCACGCGCCCCCGGTTCACCCCCGAGGCGCGGCGGGCAAACTGGCCCCTCGTCGAACTGCTCCGGCGCGTCGGACAGCGGAAGGGCGCTCCGGCCGCGCAGGTGGCCCTCGCCTGGCTGATGGCTCAGAACCCGCGGATCGTGCCCATCCCCGGGACCACCAAGGTCGCGCATCTGGACGAGAATCTCGGCGGTCTTCGCGTCGCACTGAGCGCTGCCGACCTCAAGGAGATCGAGGACGGCTTCGCGGCCATTCGGGTGGTGGGCGCTCGGACGACCGACGAACTTCGTAAGAACCACGACATCGGAGCGGACCTTGGAACAACATCCGCGGGTGGTCACGGCAATTCGCCGTTGCCGCGTAAGTAATGTCCACCGAACACATCGGTGTGACGACAGGACCACACGACGCGAATGTCTCATCGCCGCCGCCGGAACGCTGGTGGCTTCGTCGTTCCTTGGCTGTAGGCCGGAGCGGAACGGCGACACCAGCCAGGCGACCACGAGCCTCGGCGCGATGCCGAAGGTGAAGATCAACAACGGCGTGCGGATGCCGATCTTGGGCGTCGGAGCCAAACGCAATCTAAAAAGGAATGAAGGATGAACATCACATTTGAAAACAAAGTGGCACTCGTTACTGGCGCCGGCTCCGGCATCGGCCTGGCGACCGCCAAAGCCTTCGCCGAGGCGGGCGCGGCGGTTGTGCTGGCCGGTGTGCATGGTGACGTCGTGGAGGAGGCAGCGCGTCAGCTTACGGCTGCAGGGCACAAGGCTCTCGGCGTCCGCTGCGACGTCGCGGTGGAAGCCGACGCGGCCGCCATGGTGCAACAGGCGGTCTCGGCATACGGCCGGCTCGACTACGCCTTCAACAATGCGGGCATTCACGTCGTCCAGGCCGACACTGCCGATGTCGAGGTCGGCGATTTTGACCGCATCATCGCCGTCAATCTGCGCGGCACCTTCCTGTGCATGAAACACGAATTGCGTCAGATGCGGCTACAGGGGAGCGGCGCCATCGTCAATTGCTCGTCGCAAAGCGGCTTCGTCGGCATCGCCGGCCTCGGCGCGTACACCGCTTCGAAGCACGGAGTGATCGGGCTGACCAAGGCTGCCGGGCTGGAGTACGCGCGAAAAGGCATCCGCATCAATGCGATCTGTCCCGGCACGACGGAGACACCGCTGGTCACGGGCCTGATGGAACGCGAGCCGGGCCGCATGGACGCGGTCATCGCCGACATCCCGCTTGGCCGCATGGGCACGGTCGACGAAATCGCTTCCGCCGTGCTGTGGCTCTGTTCGCCCGGCGCCGGCTTCATGGTCGGGCAAACCCTCACGCCGGACGGCGGGTATTGCGCGCGTTGAACAAGGAGGCGACCAATCTGAACAAGGAGATGACGACGATGAACAAGACGCCGACGATCCGCCTCAGCAATGGCGTTGAGCTCCCCCTGTTGGGCCTCGGTGTGTATCTCAGCTCGCCCAAAGACACCGCCAATGCGGTGCAGAGCGCGGTTGCGAGTGGATATCGCTTGATCGACACGGCTGCTGCCTACGGCAATGAGCGGGAGGTCGGCGAAGGCATCGCCCGCGGCGCGGTCCCCCGTGACGAGCTGTTCGTGACGACTAAGCTGTGGATCAGCGACTACGGCTACGATGCGGCGTTGCGCGCCTTTGATGTGAGCGTGAACAAGCTCGGTGTTGAGTACCTTGATCTCTATCTGTTGCACTGGCCGGTCCCGTCCTCGTGGAATGAGACAATCGCGGCGTGGCAAGCGGCCAAGAAACTGCTCGCAGACGGACGCGTGCGCGCCATCGGCGTGTGCAACTTCACAGAGCCGCGTCTCACAGCCCTGATTGCGGCGACGGGAGTGACGCCCGCGGTCAATCAGGTGGAACTGCATCCGTATTTCGCACAGCGGTCGCTGCGGGAGGTCCATGCGCGTCTTGGTATCGCCACGCAGGCGTGGTCACCTATCGGGGGCATCTTCACCAATCATCCTCGCGACCCCGAGCGCATCACGAGACTGCTAGACGATCGCGTGCTCACGGAGATCGCCGCGAGAACCGGCAAGACGCCGGCGCAAGTGGTTCTGCGGTGGCACATCCAGAACGGCGTGTCCGCAATCCCGAAATCCATTCACCCGGAGCGCATCGCCAGCAATATCGACATCTTCGACTTTGAACTTTCCGAAACGGACATGGCGTCGATTGCCACGCTCGACACAAACCGTCGCAACGGCCCGGACCCGGAAGCGTTCGACCTTGCGTTCTTGGAGGCAAGGACATGAGACCTTTGTATGAGGAGGAGCATGGTCAAATCGGAAGAATGGATGGCCACGAAGACCCGACGGCGATACAGGGACGAATGTAAAGCGGAGGCGGTCCGGTTGGTGCGCGACTCGGCACGGCCTGTAGCTCAAGTAGCCCGGGACGTCGGCATCGCCGACCATCTGCAGCCCCGCCGGCGGGTTGAGCAGCGCCAGACGGAATCTCAGGGGCACACATGCGAGTCGATATACAAGGACCAGAAAGTGCTCGTGGAGAGTCTCCGTTGATCATCGGAACAACGAAGGACTAAGATCGAGAGCCGATGGAACGTCAATCAGACAGAATTCGTCTGGTGATCCTCAAGGGCAGCGTCCGTCACGGCAGCTATACGAGTTCAGTGCCAGCGCTGAGATCGTAGCCATTGAGCATCGACTGGCGCGCCGATTCGGGCGGCTGCGTATTGGATGAATAGTGATGTCAGGCAACGACCACGCGAGTCTCACGACAGTGCTGACGCTCTCATTGCTGGCCGTCGGCTCCATCGGGTGCAAGCAGGAGCCCGTCCCGTCTCCTCCCCGCCCCGTCCCTGAAGTGCAGGTCCTTCCGGTCGCATTTCAGACGGTTCCGGATGAACCGGAGTTCATCGGACAGGCGGAGGCCTCCCGCATTGTTGAGATCCGTTCGCAGGTGACAGGGATCATGAAGGAGCGCTTCTTCACGGAAGGGCGCGATGTCCGCAAAGGGGACCCCCTCTACCGTATCGATCCGGTTCCGTTTCAAGCCGCCTACCTGAGCGCGAAGGCGCGGGTGTCTCAATCCCAGGCCAGGCTCGTGCAGGCTCGTCAAAATCTGGACAGAGTCAAGCCGCTGTTGGCCGAGCAGGCCGTGAGTCAGAAAGACCTGGACGACGCCGTGGCCGAAGAATTGGCGGCCAAGGCGTCGCTCGAAGCGGCGAGGGGCGATGTGGTGAAGGCCAAGTTCGATCTCGACAATACGTTGATCATCGCGCCCATCGACGGCCTGATCGAGCGAACCCGCTATTACGAAGGGCGCCTGGTCACGGCCCAGACGGACCTGCTGACCGTGATTCACCAGATGGACCCCATGTATGTCATCGTCAGCGCGCCGGAGAGCTTCCTCCTGAAGCGCCGGCGAGACATCATTGCGAAGCGCATCCAGCATCCGGGGATCTACCATTTGACGGGCGTCATCACGTTCGTGGACGGGACAGTCTATCCGCACCAAGGCCTCCTGGATTTTGCCGATGTCGGCCTGCGCGCGGAAACGGGATCGCGGCAGGCGCGGGTCGTCTTCCCGAACCCCGATCGCGTGTTGCTGCCGGGGCAATTCGTGACGGTGAAGTTCCACGGGGTCTCCAAGACCAATGCCATCCTGGTTCCGCAACGGGCCGTACAGCAGGGGGCGAAGGGGCCGGTGGTCTATGTGGTCGGGGAGGGAGACAAGGTGGAGCTTCGGGACGTCAAGGCCTCCGCCTGGCGGGACAAGGAATGGCTCATTGAAGATGGGCTGCGCGAGGGCGAGCGGGTCGTGGTGGATGGGTTCCAAAAGGTGATGCCTGGTGTCCAAGTGAAGCCCGTGCAAGCAACAACGACGCCTCCCCCAGCGGAAACGTCGGCGCCTCCGTCGTCCGGCCTCCGCGATCCTCAACAGGACGCGAGATGAGTCCCACCTTCTTCATCGACCGGCCGATCTTTTCGTCGGTCCTGTCGATCGTCATCGTCGTCGTTGGCCTGGTGGCGATGCAGGTTCTGCCCATTGCCCAGTTTCCGCCGATCACGCCTCCGATGGTTCAGATCGAGGCCGACTATCCCGGCGCCAGCGCCGAGGTGGCGGCGGAGTCCGTGGCGCGGCCGATCGAGCTGCAATTGCCCGGCATCGACAACCTCCTCTACTTCGATTCGACGAGCACGAACGACGGACACGTGACGATCCGGCTCACCTTCGAGATCGGGACGAACATCGATATCGCCCAGGTCCAGACGCAGAACCGCCAGAAACTGGCCGAACCGCAGCTCCCACCGGAAGTCATTCGCCAAGGGATCTCCGTCAAGAAAATGTCCCCCGATTTGCTGACCGTCATGGTGTTGCAATCGGATGATCCGCAACAGGACGCCTTCACCCTGGCCAACTACGCCATTCTGCGCATCATCGACAACATCAAGCGATTGCCCGGTGTGGGCGACGCATCGGTCTTTGGGCAACAGAACTACAGCATGCGGCTGATTCTGAACCCCGTGCGCATGGCGCAATTGAATTTGACGCCGACGGACATTGTCACGGTGGTGCGGGAGCAGAACCGCGATTTCCCCGCCGGGACGGTGGGACGGGAGCCCATCCCGGGCGGCACCGAGCTGACCCTCCCCCTCATCACGGACGGCCGGATGTCGGAGGTCGCCGAGTTCGAGGAGATGATCGTCCGCGCGCTGCCCAACGGCTCGATCGTCCGGCTCAAGGACGTGGCGCGGATCGAGCTGGGCGCGCAGTCTTATGTGCTCGAAGGTCGCTACAAACGGAAGCCGACCGCCCTGCTCCTTACGTTTCTCTCGCCCGGCGCCAACGCCCTCGATACCGTGAAGCGGATTCGGGACGAGATGGACCGGCTGGCCAAGGTCTTTCCACCCGGCGTGACCTACGATATCCCCTACGATACGACCCGGTTTGTGGAGGTCTCCATCCGGGAGGTCGTGGCGACGCTGCGAGATGCCATGATCCTGGTGCTGCTGGTCGTCTACCTCTTCCTTCAGAGCTGGCGCGCGACGGTGATTCCCGCTGCGGCGGTGCCGGTGTCGTTGATCGGCACCTTTGCCGGCATGGCGGCGCTGGGGTTTTCGATCAACACCCTCACGCTCTTCGGTCTGGTCCTGGCTATCGGAATCGTTGTCGATGACGCCATCGTGGTCGTCGAAAACGTGGAGCGCCACATGGCGAACGGGCTCTCGCCGAAAGAGGCGGCGAAGAAGGCCATGGGCGAGGTGACCGGACCGGTGATCGCGATCGTGCTGGTGCTCTGCGCGGTCTTCGTGCCGGTCGGATTCCTGGGCGGCATCACAGGCCAACTGTACAAGCAATTCGCGATCACGATTGCGCTCTCCGTCATGATCTCCGGGTTCGTGGCCTTGACGCTCAGCCCCGCCCTGTGCGCTCTGGTGCTCAAGCCGGGCCATGGCCAACCGAAAGGCTTCTTCGGGCTCTTCAACCGACTGTTCGATTGGGTCCAGGTTCGCTATGGCACGGTCGTGCGCCTGACCTTGCGGCACGGCCTGCTGTCGCTGGCGGTGTTCGCGGCGATGATCGGGATCGTCATCAGCCTGTTCAGGACCATCCCGATGGCCTTTCTGCCGGAAGAAGATCAGGGGTACTTCATTACGATCGTGCAGTTGCCGGACGGCGCCTCGAAGAAACGCACGGACGCGGTCCTCGACAAGATCGAGGCGTACTACCTCGGCTTGCCGGCGGTCTACGGCACGCAGAGTCTGTCAGGACAGAACTTCGTCTTCAGCACGCGAGGCACCAATACCGCGACGATGTTCGCGCCCCTCAAACATTGGGATGAGCGAAAGGGCAAGGAGCACCACGTCAAAACCTTGATCGCCGAGGCGTTCAAGAAATTCGCCAAGATCCCGGAAGCGATCATCCTGGCCTTCAATGCCCCGTCCATCCGAGGGTTGGGCGCCACGGGCGGCTTCTCGGTTCAGGTGCAGGACCCCAGCGGCGGGCACTTCAAGACATTCGCCGCGGCCGCCGAGGAGTTCGTTGCGAAAGCCAGACAGGATCCGGCGATCGGCGCCATCAGTTCGAGCTTTCGCGTCAGCGCGCCACGGGTGCATGCCAAGATCAACCGCGAACGGGCCAAGGCGCTGGGCGTGCCGATCTCGGAAGTCTTCGACACCCTCCAGGCCTTTTTCGGCAACTTCTACATCAACGACTTCGTCAAGTTCGGCCGCGTCTATCGCGTGCAGACCGAGGCGGAGCCGCAATACCGGACCACCCCCGCCGACATCAGCAAGATCTACGTGCGCGCGCTGAACGGGCAAGGCCCCAACATGATCCCGCTCGACACCGTGGTGACGACGACCTATAGCAGCGGGCCCGATCCGGTGACGCACTTCAACGGCTTCAACACCGCGCTCGTGCTGGGCGCTGCGGCGCCGGGCTATAGTTCCGGCCAAGCGTTGGACGCCTTGGAGCGGGCGGCTCAGGACGTCTTGATCCCGCAAGGGTTCGATCTGGATTGGAGCGGCATCTCCTACCAGGAGCGCAAGGCCGGTGCCGAATCGGTGCTGGCCTTCGGGTTCGGACTCCTCATGGTGTTTCTCGTGCTGGCCGCGCAGTATGAAAGCTGGACCGTGCCGTTCGCCGTGATCCTTGCCGTGCCGTTCGGGGTGTTCGGGGCCCTGTCGGCGGTGTGGCTCTCGGGCATGGCGAACGACATTTACTTTCAAATCGGGCTGGTGACGTTGATCGGCCTGTCGGCCAAGAACGCGATCTTGATCGTGGAGTTCGCCAACCAACGTTACGAACAGGGGATGGCGCTGCGCGAGGCGGCGATGGAAGCGGCCCGGCTGCGATTCCGTCCGATCGTGATGACCTCGATGGCCTTCATTCTGGGCGTGGCGCCGCTCGTGATCGCCAGCGGAGCCGGCGCGGCCAGCCGGCATTCCATCGGGACCGGCGTGATGGGCGGCATGATCGCGGCCACGTTTCTGGCCATCGTTTTTGTGCCGTTGCTGTTCATGCTGATCCGAACACTCACGCCGCGCAGGACGGCGCGACCGGGACGACCTGCCGGATCCACTGCGCCGTCCACGCATCCGGAGACGGATGGCCGGGTGGACGTGTCGAGCCTCGAAAGCCGGCCCGCACCCATGGCAGAGGATGTCCCGTTCCGAGGATGAATCTGGATCGTGAAGTGTCTCCCCTCGCCGTCTCCTTTCCGGCGAGCCCGTTGCAACGGACGATGGGAACTGGTAACGGAGAGGGGGACGTCAGACGAGATGGTCAGGGCGATGCGATAGGAGGAAGGACATGGCGACCACAGACGACAAGCTGAGCTGTTTCCGCAGCATCCGATCGCAGACAAACGGACACGTCGCCATGGCTCTGTGGGGGCTGCTCTTGCTCGTGGCCGGATGGCTCATGATCCAGGCGTCTGAGGCGGCGGCTCAATCGTCCCGCCCGGACGATGAAATCACGAAACTGGCCGATGATGTCTATCTGTTCCGGCACCGCTTCCATCAGGCCATCTTCATCACCACTTCCAAGGGCGTGATCGTCACCGATCCGATCAGTCTGGAGGCGGCGGCTTGGCTGAAGGCGGAGATCAAGAAACTGACCGAGCAACCTGTGCGGTATGTCATCTATAGTCACGATCACAACGACCATATCACCGGAGGCAGCGTGTTCGCCGATACGGCCGTCTTCATCAGCCAGGCGGCGGCCCGGCCCAAGATTGTGGAAGAAGGAGATGCAAAGATTCCGGTCCCGGATCTCACCTTCACCGATCGCATGTCCATCGATCTGGGGGGCAAGCGTATCGAGTTGATTTATACCGGCAAGAATCATTCGGACAACAGCCTGGTGGTGCTGCTTCCTCAGCATAAGCTGCTCTTCGCCGTAGACTTTATTCCGATCGAGACCGTGGCCTATCGGGCATTGCCGGACGGCTATCCGGACGACTGGATCGAATCGCTCAAGCAGGTCGAGCAATTGGACTTCGAGACGTTGGTGCCGGGGCACGGCAAGGTCGGCAGGAAGGAACACGTGCGGCAATTTCGCAACTATATGGAAGACCTCCGGGCCGCCGTGCAGGACCAGGTCCAGAAGGGGGCGAGTCTGGAAGAGACCAAGAAGGCGGTCCGGCTTCCAAAATATGAGCAATGGGGGCGCTACGCCGAATGGTTCCCCGAGAATGTGGAAGGCATGTATCGGTATCTCTCGCAGCGCCAACCATGAATCGAGCCGGGCTTGTCGGCAGACGAAACGCCTAGCGATTCTCATTCATGCGGACGAGAAGTCACTTCAATATCCTCCGTTCACCCGGTTCGATGCACTCACCCCAGGCTTCCACCGGCTCAGGGCGAACGGATACGCCCATGAAGGCAGAACAGCCCCCTTCCCTGTGAGGGTACGTTCCACCCCCAGGTTGTTTCGATTTTCTGACGATCAACCAGTCACTGTACCTTCCTGCCCTAGGTCATAACGCAACACTGTCGCGTTTCTCCCCAGGCTGTTTGATTGGCCTCTCTACAGATACGCAAAATCAACGATTTGGTGTGGCAAGGGTTTCGCAGAAGGCCGAAGCAGGGGCAACGTCATGGTGATGCAAGTCAAGAATAGCCGTTCAGGGATAGTGACCCTCTATGTAAATGAACGTGGTGATGCCTCCATCTCCCCTGACCTTTCCTATGTGCTCCAGATAATGCGCTGTGAACGTCATCGTCATCGTGTCGGTGAGGTAATCGGCTCAGTCCGAAAATGATGTGTCTGTCTCATTGTCTCGGGATAACAGGTTGATTACGGTTGATGTGTGGGCCGAAGCGGACGTGCCGGCGCATTGGCTGAAAAGTCGCGGCAGGGAAGGAGGTGGAGCGAGAGCACGACGACTTCAGGATAATCGAGACCAGAGATGAGGAAGCGTATATCAACTCGTCGGAGTCGTGGGTGCCGGACGCATCCACAGAAGAAAGGAGAGCCACGATGAGAACGAGAGGAGGCCCCAAAACCGTGTTGGCGGTTCCCCTCGCGCTGGCAGCGCTGACGCTGTCGGGGCTGGGAGGCGGAATTGCGTATGCTGAGGCGCCAGGAATGGCGGCGCCGGTTCAGGAGTTGACCATTGTCATAAAGGACCGGAACCATGGCTATGAGTTGTTGAAGGGGACGGCCATGGCCGGGTCGTTGATGAAGATCACCGTTCGCAACGAGGACTCGGTCACCCACGGGTTTACGTCAAACTTGTTCCACAATCTCCCGGTGAAGCTTGAAGGCCAAGGAGAGGTCGTCACGGGAAAGAAGATCAAGAGCTTCCATCTTGATCCGGGAAAGGTCATGACGCTTACGTTCACTAAGCCGTCCGATGTGCAGCGCGATGGCTTGTACGGTGGAAACGAAGCCTATACTCAGTACCACACCATCTGGTGCGACATTCACCCGGAAGTGCGCGGTGAGTTGCTGGTGGTTGAAACCTCCGGTGTCCCTGGAGGGGGATAAGGTCTAGGTTGGTGGTCGTGGAGAGACCGTCGCAGCCTCGGACGTCGCTCCCAGAGGAGCCGGGCCGGGGCTGCGGCATTTCGCAAAACGGCCGGACAGGAGCGGATGAGTCCCGTTGCACTGATGCCGATGTGGGTGGATCGATCCGGGTCGTACCCTCAAGGTGAGTGAGGGCCGACCAAATCGGGAGGGGTCATGGCGCGGGGTATCACAGCACAAGGAAAGACGGCGCTAGTCCTCTGCCTGCTGTTCGCGACGGCCATGCTCTGGACGGTCAATGCCATGGCTGCCTGGCCGGAGGGCTGGCTGGATCAATTGACCGGATTTGTCGTGGTCCAGCAAGGAACGGCGCAGGCCAAGGCCGAACCGGGATCGTTCGATCCCTATATCGGGCAAGTGCAGTTGGTGCGGAGTCTCTATGACCGGAGTGATTGGAACGGCTCCTATGCGGCGATGAATCGCCTGATGGACATGCTGGAGAACCGGGAAGGAGGGATCAGCGCCGGGGCCGCCGATGCCATCTGGGATTATTGCTATGAGGTCACCCCGCCGGCACTGCACGATGTGAAGCGCCACCAGCAATGGTGGGAGAAAACCGTCGATTGGGAGAAGTTTTTTTGGGAGGAGTGACCGGCACTGCCGAGAGCGAGAGGTCGATCGCCGAAGGGATGAACGGCATGAAGCGCGTCCACGAACGATTGTTGCGGGCAGGCCTGGTCCTTCTTGGGATGATCACGGGGAACGGTCTGGCGCTGCCGACGGCGCTCGCCGCAGAGTTTCACTTTGTCATCCAAGATGTGGGAGGAGATGCAGCGGCTTGGTCTCCACGGGAGGTGGTGATTTACAGACGCGTGCTTCTGGATGAGAAGCTGGTCTTTGTTCTGGAAAATCCGACACCCCGGACGCATGTGTTTGAAGCCCCGGATCTATTCGAGCAAATCCTTGAGGGGACGGAGGGGTCGACACCCAAAGCGTTACGGGTCTATGTGACCTCGGGAGAAACCGTCCATGTCCAGGTCAGCACGGAACCGTTGAAGCGTCATTCAGCGGGAGGTGCCGCAGGACCAGAGTCTTATCAGTTTTTCTGTCCGTTACATGGACCGGAGGAGGAGCTGCGGAGCACGATCCGGGTGGTTCCTTGATCCGAGCGAACAGGTGGGATCATGTCCCGCATGACAGGCCCGCTCTCGTTGGTACCGGCCATACTCGGTATGTTCGCGCTGTCCACCCTGGTGCATCTGCCGCGAGAAGCCGACGGTGAAACTCCTCTCCCGGAATGGTGGATCGACAAACTCACCGGCTTCACCCTGATCCAGAAGGGCATTGAACGGGAAGGCTCCTATGACCCCTATCTCGGGCAACTCTTCCTCGTGCGGCACACGTTGCGAAGCCACGACCTGCGCGGGACCTATGTAGCCATCAACCGCTTCATGGACATGCTGGAGACTCGCGAGGGAGGGATCAGGTCAGATGTCGCGGAGGCCATCTGGGATTTGTGTTACCAAGTCACACCGACGGCATTTCACGACGAGAAACGTCATAAACGTCGGTGGGACAAGACCGTGGATTGGGAGAATTTCTTCTGGGGGGAATGAACGGAACGAACGGCAGCAAGAGTCAGAAACGACCATGCCGAGGTGCAACGATGAAACACGTCACTCACAGAAGCATGACGGCGATGGCGCTGGTGGTGGGGCTCGCTTGCGTGCTTGCACCGATGGCTGTCCAGGCGAGCTCGCGCCCCTTTACCTGGATGGATGATCTCCACGGCGCGATCATCTTCTACCAGGGGGATGCGTATTACAAGAAGGAGTATCCGAAAGCCAATTGGGATCTCTACCTCGACCAGATACGAGTGGTGGAGACGAAGTACGCAACAGGAGACACCGATGCCACCTATATCGCCATGAATCGGTTCATGGACATGTTGGAGGCGCGTGAGGGCGGGATTCCCGACGTCGCGGCGAATGAGCTGTTCAACTTTTGCAATCTCGTGACGCCGACACAGTTCCATGATGTGGAACGGCACAGCGGACCTCCGAAAACTGAACAGCCCCGAGCGCCCGAAGGCGTCCACTGGCCGCGATAACGATGTAAGGGTCCGAACCTGATGCGATGGGGAGGAAAGATGAGAGGCTGGAGACGAGGCACGGATCCCTGGTGGACCGCAGGTCGCCGCTCGGATCAGAGTGATGCCGGCGAGGATGCGGCATTCCACATGAAGAGGGGACCGTCTCCGGCAGGAGCTTCTACGGATTGCGGTTGCTGAGGTGCCGAGGCGAAGGAGCCTACCGAACAGTGAGCACGTCGTGAGTGGCTCACGGCCGAGTGCGGGCGATTCGCGGCGTGCTGTTCGCGGACAACGACCATGAAACAGCTCACCGCCATGCTGGAAAGGGCGGCCGAGGGCGCCATGCTGGTGGCCCAGGACGGGAGGGTGGCGTTCTGGAATCGAGCCGCTCAGCGCTTGCTGGGGTTCAAAGCTCAGGAGGTCGTGGGCCGTCCCTGCTGTGAGGTCATTCGTGGTGAGACGTTGAACGGTCATCCTCTGTGCTCGCCGACCTGCCCGATCGCGGGCCGCATCCGAAGCGGCGGCGGGGTCAGACAGTTCGACATGCAGACACGAACGAAGGAAGGCCGCCTCATCTGGTTGAACGTGAGCACGTTGCCGGTTCCCTCCCGCAAACGGACCGTGTTTTGGCTCGCCCATTTATTCCGAGATATCACCAACCAAGCGCGAGCCCGCCATTTGGTGCACGAGCTACAGGTCGTGCTCGGATCTCCGGGATTGCCTGCGGTGGACATCCGCCCGGACTCGCCGCCGGACATCCCGGCAACCCTTCCGCTCACCGAACGGGAGCGAGAAATCCTTCGTTTGGTGGCCACCGGCGCCTCATCCGCAAGCATCGCCGATACCCTGAGCATTAGTCCCAAGACGGTGCGCAATCACATCCAGCACATCCTTGAAAAACTGGGTGCCCACAGCCGACTCCAGGCTCTCGCGATCGCTTTTCCTCCGGGCGCCGGGTCGATGCCATCCGACCCAGCGCGCACCAGTTCGCCCACCACCCCCTAAACTCCGCGGCATAGCCTACTCGATCGACTGATGATGTCGCCCCAGGCGCAAAATGAGGCCTCCTGCTCATTGTGCGGGACCATTCAAGACCCTATGCTGGAACTACAATGAATATGACTCGGCGGATCTTGAACGGGAGGCAGTGGAATGAAGGTGAGCATCAGAAGTCGTGGGGTCGCGGTGATACGAAAAAGAGGCAGAGACGGGGTACGGGGTTGTTCAGGGGCTAGCCCCGGCCTCGCGGCGCGAAGCGTGGGCTTCGGCCTCCTCCACGTTTCGCGCCCATCCTTTCCGAGTGTCCTGATTGCGAAGGCAGCCGGACCGGAGCGTGGAGACCGATACGAAACGGAGGGCTGAACCATGAAGTCAACATTCAATCAGAGGATGTGGTTGGCTGGCCTTGTGGTCGCGATCCTTCTGCTTCCAGCGAGCAGTGAATCCGGGACTGTGCCGTCGCAGGGTGGATGGCTTGAGGAGTTGAAGGGGTTCGTGGTGGCTCAGCAGGGGGCTGCGCTGGTCAAGGGGGAATCCACGATGTTTGAGATCTATCTGGACCAACTCCACGTCGTGCAGCGCGCCTACGAGAATGGGGATCAGGAGAGAACCTACGCGGCCATGAACCGCTTCATGGACATGCTGGAATCGAGGGACGGCGGGATCAGCGCCAAGGCCGCGGATGCGATCTGGGATCACTGTTACAGGGTAACGCCGCCGGCCTTGCACGACGTCAAGCGCCACCAGCAGTGGTGGGACAAGACCGTCAACTGGGACGAATTCTTCTGGGGTGACGGGTAAGTCATGCGGTGAGAGGTGGTCCTCAACCGGACCTGTTGAGGGCCGCCGAGCAGCCACGATTCTCTGTGTTTCCCGTGATCGGTCACGCGCCGATGCGCCGGAGCCGATCACGGGGTGCTTCTCTGCTCGTGAGTCCAGGGGATGAGCCCCGGCTCTTCCCTGAGGTATTTTGCGACAGGTACGACATGACTCATGAGCTAAAACACCCCAATCGGCTCGCAACAGACCCGCTCCACGAAACGCTCAGCATCTAAGTACCCGTGATACCAAGTGGTCCCGCACGGTCGAGCGGGAGGGGTACAGGCATGTCCGATGCTTCTTCTCAATAAAGAGCCGAAGGGGGGAGCCTGTCTACCGATGGAGCAGCCAGAGCCGAGCATGGGCGGCGAGAACGCCAGAAGAGAGGGGTGCTCGATGCGGCGGGTTGCTGGTTTGGGAGAGGTTCGGGGAAGGGGTCGATGTGGGCGAGGGTCGGCGTGGTGTGTTCTGCGGGGAACGACTGCATCTGCGTGTCGTGAGGCATCGGATGGAACGGTCCGACAAGCGGGGCCGTGGCGGCAATCCCAACGGGTGCGCGAGGTTCGGGTGGAATGGTGTCATACATCCTGAACCGAGGTCAGGGCTATGAAGGAAGACGTGAAGGTCGCCGCCCCTGAGCCGACGGCCACTCCAGAGTCTCTTGAGCGGGAGTTTTCACCCGGTCTTGCCGGTGTGCCGGCGGCCAAGTCCTCGATCAGCTTTGTGAATGGTGAGACCGGTGTGCTCGAATATCGCGGAATTCCAATCGAAGAGCTGGCCGAACACAGTTCCTTTCTGGAGACGACCTACCTGCTGCTCTACGATCGCCTGCCGGATCAGACGGAACTCAACCGGTTCACGACTGACGTGACAGAGCACCGGCGCATCAAGTATCGGATCACGGATCTGATCAAGTGTTTGCCGGACCACGGCCATCCCATGGATGCGCTCCAAGCGGCCGTGGCGGCTCTCGGGATGTTCTATCCGGCCAGGCATGTCTTGGATCCTGCGGTGCAGTACTGGTCGGCTGTCCGACTGATCGCCAAGCTGCCCACGATTGTGGCCGCGTACCATCGGCTCCGACGTGGTGACGAGCAGGTTCAGCCCCGCGATGATTTGGACCATGCCGGCAACTTTCTCTACATGTTGACCGAAAAGGTACCAGACCCGTTGATCGCGAGAATGCTGGAGACCTGCCTCATCCTTCATGCAGAACACACGATGAACGCGTCCACATTCAGCGGTATGGTGACCGCTTCGACTCTGGCCGATCCGTACACCGTCGTCTCCTCGGCCATCGGAGCCTTGAAAGGACCCTTGCACGGCGGAGCCGCTCAAGAGACCGTGGAAATGTTGGAGGAGATCCGATCCATGGACCATGTCCGGCATTACATCACGCAGCGGCTGGCCGCGAAGCAGAGGCTCATGGGGTTCGGTCACCGGATCTATAAGGTGAAAGATCCGAGGGCCAACATCCTCCAAAAGCTGGCTAAGCGTCTTTTGACGCGGTCCGAGCCCTCCCCTCTCTACAGACTGGCGGAGGAGGTCGAGCGTGTGGGAGAGGAACTGCTGGCGAAGAGAGGCATCCACGTCAACGTGGATTTCTACTCCGGTGTGCTCTACAAGACGATGGGCATTGATACAGACTTTTTCACATGTGTATTTGCAATGGCCCGCGTGAGCGGTTGGTTGGCGCATTGGCTGGAGCAGGTCAAGGACAATAAGCTCTTCCGTCCTGACCAGATTTATGACGGAGAGCATGGCCGAGGCTACGTTCCGATTGATCGTCGGAGCGGACAAGTATGATGAGTGGCCGTTCTCGGAACGATCGAATCGCAAACGGTCAGGCCGACCGGACGCTTCGACGGCTTCTCGGACCGCAACGCGAGCGGATGTGACTAACCAACGAAGGTGGTGGTCTCTCTCATCCAGCGAGGTGCACCATGAGAATCCATCTCCCGGTCCTTGGTGCGACTATCAGCATCATGGCGCTGCTCTGGACGGTGGTGAGTTCAAACCCGAAGGAGGCTCGATCCCAGTTTCAACTCCAAGGAACCCGCGAGCAGCGGATCGAGATCGTCATTGAGGATCGCGCCTTCATTCTGGCCAAGGGCGGTCCCCTCCAGGTAGGCGCTTCTCTCGAGATCGTCTTGCAGAATCGTGACCAGGTGCGGCACGGCTTTACTTCGTCGATGCTGAACGGACTCCTCGTCTCCGGGGAAGACGATCAGATCGCGACCTATGGGAAAGGCGTGGAAGGATTTTATGTGAATCCAGGAAAGACTCTGGTGATCCGGTTCAACGCCGAAAGACCTGGAAGCTTTCCCTTTCACTGCGACCTGCACGAGCGCATGAAGGGGGAATTGTATGTGCTGGAGGTTCCCACGGTATAGAAAGTGAGGCCACCGAGTCGGTGTTCGCCGCCGCCGATCGTGAATGGCAGCGGGAGGGCATCATGGGAAAGACAGACAACCACACGGACATGAAGTCCGAACAGTTCGGTGAAGCGACAGCGCCGTACGTAAAGCCCGGTCAGTGTCTGCTCTGCGGGCAGATGGGGCCGGCCCTCTTGTATGGGCATTGGATCTGCGACCATTGCAAGAACGTGATCCAGGCAGACGCTCTGGCGAAAAGGCGACAGCTCGTGAAAGAGGGCGGTGGGCCTTCCGGTCTGTAGGGAGGCAATGGCGCGATGGTCGGAGCCGGACCACGATGGCGACGGTGACCAGCCGCGAGATGATGCAGGCCTCTGTCCCCGACGAAGCGCCCGATATCGGGGAGCGGCGCTCGTCCGGCAGCGGTTTGAAATTTTCGCTCGTACATCTCTCGGGTTGTCGGCGAGGCGAGACGCAGTTCTTCCAGCGCGCACCGGTGACACTCGGCAGTGCGCCGGGCGTGGATGTGTCGTTTTCCTCCAATGGTGAGTGCCCGGTTGCTCCGCTGCAAGCCGAGATGTTCCAGGCGGGTTGCGAGATGTGGTTGCGCAACTGCGACCCGGCAAACCGGACATTGCTGAATCGAGAACCGGTTGAGGAAATCATTCTCCGCGACAGGGATGTGATCCAACTGGGGCCGAACGGTCCCACTCTCCGTTTCCGTATCCGTCCCGAAGAATATACTCGTTGCAAACTACTGAAGGAGATTCTGCAAGATGCCCGCGACGTCGCTTCCGCCGGACGTGCTGATGGGCGAATGACCCTCCGATCATTTGTCGGCCAACTCGCCTTCGAGATCGCGCGGAATGCCACCTTGGCGACGCAGATCGTCGCAGCGGGCCTGATGGCAGTGCTTCTCGCGGCCATCGGAGGGCTCGCTTACCATCACTACCTCACCGAAGAGGCTCACGAACACCATATCGTCTCCTTGCTGAAGGAGCTTGAGCGCTCTCGCGTCTCCTTGGCCGAATTAGAGCAGAAGGCCGCAGACGAACGGAGACGGCTTGCCGACACCTTGGCGATCCATGAGGCAGAAGAACAACGCTTAATGGCGATGGTGGAAGAACAGCAGAAGAAGAGAGCCTCATCGGAGGAGCTCCAGGCGTTGACCTTCCGTCTCAGAACGTTGGAGGCTGAACGAAACAACGCCGAACGGTTGATCAAACGGTTCGGCCCATCGACGTGCCTGCTGTACATTGCCTACGGGTTTGTCGAAGCCGGCGCAAGAGCGGAGGCGCCTCATGCCCTATTGGAGTACACCGGGACCGGCTTTCTGATCGATGCGACGGGGCGCATCGTGACCAATCGGCACCTTGCCGAGCCCTGGTCCATGGATCCGAAGGGCACGGCGGAGATGATCCAAGCCGGTCTCGAGCCGCGTCTTATGATCATGCGCGCCTATTTTCCCGGCCGCGCGCAGGCGTATGACGTCACCGTTCTGAAGGTGGCTGAGCAAGGAGATGTGGCGCTGGCCCAGCTCACTCCAGAGCCCAAGGGCATGGCCATGGTTCCCGTGGAGAGGCCACCGCCTCAGGCAGTGCCGGGTGAGGCGGTCGTGGTTGTGGGCTACCCCTCGGGCCTTGAAGGGATATTGGCGAGGCTGGATGAGCAATCCGCCATCAAGCTGTTGAAGGGAGCAGAGCGCAATTTGCAGAAGCTGATTCAAGACCTAGCGGATCTCGGATTCATCAGACCCCTGACCACGCAAGGGCACGTGAGCGATGCCGTACCGAATCGCATAATCCATGATGCCCAGACCACGAGCGGCGGCAGCGGGAGTCCGATCTTCAACAGTCAAGGAGAACTCATTGCCGTCCAGTCATCCATCATGACTCGATTCGGCGCGGTCGGCTCCGGCGTGCCGGTCGCCAGGGTCGATGAATTACTCCACTCGGACGGATGAGTCGTCGGCATCTGAGGCAGCCATGTCGGAGCCTTCGGATCAGCGGTCTCCTGAGATTCTCATCCACATCCAGGCTGCCGAGCGCAGAGTGGACAGTATGGTCCAGGCGGCGCGACAGGAAGCGGCGGCCCTTCTCGAGAGAGCGAAGGTCCAGGCTGAAACCCTGTTGCGGGAACAACGTCGCGCACTTGAGCGGAACAAGGCGGAGGCCGAGGCGAGGAGCCTCGCGGAGGCGGAACGTGAGGCCGAACACCTGCTCACGGATGTCCGGGCAAAGGTCGGCCATTTGAGGACCCGGTGCATGGACAGAATGGAGGAAGCGGTCGAACTGGTGCTTGAGCGGATTCTGCCGAGCTCAAAGGGGGTCGCGGACGATTCACTTCAACATGGTCACGAGGTCCGGAGGCAGGCGGAGCCATGATCGAGTCGATGGCAAAGGTCCGAGTGGTCTCTCCCCGGATGCTGATCGATCGAGTCACCTCGACGCTCCAGGAGGTTGGCATCCTGCATATCGAACCGACCCCGTTGGAGGCGGCTCAGGTTCCTCTTCGGCCGCAGGTGATGGATGAATCCGCCAGACGTCGACGGGCTGAACTGGAACGATTGCGCGATGAGGTGCGCCGCCTGCTGCTGCTCCTTCCGGAGATGCCATCCGATAGGCGACTGATCGCACGACCCACTCAATATTCGGAACTGACGGAAGACGTCCTCATCCGCCTTGCCGGCCGGGTTCGTGAGGTCTGTCGGCAGGTTGATGACCTTGCGACCAGGCTGAAGGCCAGTGAGGAAGAGCTGGCCCTCCTGTCCAAATACGAGAGGGCCTTGGCGGGACTGGCTCCGTTCTTGCGGTTCATCCAGGACAGCGAGGAACTAGACCACCTCGGCGTCACGCTCGATGAGCGCGAGGGTTCCGGTGCGCTCCTGCCGATCCTGCGGGAAATGATGGCCAAGATCACGGACCATCGGTATGAGCTGTTCCACACACGGATAGACGCACGCTCCCTTGTGGTTCTGCTGGTGTTTCCCAAGGTGCATGGTGTCAGAGTTCGGAATCTGTTGTGGGAAGAAGGCATTGCCGAACTGCGGCTGCCCGTCTCCGTCGCGGATAAGCCCCTGGGAGAGGCTCTGCGTCTGCTCCTTCAGAAAAAAACGGATCTTCCCCACGAGGCCGACCGCTATCGCCGGGAGCTGAACGAGGTGGCGTTCCAGCGGCGTCAGGAATTGACGGAGTACGACGATGCGATTACCTGTGGCCTCGAACACATTGAAGTGGGTCTGCAGTTCTATCAAACCGAGCTGACCATTCTGATCTATGGCTGGGTGCCCTCCGAGCTGCTCACCGCCTTGCGTCTCAGGATCGAGGACGAATTCGGCGGCAAGGTTGTGTTGGAAGCCTGTCCGGTTGCCCCCCAGGAATGGGCGACGGTTCCGGTGGCACTGCGGAACCCGGTCCTTGCCCGACCATTCGAGACCTTGACTCGGGTCGTGGCCTTGCCGCGGTACGGGAGCATCGATCCGACCCCCTATATGGCGGTATGTTTTCCCCTGTTCTATGGCGTGATCCTCGGCGATGTCGGCTATGGACTGCTCCTGCTTGTCGCCGCGGCCATGGTTCGACGGCGGCACCGCTCCCATCCGCTTGTTCGCGACATTTCGACCATCTTCCTGTGGGCTTCGGGCTCGGCGATCGCCTTCGGTGTCCTGTTCGGAGAGCTGTTTGGAGAGCTGGGTGAGTATGTCGGTCTGTATCCGGTGCTGAACCGCATGCAGGCGTTCCTGCCGCTTCTCTCCCTGTCCATCGGGATCGGCACGGTGCATGTGGTGTTCGGGCTTGCCCTGGGTGCGCGGTCGGCCTGGCGGCATGGGAACCGGCAAGAGTGTCTGACGAAATGCGGCGGCATGGTGTTGGTGCTGTCGTTCATCTCTCTCATCGCAAGCGGCGCCGGATTCGCCCGACGCGAATGGCTGGCGGCCGAGGTCTCAGGATTGCTGTGCGCGCTGGTCGTCATCTTCGTTTTCGGCGGGAGCCGCGGGGCCATGGAGCTGCATAACGTCGTCAATGTGCTCTCCTACCTGCGTCTCATGGGGATCGGTGTCGCATCGGCCGCGCTCGCCTTTGCCGCCAACAAGCTGGGCGGCCTGGTGGGCAACGTCTTCCTGGGCATCGTCGTCACGGGAGCGCTCCACGGGATCAACCTCGCCTTCGGCATTCTCTCGCCGACCGTCCAGGCGCTCCGGCTCCATTATGTAGAATTTTTCGAAAACTTCTTTTCGCCAGGCGGTCGGCCGTACAAACCGTTTCGGCATCTCCATGCGGCCACGCCCATTCGAGGGTGAGGCGGTGGACAACCAGGGAGGGGCATCATGACTGAGATCGGACTCGTCGCGATCGGTGCGGGCTTGGCTATCGGGCTGGCCGCGCTGGCTACCGCGTTGGCGCAGGCGAAGATTGGTGCAGCGGCGATTGGCGCGATTTTGGAGAAGCCCGAGACCTTCGGGACGATGTTGATCTTACTCGTCATCCCGGAAACCTTGGTCATCTTCGGCTTCACCGTGGCCATTCTGATTCTCTTCGCGCTGAAGTGAGTCTGACGATGTCGTACGACAGACTCATCGAGGCGCTGTTGGAAGAGGGAAGAAACAAACGCGATGCGATCCTGCACCAGGCTCAGGTGGAGGCCGAGGAGCTGTTGTCTGACGCGAGGCGGGAAAGCGAGGCATTGGCCCGTGAGGTCGAACTCACGATTCGTCGAGACCTCTCTGCCCGGCGGGCCGCCCTGGTGGCCCGAGCTGCGTTGAGCGGCCGCCGGATTGTGCTGCAGGCCAAGCAGGAGATCCTGGATGCCGTGTGGCGACATGCCGGCGAGAAAGTCCGGTCGCTCGCCGGCCATGCTCGGACGGAAGTCCTCAACGCACTGCTGGCGGAAGTGCTGGCCGCCTCCCCTTCTCCATCGCCTCGCGTGTTCATTGATGATCGCGAGCGGCCATTCCTTGAGGAGAGCCTGAAACAACGCGGCATCGAAGTGGAAGCGCAGCATCAGGATGCGCTTCTCCTGGGGATCAAGGTAGAAGGGAACGGCGAGGTACTCACGAACTCCTTTGCGACGCGCCTGGCGAAGGCCAAGCCGGCCTTGACCATCGAACTGAACCGGCTGTTGTTCGGAGAGGGCTAAGGCTCGGGTTGAGATCAGCCTGATCGTGCGCGAATCCGTTCGTCTGAACCTCGGCCTCAACCGTAAGAACATGGATGACTACGCCTACACCAATGCGAGGATCCGCGCCATGGAGGGCCGTCTCCTCAGCCGAGACCAGTATGACTCTTTGCTCGCGCAGGCGACCCTTGATGGCCTGGTCCATGGCCTGCGGAGTTTGCCGTATGCACGCGCATTGGAACCCGTCCTCGCAACACTCGATCGCGCCCAGGGCCTCCGGACGATCGGGTGCCTCGATGAGGCTCTGCGACGGGACCTTGTGGAGACGCTCGGCATCCTTCGGGGGTTCTTCTCCGATCGATCGCGTGAATTGCTCGATGTGCTCCTCCTCCGATGGGATGTCTACAATCTGAAAACCGTCCTGCGCGGCAAGCGGGCGGCGGCACCGATCGAGGAGGTCTTGGCCATGACGTTTCCGGTCGGACTCCTCGATGACATCGCCGTGGCCGAACTGGCGCGAGCGCCGACCATGCAAGCCGTGGCTCACTTGCTGGAGATGTGGCGACTACCGCTCGCTCGTCCAGTTCGATCGGGACTGGACCAGCTTGGGGAGGCCGACGATTTGCAACCGCTGGAGTCTGAACTCGACCGATTGACTCTCCTGCACTCATGCCGACTGGCGGTTAGCGAAGATGAGAACGATCGAGCCGTCGGGAGCTATCTCGGGTTTCTCGCGGACAGTGCCAATCTCCTGGCGGCGCTCCGCTACCTGGCTGAACGTGGCGCTCGTTCGTCGTTGGAGGCCGGCCGTCATTTCCTTGAGGCAGGAGGCCGGTTCACTCGAACTCGGTATGAGGCGGTCATCGGCGCGCCTGATCTGCGCGAGGGACTTAACCGTCTTGTCGCCACCTCCTTTGGATGGCTGACCGACCTGTTTCGAGCCAAGGACTCCGTGTCTCCTCCACTCGTCGAGAGAGAATTGAACCGCGCGGCCATCCGTAAAAGCGTTGCCCTTTCTCGGCCTGACCCATTGGGCATTGGCCCGGCGATCGCCTACCTTGAACGGAAGACGAACGAGATCCGGAACCTCCGGATGATCCTCCGAGGGAAGGTCGCGGGCATGCAACCGGAACAAGTGGAGGAATGGCTGATCCTATGGCCCATCTGATTGTCGTGACCGATCCCGACACCGCGCTGGGTTTCCGATTGGCCGGTGTCGATGTGAGCGAAGTAGACTCCGAGGAGGCGGCCGTCGAGCAACTCCTCTCGCTCCTCCGCAGCGGAAAGGCCGGAATCGTGATCTATAACGAGGCGTACCGGGAGAGGCTTCCAGAAAAGTCTCTAAACGAGATGGAAGAATCCGTGAGCCCGGTCTTCTATCCGATCCCGGTTTCTCGGACCAAACATGAGGGAGACTTGCGAGAGCAGTATCTTGCCCGCCTCCTCCGGCGGGCGATCGGATATCAATTGAAACTTAAGCGATGACCGGAGCGATCATCAAGATCTCGGGTCCGACCGTTGTCGCGGGGGGCATGGAGCAGACCCGCATGTTCAATCGTGTCGCAGTCGGTAAGACAGGATTGCTCGGAGAGGTGATACGACTGCGCGGAAGCGAAGCGACGATTCAAGTGTATGAAGACACCACGGGGCTGATGCTGGGAGAGGAGGTGGTCGATGCGGGAGAACCGCTCCACGTGGAACTTGGGCCCGGCCTCCTTGGTTCGATCTTCGACGGAGTCCAGCGGCCATTGAACGTCATCGCGGCCCAGTGCGGTGATTGGATGGCGCGAGGCCTGAGTCTGCCGGCCCTGTCCCGAGACCGGCGCTGGGCGTTCACTCCAGTGGTCCGTCCCGGCACGGCCGTCGGCGGCGGAACATGCGTGGGAGTTGTCCAAGAGACCGCAAGAATCGAACATCGCATCCTCGTCCCACCCGGATTATCGGGGACGCTCTCCAAGATTGAGGAAGGCACCTATACGATCGAAGAGCCGGTTGCCTGGCTTGATGGCTACGGTCCGTTGACCCTCTTGCAACGCTGGCCGGTGCGGACGTCCCGCCCCGTTGCCGAGCGGCTTCCTCCGGTCGTGCCCTTCATCACCGGCCAGCGGGTGTTCGACATGCTCCTTCCCCTTGCCGCCGGTGGAACCGTGATTGTGCCGGGCGGCTTCGGAACGGGAAAGACCGTCGTTGAGCAGACGCTCGCCAGGTATGCGCAGGCCGAGATCATCATTTACATCGGGTGCGGAGAACGAGGCAACGAAATGACGGAGGTCCTGACCGAGTTCCCCCACCTGAAGGATCCCGCCACCGGCCTGCCGCTTATGGAACGCACGGTCCTGGTCATCAATACCTCGAACATGCCCGTGGCGGCCCGGGAGACGTCGATCTACACGGGCATCACGATGGCCGAATATTATCGGGACATGGGCTATGCGGTCGCCCTCATGGCCGACAGCACCTCGCGCTGGGCCGAGGCGACGCGCGAGATTTCCGCCAGGCTGGAAGAGATGCCCGGAGAGGAAGGCTATCCCACCTATTTGGCCGGTAAGTTGGCCGGCTTCTATGAACGTGGTGGACGGGTCCGCTGCTTGGGAGATCCGAGCCGACAGGGGGCGGTCACGATTGTCTCGGCGATCTCTCCGCCGGGTGGAGACTTTTCAGAGCCGGTGACACAAGGCTCGATCCAGGCGGCCGGAGGGCTCTGGGCCTTGGACTCGGATCTGGCCCACCGGCGACATTTCCCCGCCATCAATTGGAAGCGCAGTTATTCCCTCTACACCCAGGCACTCGACCCTTGGTTTCAGACGCAAGTGGCCCAGGACTGGCCGCAGCTTCGAACCGAGTTGAGCGTGCTGCTCCAGAAGGAAGAGGAGCTGCAGGAGGTCGTGCAGCTTGTGGGGATTGATGCGGTCCCGGATCAGGAGCGCATCGTCTTAGAGGTCAGTCGCCTCATCCGAGAATCCTATCTCAGACAGAATGCCTATTCCGATGTTGACGCCGCCTGTCCGCTTGGGAAGCAGTACTGGATGCTGAAGGCCCAGATGGAGTTTCTCACCTACTGTCGGGCCATGCTCAAGAAAGGCCGTCCGATCGAGCCGCTCCTCGCCTCGCCCTTGAGAAGCGAGCTGGAACGTATGCAGGAGACGCCTCCGGACAGGTGCATCCAGCAAGCCCGGACGATGATTGAGCACATGCAGCAGGAGATCATGTCGTCAGGAGAGGGGTGAGAAGCGTCAGGTGGGCCGGTCGGGAGTGGACGATGGATGACCTGGTCACTCGCGAATATCGGACCGTGAGCGCGATCGCCGGACCGCTTCTCTTTGCAGAGAAGCTGAGCAAGGCTTCTCTCGGAGAACTGGTGGAGATCATTCTTCCGACCGGAGAGGCCCGGCGCGGTCAAGTCATCGAGCTGTCCGTGCAGCATGCCGTGATCCAAGTGCTGGAGGAGACGACGGGCCTGGGAGTAACGGGGACCCGGGTCCGCCTCACGGAATCGGCCGCCGCCATGGATCTGTCGCCCGATCTCTTGGGACGACGATTCAGCGGGGCCGGGGTCCCGCTCGACGGTCTGCCGGCGATTATCCCCGACGCTCGCGCGGACATCATCGGACAGCCCCTGAATCCGGTCGCTCGTGAGAGACCGTCGCATTGTATTCAGACCGGGATTTCAACGATTGACGCGATGAACACGCTGGTGCGAGGGCAAAAGCTGCCGATCTTCTCCGGGGCGGGCCTGCCGGCCAAGGAAGTCGCCGCTCAGATCGTTCGCCATGCGAAGGTGCGGGAGGTGGACAGACTCCCTTCGTCACGCGGACCGTCCCCTTCCGGTGAAACGGAGAGAGACGCCGGCCAGGCGGCCGGCGCCTCTCCCTTCGCGATCGTCTTTGCGGCGATGGGGATCACGTTCCGGGAGGCCTCGTTCTATCTCGATGAGTTCGAGCGTGGCGGAATCATGGAGCACACCGTCGTGTTCCTGAACCTGGCCGATGACCCAACGATCGAACGGCTCCTGACACCGAGATTTGCCCTGACCGCGGCGGAGTACCTGGCGTTCGCGCTCGGCCGCCATGTGCTGGTCATCCTGACCGACATGGCCGCGTACTGTGAGGCCCTGCGTCAAATCGCCATGGCTCGCGAGGAGATCCCGGGTCGCCGAGGGTACCCCGGGTATATGTATTCCGACTTGGCCTCCATCTATGAGCGAGCCGGGCGGATCAAAGGTAAAGCCGGCTCAATCACGCAGCTTCCCATTGTCACCATGCCTGACGACGACATGACTCATCCGATTCCCGATCTGACCGGATACATCACGGAAGGGCAGATCGTGCTGTCCCGCGAGCTCCATCGCAAAGGGGTCTTTCCCCCCATCGATGTGTTGCCCTGTCTGTCGCGGCTGATGAATCTCGGGATCGGTCCCGGTAAAACACGAGAGGATCATCGGGCGGTCGCGGATCAACTCTATGCTTGCTATGCGCATGGGCGAGATATCCGGCGTCTCGCCGCCATCGTCGGCGAGGACGGCCTGAGCGAGTCCGACAAACGCTATTTGCAGCTCGCTCGGGACTTTGAGCAGGAATTTGTGAACCAGGGTCCACGCGAGCGCGAGATCGAAGACACTTTGGACCTCGGATGGAAGTTCCTGCGATATCTGCCGCCGGAGCGGTTGACCAGGGTGAAACCGGAGTTGATTGAACGGTATTACGGGGGGACGTCACACGTGACCGGTCAACCGTCCATCCCACATGAAGAGGACGACCGGCCTTAGCGCGGGACGATTGACGAGGAACGACCGATGGAAAGCACCGGCCGGACACGGATGAATCTGTTGCTGCTGAAGCGCCAGATCGAGGTCGCTCAGCGTGGACTGGACCTGCTGCGGAGCAAGCGTGAGGCGCTGGGGCGGGAATTCTTTGCCGTCATGGACCGGGTGACGGAAAGCCGGGTGCAAATGGAAGCCGTGATGGGGCACGCACTGACCACGCTGACGCTGGCGCTCGGCATGGAGGGCCGAGCCTCGCTCCGATCGGCCGGCTATGCGGCCAAGCGGACGTTGTCCATCGAATGGATCGAACGCAATGTGTGGGGCGTGCGGTTTCCGGAAGTGCACTACGCTCCGGTGCGCCGCGCGTGGGATGCTCGGGGGTACGCCGTCTCAGGAGTGTCCACGCATGTTGACGAAACCGCGCGAGGCTTCGAGCAGGCACTGGAACTGATTCTTCGCAGCGTGGCGGTGGAGATTCGGCTGAAGAAGCTGGGATCGGAAATCAAGAAGGTGACACGCCGGATCAATGCGCTCAATGAGGTGGTGCTTCCCGCTCTGACCAAAGAGGTCAAAACCATTCGACAGGCTCTCGAAGAGCGTGAGCGGGAAGATCTGTTCCGGATGAAGCGATTCAAGACGATCGGGTGAAGGGAGCTACGATGGACTTTGAACTCACCGAAGAGCAGCGTCTGATCAGAGAGACCGTTCGGCGGTTTGCGGAGCAAGAGCTTGCGCCAGGGGCGTCGGAACGAGACCGAGCCGGACGTATTCCGCGAGAGGTGATCGACCGCATGGCTGAAATGGGGTTCCTCGGCGGTCCGCTTCCGAAGGAATACGGCGGCGCAGGACTGGATTACATCGGTCATGCCGTCATCACCGAGGAGATCGGACGAGTCGACTCCTCGCTTCGTACCACCCTCTCAGTTCAAGTGTCGCTGGTCGGGCTCACGATCTTGAAATGGGGAACGGAAGAACAGAAGCGTCGGTACCTACCGGGCCTGTGCACCGGCCGAATGCTAGGCTGCTTTGGCCTCACAGAGCCGAACGCCGGGAGCGACCCCGCCTCCATGGAAACCACGGCGGTGAGGCGTGGATCCGTGTGGGTGCTCAACGGAACCAAGGCCTGGATCTCCAACGGAACGGTGGCCGATGTCGCGCTGATCTTCGCGCAAACCGACAAAGCCAAAGGCCATGAGGGCATCGCGGCCTTTCTCGTAGACCATGGCCTACCGGGGTTTTCAACCAGGCCGATCACCGACAAGCTGGGCCTTCGCGCGTCGGATACGGGAGAACTGATCTTCGACGATTGTTCGGTGCCGGAGACGGCGTTGCTGGGATCGGTCGGCCAAGGATTCAAGATCGCCATGTCGGCCTTGGACAATGGGCGATTCAGCGTGGCAGCCGGCTGTGTCGGGATCATCCAAGGCTGCCTCGACGCCTGCATGGACTACGCCAAGACGCGCCGGCAGTTCGACAGACCCATCGGAAGTTTTCAACTGGTACAGGACATGATCGCCCGCATGGCGGTAGACTTGGATGCCGCGCGTCTGCTCGTACTTCGGGCCGGCCACCTGAAGAACCAAGGTCTCCCCAACACGCTCGAAACCTCCATGGCGAAGTACTTCGCTTCTGAAGCGGCGGTGCGGGCGGCAACCGATGCCGTGCAAATTTTCGGTGCCTATGGGTACTCCGAAGAAGCACCCGTCGCGCGCTACTATCGTGATGCCAAAGTGGCCACGATCTATGAAGGCACCTCGCAGATTCAGAAGCTGTTGATTGGTTCGCATCTGCTCGGGATCAAAGCGTTTGTCTAGCCGAGGCGCATGCCGCGAGCTGCTGGACCAGAATGACACCTGATCCGCGTGAGGCACCTCGATGAGGCGGCAGCCAAGGCCGACGGGGAGCGGATCGTGGTGGATCGGTTGTGGCCGAGCGGCATCGACGCCGGGGGTGCGGGCAGCCATCCCAATGAAGCCGCGCGAGTAGAGGTTCTCGAAGGGTGAGAGGCGCCGGGCGACCTCATCCGGCCCGTAGTTTGTTCACTTCTTCGGTCAGCAGCGGGACAATCTCGAAGAGATCCCCGACGATGCCGTAGGTGGCGAGTTTGAAGATCGGCGCGTTGGGATTATTGTTGATCGCCACGATCGTCCGCGCGGAAGACATTCCGGCTTGATGTTGAATCGCCCCTGAGATCCCACAGGCGATATAGAGCTGCGGTGAGACGGTCTTTCCGGTGAGCCCTATTTGGTCGCCATGCGGTCTCCAGCCCGCATCGACCGCCGCGCGAGACGCTCCCACGGCGGCTCCGAGTGCTGCCGCGAGCTTTTCGAGCAGGGCGAAGTGCTCCGGTGCTTTGAGACCTCGGCCTCCTGAAACGATGAGCGAGGCCTCTGTCAATTCGTGCTTCCCTCCGTCTGTCTCGCGTACTTCGCGCACGTGCGCCATCGGGCGAGGCCTGTCGAACGAAACCGTGCGTCTCTCAACCATCACATCCGGGGCTGCATGAGATTCCTCAGGCGAGAAGACGTTTGGGCGGAGCGTCGCAATCTGCATGGACGGATGCGTCGGCTTCACCACGGCTCGTAGTTTCCCGCCATAGATCGGGCGGGTGGCGATCAGCGAACCATCGGGTTCCATTTCCAGCGCGACGCAGTCCTGGATCAACGCGCTCTTGAGCCTTGCCGCCAATTTTGGCGCGAGGTCTCTGCCCATGGCGGTCGCGCCCATCATGATCGCAACCGGCTCAAGCTCAGCGGCGATCTCCGCCATAATCGTCGCAAAGAATTCGGACGAATAGTATCGAAGCGCAGGGTCCTCGGCGACCAAGATTCGCGAGGCGCCATGACCGGCGAGCTCCTGTGCGAGGGAGTGGACTGTGGAACCGACCACCAGCGCGACCACGGCTCTGCCCGACGCCTTGCCGAGGCGACAGGCTTGGCCTAACGCTTCCAGCCCAGCCTTCTTCAGCCGGCCGTCACGTTGCTCACAGAAGACTAGGATGGGATTCATCATCGTCTCCGTTCTCACTCATCAGACGACGTGTGCTTCCTCGTGAAGCAGTCGCACGAGTTCTTTGACCGCCGCGGCGGCATCGCCGGGAATGATTCGACCGGCTGGACGTGCCGGCGGCTGCTCCAAGCGAACGACGCTGAGTCGTGCTCCTGCGGCTCCAACCGTCCCGGGGTCTACTCCGATCGTCTCTCGGTTCCAAATCTCGAGCGGCTTCTGCTTGGCCTTCATGATTCCAGGAAGCGAAGGATAGCGCGGTTCGTTGAGGCCTTTTTGACAGGTAATCAATGCCGGGAGCGGGGCCTCGACCACTTCAGTTCCGCCTTCGATTTGACGATGGGCGACAAGGCGACGAGCCTGGGGATCGACTTCCAGCTTGCTCACCACGGCAACGTGGGGAAGACCAAGCAGCTCTGCGACCTGGATACCCACTGCCCCGCCATCATCGTCCACCGCCTGTCTGCCGAAGAGGAGGAGATCGAACGGCAAACGTCCGAGCGCGGCGGCCAGCACCAGCGCGGTCGCAGAGCCGTCGCCTCTCTCGAAGCTCGGATCGCTCAACACGATCGCCTTGTCCGCACCCATTGCCAGACAAGTCCGCAAGGCTTCCTCCGGCTTCTGAGCCGCGTGCTGGCGCAGCGACAGCACGGTTACGTCTCCGGCGCCGAACCGCTCTCTGATCCGGAGTGCCTCTTCAACGGCGAACTCATCATAAGGATTCATCACCAAGCTGAGGCCTGCTCGTTCGATATCCGTTCCATCGGCTTTGATGGCGAGCTTGGCATCGGTGGCCGGTACTTGCTTGATGCAGATGATGATCTTCATTGGTCCGTTCCCCGTTGTCCGTAGTCCGCGCGCTGCGGGCCGTCATCCGATGGCGGATAACGGAAGACGGATAATGGTCTACGACCTCGCTACAACCCCTGATACCGCGGTCCTCCCTCCGCCGGAGCGCGCCAGAGGATGTTCTGCACATGATCTCCCGGGATGACGTCGAGGGGATCCTTGATCACGCAGGTCTTGCAGTGCACGCAGTTGGAGAAGTTGATCTGAATGCGCCGTCCGGCCCCTTCGCCGACCAACTCATAGACCCGGGCGGGACAGAAATGCGTACAGGGCGCATCCCCAAAGCGAGCGATGCAGTCGGTCAGGCACCGCGCGGGATCGAGGATCCGGATGTGCGAAGGCTGATCCTCTCGATGTTGCGTGCCAGAATGATAGACGTCGGTCAGCTTGTCAACCAGCACGCCGGCGTCATATCGGGCCGGCTCAGAGGTCCAACGGCCCCGAACCGCTTGGTCGAGCGGGCGCAGATGCCTGAAGTCCTCGCGGACGGGTGCGGGCCTGAATGGGCCGAGTCCGGTCCACATCGTCAGTCCTCCAAGGAGAAGGCCAGGCAGACGACCGTAAGCAAAGGCTCGCCGGAAGTGCCGTGCTCGATACAAATCTTGAATGACGTAGGACGAGTCCAAGCGGGCTTCATAGGACGAAAGCACGGAGGCGGACGCGTCGTGGCGCAGCAAGGCGTCGAATATCGTGTCGGCCGCCAACATGCCGCTTTTCATCGCGTAGTGGATGCCCTTCAGATACGGCACATTCAGCAACGCGGCCGAATCGCCCACGAGCAACGCGCCGTCGGCATAGGGTCGAGGAACGGCAAAGTAGCCGCCCTCGGGGAGCGTCTTGGCCCCATAGGCGATGACCTCGCCGCCCTTGATCAACCGCTGAATGGAAGGATGCTTCTTGAGTCGCTGAAGTTGGGCATGGACATCCAGTTGCGGGTCGTCCCAATCCAGCCCGCAGACCATGCCCACCGCGAACAGGTTCTCGTCGAGGCCATAGCAGAAGCCTCCACCGAAGACACGGGAGCCAAGCGGATAGCCGATCGTATGCATCGCGAGACCCGGCGTCCCTCCCGACTTCACTCGGATCAGCTCCTTGACCCCCAACGCGTAGGTTTGCGCCTGGCGACCCTCGCGGAGCTTGAACCGCTGGATCAGATCCTCAGCCAGCGTCCCGTAGGAGCCTTCGCCGAACACCGTGATCGCGGCGTGGATGTCGGTGCCCGGCTCGTAATTGGCTTTTCTCCCGCCGCTGGCGTCGAGCCCTTTGGCGCCGGTTTGAACCCCGCAGACCTTCGTGCCGTCGTAGAGAATCTGCACCCCGCAGGTCTCGGCGAAGAGATAGACGCCGGCGGCTTCGACCTGCTCTGCAAGCCAAAGGTTCAGTTTTTGGAGGGAGCCGAGGTAACAGCGGTCTTGCCGGTAGGACGGTGGGATCAGGACATCGGGAAGCCGAACCGATCCTTCGGTCGTGAGATACCGCAGGCTATGCTGAGTCACGTGAAGCGAAAAAGGAAAGTCGCGTTCGCGGTAATCCGGCAGTAATTCTTCCAGCGCGATCGGATCGAAGACGGCGCCCGAGATCGCATGTGCGCCGACATCGCGCCCCTTCTCGATCAGCGCGATGCGCGGGGCCAGTCGAGCGCCGGATGTCTCGCCGCCGGAAACCCGAGCATTATGCTTCGCGATGAGCTGAGTCAGGCGAAGCGCCCCCGAGAGGTTGGCCGGGCCTCCGCCGACGAACAGGATGTCTACTTCAAGAATCTGCGAGGCTTCAGCCATCGACCTGTCCACCGAAGGGCCGTCGCTCTCATCATGACGGGCCGGCCGTCCCGCTCAGCCTCCGGAGTGTGGGTGAGATATCTTCAGGACCGAGCACGGCCTCAATCATCGACACGCCGGTTCCTTCACAGGCCCGCCGCAGTGCACGGCTGAACTCGTCGAATGTGCGCACCCTTGTACCCTCGGCTCCCAAGGCTCTGGCCACAGCCACGTAATCCCAGGGATGGATATCCCACGCAGCCCGTCTCTCCCCCAACGCCTCCAGACATCGATACCCTCCGTTATTGAGCACAATGATGATCGCATCGACCCCATATCGAACCAATGTCCCAAGCTCCATGCCGGTCATCTGGAACCCGCCGTCTCCCACCAGCGCCACCGGCCGGCAGTTCGGGACCGCCAGCCCCGCACCCAATGCAGCCGGCACCCCGAACCCCATACTGCTGTAGTAGCCCGGGTTCAGGATCGTTTCGGCATTCAACGCGACCGACCCGAACAAACAATCGCCGGAGTCCGTCGTGAAGATATAGCGACGATCGTCCAAGCGGCTCAATTCTGAGAAGACCGAGGCCACGAGGGACCGGCCGTTCGTGTCGAGCGGCTCCGGTACGTAGTCGTTGCGAAATTCCCGCGGCTTGATCTCGGAAGATTCCAGTAAGGATGGCAGGACCTCGGCGAGTCCAGTATGTCGATACTGATGCCGGCTGATACGAACCTCGTGAGCCAGCGCCTGGACCAAGGTGTCACGAGCGATCAGGCTGGTGAATCGTCCGGTCTCCGTGTCGGTCAACCAGACTCCCAACAGGAGAAGACAATCCGATGCTTCGACCATCTGCCGCGCATAGGGATGCCCGGCTGCGCCCATATAAGTCCCGATGAAATTCGGATGATGCTCGGGAAAGACCGCCTTCCCCGTGAACGAAGTGGCGACCGGCAGGTTGTAGCGCTCGGCGAGCCGAATCAGATGATTCCGAAGACCCAGTCGCACGACCTCGATGCCAGCCAGGATCACGGGGCTCCGGCTCCGGTTGAGGCGAGCGACAATCTCCTGCAAGGCCTCCGCCCTGGCTGCCTGATCCGGCCGTGGTGCAACGGGCACCCCTGCCTCGGTTGGGTCGATGTCGGCCCAGGTCATGTCACGAGGGATTTCCAAATACCCCGGCTGCTTTTCGTGCTGCACCGTATCGAGCACACGCGTGATCTCGCGAGCGGCCGTCGTGGGATCTTCCAGAGCCGCGCTGGCCGCGGTCACCTCTTGGTAGACGCGGAGATGCGTGTTGAACGTCTTGACCTTATGATGAATCAACAGGTCCGGGTCCCGTCCCGCCATGTCGGGCGCACCGCTCAGTACGACGACCGGCGACTTCTCGGCATAGGCCTGCGCGATCGGATTCACCATATTGAGGGCGCCGGCGCCATAGGTGCCGATCGCCACGCCGATCCCTTTAAGGCGCGCATAGGCATCGGCTGCAAACCCGGCTGAGGGTTCATGTGTGGTCAGAATCGAGCGGAGAGGACTGTCTCCTAGCGCTTCATACAGGGGGAGCACGTGATCACCCGGGATGCCGAACGCATGGGCGGCACCGAGGTCGAAGAGCCGTTGGAACAGGAAGGGAGCCAGGCGCATCTCAGTCCATTATATAACGTGCACCTCCTCAAGCGTATGGATCGGCGGAAAAAACCGGACACCCTGACTCGTCGGATCTCACCCTTCGTCGAGAAGTGATTCCACCCTCCATAACCAAGGCTAAGCGACGAGCGGCCCACACCCTCCTGTCGTCTTCCCCGCTCGTGAGGAGGACATGCCGCGGCCCCGGCCGTGCGCCGTGTAGCCGACGCGCCGACCAGGGCCGCAACGCTTCTCAACGGATGTCACGCGCGGAACTCATCCCGCTCCCGGCACACCAGAAGTTTCAACGACCAGCAACTCCCCCCGCACCTCCGGGTGAATGTCGCACCAGATGGTGTGGTACTGCGTATAGGCTTCGTTTCCCCCGTACAAGCCTGCGGGCTCGATGGCCGACGTCTTGGTGAAGGTGAGCGTCATGACCTGTCCCGGCTCAAGGTGAAAGCTCTTGAGCTTCTTTCCCGTGACCTCCTTGCCCTGCCCTTCCATCTTGACCGTGATGCCTTCGAACAGACGCGACGCAAATCCATGCGTGACCGAGTCCTCGTTACGAACGGTGATTTTCATCAGCGACCCCGCCATCGCCGTCCCCTTCAACAGCTCATACCCATGATCCCGGTCTTTAATCACAATGGTCAACTCTGGGACCGGAGGGGCCATCCCGGGCGCCTGGGCATTGGCACTGCCGATTCCGATTCCCGACAGCGACAGGGTAACCAGCGCGAGGGGAACCGCCAACATGGCCTTATGGCATCCTCTCATTCTCATGGGGCTTCTCCTTCCTCTCCGGATGCTCGCTGCAGCCGCTCATTGTACAAGCGACTCTCGCGTTCCTTCTTCGCTGCTTCAACCATGCATTCCCGCACTCCTCGTCCCCATCCCTCACCTCCTTCTCGACGACGAATACTTCGCCTGGCCGCCGCTCCCCCTTTCTCCCCTGCTCGATAGGTCCGAGCACGTCTACAAGCCGGTTGATCCATGCTCAAAGCATAGTCGGACGATCATCTCCCGGCAATGAGACAGACGCATCATTTTTTGAATGAGTCGGCCACACCAGGACGCATTGCGCGTTGCGATAAGATGCCAGCAGAAGCATACCGAGACAGAGATCCGCATCGTTCTGATGGCAGCTCCCGAGATCGAGGAAGGGCCACGATCAGCGAACGGCTGATCACGGGCGATTAGCAGGCTGCGGAAAAACCCTCCGTTCATCCTTCGAGAGCCTCAGGACGAACGGAGCAGTCATTGAATATACTGGTGTTTTCCGATCGTGCTGAGCCTGTCGAAGCACACAAATCGCGTTTTCCGCAGCCTGTTAGGATGTATTTTCCTGTATAATCTGGCAACAATCCGGACGCGACACCGGGAGGACGGATGGACCGCTCGGTTATGACGATGGTGTCGAGAACCGCCGACGGCGCCATGCTGGTGGATGAAGACGGCAACGTGATCCTCTGGAACAAGGCCGCCGAGCGATTGTTAGGATTTCGCGCTCAGGACGTGATCGGCCGTCCCTGCCGTGAGGTTCTGTGCGGAGAAACATTGGGTGGCCAACCGCTGTGTTCGCCCTCCTGCGCGATCGGCAGCAAGCTCGCCGGCGGTGGCGGGGTTCGAAACTATGACATGCAGACCCATGCAAAGTCCGGCCGTGTCATCTGGATCAACATCAGTTCGCTTCCCGTTCCCTCTCGAAAAAAGGGTCGGTTCCTGGCGATGCATCTCTTTCGAGACATCAGCAAGCAAATCAAGGTGCTGCGACTGGCCGAGGAACTCCATGCTCTCTTGTCGACGCCTGGGGCCAAGGCGGTGTCTGAAACCACACACAAACGCCCTGTTTCACGGGAGGCCGAGGCACTGCCGGCTGTCTCAGGCGCCTTGCCGTTGAGTGAGCGAGAGAAGGAGGTGCTGCGCCTCCTGGCGGTTGGGAAAACATCCAAAGAAATTGCCGACACGCTCTATATCAGTTCTGTGACCGTACGGAACCACATTCAGCACATTCTCGAAAAACTCGGAGCGCATAGCCGTCTCCAGGCCCTCGCCATCGCGTTTCCCCCTGGTAGATCCGCACCACAAGGGTAAGCATTGCCCAATGGTCCTGACAATGCGAGAGCAGGACGAAAGCCAAATTCCCTCCGTCCGACTCCAGTGCGCCACAGAACGGTTCATCCGTCGCGGTTGTCGTATCTGAACCATCCTGAAAGGAGTCGGTCCGCCACGTGCCGGGCATGTCTCTCGGTGGCTGACCCGCCCCACGGGGCAGTGGTACGACAACGGCGTATCAAGCAGGTGCGCAAGGTCGAGGTATCCGATGGGAAAGCCTGGACGTGAGCGCGTTGGTGAGAATCACTCACCAACGCAATGATGTGTTCATCTCATTGTCCAGAGGGAGGCGAATGGTTAACCATAACCTATGGGCACAGAACCCCGGTCAGTGTCGTCACCGCGATGCCGAGGAGGAGATGGAGAGGGCGTTATGCTCATGATGCGCCCACGCCCACACCCGCTGCTGCATCGGTGGGTGGCGACAGCCCTGTTCGGGGTGTTGCTTCTCTGGAGCCCGACCTGGGCTGCGGAGTTTCACTTCGTGGTGCAGGAGATCGGCGACAAGCGGGCCCTGTGGGTGCCGCAGGAGGTGGTGATTCACCGCAGCACGGAGATGCAGGACGGGTTGGTGTTCGTGCTGGACAATCCGACGGATCGCACCCATGCGTTTGCCGGCTACGGACTGTTCGAAGAAGTCATGGGTGCGGGCGGAGAACTTACGAGGAAACCGTTGCGGGTCAATGTCACACCGGAAGATACGGTGAGGGTACAAATCAGCACGGTGCAGTTTTCAACGCTAGGAGGGGCGATCGACGACTTGAAAGGCGAGGAGCAGTTCCCATTCTTTTGTCCGCTCCATAAGGGAAATGCCCACCTGGGGGGAACGATCCGGGTGCTTCCGTAGTTGCTGACCGCCGGCGTTGGCTTGTCGGTAGGTAAGCGGACTTCACGCCGACAGAAGGAGCAA
This sequence comes from Nitrospiraceae bacterium, assembly GCA_050246315.1. GTDB lineage: Bacteria > Nitrospirota > Nitrospiria > Nitrospirales > Nitrospiraceae > Nitrospira_G. The sequence continues at coordinate 310,610 of JBFWWG010000001.1, read as the reverse complement.
ATCGGCTTATGAAAACGTTCGTCGCGCGATGGTCCTTGCTCGGGACGTTGACCGTCTGGGCAGGCCTGTTCCTTGCTGCCGACCCACATGATGCCCGTGGCGGGGAGTTCCACTTCACGGTTATGGACTTGCCGGACAACACTGCGGCCTGGCTTCCCGAACAGGTGGTGATTCACCGGGACACGGATTTGAACGGAGGAGTGAGCTTCATCCTGGAGAACCCCACCGCTCGTACGCACGTGTTTTTCGTCGAGGGCCTTGAGGAACAGATTGTCCATGAGAATGGGTCGGTTGATGCGAGGCCCTTGCGGGTCACGATAGCCCCGGAGGAAACCATTCGAGTCGTGCTCGGCACGGAGCAATTCCAAGTCGTTCCTTTAGGACAAGGAGCAGAGTTTCGATTCTTCTGCCCCTTGCATCGAGGGGACAGTGATCCAGGCGGAACGATTCGGATCGTCCATCTTGGCGGGACCATTCAGATAATCAAGTAGTCGAAGATGTAGGCTTCACGCGATGCGGGGGAAACGGGTCCACCGGGTCACCGCCCCTTACGCTCTCCATCCGGCAACCTTCAGACTCCGCCGGCTCACCCGCAAGACCATGCGCGCCGCCCGGTGGCGCCAAGAAGCCCCTTCCTCCTATAATGGGCCGGCGCCGATCGCGTCGGCGCGCAACGTGGTGCATCGGCCACGATGTCCATGCAGGAATCCCATCCCATAATCGAACAGTATCAGGCCCTCCTGGAGGTGTCCGAGGCGATCGCCCGCCATCCGGATCTCCCCGCGCTGTTGAAGGATCTGGCGCAACGCCTGCCCCGCATCATTCCGGTGAATTTCGTCGCATTGTCGCTCTACGATCCGGAGCGGGAGGTGATGCGCCTCCATAGTCTGGAGGCCAATGTGCCGGCCGACATCATCGGCGGGCAGGAGCACACACTGGATGCGACACCGGCCGGACTGGTCTGGGAGACGCAGCAGCCGCTGTTCATTCGAGAGCTGTCGGACGAGCGCCGGTGGCCGATGGTCATCGCGCTCATGCAGGAAGACGGCATACGATCCTGCTGCCTCCTGCCGTTGACCAGCCCAACACGGAGGCTTGGCGTGCTGGAGTTCGCCAGTCTCCAGACCGACGCCTATGGAAAGACCGATCTGGACCTCTTGCAGCAGGTGGCACGGCAAGTGGCCGTGGCGGTGGATAACGTGCTCAACCGGGAGGCCGCCTCGGCGTCCCGGCTTGATGTCGAACGGCAGCGAGACCGGTTCGGCCTCCTGCTCCGGATGACCAACGCGATGGTCTCAAAACTGGAGCTGCGCGAGCTGTTCAGCGCGGTGAGTCTCTCCCTGCGCGAGATCGTCCCGCAGGAGTATGCGAGCCTGGTGCTCTACGACGGGGAGCAGGACCGCTTACGCCTCCACGCGTTGGATTTTCCAGACAACGATGGTCTGCTCGCCGAAGGCCTGACAGCCGGCGCGACCGGCTCGCCCGCCGCGGTCGCCCTGCGCACCAAGCGTCCTGTGGTCGTAGGGGAGGAGAAGCTCGCGACGTTCGGACACGACGTGGTCCGGTTGCTCGTCGGAAAGGGCTTCAAGTCGATCTGCTCTCTTCCGCTTCTATCCCGGGACCGCGCCATCGGGTGTCTGAACCTGGCGAGTCGCCGCGCAGAGGCCTTTTCCGAACCCGACGTCGACTTCCTCAGTCAGGTCGCCGGCCAGGTTGCGCTGGCTGTGGAGAACGCCCTCGCCTATCAGGAGATCACGAAACTGAAGGACCGGCTGGCGAAGGAGAAGCTCTATCTCGAAGAGGAAATTCAGACCGCCTACAACTTCGACGAGATCGTCGGTGACAGCAAGCCCCTGAAACGGCTGCTCAAGCAGGTGCAAACGGTCGCGCCGACCGATTCCACGGTCTTGATTCTCGGCGAAACCGGGAGCGGCAAGGAACTGATTGCTCGCGCGCTGCACAATCTCGGCGAACGGAAGGACCGGACCTTCGTCAAGCTCAACTGCGCCGCCATCCCGACCGGTCTTTTGGAAAGCGAGCTGTTCGGACACGAGAAGGGGGCCTTTACCGGGGCCATCAGCACCAAGATCGGGCGCTTCGAGCTGGCGGACCGTGGGACGATCTTCCTCGACGAGGTGGGGGAAATCCCGCTGGAGCTGCAAGTCAAACTCTTGCGGGTGTTGCAGGAGCAGGAGTTCGAGCGGCTGGGCAGCACCCGGACGATCAGAGTGGATGTGCGCGTCGTCGCCGCCACCAACCGCGACCTGGCGAAGATGGTCGAGGAGCAGCAGTTTCGGAGCGATCTCTACTATCGGCTGAACGTCTTTCCGGTCACCGTGCCGCCGCTCCGGGAGCGAGTCGAGGACATTCCCATACTCGTCCGCCACTTCGTCCAGAAGTTCGGCATGAGGATGAAAAAGCGGATCGAGACGATTCCAGCCGAGGCGATGAAGACGCTTCAACGCTATTCGTGGCCCGGCAACATCCGAGAGCTGGAGAATTTCATCGAGAGGGCCGTCATTCTCACCGCGGGAGCGGACCTGTTCGTGCCCATCTCGGAATTGAAACCCCACCAGCCTGCCTCCGGTAACGGCGCCCCCACCACGCTGGAGGAGGCGGAACGGGACCACATCCTCAAGGCCCTGCGCGAGACGAACTGGACGATCGGCGGCGCGGCCGGCGCGGCGGCCCGCCTCGGCATGAAGCGCACCACCCTCCAATCCAAAATGCAGAGACTGGGGATCACGCGGCCGCGGTAGCAGGGTCAACCTCTAAATCATTCAATTGACTGCTCAAAACCGATGGGGCGGAGGCAGCCGAGCGCGCTGAGCAGGATCGGACCCTGTTTGTTGTGTTGAGGTTCATCAAGCCGAAGTGGCGGCGAGAGGTTGCACCTCCCTCTTCAAGCACTCCAAAATCTGCCGCATTGGTCGCTCGCACGGCAGGGTTCGAATTTCATAGCAGACCCAACCCACCTTGTTTATGAACGCTGCTCCTGCAGCCGCCTGCCTGCCGAGAGGCAGGCCGATACCCCGCGGGGCACCCACTGCTCGGCCAGTTGCAACGGGCCCAAGCGACAGGTGGAACGTGACGAACCGTCATGAATACTGCGGGCTCGCGCCTTGAACCCACACCCTCTTCATTTTTCAGCCCTCAACCACGTCGGAATGAAATCCAGGTTCCGCGCTCCTTTCCTGTCGCGCTTCCACGCCTCTTAGGCGATCCGGATCCGCCTGGTGATCTGTCCGTTGCTCTCCCAGTAGGTGTGTTTCTTCTTCAAGTACGGATCATCCGCGGCAGGCTGGACGTTGCCAAGCCGATCCACAGCCCGTGATGTGATGGTATGTTCGCCATGAGTGATGCCGGTCCAGTTGAGAGTCCAAAACTTCCAGGCGAAGTCTTGCTCGTTGCCGCGCGTGATAGTGGCGGGAAGCCAGGGTCCGTTATCCACCCGGACTTCGACCCGGTCGATCGGTCCTCCCCAGGCCGCGCCCTCGATCTGATAATGGCCGCCTCGAAGGACGACCCGCGCCGTCACGGACTTGACGCGCGCCGGCCCCACGACTTTTTGCGTCCAGACCGTTTTGCCGTCGGGGCGTCCCTCCTCACGAATCGTCACATAGTCGCGCGTCATGAACCGGCCGGCCCACCGCCTGTCCGTGACCTCGACTCGTGACAGCCACTTCACGTTCGCCACTCCGTACCAGCCCGGCACGATGAGCCGGACCGGAAAACCGTGCTCTTGCGGCAGCGGTTCGCCATTCATTTCGTAACACAGCAGCACGTCTGGGCGCAGGGCGTCAGGCACCGACAAGCTGCGGCTGAACTCCTGGCGCATCTTGACGTTCCGCACCTCCTCCTCTCCCGCATCCGCGCCGAAGAAGATGACCTCCAGACCCTCCGGCTTCAGACCGGCCTCCTGCAGCAGCGGCGCAAGCGGCGTCCCAGCCCATTTGGCGGTGCCGATGCCGCCGGTGAACCACTCGAATCCGTGATTGCCTGCACATTCGAGAGTGAAGACGACTTCTTGCCGCGGACGCCGTTTCAACTCAGCAAGGGAGAAGGTCTTGGGATTTCTTACCAGGCCGGTCAGCTCGAGCTTGTACTCTTCCGGCCGGATCACCGGACGGTTGTAATGGCTCACGGTGAAGAACTGATCATTCGGCGTGATCCACTGGGTCAACTGCTGCCAGTCCAGTCGGTTCAGTTCCCCGTACGCTTTGACAGCCGCGTCCGGCGGGGCGGGCGGCCGGTCCAGAAACGGGATGATTTCTCCGTCATCCGCCGCACCGGCCATCCGCGCAAACAGTGGAGAATCGATCATCGCCAATAGGGCCAGCGCTGAGCCTCCTCTGACGAGAAAGTCCCGCCTGGACAGACCGGCTCTCTCCTGCATGCCGGCGTCGTTCATCCGTGTATTCGATGGTGTCATGGTGTCCCTCCTCTAGTTCGGCGCTGTTGTCAGCGTCGGTTACGCCCGAATGCCGATCACTTCGAGATATTCTGCGAAGACCGTCGTCGTGTCGCGTCCGCCCCGGTTTTGTGAAGCCCAGAGTTCGACCAGTTCCCTGCGGAGCCGGTCCTGATCGTCGGCATCGATCTCGGCGAAGGCCTGGTTGGTCGGTCCATAGTAGAGGCGGAAGAGCTCGACCACTTCCGCGGGGGGAAACGGATAGCTGAACGTGTAGGTCCGCCTGGTCATCTGCAGGTCGGATAATCCCTTTCCGAGTCGCTCTCGAACCGTGTGCGGATCACCCCACAAAGTGGGCGACGGCATACCGGACGGCGCGATGAATTTCGAGACGGCCTTGAACATCTGGCCGACGAAACCCTGCGGCGTCCAATTCGCCATCGCAATGGTTCCACCCGGCACACAGACGCGCAGCAGTTCCTTCGCGACGAGTTCAGGCCGTGGCGCGAACATGGCGCCGATGAGGCTCGCCACGACATCGAAGCTCGCGTCCTCGAATGGGAGCGCCTCCGCATCGGCTTCTTCGAAGTGAGCCGTCAATCCTTCGGCTCTTGCGCGCGCCCTTGCCCGCTCCACCAAATTGCCGGCGATATCCACGCCGGTGACGGCCACCCCGTCCTTGGCTGCCATGAGCGCGAGCTGACCGGAGCCGCAACCGATGTCCAGCAACCTGGAGCCGGGAGCAATGGCGAGTCGTTCATAAAATTCTCTGGCGCTGCCTTCGAGGTAACGCGAGAACCGATCGTAATCCCCGGCCGTCCAGATCTGTTTCAGTCGAGCCTTGAGGCTGTTCGTTTCCGGGAGCGCCGCCTGGATAACCATAACTCTGCCTCCTTGAAGTGGGTGGTTGACACCGTGGCTCTGTATGCCGCGTCGTTTCCGCGTGTACTATACGAAGTCGACCGTCCGGCGTCTTATCCGCGCGTCTGGCTCTCTTATCAGGAGGATGCTAAGCTACGTGATCGTTTTGCCGAGCGTCCGGATCGTTTAGCAGACGTGTCTTGCCTGCCAGGGGCCCGCGATGGATGTGCTCTCGGAAGTGTTGAAAGCCGTGAAACTCGACGGGGCGCTGTTCTTCAATGGCGAATACTCCTCGCCATGGTGCATGCAGGAACCGGACTCCCCTACCATGGCGTCATATCTGTCCGCCCATTCCAGCCATGTGATTATTTTTCATCTCATTACCGAGGGGCGCGCCCATGCTCGCATCGGGCAGGATGGTCGTCCGACCTCCCTGGTGGCCGGAGACATCGTCATGTTTCCTCACGGTGACGCGCATCTGATGGGGAATGGTCCGCCAGTGACACCGGTCGACAGCTCCAAGCAACTCCAATTGGCCCTTGCCGATCGACGGTTGCTGTCACAATGTGGCGGAGGCGGAGAACTCACGAAACTGATCTGCGGCTACCTGACATTGGACCCCCAACTGAGTCGAGTGTTCTTGGCCGGGCTGCCTCCGATCGTCACGATCAATATCCGGGACAACGCATCGGGACAATGGCTGGAAGACACCCTTCGTTATTCGGTCAACCATCCCGGAGTCTCCGGCCCTGGCGGCGAGGCCGTGCTCGCCAAGTTGTCCGAAGCCTTGTTCATCGAAGCGCTGCGACGATATATCGCGCAGCTTCCGGAGGAACAGACCGGATGGTTGGCCGGTGTTCGCGACCCGGAAGTCGGAAAAGCTCTGGCGCTCTTGCATCGGAAACCCGCTCATCCCTGGACGATTGCCTCACTCGCGAACGAGGTCGGCATCTCACGGTCCGTCTTGGCGGAGCGGTTTCAACGGTATCTCTCGGAGACGCCCATCGCCTACCTCACCGGATGGCGGCTCCGACTTGGCGCGCAACTGCTCACCTCCACGAGCCGTGGCGTGAACGAGATCGCCGCTGAGGTTGGCTATGAATCAGAGCCGTCTTTCAACCGTGCCTTCAAACGCGAGTTCGGCCTCCCGCCGGCTCGATTTCGCACTCAATCAAAATCGGCTCGCAGCCGAGCATCGACGAATGATCGCCATATGGCGAAACGATAAAAGGAAAGCTCGTGCTGGACCTCAGACCGACTTGCGAGCCTTGCGACAAGGCCCTGCCGCCCAACTCGACCGAGGCAAGAATCTGCTCTTATGAATGTACGTTCTGCGCCGCCTGTGTCGATCACGTGCTGGGCAATGTCTGCCCGAACTGTGGGGGTGGCTTCGTCCCTAGACCTATCAGACCGTCAAAGAACTGGAAGGGTGACAACTATCTTGGGAAGGACCCGGTAAGCACAACCGTCAAACACAGGCCGGTCGGCGCGGCGGAACGCGTGAAGTTTTCAGCAAAGATCAGAACGATTCCGCCCGAGAATCGGTAGGACGGACTAGGCAAGCTCAGAAACTGTTCCCGTGATCGAAACTGCTAGCCCGCATTATTCACGAGAATGCGCGACGAAACCGTTGAGATGCCGCGCGTTGGACCCATTGCATGTTCGACCCGTGGCTTGGAGCAAACCGCATTGGGTGCCCGGCATCGAATCGGGGTGTCCATTACTCTCCTGCAGTGGGCGAGGCTCTAGACAGCTCGTCCATCGCGTCGGACCGGACAAGCGGAACTGTGGCGGCGGTTGCTTAGAGAGACATCCAGAAGAGTTCAAATCGTGTCTCTTGAGGTGTCGTCTCCATCCCCAAGACGCCGCCAAGGATGTCCCATGACGAATCTCCATCAGCTTCGTGTCGGTAGCGGTACAGCGGAATGACCGGATTCAATTCGAACACCGACTCGCGCGGAGAGACCACTCGGCGGACCAGCGCCATTGTCGGACCGCCGAGCAGATGAAAATCAGCATGCTCCGCATCAGAACGCTCATATGAAGCCAGCCACCATAAGAGACTGGCCGACGTGACGGTGTCCTCTCGGCTTCGATACTCTGCCAATGGCCAAAGGATGGCCAATTCCACGTCATCGGTCTCGATGTTCGAAACGTACTTGTAGAAAGGGAAGAACCGGTCAGAGGTTCCCGACGATTGGGTGACATGTTCATAGAGGGAAAAGGGTCCGATCCCCAGGGCATTCAGCCTGGCCTTGTCTTGGTCATACCGCTGGTCATATTGCCAAAGCGGGATCAAACGGTCGATGTATTGAGCGGGTGATTCCTCGTGTTGGTACGCGAAGAGGACGCTCGCTCGAGTGGTCGCTAGGGACGAGTGATGATGGAAGGTATAGAGAGGAAAGAGCCGATGACGACGGAGCGAAGGACCGGACTCGTTCCTATAGAGCGAGACTTCGGAGATGCCCAGCAGTGAAAGCGAACTGGTCTCACCAGTTCGGACGTAATCATGGAACGGCACCAGTCGATCTTGGGTGAGATCGGCCTGGCTGCGATGGATGTAAAGAGATCCCGCTTGATAGCCTAGTAGCGAGAACTGCCAAGAGTCTTCTCGGCTCCGGTCGTAACTGTACAGGCCCAGGAGTCGATGCTGATTCCCGCTCGGGCTGTCCTGATAGCGAAACCAAGACGCCTCGCGATAGCCGAGCAGACCGAACTCATGAGTTTGGTCATCGCCATTGTGCTCATAACGATACAACGGGAAGAACCGATCGGTGCTGGCGGACGAGGTGGTCTGGTGACTGTACAGCAGAAGGACATCGAAGGTGCGGTCGTCAGTCGATTCCACGAGATAGCGGTACAGTGGGAAGATGCGATGACTGGTCCCGGTGGCCGTGGTCGCATGTTCGACCAGCGATAGGGAAGGCGCCGTAGTGAAGCCCTTCATCGGCGGGAGGCCCAACAGGGAGAACCGGTTGACCTGAGCAGACGAGTCATCGAGCCTGCCGTAGAAGGGAAAAACGAAATGGTATCGCTGTGTCTCGCTTTCCGACGAACCGTAGAACGGAAGCACATAACGATAGGAATCGCCGTTCGTCCGGTCTTCGCCGGCCCAATACAGCGGGGCAAACCGTGTCTGGGAGAATGAAAGATCCTCACTATGGTGGCCGAGAGGGAACAAGAAATCCCATCGCGACAGGTCGGTACGGGTGTCGCTGGTCGTCATCAACAGAGGCCCGAGCCAGAAGTTTCTCGCATAGTAGTCACCGACAACGTGGCGACTGAACAAGGGGAACAGATGGTGCCATGAACTGTCCCCGTCGATCGCCTTGAGATAGAACGGGACGGTGAAGGTGAATGTCGTCCCAGCATCTTGTGCGTGCCAGAAAAGAGGAAAAACATGGGACCGTACGCGGTCGCCGTCGCGCTCGTACGTGCCGAGCGGCCACAAGACGCTGCGACGCAGAAGGTCGCGGGTCGGGTCTTCCTCCATCGAATAGAGAGGACGGAATGCCAATCGAGAGTAGGTGGCTCGTTCTTCAGACGTATAAAGCCAGAGCAACCCGTCCGTTGACACGGATTCACCCGCCCGTTCCGTACACCATAGCAATCCCAAACAATGCTGCTCGATTTGTTCGGCGGCCGATAGAAGATGAACCGCCGCGGTGGTTGCCAGTAGGAATGTGAGAGTGGCCAGCCAGTGCCTTTTCATCATGTCCTCCCTTGGGTGAGAGACATCGCCTGCCGACGGACATGGGCAAGCACCGTGCCCGGTCGGACGGGATGCTGATCAGCGGAAATCTGTTCCGGCAGACCGCTTCATGTCCGGTGCCTTAGCGGGCTCAGCGAGGAAGATGAGGAGGTTGGGAGGCGCCGTTATGGCACAGATGCTCGATAAAGTCTGAGGAAACTATGAACCGTCATTCATAGGGAGAGTCGTCTCGTTCAGGGAAGTGGGAAAAATGTGGCGAGACTTGTGGTGGGGCAGTCCCTTTGTCCGGCCGTCATGGAAAGGCGCGCCCATTCAGCCTCGGCCATTCTGATCCGGCTGCGAGGAGAATCCTCTGCTTGGCGCCACGGCCAAAACCATCTCAATCAGCGGGTACTGGCTACCTCGGAGCTCCGAACCGGCGATAATGTTCGTTCGACACCAACCTCTTTGACGATTTGCTGCGCAAGGCGCCGTGCGGCCCGGCTGATCTCCTCACGAAACGCAGCGGCATCGTGGTCGGCCCAGGCGGCGAGCGTCCTCGTCCCGCCTTCGTCATCGGCGAGGCGGCTTACACCGAATACCATGCCATCCGCTGTGCGAATCAACCTGATATTCACGGACATGACCAGTCGGCGGCGTGTGACTCCTTTCTGGAGCTCAATCGTCGGCCTGCATACCTCAAGGACCGTACCGATTCCCCGTTTCGCCAGGGGTCGATATTCGGAGACGTCGATTGACGCAAGTCCAGGTTGAGGCGGGAGAGAAGTGAGTGAGTAGCCCTGCCCTCTTGCCTGGGAGCTGAGATGATCCAGGACAACCTCATCAACGTTGAGGTCGACGAGCACGCGGTTCAGTGCGGACACCGCCTCCGACGGCTCTGTCGTCAAGGCCTCATAGCTCCAGCCGATGCCTCCGCCGAGGACCGCACCACCGACAGCAAGGGCCGGTGAGCAAACATAAAAATAGAGGCCGCACCACAAGCCCTACACCAAACCCTGCCCAAAGCCCTGTACCATGCCTCTGACTGCGGCACCCTGTGTTTGCCTCACCTCTGGTACGGAGAGGCTGTTCTCCTCCGAAGCCAGGATCAGCACCAGACCGATGGTTTCCGGTTGATCCACCGGTGTTGCCGAACCTGTTGGCCTCTGATGTGTGAACGCACAACCGGACTGCCCGGCGACCATCATCAGTTCCGACAGGAACACGTTTGTTGGTTTACAGCCCATGGTGAACATGGAGCCTCCTGTGGAGTGAATGCATCGGCAACCTGGTCAACGCGTGCTTCAGCAGGTTGCATGCCGGCATGCTCACAAAGGAGGTTCATGGCGCGTCGTCTCGATTTTGACGTGGAAGTTGTTGAATCGGCAGAGACGCGCAGAATATGGCGGGTGTGATGGAGGTCGAAGCCGGAATCCTCGGGCCGTGACCGCTCGGGCTGAAGCTATGAACGGCGGTTCAGCGTCGCCGAACCGCCGTTCTTGCTTCAAGCGATCGCAGGTCCAAACTAGTTTGGCCCTTGGTCTCCTGGACCGCGTACCTCCACCGTCGGCGATTGTTCCGTCATCTCGGCGCGCGTCTTTTCGTTGCTTTCCATTCTGCCTCGATCCGCATCTCCTAAAGGCACAAACTCTGTGAGCCGATCACGATCATCGAACTCAGCACGGGCTGATACCTTATCTCCTTTGATCATCAGCTCGGCCGGCGAAGCGATGAGTTCCCATAAGCCGAGCGTGAAGATGTCAGCGATCAAGTTGAAAGTGGCACGGCCTACCTTCCAGCCTGTCGCGGACCCCTCGTAAAACTCGTACAGCTCGGTGCGTGTTCCATCCTCATGTTTCACCGAGGACGTTGGGGCGCCGAGTTTGGCAACCACGGCATCCCGCGGCATTCCACCGGCACTGAAGGCGCCGACGTCGACTTTGGGCGGTTGACTGGCTGCCAGATACAGGCTGCATCCTTGGGAGAACAGCATCGTCAGCAAGATTTGAAGCCATATCGCTTGCCTCCTCATGGGGCACCTCCTGTGTGATAGCTGTGAGATCGAGCGCATCGTTCTGGATCACCGCACCGACGGCGATCGAGTCAATCAACTCCCGTGCCACCGACAGCTATCGTCAGCGACGGGAACCGCGGCAGTTTCGCATCGCCGCCGTGGAGCGGCTGAAGGAGTCCTATCTTGGAGCACCCAGGGGCACTGAGTTGGAGAGAGAACGGCAAAGAGTGGGGACCGGTCTCAGAAATCTTGCGAACGGCCGTTCAGAGGGAACGAACGACCGTTCATCATGAGGAGGAAACGGCTGAGTGGGAGGTGTTGGGCCAATGAAACGGCTTGCCCACATTATTCATGACGGTTCGTGACGAAACCGCCAAGACCCCAGGCGGAGGACCCATTGCATGGGAAGAGCAACGGGTACCCTCGCGCGGAGTCGCGAGGAAGGGAGGCATACCTGAAACAGTATGTGGACCGACCGAGCGACGAGCCTGCCCGCTGGATGCGGGAAACCGGCATCCAAGCCGGTCGCAGCGGCGTGTCGGCGATTGCAGGAGAAGCGATCATGAATAATGTGGGCTAGGAGCCTGTCCGACATTGCCGTTCGTTATGAGACGAATGAGGCGCCGGCAGATACGAGGCCGCAGGTGCGGAAAAACTGGAAGCGTATTCGCTGGAATACGGTGAGGAGTTTTCTGCGCCGAGAACGACGTAGATGCTGGTGCATCGTTTGTCGCAGTAGAAAGGTCAATGTCGGACAGGCTCCTAGGGACGTGATTCCGGGGAAGGATCTGACGATTCACGATCAGCCATGGCGGTCTCGAGTTTCCGCAGCCACCGATAGGTCCGTCCCAGCACTTTCGCGGCGCGGCTCTTGTTCCCGCCATACTCGGCAACCGTGCGACGAGTGATGGCCCATTCGACCTGGTTCAGCAGAGCGGACAGCGACCCGTGCTTCCTGAGGGTATGCAACAGCGCCGACCACTCGAGGCGATCCACAAACTCGGCCACGTCCATCGTGGGCACTTCGCGAGAAGCCGATTGCCGGATGCTTGCCGGGAGCAGGTCCGGGATAATCCACAGGGTCTGTTTCGGTGCAAGAGTCACGGCTCGTTCCATCACGTTCTCCAGTTCCCGGACATTGCCCGGCCACTTATAAGCGAGGCAGAGCTGTAAGGCTTCGGGGGTCAGTCCCTTGAGCGACTTGCCGGCGCGCGCGGCAAATCGTTTCGCGAAATGATCGGCCAACTCCGCGATGTCCTCGGTCCGCTCGCGCAACGAGGGCACATAGATCTGGATGACGTTGAGGCGATAATAGAGGTCACGCCGGAACTGCTTTTGTTCGATCAACTCGTCCAGATCTCGATTCGTGGCGGCGAGAATACGGACATCCGCCTTGAGGTCGGCATGGCCTCCCACTCGTTGAAACTCTTTCTCTTGTAAGGCTCGCAACAATTTCACCTGGACGGCCGGGGAAATGTCGCCGATCTCGTCCAGAAACAGGGTGCCGCCCTCGGCGAGTTCGAACTTTCCTTTCTTCTGCGAGACTGCGCCGGTAAATGAGCCCTTTTCGTGGCCGAACAGTTCGCTCTCCAGCAGTGTTTCGGGGAGCGCGCCGCAATTGACGGCGACGAAACGGCGGTCGTTGCGCTGACTCAACTGATGGATCAAGCGGGCGGCCAACTCCTTGCCGGTGCCGGTTTCTCCGGTGATCAGCACCGTTGTGTCGGAGGGCGCAATCGTCTGTATGATGGCGACAAGATCCTTTATGACGCGACTCTTTCCGGTGATCCCGCCCGTGGCTTGGGATGCCGCCAGTTCCTCTCGCAGTTGAACGTTTTCCTGGGTGAGTTCAACGTTGCGCAGGAACATGGTGAGGGTATGGCGATGGGTGGCCTGAAGATTCTTCAAATGCGTGAAGAGCAAATGGGCAAAAGCGCGGCGGTCGGTCAATAGGTGAGCGCGGCCCACGGCCGACGGATCAATGTCATGGCCAGAGTGAGCGGTCCAGCGGAGTCTATAATGGGTGTAGGGCGCGTTGTAGATCGCTCCGGCTTTGACGGTCGTGCTGAGTGATCCCTGGGTGAGGGTCCCCCCTCGTTCGATGCGGATGGCGCTGCAACTCTCCCGTGCTGTGGAGGAAGGGCGTTTCCCGGAGCGATGAGCCCTGTCGAGGGTCCAGAGCGAGAGAACATCACCCGGCTCCTGGTTCGCCACGATTTGGTCGGCTGGAGGCGGTGGCACGGGCGCGGAACTTCGCTTGATCGAGATGGGAGATTGGATGAGCGGAACCATCCGTCCGATAATGACGACCTTGCCCGTCGAGCGACGGGCCACCGTGATCTGATCGCGGTCTGTCGTCATAGAGTAGGCATCGCCGAATTCCTCAACCAGTGTTTCCAAGCGGACTTGCGAATAGATCGTCTCGCAGTCGACCGTCTCAACGGTCGGATCAAGTTTGGTGATGCCTTCGAGGTTGCCTTGCAGGAGACGCGCGTTTCCGAGGATCGGATCGACGGCAGAGTGGTAGCGGGAGAGGATATGGACTGTCCGAGCTTCATCCGGACGCACGAAGGACTGAAGCTGAAGGTAGTTCGTATAGGCCAAGGCCCAGTCGCAGATGGAGCGAAAGACCGATTCAACGTCGTTGAGGAGAATGGCGATCGTTTCGGTAAGGGTCGGGGGCTGAGTCTTGACGGTGTCGTAGTAGGCCAGGGCGGCCAGATAGGCGAAGTCTTTCTCGCCGGTTGCCAACTCGCAGCTCTTGATCAGTTCACGGAACGCCGAGTGGGGAATCCAGTTGCTCGAATCGATCAGAAAGGCACGGGTGTCCTGGATCTCACGAAACGATTCGGCCGCCGCCAGAACGCGTCGATAATCGACCTTGCAAGCCTGTTCAGGATAACGAGTCTCAAGATGGCGGATGATGATGCCGGTTTGAAGGCATGTGATCCAGGGTTGAAGAGACATAGGTGCTTCCCCATTCGTGGACGCGACACAAGCCGCAGTCGGAGGCGTTGCACAGGCGGCATGCGATGGAATATGTCACGAAATCGTATGTTCAAGATGACCACGAAGGCAAGCGGAACGAACACCAGACGGTTCGCGGGGTGGAAGTCCCAATGCATAAGAAGGTGATGTTGCTGCTGAAAACAGACAACGCCTCGCTCGCCAATCGCGTCAGGAACAATGTAGATTGGCCATCGCAGGATAGCGCGGGATAATAGCGAGAGCCACAGAGTCCCTCTACGGGCCATTCTGCAATGCAGGCCGGGAAGTAGGGAGAAAGGTTCAGGCACAGTATCATGAGCGCACCGAAGCAAGAGATTGCCCTCATTGCGGGCGTGGGATCCGGATTGGGCGCGGCCTTAGCCCGCAAGTTTGGCCGCGAAGGCTGTGCAGTCGCGCTGCTGGCCCGCTCCGCGGATTTTCTTCGTACTCTAGCGGAGGAACTGCGACGGTCTGGAGTGCGAGCGCTCCCTGTGCCGACAGATCTGACGGATGCCGACGCCGTGGCTCGGGCGTTTGTCCAGGTGCGGAGTGAGCTTGGGCCAGCCTCCGTCCTGATCAATCATGTGGGTAGTGGGGTTTGGGGTGGGTTCAGTGAATTGACGGCGGAGAGCTTCAGATCGACGTGGGAAAGTTGCGCGTTGGCGGCGTTTCTATGCTGCAAGCAGACTGTCCCCGACATGCTTGTCCGTGGAGGCGGCAGCATTCTATTTACAGGCGCAACTTCTTCGATCCGGGGGCGCAAGGGAGCGCCCGCCTTCAGCAGTGCCAAGTTCGCGGTTCGAGGGCTGGCCGATTCCCTTGCGCGGGAATTGTGGCCGCAGGGGATCCATGTTGCACACATTGTCGTCGATGGTGTCATCGACACGGAGGCGGTGAGAGCGCAGATGCCTGGTGCCATCGGTGAGCCGATGCTGAATCCCGCGGAAATGGCCGAGATGTATTGGACGTTGACCAGGCAAAAGCCAGAGGCCTGGACCTTCGAGTTGGAGCTACGACCAAAAGGTGAGGACTTTTTTCTGTAGCTCGGTCCTCTTTCTTGGTGCTGAGTCGAGCAAGTGTCATCTCGCCAGAGTATTGCGGCGCGCCGCCGCCCTCCTTTGTCGTAGCGGAGGAAAATTCAAGGGGTGCAACTCCCTGGGCTGAGCGTCGGTCGGGAGGGTTCCGTTACCTGTCGCTCCCGCAACAGACACGATATCGCTCCTCCGGAAGGTCCTTCATGGCTTGGTAGATGTCGGCCAACTCCGCCTCGCTGATCACCTGGTCCATCGAGGGGTAGAGAATGCGTTCTTCTTTCATGTTGTGCGACTTCAGCAATTCCAACAATCGCTGCTCCTCCCGGTCGCTGTCCGGATTCTGCTCCTGGACTTTCTGATGGATGGCCTCCAGACAATCGCCGATCAACCGATGTTCCGTCCGCATCACTGCCGTCGGCCCGCCCTCCGCCATCCCCGCGTTTTCTTCCCATTTCGGAAAAAGGATGTCCTCCTCCCACACGATGTGACGCTGGAGGCCGAATTTGAATGCGACGAACGCGTCCTTGGCCTTTGCGAAATCCGTTCGCTTCTGTTCCTGGAATGAGAGAAACAGGGCATCCAGCCGCTCGTGGTCCTTCTCAAACGTGACGCTGATCCTCGCTTCAGCCATGCCGCCCTCCTTTGTGTTGCTTCTCCAGAAACAGTTGAACCATCAGGCTCAGACCCGGCAAGCACACTCCCCGCTATCGCGGAAATGGCTCCCCGGTGCTTCGAGCGTGATTCTTACTCGATTCGATAATGAATGCAACGCCGAATCGGCAGCGGCGACCTCGCGCGGCGCATTCCGTCGCCTGCAGGGCGACGGGTCCGGTGGTCTCGATGCATCGCATGCCATGGAGCCATGGGTGCCCCGGTTTCTGGGCAGAGAAGGCTGATCCCTCACGAACCCCCACGGGCGCCGGCCAGCCCGGAATTGCCGATGATGGATTGGATACCCGCATACGTTACCGAAGACCTCTTTCCACCGGCACGTGGAGGCGGAGCGGGCCGATCGTCAAGATAGGCCGCCCGTAGGACTACAGCCCAGCCGAAGATCATCGATATCAACACAATCGCGAATGCCGCGGACATCCGAATGCCTCCTTCCTCCATTGGTGGTCTTCCCAGGCTGGGCAATGGATCGCCAACGTGATCGGTCACGGCCCGTAGAGTTCTTGTCGCACCCGCTCCATGCGCGTTCTTGCGCATTCGTTCAATCGTTCGTCCACAGCCTCCCAACGAATGTTGGAGAAGAAGGCCTCAACATAGGTTTGCCGTTCCGATGGTGCGTAGTCGAGCAGGTACGCATGTTCCCACAGATCGAGCACGAGCAACGGCACGAAGCCGGCGACGACGCCAACTTCATGCGAGCTGATCCAGTGGTTCGACAACCGACCCGTCATCGGATCGTAATAGCAGATGGTCCACCCGATCCCCCGCATCGACGCCGTGGCCACAAAATCCGTTTTCCAGACGTCGTATGACCCGAAGCTGCCCTCGGCCGCTCGCGTGAACAATGACGAACGGCCGGGATCGCCTGCTCCGTGCCGGATGAGGTTGCCGAAATAATATTCGTGCAGGACCATACCGTTGTATTCGAACCCCAGCCGGCGGGTCAGTTCGGAAAACAACGGCATATCGTCCTGATCGACGGGCCCATCCGCCAGAAAGGTGCGAATCCGTTCGCTGAGGCGATTGGCCTCACGAACGTACCCGTGATAGAGCGAAAGATGCAGCTCGACGGTCCGGTCAGAAATGCCGGTGAGGCCGCTGAGATTGAAGGTTTTCGCTTGATAAGGGAGCGTCGCCATCGTCATCACTGCCTCCTTCTTGAAAGTCCGATTCCTCAATGTCCAAGCCGGGTGAGGTGGCCGGTCTCTGACCGCAGCCCGCTCCCCGGCAATGCCTTCTCTCGCGTGCCTCACCCCGTGGGAAGCAGTTCGCGCGTTTCCTCCGCGAAAGCCGGTTGCTTCCCGATCCTGTCGAGGGTCTCCGTGATTCGCGCAGGGTTCCCCCAGTCGCTCCACAGAACCTCGCGCATCTCCATGACCCCCAGCCGGTCCGGCCTGCGCTGCAGCAGATGCGATGAGAAGCTCCTCCGCGGCATGGTGTCATAGATCGCAGAGAGGACCTTCGGCTCGTCCGTCGTATCGATGGCGCGTCTCAACCGGTCGAAGAGGGCCATCATCTCCGGGACGCAGTCCAGCCCGAGATCCCAGAGCTGCTTGCCTCCCGCCGCCAGGACCATCGTATTCCACAGACCGCCGCGATCTTTGGCTAGTCGTGCGGCCGCCGCCTCCGGTTTCTCGATGAAGCTGTCCACCGCCAAGACGGGGGCATCGCCCGTCCAGCCGAGAAACCGGCCGGGATGAATCCATCCGTACTCCAATTCAGGGAAATCCGGCCTTGCGGCCAGGAGGACGGGCCGTCCCCCCAGCAGGTTGCTTCCCCGCACTGCATGGTCCACCGCCGAGACAAACCGGTCTTCCGGATAGATGAAGTGATCCGATGGATAGACCACGACGCTCGCGCCGGGATCGCGCGCGAGGATATAGGTCAGCGGAAGAAACACTCCGGCCGCCGTGTCTCGATTCTCGGGCTGCAAGAGCACCAGGCCTGCGGGCCTCCGGTGGAGCTGATGCCACACCTCCGGCTGATGGTGCCGTGCGGCCACCACGACGATACGCTCCCAAGGCGTGAGGAGGGCCGCACGGTCGAGCGTGTGTTGGAACATGGAGCGGGTCCCGACGAAGGCGCAGTACTGTTTCGGGCTAGCCGATCCCAGCCACTGACGAATGAAGGCCCTCGCCCGAACTCCGTCTCCTCCCGCCAACACAATCGACCACAAGTGCCCTCGTGCCATGGGTTCCTCCCTTCGAGCGTCCAGTTCCCGACCGTGTCAGTTCTTGGAAGGACTGTACGGTCGGAAGATGAGAAGGCGATGAAGGGACCATGAAGATGTCCTCATGATGGGATGCGCGGCCCTGCGATACCCCACGTGGCCTCGCGCGCTAAATGGAAACTTGCAATACGATTTGAGTTTCCTTAGGATTAGCCTGTCGGCTATGCGATCCCACCGAGCCTCCATCGTGTCGTCCGGTCTGTCCGTCACCCAACGCGTGGTCACGGCCGCCCGGCATCAATTCATGCGCCATGGGTTTCGCCACGTCACGATGGACGATCTCGCGGCGGAGCTCGGCATGAGTAAAAAAACGCTGTACGCCTGCTTCCCGAGCAAAGTCGCGCTCCTGGAGGCCGTGCTCTTGGACAAGTTCCGGAGCGTCGAGGCGGATCTCGACGGGATCACGGCCGCCTGCTCCTCCGACGTCCTCAATGCCCTGCACCGGCTTTTGGCCTGCATGCAGCATCACACGGAAGAGATTCAACCGCCGTTTGTACGCGACATGCGCCGGGAGTCGCCGGAGTTGTTCAAGATCGTGGAAACTCGGCGGCGGGACGTGATTCAACGCCATTTCGGCAAGATCCTCGGCGAAGGGCGCAGGGCCGGCATGATCAGAAAGGACATCCCGGCCACCCTGATCATGGAGATTCTGCTCGGCGCCGTGCAGGCCGTCATGAATCCCCCGAAGATGGCCGAACTCGCGCTCAGCCCGAAGACCGGCTATGCCGCCATCATGAAGGTCGTCCTGGAAGGCGTGATGACCGAGACGGGAAGGTCAAGTCATGACCGGTCGTGATCCATTATTTCGGCGCATCGTCCGTGGCATGGTGGTTCCGCTGGCATGGATGGCGGTTGCGGCCGGGTGCACCAACTCGGACCCCAACCTGGTCCAGGGGTATGTCGAAGGCGAGTATGTCTATGTGGCCTCGCCGCTCCCGGGCGCGCTGGAATCCTTGTCGGTCCGACGCGGGACACAGGTGAAGGAAGGCGATCCGTTGTTTGCACTGGACAGCGCGGCGGAACAGGCCGGTAGAGACGAGGCGGAGCGGAGGCTCGCGCAGGCTCGGGCGACGCTGGCGGATGTCAGGAAGGGCAAGCGGCCGACGGAGATTGAAGCCGTCAAGGCGCAGCTCAAGCAAGCGCGGGCGGCGCTGAAACTGGCAGAGAGCGAGTTCGCGCGGCACGAAGCGTTGATGAGCGTGCCAGGTGCGACGGCGGAGCTGGAGTTCGACCGGGCCCGTGCCGGACGAGACCAGCAACGGCAGCGGGTGGCGCAACTCGAAGCCGACCTGACGACGGCACAGCTCGGCTCGCGCAGCGATCAGGTTATCGCGGCAGAAGCCGAAGTCCGGGCGCGGGAAGCGGCGCTGGCCAAGGCGGAATGGGATCTCTCGCAGAAGCGGCAAAGCGCGCCGAAGGGAGGGCTGGTGTTCGACACGCTGTATCGCGAAGGCGAATGGGTGGCGGCGGGCCGGCCGGTCGTTGCGTTGCTGCCGCCGCAAAACGTCAAGGTTCGCGCGTTTGTGCCGCAGGCCAGGATCGGAACAATTCATCTCGGCGAGCAGGTGGCGGTCAGCATGGACAGCGTGGCCCAGCCGTTTGTCGGCACCGTGAGCTTTATTTCGCCGCGAGTCGAGTACACCCCGCCGGTCATCTATAGCCGGGAGAGTCGGGACAAGCTGGTGTTCATGATCGAAGCGACGTTCGAGCCACAGGTCGCGGCCAATCTGCATCCGGGCCAGCCGGTGGATGTGCGTGTTGGAATCACGCAGCATGTTGAAGAAGCCCGCTAGCCGAGTACCCTCTTGGCTGGTGATCGCGACGCTTTGAACCGTCGTCATGCGTCAAACGTCATCCGCCAATCGAGGAGTGAGGACGGGGACACGATGCGATGACTCGCTCCGATACGCGTGACGCGTGACGCGTCAGAAATATCCCTGCGCCTGAGCGTGAAGGACGCCGACCATGACGAACGACCTGGCTATCAGCGTGCGCGGGATGACGAAGCGGTTCGGTGCGTTGACGGCCGTGGACCATATCGATCTGGATGTTCGCCGGGGCGAAATCTGCGGGTTTCTCGGCCCGAACGGGAGCGGGAAGACGACGTTCATTCGCATGCTCTGCGGGCTCCTCCGCCCGGACGAAGGCCGCGGCACCTGCCTGGGTCACAATGTCATTACCGAGAGCGAGACCATCAAACGCCAGGTCGGCTACATGACACAACGGTTCAGTTTCTACGAGGACTTGAGCATCGCGGAAAATCTGGATTTCGTGGCCCGGATGTATGCGGTTCCGAACCGCCGTGATGCGGTCCGTGCCAGCCTAGACCGGCTCGGCCTGTCCGCGCGGAAACAGCAATTGGCGGGCCAGTTATCCGGCGGATGGAAACAGCGCCTCGCCCTCGCGGCCTGTATGATTCACGACCCCAAGTTGCTTCTCCTCGACGAGCCGACCGCCGGGGTCGATCCCAAGGCACGCCGCGAATTCTGGGAGCAGATCCATGAGCTGGCCGCGCAAGGACTGACGTTTCTGATCACCACGCACTACATGGATGAGGCCGAACGATGCCATCGACTGGCCTATATCACCACCGGCAAGCTGCTCACCCATGGCACGGTCGCGGAAGTGATCGAGCACTCGCGCCTCACGACCTGGTCGGTCGGCGGACCTGATCTGCTCGAACTGGCGCAGCGACTCAGGGAAGCGCCGGGCGTCCAACAGGCCGTGGCGTTCGGCACCATGCTCCACGTCAGCGGAGACGACGCGGCGGCACTCGACCAGGCCATTGCGCCGTTTCGAACCACGCCCTATGAATGGCGGCGGATTGAAACGGGGTTGGAGGACGTGTTCATTCATCTGATGGACAATGCGCCGGAACGGGTCTCGGAGAAGGTTTCGGGATGAGGAAGCGATACGAATTCTCTCCTGCGCGGTTTTGGGCGATCGTGGTGAAGGAGTTCATCCAGATGCGACGGGACCGCCTGACGTTCGGGATGATGGTCGGGGTGCCGCTGATCCAGCTCACGCTGTTCGGGTTTGCGATCAATTCCGACCCGAAGCAGTTGCCCACCGCCGTGCTTCTCGCCGATCAGGGACCGCAAGGCCGTTCGTTGCTTTATGGAATCCGGAACAGCGGCTATTTCGAATTCGTCCGTCAGGTGCAGACCGAAGCCGAAGCGCAGGAGGCGCTGGCGCGAGGCGAGGTCCAGTTCGTCGTCAACATTCCTGAGAATTTCACGCGAGACCTGCTTCGTGGTGATAGACCCGCCGTGCTGCTTGAAGCCGATGCGACCGACCCTGCCGCCACGAGCAACGCGATGGGGTCTCTTCGCACGGTGATAAACACCGCGCTGCGGGAAGACTTCAAGGGGCCCCTCGCCTTTCTCGCCGCGGACGACGGCGCGATCGACCTGCGCATCCATCCGCGGTACAACCCGGAAGCCATCACCCATTACAACATCGTGCCGGGCCTGATGGGTGTCGTCCTCACGATGACCATGATCATGATCACCGGCCTGGCTATTACGCGCGAACGCGAGCGCGGCACTATGGAGAATCTGCTTTCGATGCCCACCCGCCCCTTCGAGGTCATGAGCGGCAAGATCCTCCCCTACATTGTCGTCGGCTACGTGCAGGTCGGGTTGATCCTCCTGGCCGCCTCCTTTCTCTTCCACGTGCCGATGGTCGGGAACATTTTGCTGCTGCTCGCCGTGACCCTGGTGTTCATCGCCGCCAACTTGGCGGTGGGCATCACCTTTTCCACGTTGGCGCAGAACCAACTCCAGGCGGTGCAGATGACCTTCTTTTTCTTCCTGCCGTCACTCTTGCTGTCCGGCTTCATGTTCCCGTTCCGCGGCATGCCGCAGTGGGCGCAGGCCCTGGGTGAAGTGTTCCCGCTCACGCACTTTCTGCGCATCGTGCGGGGGATTCTCTTAAAGGGCAACGGCATCGAGGAGGTCTCGCTTCAACTTTGGCAGATTGCGCTCTTCGCTGCGGTCGCCCTGATGATCGGCGTGAAACGGTACAGGCAGACGCTGGATTAGCGTCCTGTTCCAGAAACTCGTTCGTGGTGAGCCCTTCGACGGGCTCAGGGCGAACGGATCTGTCCATGAAACCAGGATGTTTCTCCAGTCGTGCTGAGCCCTTCGATAAACCAACCGTTCGTCCTGAGGCTCTCGAAGGAGACGGTTGGTTTTCCCAGGACAGGCCCTTCGACTGGCTCAGGACAGGCTTGTCGAAGCCTGTGGTGAGCCGGTCGAACCGCCTGTGGTGAGCCCGTCGAGCCGCCTGTGGTGAGCGAAGCCGAAACGCACGGTCACCGGGGTCCGAGGGGATTTCTGCTACAACCCCCGATAGGCCGCCGTAGTGGCGGGGTTCTCCAGCAAGGACCACGTTGACACCTTCTTGTGTTTCTCAGACAATCCGGCAGATTTTTGAGGGGTTCTGACCGAGGACCACACGAGATTAGGCCGCCAGAAGGCGCAGTGCCTCGGCGGCTCGCCTACAGCTGGCCGTCATGAAATGACATTGG
The DNA here is from genome assembly GCA_050246315.1 of Nitrospiraceae bacterium. Taxonomy (GTDB): domain Bacteria; phylum Nitrospirota; class Nitrospiria; order Nitrospirales; family Nitrospiraceae; genus Nitrospira_G. Next base: position 288,178 of record JBFWWG010000001.1, on the reverse strand, counting down.
TCGAGTTGGTCGCTGATTTTGCCGATGGGCTAGTTGCTGTCGATAGCACGCGTACGCCCCACAAGGAATTCCATCCAGGCATCGGACCGTACGGCGAAGCCCAAGCAGTCTCTGCCGCTTTGAAGCAAATGAAAACGAAAAAGCCTGAACTCTATGCGCGAGCGGCGACGAAGCGTCTACCTGATATCCTGATCCTCGGCCATTGGGCTCTCGAATTGAAGATTGTCAGACCCTTTGGAGACAACGGAAAGCCGGCGGAGCATTGGTCTGAGAACGTTCTCCATCCGTATCCAGGAAACACGAGCTCACTCGGCGACTGCATAAAGCTCTTGGAGTGCGCCTTATATGAACGAAAGGCCATCCTAATATTCGGATACGAACACAACCCTCCCCAAGTGCACCTTGAACAAGCGATCGCCAGCTTTGAAGTGCTCGCTAAGAACATCATGAAAGTGAGGCTCGGGGAGCGCGTTGAAGAACTGCAAAAGAATCTCGTACACCCGGTACACCAACAATTGCGAGTTTACGGCTTCGAGGTAGCGGGCAAGCTATGAGCATGCCGGCCAACAACGCGTGCCAGCCGACGCTGCCGATTAGCGGCGATTCCCTCACTCCGCTCGGGGCGGCTGAACGCAATAGTTAGGGACCTGCTTGTTCCATTGAGGAACCTGCGATGAAGACCATGAAGGCGTATGCGAGCTTCGATCATTACCTGAAGGCCCAGAATCCGAAGAATCAGGCGATCATTCGTGCGCTTCGGAAGTTTGTGAAACGCGTTGAGCCCAGGCTCAGCGAAGCCGTGAAGTGGGGAAACGGGTGCTGGGTCGGCATTGACGGACCCGTCGCCTACGTGTACTCCGATGCGGGGTACGTGCAGTTCGGTTTCTTGAACGGATCATCCCTCAAGGATCCGAGAGGGTTGCTTGAGGGCAAGGGGAAGTACGTGCGGCACATCAAGGTCCGTCACCGTTCTGCGATCGACGAACGGGCGTTTGCGGCACTCCTCCGGCAGGCGACGCAGTCGCGCTAACCCACATTATTCATGAACGCTTCTACTGCAACCGCCGATACGCTGGGGCAGCTATTGCCTGCATATGCAACGGGTGGAACCTCACGAACCGTCATGCATAATGTGGGCTAAGAATCTCATGTGTCTCAGGTTGATAGCCGGTTGCGGCGGACGGTTCGCTGCGCGGTCCGCCGCTGAGCCGGGGCGTAAGACGCCGAGCGCTTGCGGGAAACCGGGATCGTTGAACGCAATTTGAATGGGATCCTGGAAAGGCCAAGCGGAATTTTCGGAAACATAGAGTCTCCTTTGACGAAGCAGTAACCGTGTTTTATGATCCCTTGTCTGCCACCTTCGATGATCCTAATCACTCAGTCGGCGAGCGCAGGTTCATCACGGTTGGCTACTCGGCACACGGCAGGCTATTAGCTGTGTCACACACTGAGCGCGGCAAGGCTGTGCGCATCATCAGCGCACGACCTGCGACGCGACACGAGAGGAAGAGACATGAAACGTAAGACCGGGGCCTTCAGCGACGATCTCCGCCCCGAATATACCTTCGACTATTCGAAGGCGGTTCGGGGGAAATATTATCGGCGCCTTCTCAAGGAAGGGGCGAACGTCGTTGTTCTGGATCCCGACGTCGCCAAGGCGTTCCGCGATTCGAAAGCCGTGAACGATACCTTGCGCTCCCTTCTGAAGGTGGCACGTTCCTCTCGGCGTCTGACTGCCCGCTCGAGCCGGATGGCGCGAAAGCGCACAGCCGCTTAGCCCGCATTATTCACGATGACTTCTATTGCAGCCGTCGTGCGATCCGTTGCTCCTCTCCATGCAGTGGGGCCAACGCCCGGCGTCTTCCAGTACCCGTTGATCGGGGCGCCCATTGCAACGCCAATGGCAATGGGCCCCAAGCAACGGGTGGAACGTCACGAACGTTCATGAATAATGTGGGCTAGGTCGCCGGGATGACGGGGTTCTCCGGCAGGGCCCACGTTGACACCCCCTCGTGTTTCCAAGACAATCCGGCAGATTGTGCGCGTTTCGCGATGAGGACCCGCACGAGAGAGCTCGCTGGAACGGCCAGTGCCTCGGCGGCTCCTCAGTCGTTCGCCGTCATCGCCGGCAAGGAAAGTCCAAGTCTCACCCAGTGCGCGAAAAAAGCGATGTGGTAGGTGATCGCCGCAACGATTTTAGGCGGAGAGCTGACAGCTTGATTATGGAGGAGAATCGCATGCTCGCATCCCACTGCGTGAAGGTCACCGGCATGTCTCTTGGGCATCACATACCGGATGCGCAGATCGGCCACGGGGGATTCTGACGTTATGGCCGCGCGATTCTCCTCGACGGGTCTCGTCGTAGAAGGCCAGGGTGTTTCGCATTCGCTGTTGGATTTTCTTGATTCCGTACTGCGCGGCATCGGCCAAGTGATGCTCCAGAACAACAGCTATACCGGTCTGCTCTTCGTCATGGGGGTGTGTTACAGCTCCCTGCTGTTCGGGACCGCCCTCCTGCTCGGCGGTGCGGTGAGCACGGCCACCGCGTTGTTGTTGGGCGTCGATCGCACGCTGGTCCGGGCAGGGCTCTTCGGCTTCAATGGCGGGCTCGTGGGCATCGCCTTGCTCTTCTTCCTGCAACCGAATGCGTTGACCTGGGGGTGCGTCGGTTTCGCGGCGGCGTGCTCGACAATCGCCATGGCGGCAATGCTTTCTCTGCTGGAGGGCTGGAAAATGCCCGCACTCACAGCGCCATTTGTCTTCATCTCCCTGTGTTTCTTCCTGGCGACGGCGCGTTTTGGGCGACTCCAGACCACGGGTCTCCTACCGACCGCCGGCCTGCCCAAGACAGTGGCAGTGGAGGGAGTCGTAACCGCTTCGTCGGTCGTCGAAGGCCTCTTCAACGGTATTGCTCAGGTCTTCTTTCAAGAAAGCATGGTTACCGGCATTCTATTCGTGGCTGGGCTGTTCATCGGGTCAAGGGCGGCCGGTGCTGCGGCGCTGTTGGGGTCGCTGAGCGGGGTGCTCGTGGCTTGGGGTATGGGCGCCGCTGAACCTGCGATCCGCTCGGGTGCGTTCGGATTCAACAGCGTGCTTGTCGCAGTCGCCATGGGTACTGTCTTTTTTATGCCGGGAAGCGTATCGGTGGCCTATGCGCTGGTGGCCACGATCGCCACTCCCTTCGTGTTCGCGGCAGTGTCCGCTGCACTGCAGCCGCTTGGCATGCCCGCGCTGACGCTTCCCTTCGTGCTCGTCACATGGGTGTTGTTGTTCGCGAGCGAGCGCTTTCCAAATCTTCGAGCGGCAAGGAACGCGGGCTGAATGACGAGCCCGCCACATCTGATTGTGATTGGGGTCATGTCTTGATTTTGACAATTCAGGCAACAGGTGGAACGTCATGAGCCGTCATGTCTAATGTGGATGAGGAACCGGTAGCCAGAGCGTGAAGATTGAGCCGATCCCGACCTGGCTCTCCACCGTGATGCGGCCGCCGTGCGCCTCAATGATTTCTTTCACGATCGGCAGGCCCAGGCCGGTGCCGCCGGAATCTCGCGCCCTCGCCCGGTCGGTGCGATAAAATCGCTCGAAGAGGTGCGGCAACTGATCGGATTCGATCCCCTGACCCGTATCTTCGACCGCGATACGGATCTCATTGCCCAGGACCCCGAGGCTTACCGTAACGCGCCCGCCCGGTTCCGTGTAGCGGAGCGCGTTGTGCAAGAGGTTAATCACCGCCTGCTTGAGCCACCGGGCGTCGCCTTGGATGGAAGGCACCGGATCAGCCTGAAGCCTCAACTGGAGCTTGTAATCTTCGGCCAGGACCATCAGCTCCTCGACCAGTTCCCGGAGCAGCGGTTCAAGCGCGAGCGAAGTAGGCTGCACGGGTGAGTGATCCCCGCTCAATCGGGCCAGGGTCAAGAGCGACCGAGTCAGGCTGACCAACCGCTGGACCTCTTCCCAGTTATTCAGCAAGGCCTCGCGGTATTCCTCTGCCGTGCGCGCCTTCTGGAGCGCCACCTCGATGTTCCCCTGCAAGACCGTCAGAGGTGTTTGCATTTCATGCGCCGCATGGTCCACAAAACGCCGCTGGCCCTCGAAAACCTTCTGCAATCGGTCCAGCATGGCATTGAAGGCCTGCGCCAACCGATGGAACTCCCGATAGGGAGCATCCACGTTCAACCTGGTTTCGAGCGCCGAGCCGGAGACGGTCTCCGCCGTGGCGCTCAAGACGTCGATCGGTCCTAAGACCTTTCGCGCCAGCCAGCCGCTGCCCAACCAGGCCACGGCCATCATGGCAGCGGACACGATCGCGAGCAAACCCAAGAGATTGCGGAGGGCCCGCTCCGCAAATCCGAGCGAAGCCTCGGCCTGGAGAATGTACCGGACCTCTCCCCGAGCAGGGATCGGGAGCGACAGGCGTCGCACCGGCGACCCGTTGACGGTGGAAACCGTGTCGTAGAGGGGATTTCCGCTCCGGATCGTTTCGAGCAGCTCGCTGCTCACCGGCGGACGGGGCACGACATTGGAACCTTGCCAGACGATCCGACCGTCTGGGGTGAGGACGACGATCGAGTGTGCCGCTTCGCGCAATTCGTGCTGCGCTTCGTCCGTGTCCGTCTCCTGAAGCGGAACGATCTCTTGTTCTCGACTGCCGCTCAGGAGATCCGGCCGTTGCTCGATAATGGCAGCCAGCGTCTGTGCGAGCCCCAGCAACCTGGCGTCGGCATAGCGCTGAAGCAGAACCTCAAACCCTCCATAGAGCAGCGCGCTGAAGATAGCCAGGACCACGAGAATCAGCGCCAAGGCCCAAGCACGGATCAGGTTCCGGAAGAACGTCATGCATCCTCCGGTGCTTCCAGCATGTAGCCGGCTCCTCGCACGGTCGTGATGAGTTGCGGCGAAAAGTCGCGATCGATCTTCACGCGGAGTGACCGGATATGCGCGTCCACGATGTTGGTCATGGGATCGTAGCTGATATCCCACACATGTTCGATGATCGCAGTCCGGGTCAGAACGCGGTTCTTGTTCCGAAGGAGAAAGTCCAGAATCGCGTATTCCTTGTTCGTCAGCGCAATCTCCTTGCCGGCTCGCCAAACTCGGTGGGAGGCGGGATCGAGCTCCAAGTCCGCCGCCTTGAAGCGCGTGGGCGTGTGGGGGCCGCCTCGACGAAGGAGGGCCCGCACGCGGGCCAGGAGTTCCGCGAAGGCGAAAGGCTTGGTCAGGTAGTCGTCGGCGCCGCTGTCGAGCCCCGCCACCTTGTCTTGAACGGAGTCCTGTGCCGTCAACAGAAGGATCGGCGTCCGTCCTCCGCTGGATCGGAGTCGGCGGCAGAGCGTCAATCCGTCCAACTTGGGTAGGAGAATGTCCACAATGAGGAGGTCGTACTCATTGTGGCCGGCAAGGTCGAGCCCCGCTTCGCCGTCGGCCGCCCAATCGACGGCGTAACGTTCCTCGCGGAGACCCTTCTGCACGAACTGGGCGAGATTGGTATCGTCTTCGACGAGGAGGATGCGCATGGCGGTGATGTCCGGGCCGGCGGAGCGCCAGTCGAACTTTTCGACTGGCGCTCCGCCCTATTGTGCTCCTGCCGGCCCATGAAATGCCACGGGGCTGGTCATATCGACGACTGTTCGAGCCGTTCCTGAGCCGACTACACGATGATGGACAGGCCCCACATGACGAGCAGCGCCATTCCTCCCACCGTCACGATCAGCATGAGACTGGCTAAGAGTTCTGACATCATTCGAACCTCCTCTCTTGATCTATCGCGAATCCCCTTATGCGCGCGAGTCGGTTGTTTATGCCAATAGAGACATGCCCCATAGGATCAGCACCGTCATCGCGACCAACAGAAGCGTAAGCATGACCCCAGAGCTGATGGTTTCGGACATCGCATTCACCTCATGGCCTGTGTGGGAGTGGACATCGCATGGAGCCCGTCATCTGATGAGGCAAAGGGTACCAGTGCAGCATGAAGAAGGGGTGAACCGATCGTGAAGAATGGTTCATCTTCTGAGTGGGGCGCCAATGCGAAAGGAGGAACGCGAGACATATATAAAGGACGAATGACGAATGACGCAGCAAGACCTATCAACGAGGCAACCTGAGAGAGTCTTCATCCGTTCTTCATGCAATCTTCATCCGGCGGTCGTATCGTTGACTGAGGAAAGGGAGACGTCATGCCCCTGTCGGCCATCATTGTGCTCTCTGCTCTCGGAACGACGATGCTGCCCATGGCGGCGGTCTGGATGATCTGGTCGTCGAGGCACGCGTCCGTCGGGAAATCCGTGAACGTCACGGGGGACGTCTCTCCCTATCTCCGTCGCAGGCACTCCCCTCCAGAAGCCCCTTCACGACCGTAAGATCAATTTTTGGGCTGCTCGGCCAGGACCGGCCTTACACCGTACAGTCGGAAATCGCGTTCTCTCATCCGTCAAACAAGGAGTGTGACACCATGGAACATCGAGACATCTATATCACCGCCTTTGACCTTGAACGACTGTCGGAACTCTTGCAGGTCGGGATCGTGTTCAAAGGGAAAAATAGCGAGTATCTCCAGAGCCTGGAGCGGGAACTCGATCGGGCGCACGTGGTGGATCCGAAAGCGATTCCACAAGACGTGGTGACGATGAACTCGCAGGTCCGCCTGCTCGATCTCGATACGGGAGATGAGCGGGTTTACACCCTGGTGTTTCCCAGCCAGGCCAAGATCGAGGAGAGCAAGATTTCCGTGCTCGCCCCGATCGGCACCGCCATGTTGGGGTACCGAGTCGGAGATACCATCGAATGGCAGGTTCCGGCGGGGGTGAAAAAGGTGAGGATCGAGGAAATCCTCTATCAGCCGGAGGCGGCCGGCGATTATGACCGGTAGTCATCGTTGTTTGCGGTTCTCCGTATACAGCGCGACTCCCACCATGCATGCGAGGAGCAGAAACAGTCCGATCAGGGCAAGCAGAAGGACGAACATCGTGCCGTTGTCTCCTTGTCGGGTTCCTGTTCCCAGGTTCAAGGGCCTGTACCAACATGGCTCCGCTGGGGCTCTCGTTGAGCCTGCGCGCAGGTTAGCCGGCACGGATGAAGAATTCGTGAAGAACCGATGAAGATTGGCGGGAACACCTTCACCGGGTCTTCACCGGGTTTTCATCCCGGTCGCGTACCTTTGAGATGCAAGGACAAGCGAAAGGAGGAGACAGAGATGTTCATCCTGAGTCTGCTCATGCATCCAGCCGGACTGATCCTCGTGGCGATGTTCGTTATCGGACATGTTGTGACGCGGGCTCTGCTTGGCGGGGACTGACTCGAATCTGAATCGAATCTACACATGGCTCCAACCCCTATCCCCGTCTGACCAGGGAGGGGCACCCCTCCGTTGATGCGATGGGTCATGGAGAGCCTGGCGCCGGGGCTACGGGCTACCGCGCCCTGGCTCTACGCGATCGAACCGCGAGTCCTCTCATTCGCACTGCTGGGCATGACAGCCGGTGTGATGGTCTGGGCCGGGCGGCAGTTCCACCTTCGGGAATGGTCGGCCTCCGCCACCATTCGGCGGACAGGAATACGTTGATCGCCGTCAGCACCGGCAGCGATATCGCGATCGAGGCGAGCGATGTCACGCTGATGCGCTCGGACCTTCGGAGCACAGCCAACGCGATCGAGTTGTCCAGGCGGACGATGACGATCGTGAAACAGAACTTGTTCTGGGCCTTCGCCTACAACCTGGCCGGCATACCGGTGGCGGCCGGCATCCTCTACCCGTCCTTCGGGATTTTGCCGAGCCCGGTTCTCGCGAGCGCCGCGATGGCGTTCAGCTCCGTCAGCGTCGTGGCCGACAGCCTGCGCCTGCAACGAGCCGCAATCCGCTAGGGTCAAACGCAGTGTGCCGATATGTCGGCGATTGCCGAATGAACGGCTGGCCGACGTTCGGCACTGCTCCTTATCTCAAACAGAGTGGCGAGAAGCATGGCGATAAATGGTCCGGATGATCAATGGGTTGGAGTCATGATCCCTGTCGGCATCGCGCGTGGAACGGCCATTGCTGATAAGCACGAGTGTGGATCATGAGCTCCAGTCACAAGCGAAATGAGTAAACAAGGAGATTCTATGAATTGGGCCTCCTTTCATTGGCCTACGGGGTGCTGAAGTCCGGCCAGCCCTGTGACCCGCGCACGGTGCAGCCAGCGTAAGGCTTCACATGGGCGAGACGGTCGGGCCAGGTTGTGACGCCCTGATGGACAGGCAAGGACAGTGAGTCCGCATGTGCCTTGAGGCACGCACCTCGTTCTGGAGATTGGGCAGGTGTCTTTGAACCGGAAGGTTGGGCGACCAACTCCGCATGGGAGGTTAACGGTCCAACTATTTTTCAACAGGGCCTCGTGTTGACTGTTGAGCGAGGCCCCATTCATGGGAGGCCGGCATGGATCACCGAGGCAGGCGAATCTTGGTCGTAGACGACAACGAAGATGTCAGAGCACTGATGGCAGTTCTTCTTGCCGGCGAGGGCTATGTCGTCGGCGAGGCTTGTGACGGAGAAGAGGCACTGAAGCGGATCAAGGCCGAACCGTTCGATGTGGTCGTCACCGACTTTCAGATGCCGGGTGTCAACGGCCTGGAGGTGATGGCTCGTGTACATGAGCAGGACCACCACATGCCCGTCATTATCGTTTCGGGACTTGAGACGGATCTGTCCATGCGCGCGGTGGAGTTGGGCGCCTATGCCTGGTTGACCAAGCCGCTGAGCCGTCTTCTGTTTCTTGACCTCGTCTATTCCGCAGCGACCGTGGGACAACGAGAGCCGCTGCCGGTCGGCGGCATGGCATGAACGGTTCGAATCCAGGGAAGTCTCTCGACGGCCGTCCGACCGACGGAGGCCTGTTCGCGAGACGGCGCGAGGGGAGAATCCAATGACACGAGTCTCATATACGGCCGGGTGGCGCTGTGCCGTGCGAAGCGTCCTCGTCTGCACGATCCTGATCATGTCGAGCCAGCCCTCGTCCATCCTGGCGGCCTTATCAGAAGAGGATCAAACCGTTCGACTGTATGAGCGGGTCGCCCCTGCGACCGTGTCCCTGTTTACGGCGTCGACAGGGTTGAATGGAGTCACAGGTTCCTCCGGGGTGGGGTTCGGTGCAGGCTTCATCCTGGATGGAGAGGGGACGGTGTTGACCAATGCCCATGTGGTCGCCGGGGCCACGACCATAATCGCGACGCTCTATGACGGGCGGAAGGTGGCCGCGGAGCTTGTGGGGATTGATCCCCAAACGGACGTGGCAGTGGTGAAGTTGGACTCAGTCAAGGGCCAACTTGCTACGGTGCGCCTGGGCGATTCAGATGGAGTCAAGGTGGGCCAGAAGGTGCTCGTCGTGGGCAGTCCCTTCGGCCTGGGGTTCACCTTGACAAACGGCATCATCAGCGGATGGGGAGGCCCGGGGATACAAAAAACGGGACCGAATGACGGGATGATCCAGACAACGGCGCCGATCAATCCCGGCAACAGCGGAGGGCCGGTGATGAACTCGCACGGCGACGTCATCGGCATCACGACGGCCATCATCGCAGGCGCCCAGAATATCGGATTCGCGATCCCGATCAATCGGGCCAAAGCTGTCCTCGACGAACTCAAGACGAACGGGCATGTTTCACGTCCCTGGTTGGGAGTGACCGGCACCTTCCCGACGGATCAGGTGGTGACGCTCTTTTCTCTCCCCATGAGCAAGGGATGGCTCATCGAACGGGTGGAGGAGGGGAGCCCGGCGGCGGAGGCGGGGCTCCAGGGTGGTGGGCTGCACATTGTTGTGGAGGGGACGCCCTGGATCTTAGGCGGGGATATCGTCCTTTCCATAGAGAACAAACTCGTGCGGTCGCCGGAAGAATTCAGCCACGCGATCAAAGCCTTGCGGGTCGGGGACAAGGTTGAGGTCGAGTTCCTGCGAGCCGGAAAACTCCATCACACGTCGATCACGTTGCGAGAACGTCCGATCCCCACCGTGACGTCGCAGTTGCACACAGGCCTGCCGCTTACTGATACCGCCACACCGGTTAGGCCCAGGTGGAGATGGGAAAGAGGGGCCAACTACTAGCCCGCATTATTCATGAACAGTTCTACTGCAATTGCGGATTCGCTGCTGCGACAAGCTTTGACAATCGAAGGTGTTTCTCCGGCGGCGACAATGAAGAGGGGCGTTGCCCGACGCGCCGCCGGTTCGCACGAAGTGCGGTATAGCGGGCGGGCTCGCCGCTCGGTCGGTCGACATACTGTTTCAAGTACGCCTTCCTCCCTCGCGGCTCCACGCTCCCGTCTCGCGACGCGACTCCGCTAATTCGTCACGAACCGCCATGCATGATGCGGGCTAACTCTGCTCATGCATCCAGCCGGACTGATCCTCGTGGCGATGTTCGTTATCGGACATGTTGTGACGCGGGCTCTGCTTGGCGGGGACTGACTCGAATCTGAATCGAATCTACACATGGCTCCAACCCTCATCCCCGTCTAACCAGGGAGGGGCACCCCTAGGGGGGAGGCCCTCCCGACTGTAATAATCCGCACCCTCTTCCGTCTGTAGTGGTGACAGTGCCTGTCATCAGACAGGCAGCCGACCAACAACAGAAGGAGGAACGTCATGATCGAGACCACGTTTCAGATCGAGGGGATGAGTTGCGGCCATTGCGTGGGGCAGGTCCAGAGGGCCTTAGCCCGGCTAGAGGGTCTGTCCGTATGCGAGGTGACGGTCGGACAGGCTCGGGTGACCTACGATCCGAGTGCGATCGAACCGAAGGACATCGTCGAAGTCGTAAAGGAAGCGGGCTACGAAGTCTGTCCCGCAGGGAGGGTCGCATGAGCGCGATCGAATGGCTCGTCGTCATCGGCGGGGTTGCCGCCATCGCTTGGATCAACTGGTACTTCTTCCTGGCCCAGGGCCGAAGGATCGATCTCACCAAGGAGGTCTCCTCATGGAAACGGCGCTGAAGGACCATTCGATTGAGATCAGGGAACCCGGCTCCGAAGGTGGAACGGCGGCCCATCAAACGATCACGATTTCGATCGATGGCATGACCTGCGCCGCCTGCCAAGCGAGGGTGCAGCGTGTGCTCGAACGACAACCGGGGGTGATCGAGGCCTCCGTCAACCTGATGATGAAGAGCGCGGCGGTCCGGTTCGATCCGGCCGCCGCGTCGCCGGATGATCTCGTCGCCGCAATCAATGAAACCGGATACCAGGCGTCCCTGCCGCGGCCCGACCTGACGGTAGTGGATGAGCAGCAGGCGCGGGATTCCGCGCAGGTGGACGAGTTCGTTTCGCTCAAACGGAAGGCGATCTGGAGCGGACTGGCCGGTGTGGTAGCGATGGTGCTGTCCATGCCCTTGATGGCCGGCGCAGACCAGCATGGTCCGGTTGCGGACCCGTTCATGCGATGGGTCATGGAGAGTCTGACGCCGGGACTCGGGGCGGCGATACCCTGGCTCTACGGCATCGAACCGCCAGTCCTCTCCTTCGCGCTGCTCGGTATGACGCTGGGAGTCATGGTGTGGGCGGGACGGCAATTTTATGTCCGAGCCTGGACGGCGTTCCGCCACCATTCGGCGGACATGAATACGTTGATCGCCGTCGGCACCGGCGGGGCCTTTCTGTACAGCGCGAGCGCGACGCTGGCGCCGGGTTTCTTCATCGAACGCGGCGTGGCCCCGGATGTGTACTACGAGGCCGTGATCCTCATCATCGCGCTGATTCTGACCGGCAATATGATGGAGGCTCGGGCGAAACGCCAAACCTCCGCCGCACTCCGACGGTTGGTCGCCTTGCAACCGAAGACCGCGCTGGTCCTGCGCGACGGGGTGGAACAGGCCGTGCCGGTCGAGACGGTCGAAACCGGAGATCTGGTGGTCGTGCGGCCCGGCGAACGGATTCCGGTGGACGGAACGATCGTCGCCGGGACGAGCACCGTGGACGAATCGATGCTCACCGGCGAATCGCTGCCGATCGACAAGCATGCCGGCGATGCGGTGATCGGCGGGACGATCAACAAGACCGGCGCCTTTCAGTATCAGGCGACGACGGTCGGCGGTGCGAGCGTCCTCTCCCGGATCGTCACCGTCATGCGCGACGCGCAGAGTTCGCGCGCGCCGATTCAGAAGCTGGCCGATCGCGTCAGCGCGATCTTTGTGCCGGTGGTGCTGTCGCTCGCTGTCGCCACCTTCGTCGTCTGGTTCGTCGCGGCGGAGGCGGCCCCGGGGGTGAGGGCCTTCGCGGCTTCCGTGGCCGTGTTGATCATCGCCTGCCCTTGCGCGATGGGACTCGCCGTGCCGACCGCGGTCATGGTGGCGACCGGGAAAGGCGCCGAACTCGGAATCCTGATCAAAGGGGGCGAGGCCTTGCAGCGGATCGGCGGAGTGACGACCGTGGTGTTGGACAAGACCGGCACGATCACGGAAGGGCAACCGGCTCTCACCGATTACGTGAGCAGCAAGGCCGCGTCCCGGTCGGATCGTGAGGTGCTTCGCCTAGTCGCGTCACTGGAGCGATCATCGGAGCATCCCGTGGCCGAGGCGATCGTCCGGTACGCCCAGGAGCAGTCGCTTGAATTGACGCGAGCCGAAGAGTTCCAGGCGGTAACCGGTCAGGGTGCGAAGGGCAGGATCGACGGCCTGAGCGTCCTGGTCGGCAACGAAGCCTTGATGGCGGCCTCCGGTGTTGCGATCGACGAACTGCGGAAGGAGGCCGAGCGTCTAGCGAATGAAGGCAAGACGCCGATGTTTCTTGCGATCGACGGGCGGTTGGCCGGCCTCATGGCGGTCGCCGACCGGATCAAGGCGAGTTCGAGGATGGCCGTGGAACAGATGAGGCGGCTGGGGCTTCACATCACGATGCTCACAGGCGATCACCGGAGCACTGCGGAGGCCGTCGCTCGGGAAGCCGGGATCGAACGTGTCGTCGCTCGCGTCTCGCCCGAAGGCAAGTTGGCCGAGATCAGGCGCTTGCAGGAGGCGGGAGAGACCGTGGCAATGGTGGGCGATGGAATAAACGACGCGCCGGCCTTGGCACAGGCGGATGTCGGACTGGCCGTCGGCACCGGTACGGACATCGCGATCGAAGCAAGTGACGTCACGTTGATGCGGTCGGATCTGCGGAGCGCGGTCGCAGCCATCGAATTGTCCAGACGGACGATGACGACCATGAAACAGAACTTGTTCTGGGCCTTCGCCTACAACGTGGTCGGCATACCGGTGGCGGCCGGCATCCTCTACCCGTCCTTCGGGATTTTGCTGAGCCCGATTCTCGCGAGCGCCGCGATGGCGTTCAGCTCCGTCAGCGTCGTGGCCAACAGCCTGCGCCTGCAACGAGCCGCAATCCGCTAGGGTCAAATGCAGCGTGCCGATATGTCGGCACTTGCCGAATGGACGGCTGACCGACGCTCGGCACCGCTCGTTTTCTCAAACAGAGTGGCGAGGAACATGGCGAGAAAGTGTCTGTGTGATCAATGAGTTGGAGTCTTGATCCATGCCGGCATCGGGCGTGGAACGGCCATTGCTGATAAGCACGAGTGTCGATCATGAACTCCAGTCACAAGCGAACTGAGCGAACAAGGAGGTGTGACATGCAGGCGTTGTTCAAGACGGATGAGTCCTGGTCTCCGGTAGTGCTTCGGGTCATGTTGGCGGCCGTCATGTTTCCACATGGCGCGCAGAAATTACTCGGCTGGTTCGGCGGCCATGGATTCGAAGGGACGCTGGGGTTCTTTACTCAGCAGATGGGCTTGCCGTGGATCGTGGCGTTTCTCGTGATCATCGGCGAGTCGCTCGGCAGTCTGGCGCTGGCGGCCGGCCTGTTGACGCGCTTCACTTCGGCGAGCTTTATCGTTATTATGCTGGGCGCAATTGTCACGGTCCACTGGCCGCAGGGTTTCTTCATGAACTGGTTCGGCCAGCAGCAGGGTGAAGGGATTGAATACCACCTGCTGGTGATCGGGATGAGCGCCGGGCTGGTATTGACCGGAGGAGGCGCCTGGTCCCTCGACCGAGTCATCGCGCGATGGTTCGGCCCCGAGCGTGGCTATGCCTCACGGCCGCTCCGCGAGGCCCATCACCTCATCGGCTGACGGTCATGACGACCGTTCGCACTTACAGTAAGGAGGATAGGAGATGATGCGTGTGAAGGTAAGAGAAGAGAATCCAAGCAGAACGCCGATCGGGTCGATCACCGGGGCGATGATGCTGAGCCTGCTGCTGGCCGCATCGCCGGTCCTGGCTGACGAAGGCGGCAAACACAGCCATGGTCCCGGCACCCACATGAAGGTTAGCGGAGAGGTGACGGCTATTCAGTCCGGCCTCATCACGATCAAGACTCCTTGGGGTCAAATGCGAGTGGCCTCCAATACGGCTCCCAAGAATCTCGAGGTGGGAGAAGAAGTCGTGATGACCGTGAACGAGAACAACGCCGTGATCGATCTGCACCGCAAGGGCGATCCGGCGCATAAGCACCGCTTTGTCACGGGCAAACTCGCCTATGCATCGAGCGATCGGAGGGAGATCAAGCTCTGGACCCCGGAGGGTGAGCAAAGCTTCGACGTCCAAACCGGCCGGTCACAGTTGTCCGGTATTGCCGAAGGGTCGCCCGTCACCATCGAACTGAACGAAGCTGGAAAGGTCATCGACATCCATAAGATGCATGTTGAGATGACCTTTGACGAACATCCAAAGACCAAGCCCGGCTACCATATAACCGTGCACGGCGTGGTCGACAAGATTCAAGGTCCGACGGTCGCCGTCAAGGCGCCGGGTGGAGACTACTGGCTTAACGCCAAAACCCTGCCCAAGGACATCAAGCCCGGCGACGAGATCACGCTCTGGGTGAATGAAGAGAACATCGTGGTGGACCATCACCAGAAGGGGCATGAGAAGGCCCATCGGCTGGTCACGGGCAAGCTGATCTACGTCGGTAAGATGAAGAACGAGATCAAGCTCTGGACGCCCGAAGGCGAGAAAGTGTTTCCGCTCGAACGGATCGAGGTCAAGGCCAAGCCGATCGAGGAAGGCAGCCGCGTCACGATCGAGCTGAACGAAAGCGGAGCGGTCACGGATATCTGGAAAGCCGGATCGTAACGGCTTGAGAGTTGTCCGCGCTCGGGCCGCGCCACAACAAGTGGCGCGGCCCGTGGCTCGCTGACGGCCCGGCCAAGGTAGCAGCGCCAGTCGAGAAGCATTCCCTCCTCTTCAGAACCCATCCTATTTCCCAATCATTTCCACAGTAACGCCGCCAGCCGAAATAGACAGGGCACCGAAGCCGGCATCTCCCGCTTGTCGAAGAGTCGCTGTTAGGCTACGCTTTGGTCCGCAGAGGGGGCGGTCCAGCCTGCTTCGCCATTCATGATAGCTCATTGGTCCGGAGAGACCACGCTCCCTTGACTCCCCTCAGACAACCCTCCAACTCTTCTCAGTAGTGATGAATCCGCCTCCAACTTTGCAGTAGACTTGCCACGACTATGGAGACGTCGCCGGTCGAACGCTGTGGGTTAGTCCTCGTCCTTGTGGTCATGGTGAATGCGGGAATGGTCTGGGCGCAGTCGAATAACACACCGGAAAACGCTCCCTAGAGAACCTTGACTCAGATGCCGTGGTCGTGCAGATTCATGCATATGCGTACCACGCTGAATATCAACGACGAGCTCATGAAGCGGGCGGCACAGCTCACCGGGGTGCACGAAAAAACTCACCTTGTGCGCCTGGGATTGGAAGCCCTGATCTCCCGCGAAGCCGCCAAACGGCTTGCTAAGCTGGGTGGTAGCGATCCGCACTTGAAGGCCGTCTGCCGGCGCCGATCCGCCTGACGATGCCCACGTTGATCGATACCTCCGTGTGGATTCAGCATTTTCGGGCCGACTTGCCGGGCCTTCATCGCTTGCTCGAACAGGATCTTGCGGTATGCCACCCTCTTGTTATTGGAGAGTTGGCGTGCGGACAACTCAAACATCGCGCTGAAGTGCTGGGATCGCTGGCAACCCTACCCCAAGCCCCTGCTCTCGAATTTGAGGAAATCTTGGCGTTTCTCGAGTCCCACAAATTGTTCGGGCAGGGCCTGGGCTGGATTGACGTCCACCTGCTGGTCTCAACACTCCTTTCGGATGTCACCTTTTGGATGATGGAAGGCCCACTCCAACGGGCTGCAAGGAAACTTCACTGCTCGTTTTCACTTTCTGACTCCTGAGAACCGACACGTCGTCATTCGGATTACCGTGGTCCAACGGTGACGCTCGGCCTCTTTGCCTCCTCCACCGCGCGGGTCAGGCGGGCAGGGTCACCTCAGGTCTTGCAATCCCCCATTGGGTGGCGCGTGGCGGTCGGGCCTTGGAAGGCGGCAACGAGGTTCAAATGGCTTCCACAAAGTCCGTCCGGATCTGTGCAGCAGCCCTGGTTCTTGATGGAAGCGCGAGGAATAGCATCCTTGCGATGCGCACCATACGGCAGTACGCGAGTCTGGCTGTACAGGTGCTGTGTCTTCTCTCGGTCGTGCTCCTTTTACAAGGATGCCTCGCTAAGCCTCCCCCCGCCGGCGTGCGATTTCCCATCACAAGCGGTTCCCATACCAGCCTGCCAAGCACCCATCAGCGAATTCTGATCTGGGGAGATCCTCCCCTGCTCGCCGTTGCCGCAGAATGGCTCTCGTCCCATCACTATACGAGTCTTCTGATACCTCCACGTCGGCCTCCTCAGACGTCGCCCATATCCTCAGATCGCAAGGCCGCTCTTGCTGTCGCGGAGAAGATGAACGCGGAGTTCGTGCTCTTCGTTGAACGGGAAGAAAGTAAGGAAGGGGCGTTGATCGAAGCACACTGCGGTCCGCTCTTCTCGGTCAGTGTGAACGTTCGAGGCCTGTCGGTGGCCAGCGGTGACACCGCACTCCAAGGCAGCGCCCATTACCCGCACTGTGTCGATCTCAGCGACGAGACATTACGGAACCTGACCTGCCAGGCCCTCGCCACCGCGTGGGGATTCCGCCCCTCCGGCCAACTGGATATTCCCGGGAGTCTGATGTGCACCACAGGCCAGACCGCACCCATGCCGATCCGCTGACTCTACGAAGGTCCTTCGGAAGAAACGGTGTCGGCGCGGCGGAGCGCAGGGCTTCAGTCTGGATGTGAGTGAGGGATGGTATTCGGCCCGTGGACTTGTCAGGCGTGACGAGAGATCGCTGGAAATGCATAGGTATGACTCATCTATCTAGCAGCCACACATTTTCTTTGGCGGGACATTTGCCCTTCAATCCACCGGATACCTCTGTGCTCGCGAGGAGCGTGACATCATGATGCGCGGCATAATGTCTCGCGACTTCCTCATTGTTCACTGAAAACGGAGGACCGTCCATCACGCGTTGGTCGTACTCATAGCAAATCAGCAACTGAGGAGCCTTGCCCGTCATCTCCATCAGGTGCGCGGTATAGCGATGTCGCATTTCTGCGGGGAAGGCCACCAAGGCTGCCCGATCATAGACAGCATCCACCGGACCTAGCATCTCTCCGGACAGCACAAAGATGTCGCCAACGAATACGTCAAGATGCGGTGCGCTCCACTGCTCGACTTGGCCGATCGCTGATATGGCTGGCTGTTCGCCAAGTCCCAAGAATAGCTGCTCAATGGCTCGTTGACTCAATTCAGCTCCCGCCACCCGATAGCCATGGGAACGCAGCCAAGAAATATCAAGCGTCTTCCCGCACAGTGGGACAAAAATCCGACTGCCTTTGGCTAAACCAAGCTCGTGGAAGTGCTCGACCAGTAGTGGGTTCGCCTTACTTTCGTGAAAAGCGATTTCATTGTTCTCCCACCGTTGGTGCCAAAAACTTGGGTCCATCTTACATCCTATTGACACGTGACGATCGAGCCTGTCGAGCGGCATCATAATGAAGCAGAGTCAGGTCTTGCAATCACACATGGAGCAGCGTGTGGCGGTCCAGCCTGCTTCGCCATTCGTGATCCCTCATTGGTCCGGAGGCGCCACGCCCCTGTAGCTTCCCTCAGACAACCCTCCAGGTTTTCTCATCGGTGATGGATGCGCCTCCGACAGTGCAGGAGACTTGCCCCTACAGATGATTGAACCTGCGTCGCTGGGTGGTATGACTCAGCCGCTATCATTTTTGGCGTCCGCTTCCCGGACGCATCTCTTCGAAGAGGTGCCATGATGTCGTATGTGAATGTTCAGATCACCAGTTGGACATGCCGTTTCATCAGAACGCGGTTGGGCAACGCACATTCTCTAGGTCGAGCCTCCGACCCATGATAGGCTGCTTTCATCATCCCTCGCGTCGTACACGGGGTCCGCGTGTCCGTCGAAGCCTTCATCGTCCTCGCGCTCTTCAGATCAAGGACGTACTACGGCTTCAGCACATCGACCCTACAAGCTTCGACATCTGCGCTTCCGAGCGCGACCGCGTCAATCCAGACGATCAAGTTTGGTTTCCGATGCCCTTGTGTCCGAACAAGGTGAATCCATGAACGACGAGCTGCTCCTGCTGGCTCTGCGGATGCCCAAAGCCGAGCTGCATCTGCACATCGAAGGCACGCTGGAGCCGGAGATGGCATTCCGTCTCGCCGAGCGCAACGGGGTACGGCTGAGTTATTCCAGCGTGGAGGCCCTGCGCGCCGCGTACGCCTTCCAGAACCTCCAGGAGTTTCTGGATCTCTATTACGTCGGCATGTCGGTCCTGTTGAAGGAAGAGGATTTTTACGATCTGACATGGGCGTACTTGCAGCGGGTGCATCAGGACAACGTGGTGCATGTAGAGCTGTTCTTCGATGCGCAGGCACATCTGGCGCGCGGCATCTCGCTGAACGTTCAGATCCGCGGCATTCGCCGTGCGCTGCAGGATGGCAAGGAGCGGCTGGGCATCAGCTTCAGGCTGATTCTGTCATTCCTGCGGCATCTGTCCGAAGCAAGCGCCTTGGACACCCTGAAGCTGGCCCAGCCTTTGCTGAATCAACTGGATGGCTTCGGGTTGGATTCCTCGGAACTCGGTCACCCGCCGGGAAAATTTGTCCGAGTATTCGCCAAGTGCAGGGAACTGGGTTTCAAGATCACCGTCCACGCCGGTGAGGAAGGGCCGCCGGCCTATGTCGCTCAGGCGATGGATCTGCTGCGAGTGGATCGTATTGATCACGGCAACCGCTCGTTGGAAGATGCCGCACTGGTGCAGCGGCTGGCTCATGAAGGCACCACGCTCACGGTTTGCCCGCTCTCCAATCTCAAGCTCTGCGTGGTGAAGGCTATGAATCAGCACCAGATCCTGACGATGCTCAAAGAGGGTCTCAAAGCAACCATCAACTCGGATGATCCGGCCTATTTCGGTGGCTATGTGAATGACAACTACCGCGCACTCATTGAATCCTTGCCGATCACCCGCCAGCATCTCTACCAGTTGGCACGCAATGCCTTTGACGGCGCCTGGCTCGGTGATGAGATGAAAGCCCAACACCTGAATGAACTCAACCGGGTGTTTGCTCTCGCATGAAGGCGCTTTCCTCGAACCGGACAAGATTCCGGAGGCGTTTCGTGATGGAATCGTGCGGCATGGCGGGTCTACACATGCGGCTGGTGAGCTCTTTCTAAATTGGCCGAATACCCGGTTAATCCGGACCGGCTTCACTCAAGACACGAAGGAGCGTATTCATGCATCACATCGGAATACGGATCTATTTCACGGCGATCGCCATGTTTGTTTCTTCCCTCCTGGGACAATCCACTGCATCTCGCGCGCGAGCACGATCCAGAAAAACCACGCTCTGATTCGAAGCCTCCTGTACCTCTGGGTGAGTGATGGATACGGCTTCGGCTTTGCAGTAGACTGGGCGGAGGAGGCTGACAGGTCAGGAGCGAGAAATGTCTCCGGCGTGAAATCAGGAGGCACCGATGCGTAAGCGAATCATAGCTCAAATCGAGAAAGCAATGAGATCGTCTGAACAGGAGTGGTTGAATGTGGAGGGGCTCGCAGAGGTGGAAATCACCTCAGAGGACGTCGCTCATCCCATTGAGTCCGCGTTGCTGCCCGGTCGGGATTCGGGGTGGCGTGCTGCAGGGCCAGGAAAACAGACGATCCGGCTTCTTTTCACCCACCCGCAACGACTACGGCGGATCTGGATGAATTTCGTGGAGCCCGAAGCCGAGCGTACGCAAGAGTATGCCTTGCGTTGGTCGCCGGATCATGGGAAGTCCTTTAAGGAAATCGTGCGGCAGCAGTGGAACTTCAGTCCACGGGGCGCAACGAACGAGACGGAAGATCATCATGTCGAACTTCCGGCGGTCACGGTGCTCGAATTGAGCATCATTCCGGACATCAGTGGAGGGAATGCGCCCGCCTCATTGGCGCAATTGCGGTTTGCGTAACGCACGTCACCTCGCCCCCAACTGACTGCCTCCACCGCAGGGGCCTCGGAGCCCCGAACCTATCTCGTGGCTCGGGACGAGCCCGAGCATTTATTCGTGCCATCATCATTCGACTGAAGAACTGATGGATATTGTCTCACACGGGCTCTGGGGTGCGATTGCGTTTGGGCGAAAAAGTCGATCGAGTTTTTGGCTTGCGTTCGTGATCGGCCTGGCGCCGGATCTCCTGTCGTTCGGAATTCTCTGGATGGCGGCCATGATCGGCCTTGAAGACAAACCCGATTTCAGTCAGGGCACTCCCCTCGAATCTTCCATCCCGCTCTATGTGCATCACCTGTACGATGTCACACATAGTGTCATCGTGTTCCTCGCGGTGTTTCTCGTCGTCTGGTTCATCCTGAAACGGCCGCTGTGGGAACTCGCCGCCTGGGGCCTGCATGTGTTGGTCGACGTGCCCACGCATTCGCACGCATTCTTCCCGACGCCTGTCCTGTGGCCTTTCATCGATTGGAAGTTCAACGGCTGGCCATGGATGACGCCGACCATCCTCATACCCAACTTCGTGCTTCTGTCGCTCCTCTATGCGTGGTACCTGTCACGCCCGTATTGGAGGAACAGAAGGACAGGTCCAGTTCACGAGGTCGTTCTGGAGCAACGCAGGACAACTCCCCGGTCCTGATTGGCCATTCTGGCGCGACGTGTCGCGGTCCGGTTTCCTCCCTCCTTACTTGATTTGAACGACCTCTGTTCGATCTATGGCGTAGGGCCGGATCATGGCGAGGAAGCGCGATGGGCCGATGTTGAAGCGGCTCGCGGATTAGCCTGGTGGAGGATATTCTGTTCTTGGGCTTGGACGATGTCCAACTGCTCCACTCGGATACCATCGAACTCGACGGCGATTCGCCCGGCGTGCGCGGTCATGGGTTGCTTGATGCCGCCGTTGCCATGTCGCATCAGCAGTTCAGCGACGAGTATCTCCACACCGATCTGCCGGCCATGGCGGCCGCCTATCTCTTCCACCTCGCGCAGGACCACCCCTTCATGGATGACAACAAACGCACAGCAGTATTGGCCGCGCTGGTCTCTCGGCATGTCAACGGCGTGAACCGTTTGTCCGGCCCGACTCGGTTGGAAGGAATCGCCAGGCAAGTGGCGGCAGGTAAAATGACGCGTTGACCAGGTGGCTGCGAGCCGCGCTTGAAGCACCGCGATAGTTCTCAGGAATCAAGTAAAGGAATCAAGTAAAGGGTCGGAATGATATTCTGACGGAATGGTTGCGGTGCCGCGCGCCGCTCCCCCTTTCCGTCTTTACTGAAGTACACAGATTGGATGCGTCGGCGGTTCACGCATCCAATCTGGAACACTTTCTATGTCGAATGCAGGCATTCCGAACGGTCGATCCGTCGTCGTCGCGGGCGCCGGACTTGCCGGCCTCGCGGCCGCCGTCGAGTTACAGAAGTCCGGCGCGCAAGTCACGGTGCTGGAGGCCCGAGACCGCATCGGCGGGCGCGTCTGGACCTTGCGCGACGGATTCGTCGAAGGCCAACATGCCGAGGCGGGTGGGGATCTCATCGATGAAGATCATGAAGCGATCCATCGGATGGCCGGTGAGTTGAGACTGACATTGACGCCCATCCTACGAGGAGGGTTTGCCTTCGTTCGCCGCGCTTCTCGCCGGCAGTCCCCCAAGCCGTTCTCGATCGCTCATCGACTCTGGCCGGAGATCGCCAGGCTCTGCGAGTCCTGGGTTCGAGCCTATCGTTTGACCGAGCACCGTTGGGACGGTCCGATCGCGAAAACCTTGGCCAATCAATCGGTGGCGGAATGGCTCGATCAGGTCCGCGCCGGTGGGCAGATACGTGCGGCCCTCCGGGGCATGCGGGGGTTCTTTCTGGCGGATCCCGAGGAACTTTCCCTACTCGCCCTGGTGGATCAACTTGCATCCGAGTCTGAAGGACAGAGCCGATTCTATCGGATCGAAGGCGGCAATGATCGGTTGGCAACCGGTCTCGCCCGAATGTTGCACGAACCGGTGCAGCTTCACGCTACTGTGCTGGCGGTGATGCAGCGTCAAGGTCGGGTCCGAGTCACGGTCAAGAGGAGGGACGGAAGCCACGCGCGTATCGTCGCTGACTCGTTGGTCCTTGCGCTGCCAACCACCACAGCGCGACGGATCGCGTTCACGCCGCCACTACCGGCGCTTCAACAGCAAGCTATTCGGGAGCTGCGCTATGGTATGGCCACGAAGACGCTGCTGCAGTTCGACCGGCGGTTCTGGCAGCGGCGAGGAACCCGGCGTGCCTATGGCACGGATCTGCCGATCGGTGCGCTGTGGGATGGCAACGAGGAGCAGCGCGGGCGCGTAGGCATCCTCTCATTGCTTGCCGGTGGATCGGCCGGCGTGGAGACGCGGAGGCTCATGACCAGGCGCGGTATTGGAGGGCTCGTGGACGCCTTACAGTGGCTTGGCGCGGCTGGAGCTTCCCCGCTGGCTTCGCGGCAGATTCGTTGGGAGGATGATCCTTGGGTGCAGGGCGGGTATGCCTTTTTCCATCGCGGCTTCGATCCGGAACTCCGGGGGTGGCTCGCCATGCCCCATGACCGCGTGGTGTTTGCCGGCGAGCACACCAGCCTTCGCTGGCAAGGCTACATGAACGGCGCCGTCGAGAGTGGATGGCGGGCTGCCGCAGAGGTGGCGATTCTGCTGGCTCGGTCTCGACGCGGCCGCCTCACGTGATCGGTGGCTGTGGAACCTCGTCCACCGGTTGCTTTTGCTCCCTCCGACAAATATATAATTCTTGACCGATCGGCCGGTGTCCTTCTAATCCGCATTATTCACGGGAGTTCGCGACGAAACCGTGGAGATGCCACGCGAGACGGGCGTGCGGCGTCGCGAGGCCCCGAGGCATACTTGCAACAGTATGTCGAGGGGGTAAGCGGCGAGCCCGCCCGGTTGACTGCCCTTCAGGAGCAGCTAACCTTGTCGCAGCGGCATATCGGCGGTTGCAGTAGAAGTCATCGTGAATAATGCGGGCTAAGAGCGACTAAGCGGAACCCAATTGGAGCGAGCCATCCGTGCCATCTCCCAGGCTAGACACCCGCGACCCGTCCATAACGGCGGACCGTGGCCGTTCGCTGATCAAGCCTCATCTCAAGCACCTTTCGGGCAGTGGGATGAGACTGGACGGCGTCATCGTCGAACGGAATGTAGAACAGCCGCATTCCGGCATCTATCGCCCAACGGGACAGGCGCCGAAACACGTGGTCGTGCTGCATGTCGATCATCCTGCTGTCTTGGAATGGCGGATGAACGGGCAACGCCACGAGGCCTTCTTCTCAGGTGGAGAAGCCATCATCAACCCGGCCGGGCTGTTTGTGGCCCCACGGTGGAGTGCGACGGTCGAGTTGCTCTTGATGGCGATCGAGCCGGGATTCGTCAACCGGATCGCGGAGGACATGGGCGCGGGCGGGCCGGTGGAGTTGATCCCGCGCTTCCACTTCCGCGATGCCTTGCTCGAACAGTTGGTGCGAACCTTAATTGCGGAATTCGAGCAGGCGTCGCCTCCCGATCGGGTCTATGCCGATTCGTTGACGCACACCTTGATTGTGCACCTGCTCAAGAAGTATTCGGGAACACGTCTTCGATCTCGCGCGGCCGGACAGGGGCTGCCTCAGCGCAAGCTCGCGCGGGTCGTCGAGTTTATCGAGAGTCATTTGAGCGATGATCTTGCCCTGAGACATCTCGCGGATACGGCAGAGATGAGCCCGTCGTATTTCCTGACGCTGTTCAAGCGCTCGACCGGCCGGGCGCCTCATCAGTTCTTGATCGAGAAGCGGATCGAGAAAGCCAAAACCCTGCTGACCCAGACCAAGTTGCCCATCGCCGACATCGCCGCGCAGACCGGGTTCGCCGACCAGAGCCACATGACCAGGCTCATGCGGCGTCACACGGGTCTCACCCCTCGCCAAGTACGCAGTATCTGAGCTTTCACCTAAACCATTCGAACCTTCCAACCCGAGTCATTTCGTTCAAGATCGCAGCTCTTCCCGCCGCTTATGGTGTGGATCGGTTGCGCTGGATGGAGCGCAGGTTGTTCGTCCTGTAGGGTTTATTGAAGGGAGGAAGATATGGCCGATCGGAAGCTCACAGGAAAAGTCGTCGTGGTTGGGGCGGGCGCCAAGAATCTGGGAGGACTCCTCAGCCGAACCTTCGGTGCGGATGGCGCCTGGGTGGTCGTGCACTACCACAGTGCGGCGTCAAAAACGGCAGCGGAAGACACCGTGCGGGCGGTCGAGGCGGCGGGGGGCAAAGGCTTTGCGGTGCAAGGCGACCTCACGAAAGTCGACAACGTGGTCAAGCTGTTCGACGAGACGATCAAGCGGTACGGCCGACTCGATATTGCCGTCAATACGGTCGGCAAGGTGCTCAAGAAACCGTTTGTCGAGACGAGCGAGAAGGAATACGACGACATGTTCGCCATCAATGCCAAGGCGGCGTATTTCTTCATGCAGGAGGCCGGCAAGCGCATGAACGAGGGCGGCAAGATCGTGACCATTCTCACGTCGCTCCTGGCGGCGTTCACCGGACTCTACGCCACCTATGCAGGCAGCAAGGCTTCGGTTGAGCACTTCACCCGAGCGGCAGCCAAGGAATTCGGCTCGCGCGGAATTTCGGTGACCAATGTGGCGCCTGGTCCGATGGACACGCCGTTTTTCTATCCTGCCGAATCGCCTGAAGCCGTGGCCTACCATAAATCGCAGAGTATGAACGGAAAATTGACGGACATTCAGGACATCGTGCCGATCGTTAGATTCCTGGTCACCGAGGGATGGTGGATTACCGGACAGACCATCTTTGCCAACGGAGGGTATACGACCCGCTGAGCTGTGCGGGGGAGTACAGACTGGTTGTACCGGCCTGCCGTCGGAATGCACGGCTGACGAACGATCAGTTTGTACTCTAGCCCGCATTTTTCATGACCGTTTCTACCGCAACTGTCGATACGCCGCTGCCACGTCCTTGCTGGTGTCACGTTCTGATGGTCTCGGCTGTCAAATCGGAACGAACGGCTGCTCTTCGATCCTGATGGCCATCAAGCCCAGGCTGATGCGGTCACGTCACGACCGATCCTCTCACGGCCCCTCGCGCCACAGCTCTTGAATCACGGACCCTAACGGTGAGAAGGTTAGCGGTCTATCCGAATTCCCACCGGTGC
Organism: Nitrospiraceae bacterium; assembly: GCA_050246315.1. Lineage (GTDB taxonomy): Bacteria > Nitrospirota > Nitrospiria > Nitrospirales > Nitrospiraceae > Nitrospira_G. The sequence goes on along the minus strand of JBFWWG010000001.1, from coordinate 262,600 downwards.
TCTCTTACTATGGAACCGGCGTTCACCTGGATTGCATCCTATGGCTACGCAGCCATCTTTGGGTTGCTGGTATTGGGAATCGTGGGACTGCCCGTGCCGGATGAAACGCTGCTGACGTTCGTCGGGTATCTGAGCTTTCGCGGAGATCTCAAGCTGGCGCCTGCTGTGGCATCCGCGTTTCTCGGCAGCGCCTGTGGCATTAGCATCAGCTACGCGCTGGGGTACCTCGCGGGACCCGCGGTGGTTACGACACTCAGCGGTCGGTTTCACGTAAATCCGGAACATCTCGCCAGGACGCAGCAATGGATTCAGCGATGGGGGAAGTATACGCTGTTGATCGCGTATTTCGTGCCGGGAGTGAGGCATGTTGCCGCGCTGATGAGCGGGGCCGCGAAGATGCCGATCACGGCCTTTGCGCTGTTTGCGTATGCAGGCGCGCTGCTCTGGTCCAGCGTCTTCATCATGGTTGGGTATTGGTTCGGCGAGGAATGGAATCGTCTCTCGCCGACCCTGCACCGTTCGCTCATGTTCTTCGGCCTGGCCCTGGGACTCATGCTCGCCGTGGGGCTGGTCGTCTTGAGAAGACGGGGTCGGGGTCGGACAGATGAACCGAGCGCATGAGTCCGTATCGTGACCGAGCGCGACCATGCCGGAAGCCCTGTGCCTCCGTACCGGCCCGCATGTTCATGACGGTACGTCGCATGCCACTCGTTGCTCTTGGTGGCAATGGGTCGCACGGAGGTTGTAGAAGAAGCGTTCATGAATAACACGGGATAGAGATTCAGAATCAGGAACGGAGCGGCAGGAGTTGACAGGCGTGGCTATGAAGACGCCAAGAATGGTCGTGCTCTTCGACGTCGATAATACGTTGCTGGACAACGACCGCGTTACGGCCGACCTCAAACAACACCTGTTGCAAGAGGTCGGCCCACAACGGGAAGCTCTCTATTGGACGATTTTCGAGCAATTGCGTCACGAGTTGGGCTATGCGGACTACCTGGGCGCGTTGCAACGTTATCGCCTGGAACACCCGCGCGATCCGCATCTACTGACGGTCTCCCGCTTTCTCGTAAACTATCCCTTCGCCGACCGGCTGTTTCCACATGCTCTGGAGGTCGTGCAACACGTGAAGGTCTGGGGTACGGCCGCTATCTTGTCTGATGGTGACGTGGTGTTCCAGCCCCGCAAGATCGAACGATCCGGGATCTTCGAAGCGGTCGAAGGCCACGTGCTCATCTATATTCACAAGGAGCATGAGCTGGACGACGTGGAACGGCGCTATCCCGCCGACCACTATGTCTTAGTGGACGATAAACTGCGGATTCTGACAGCGGTGAAACAACGGTGGGGCTCCCGGGTGACGACCGTGTTCCCGCGGCAGGGGCACTATGCGAAAGATCCGGAGACCTTGCGCGCGTGCCCTCCCGCCGACCTGACGATCGAGCGCATCGGCGAACTGCTGAAGGTCGATCGAGAGATGGTGCTCACCGCAGCGCGCGCCGGGTGAGCGCCAGCGTCATTATCATCTCGTGCCGCGCTGTCTTGTGGAGAGGATGAACAAGGAGCCGCCATGAAAGAAGACCTCGATAAAGTGAAGAAGCAGGCGCGCGATCTTCGGGACGATAAGGAGGCCCCTCGAAGCCCGCGCGAGAAGCTGGCAGGCTATGCCCTGGCGGCGCGCGCCTTGGACAAGTGCCGGGCCACTCTCGTGGGTTGGCAGGGCGAATATCTCTCCAATTGCCCACTCGACCAGCGATGGCTGAGGTTCGCAGAGATCGACTACAAGGAGTTCAAGTCATTTGTGGCGACGGGCGCAACCGATGACGAGGTGGCAGCCTGGATCGGCCAGCATGCCAAGAAACGGCCTTCGGACGAGATCGACGCCTGGAACAAGAAGGAAGGATCGGTGCAGCTCAGTTGATGGGTGATGATGGATGGCTTTCTGATTCTGTCGTAAGGTCTCTCAAAATCAGTGCACGGTCATCACCTACATGAGGAGAGACTTCCAGGGTCCTGGACACACCTACGACGTGCTTCCATTCGCTGTCCCCAACTAAGCGCGTGAGGAAAGTGATCCCTCGGCAACCGAGAGGATACGTTTGACGTAAAGGGTCTTGCCATTCAAGAATGTGCTCGAATATTCAGCCGACCTGCTTCGCAAGACCGTAACCTTGAGGGGAAAGGGCATCCAAGTGGCCAGGACAAGTTTGCTCAATACTCGGACAGCCAACCTGCTCGAACTACTCGGGAATGGCCGCATCTACCGCGTCCCTCCATACCAGCGTGATTACTCATGGGAAGAGGAGCATTGGGAGGACCTTTGGAATGACATCCTGGATTTGCGTAACCGGGATGACGAGCGTCATTACATGGGCGCTCTAGTTGTGGAAGGCAAGAGTGATCGTGAGTTCCTAATCATAGATGGCCAACAGAGACTGGCAACTTTGAGTGTATTGTCATTGGCGGTAATCGCCAAACTTCAGGAAATTGCCCAGAGCGGTACAGACCCCACTGCGAATCTCGAACGAGCCGCTGGTTTACGGAGTCGATTCATAGGCGAAAAGGACCCCGCTTCTTTAGTTGAAAGCAGCAAACTGTTTCTTAATGAGACTGATAACCCATTTTATCAGGATTACCTTGTGCAGATCCGGGCTCCATTGAATCCGAGGGGCTTGGCGAGGTCTAACCGCCTCCTCTGGGAATGTTTCGAGTATTTCAAGAAACGTTTGGGGGATATAGAAGTATTTCAAACCGATGGAGCGGCTCTTGCTGAACTGTTATCTGAGACGATTGCCAGACAATTGATGTTCATTCTGATCACGGTCGAGGATCAGATAAACGCCTACACCGTATTCGAGACTCTGAATGCGAGAGGCCTCGAACTCACCACCACTGACCTGCTCAAAAACTATCTGTTCTCACGCATCCAGGTTGAAGCGGATCTCCAAACTTTGCAACGGCGCTGGCGCTCACTGGTGGCCACCATACGGCAAGAGCGTTTCCCAGAATTTCTCCGGTATCATTTGCTCTGCGAGCATCCGAAGATACGAAGTGAGAGGCTTTTTAAGATTGTGCGAGAACGTGCAAGAACACCGCATGACGTCTTCGGGCTACTAAACGCATTGGAGACGAGAGCCGAGCTCTTTGCCGCTCTTTCCGACCCTAATCATGGCTACTGGGCTGAGTTGTCAGATGCTAGGCCGTTTGTTCGCGAGCTAAACCTTTTCCGTGTGCGACAGATGACGCCACTTCTATTTGCAGCGTGGGAAAACTTCTCAAGAGCAGACTTCGCGCGCCTCGTCAAGCTGGTGAGTGTTATATCGTTTCGCTATTCGGTTGTAAGTAGTCTTAACACGAATGCGCTGGAACCGGTGTATCATAGAGCGGCCAAGGCAGTAATTGATAGAACCGCTGTCAACCCGGCACATGTATTTGAACAACTCAAGTCGATTTATGTTGAAGATGGCAAGTTCGAACAAGACTTTGCCATGCTTTCACTAGAGACCGGTGGGCAGCGAAAGAAACTGGCTAAATACATGCTTGCACGACTTGAACAGGACATATCTGGCCGCGCATGCGATCCAGATACCGATCCGGCAACTATTGAACATGTTCTTCCAGAGAATCCACTTGAAGACTGGAATGAGCATTTCCCTCGATCCCATTGGGAGACAGCCGTATACAGACTAGGCAATCTCACCATGCTCGAGCCTTCCTTGAACCGCGAGGTGGGAAATTTGTCCTACTCAAGCAAGCTAGCAGCGTACGGACAAAGCGCCTACACCTTGTCTCGTCGTATAGCAGAAATGGCCCCAGAGCAGTGGACGCTGGAGTTACTAAATGAGCGGCAGCGTAAACTGGCGCGACGCGCGATTCATCTTTGGCGCTCGGATTTTGCCTGAGGTTTGGGGGGGAGAGTGGATCGGGAGACTTCGCTCGTCGTGTATGTCAGCCAATAGTCTGGATGAGAGACAACGACAGATCGACCAGGCTTCCTGGGCTAGAGGCCCGCTCTTTCTCTGTGAAACTGCCTGCGCTCCCCTTGTAACGTCATCTATCACCTGTCCCCCATACTCCGTCTTTTCAGATGTCCCTGCCCTGGCCCCTGCCCATCTTGTAGTCGCCGCCATTCTCAGGCCATACTATGCTGATGGATCAGACGGAACTCCGTTGCCCTGAACTTACGCACGAATACCGTGCCTTGCTCGAAGTCACGGAGGCGATTGCTGCGCACCGCGACCTGCCGGAACTGTTTCGTGATCTCGCTCAGCGTCTCCCTCAGGTGGTGCCGGTCAATTTTGTCGCGCTGTCCCTGCATGATCCGGTGCAGGATGTGATGCGCTTGCAGACGATCCAAGCGAATGTGCCGGCCGATCTCATCGGCGGCCACGTGGAAGCGGTGGACGATACTCCCGCCGGGCTCGTCTGGCGCACGCAACAGCCGCTCATTGTGCCGGACCTGGACGCAGAAGGGCGCTGGCCGAAGGTCCTTGATCGGATGAAAGCGGACGGCACGAGATCCTTTTGCATCGTGCCCCTGACTACGGCGATGCGGCGGCTCGGCACGATCGGATATGCGAGCCTGCAGCGGGAAGCCTACGGGAAGGCGGATCTGGCCTTTCTCCAACACGTTGGGAAGCAGGTCGCCGTGGCCGTCGATAATGTCCTCCATCACCAGGACCTCAGCCACGAGCGGGATCGGTTGCGGCTGCTGCTGGAGGTCTCCGAGTCCATTGCCTCGCACCGAGACTTGACCGAGCTGTTTCATGATCTGGCGCAGCGCCTTCCCCAGATCGTCCCGTTCGATTACATCAACGTCGTCTTGCACGATGCGTCCCGTCAGGTGATGCGACTCTGGCTGCTTGTGACCTCGGAGCCCACCACCATCAGCCCAGGCCTGGAAACGGCGGTGGAGGAGTCGCCCGGCGGACTCGTCTGGAAAACTCAGCAGCCGCTGACGGTCAACGATATCACACGGGAGCATCGCTTCCCGAAACTGATGGCGATGCTGCGCGAGAACGGAGTGCAGTCCTTTTGCGCAGTGCCCCTCACGACCGCGCAACGCCCGCTCGGGGCCATGGGATTTGGGAGCCTGCACCGGCGGGTCTATCAAGACACGGAGATCCGCTTCATGCAGGAAGTGGCGAAGCAGGTGGCGGTGGCCGTCGATAACGCGCTCAATGCCGAGGCCTCGCTGGCCTATCAGCGGCAATTGGCTCGGGAGCGCGACCGCCAGCGATTGCTGTTGGAGATCAACAATGCGGTCGTGGCGCATTTGAATCTGGACGATCTCTTCACCGCGGTCAGCGCCTGCTTGCGAACAGTCATCCAACACGACGGTTCCAGCCTCCTCCTCTTTGATCCCGAAACCGGGCAATGGCGCATTCACGTGTTGGATTTTCAGAGGAATGAAAGTTTCGTTGAAGAAGGGCGAATTGAGGAGACGCCGCAGTCCCCGTCTTGTCTCGCCATTAACACGGGCAAAGCCGCATTGTTCAGGGAACAGGATCTGAAAGAAATGGCCAGGTCCTCGCCTTGCGCTCAGGACCTCCTGGACCGCGGCGTCAAATCGTTCTGCTCCCTCCCGCTTCTGGCGCATCAACGCACGCTCGGCGCGCTGAACGTCGGCCGCCGACAGGATGACGGCTTCACGGCGGAGGATGTCGAGCTGCTCAGCCAGGTGGCGCAACAGATCGCGATCGCGGTCGAGAATGCATTGGCCTATCAAGAAATCGCCGAACTCAAGGAGAAACTCAGCAAGGAAAAGTTGTATCTCGAACGGGAAATTCAGACCGACTACAATTTCGAAGAGATCGTCGGCGAGAGTCCACCTCTCCGGCGTGTCCTGAAGGACGTCGAGACCGTCGCCCGGACCGATTCGACCGTGTTGATTCTCGGAGAAACCGGCAGCGGTAAGGAGCTGATCGCCCGCGCATTGCACAATCTCAGTGAGCGTCGGGACCGGACCTTCGTCAAGCTCAATTGCGCGGCGATTCCGACCGGCCTTCTGGAAAGCGAGCTGTTTGGTCACGAAAAGGGAGCCTTTACCGGCGCCATCGCCACCAAGGTCGGCCGCTTCGAGCTGGCGGATCGCGGGACCATTTTCCTCGACGAGGTGGGGGAAATTCCGCTGGAGCTGCAAGTCAAGCTGCTGCGCGTGCTACAGGAACAGGAGTTCGAACGATTAGGCGGCACCCGCACCATGCGCGTAAACGTCCGTGTCATCGCCGCGACGAATCGCGACCTCGCGCAACTCGTGGATGAGCAACGGTTCCGGAGCGACCTGTACTATCGGCTCAAAGTGTTTCCAATCCTGGTGCCGCCGCTACGGGAACGTCCCGAGGATATTCCCATGCTGATCCGCCACTTCGTCCAAAAGTTCGCCGGGCGAATGAAGAAACGCATCGAGACGATTCCGTCTCAGGCGATGAAGGCTCTGCAGAGCTATTCGTGGCCGGGCAACATTCGGGAGCTGGAAAACTTTATCGAGCGGGCCGTGATCCTGACGGCCGGGACCGATCTGTTTGTACCCATGTCCGAGCTGAAAATGGCGCCGGGCGCGGCGACGAACTCCACACACTCCTTGAACGCCACCTTGGAGCAGACTGAACGGGAACATATCCTCAAGGCCCTTCAGGAAAGCGACTGGGTGATCGGAGGCCCCACGGGGGCTGCCTCCCGACTCGGCATGAAGCGGACCACTCTCCAATCAAAAATTCAGAAACTGGCCATCACCCGACCCAGGTAGACCTCAGAGCGCCGAGTTTTCGGCACGCGCCGAAAGATCGGCGGGCTCCATCCGATCCATTCCTCTCTATCGTGACGACCCTCCTCCTGCAAGCAGGTCGAAAATTCCTCTGCTATTGACCAGTTATCCGTTGCTCCATTGTGGAGGGCGTTTCCTGGTGCGCTCGATTCCCAATGGAATAGGTGTTGCTTTGCCTCGGACTATCTGAAGGTTATGCGTGAGGAAACGCTATTTGTTTTCAGGAGTCGCCATGCCGTTGTTGTCTCGATCGGTCAAACCTTTGATGACATTCATCGTCGATAGGCGTTCAGGAGGACATCGCTCATGAATCGTCACCCTTGGATCGGGTCGGCACTGTTGCTCCTCATGGTGATCATGGTCGGTGCCGGTCTGGCGACGTGGAAGTATGCGGTCATCCAGGACAGCGCCGCGGCCTCCGCACGTCAACCGGAGCCGATGGAATCCGTGATGGTCGCCGTTGCGGAGGAGCGTCTACACCGACAGACCACGACGTCGATTGGGACCGTCCTGGCCTTGCGCTCGATCACGCTCCGCAATGAGCTGGCCGGAACGGTCCGCCAGGTCAGGCTCACGCCGGGTCAGGTGGTCGAGGCGGGCATGGTGCTGGTTGCATTGGACGTGGCGGTCGAGGAGGCCGAGCTCAGGGCGCAGAACGCGCAGGCGGTGTTGGCGAAAACGGTGCTCGCCCGCCGGCAACATTTGAGTGAAGACTTGGCCACCGCTCAAGAGGAAGTGGATCGTGCACGCGCGGATTTGGATGTCGCGCTGGCGCAGATCGCACGGACCGAGGCGATCATTGCCCGCAAGACCGTCCGTGCGCCGTTCCGCGCCAAGGTCGGCATGGCGGATGTGCATCCCGGGCAGTACCTGAATGAAGGTACGCAATTAACGACCTTGCAAGGCGTCGACGAGGCGGCGCACGTGGACTTCACGGTCGCGCAACAGGTTGCCGCGGATCTGCGGGAAGGCGAGAGTGTCCAAGTGCTCGCGCCGGGATCCTCCTCTCCGACCCAAGCCAAGATCATAGCCATCGACGCCCGCGTCGATCCAACCACTCGGAACGCCATCGTGCGGGCGAGGATCGAACATGCCGCCGACGCGCCGTCGCCCGGAGCCTCGGTTCGCATTCTGGTTCCGACCGGTCCTCTGCGTAAGGCTGTCGCCGTCCCGGTGAGCGCCCTGCGAAAGGGGCCAGGCGGCGATCAGGTGTTCGTCGTCGAGATGGACAAGCAGGGACAGACCAGAGCCTATGCGCGGCAGGTTGAGAGCGGGGCGATGCTGGGAGACGAGGTTATCATCTACGCCGGCCTGAACACCGGTGAACGGGTGGCCGCTTCCGGGTCCTTCAAGCTGCGTGACGGCGTCCTTGTCGCCGTCACGGGTGATCGTGGAGGCTACCGGGAGGGTAGCCTCCAGACTCAGGCTCTCGATTAACACTGAGCGGCCACCAGACGCTCAGGGTCTCACAACTAGGTAGGTAGGATATCCCGATGCGGTCGTTCACCGATACCTTCATCAAACATCCTGTGCTGGCCGTCGTGGTCAATCTGGTCATCGTGCTGGTCGGCTGGCGGGCGCTGACCGTCCTACCGGTGCAGCAGTATCCGAAAATTGAAAGCTCGTCGGTCATCATCACGACGGTCTACTACGGGGCCAGCGCCGAAACCGTTCGCGGCTTCCTGACCACGCCGATTGAGCGCGTCGTGTCTGCGATCAGCGGGGTGGACTATCTCGAATCGACCAGCCGTGCGGGTATCAGCACCGTCACGGTGCACCTCAAGCTTAACCACAGCAGCACGGCGGCCCTGGCCGAGGTCACAGCCCGGCTCCAGCAGGTCCGATCTGAGTTGCCTCAGGAGGCCGAGCCGCCCGTGGTCGAGGTCCAACGTGCCGACCGTCCCTATGCCTCGTTTTACCTCAGCTTTACCTCAAGTGAACGATCGGTCCCGGCCGTCACCGACTGGCTGCTCCGCACGTTGCAGCCCCAACTGGCGACGTTGCCCGGGGTTCAGCGGGTAACGATCGAAGGCGGCCGGCAGATCGCCATGCGCATCTGGATCGACCCCGATCGATTGGCCCTGTTCAACCTTTCACCCGGCGACGTGCAAGCGGCCCTGCGGCGCAACAATTACCTAGCCGCCGTCGGGCGGACGAAGGGCAATCTCGTCCAGGTCAACCTGCTTGCGAACACCGACCTGCGTTCCGCCGAAGAGTTCGAGAACCTGATTGTCGCGGACCGCGGGGGCGCCATCGTGCGCTTGAGCGACGTAGCGCGGGTCGAACTCGGGGCGGAAGAGGCGGAGATGATCGCCAAGTACGGCACCAAGGAGGGTGTCTACCTCGGCGTGTGGCCGCTCGTCGGCTCCAACGAGATCGAAGTGGCACGGCGGCTGCGCGAGGAGATGGAGCATATCAAGCCGACGCTGCCCAAGGACATCGACATGCGTCTCGTCTGGGACGGGACGATGTTTATGCGGAATGCGCTGGAGGAGATCACCAAGACGCTGGCGGAGACGATTGCGATCGTCGGCATCGCCGTCTTTCTCTTCATGGGATCGGTCCGCACCGCGCTCGTGCCGCTGCTCGCGATGCCGGTCTCGCTGATCGGCGCGGCGATCGTGATGCTTGCCTTCGGCTTCAGCCTGAACCTCCTGACGATCCTGGCCATCGTGCTGTCGGTCGGATTGGTCGTGGATGATGCGATCGTGGTCGTGGAAAACGTGGAGCGGCATGTGCGGCAAGGTAAGTCGCGGATCGACGCGGCGCTGATCGGGGCGAGGGAGTTGCTGAGCCCGATCATTGCGATGACGATCACGTTGGCCACCGTCTATGCGCCGATCGGTTTCCAGGGAGGCTTGACCGGCTCACTCTTCCTTGAATTTGCCATTACCCTGGCCGCCGCCGTCGTCGTATCGGGCATCGTGGCGCTCACGCTCTCGCCGGTCATGAGCTCGCGCTTCGTGCACCCGCAGGGGAAGGAAGGTCGGCTGACGACGCTCGTCAACCGGGGTTTCGAAGGGGTCCGACGGGCCTATGCTCGACTGCTCGACGGCGCGCTGGGGATGCGCTGGGCCATCGTGGTGGCGTCGTTGCTGATCATGGTCGCCGCCTGGCCGTTGTATCTGTTCTCGCGCCAAGAATTGGCGCCGGTGGAAGACCAGAGCCATATCAGCCTCTTCTTCGAGGCGTCTCCCGACTCGACCTTAGCTGCGACCAACCGCGAACATCTCCAAATCGTCAGCGCCATCACGGCGTTTCCCGAAACGGACTTTACCTGGTCGTTGACCTCCGCGTGGGGAGGCTTTGGCGGCTTGGTCGCAAAGGATTGGAAAGTGCGCGCGCGCTCCACCGAGCAAATGTTCGGCGAGGTTTACGGAGCCGTCTCGCAGGTGCCGGGCCTGCGCGTGTTCCCGCGGCTGGATCCGCCCCTGCCCACTCCCGGCCAGTACGATGTCGAACTGGTGCTCCAGAGCGACGCCCCAGCCGAACAGATGCTGGAAACGGTAGGAGCCGTACTGGGAGCCGGATGGCAAAGCGGAAAGTTTCTCTACGTGGATACCGATTTGAAGATCGATCTTCCTCAGGCTCAGGTCGTGCTCGACCGCGAACGGCTTGCCGACCTTGGGCTTGATCTCGCCGGCGTCGGGCGGGAGCTCGGGACGATGCTCGGCGGGGCCTACGTGAACCGATTCAACTTCTTCGACCGCAGCTACAAGGTGATTCCGCAGCTTGGCGACAAAGACCGCGCCACGGTCGGCCCGCTGCTCGATCTCAAGATCAAGACGCCGAGCGGGCAGCTCGTGCCGGTCTCGACTTTCACGCACATTGAAACAAGTACCGCCCCGCGCACCCTGAACCGCTTTCAACAGCGCAACGCCGTCAAGATTTTCGGCGGCGTCAAACCGGGGATTACGAAGGACGAAGGGCTGCGCGTCCTCGAAAATGCCGCGACGGCGGCAGGTGGACCCGGTGTCGTGCTGGACCATGCGGGCGAGTCTCGACAGATCCGTCGCGAAGGCTCGGCGCTGACCGTCACACTCGGGTTTGCGATTGTGCTCATCTACCTGGTCCTGGCGGCGCAGTTTCATAGTTTCCGAGACCCGTTGATCGTCCTGCTGGGCTCGGTGCCGTTGGCGATCTCCGGCGCCCTGATGTTCAGCTTTCTGGACCTCACCACGATCAATATTTATTCGCAGGTCGGGTTGATTACGTTGGTGGGACTGATCGCGAAGAACGGCATTCTCATTGTGGAGTTTGCGAACACCCTGCAGGCCCGTGGTCTTCCGAAATTGGACGCGCTACGCGAGGCGGCGCTGACCAGGCTGCGGCCGGTGCTGATGACCTCGGCCGCCACCGTCTTCGGACACCTTCCCTTGGTGTTGGTGTCCGGGCCGGGAGCCGAGGCCCGCAACAGTATCGGGATGGTGCTGGTCGCCGGCATGACCGTCGGCACGCTGTTCACCCTGTTCGTCGTTCCGGTGTTCTACTCGCTGATCGCGTCACAGCATCAGCCAGTCTCGAATCTCGAGGAGCGGGAATCGCGGGAGGAGGGTGGTTACGAAGCGCTGGTGGTGGCAGGGAGCAAGGGGTGAACGGGCGGAGAACAGGACCGACTCGCGAAAAGTCACTGGAGCAGGCGCGATCGGCAGATTGCGCAACAGGCGGAGATTCATGATGCATGACCGGGCCGCAGTGGCGGAAGTCGCCGCCGATCACTATGTGATTTCGATCTACGTTCCGGACTTCAACCTCCGGTTCAATCATTTCCTGATCAAGGACGAGGAGCCGCTGCTGTTTCACGCCGGCATGCGACAGATGTTTCCGCTCGTGCGCGATGCGGTGGCGCGCATCATCGATCCCTCCACGCTGCGATGGATTTCGTTCAGCCATTTCGAAGCCGACGAATGCGGCGCGTTGAACGAATGGCTGAACATGGCTCCCCGTGCCGAGCCGGTCTGCGGTCAAGTGGGGGCGCTCGTCAGCGTGAACGACTTCTCGCTTCGTCCGGCGCGTGTGCTGAAGCAAGACGAGGTCCTGAGTACCGGGACCTACCGGGTTCGGTTCCGCCAGACGCCTCACGTCCCGCATAACTGGGAGGCGAGCCTGCTATTCGAGGAGGTCACCCGTACGTTGCTCTGCTCGGATCTGTTCACCCACGAGGGAGACGTTGATCTGGTCACTGAGTCGGACGTGGTCGAGCGCGCAACGCGATCCTTGGTCGAGGGCCAGAAGGGACCTTTTGCCAATGCCTACCCCTACACGCCGTTGACCGAACCGATCCTGCATGGGCTGGCCGGTCTCCAGCCCACACGCTTGGCCCTGATGCATGGGTCCTCGTTTATCGGCGACGGCGGACGGGCCATCCGAGACTTGGCGGGTGTGATGAGGGAGAAATTGGGTCGAGCGCAGACCGCATGATTCACGATGACTTGTGCTGCAACCGCAGGGAGGCGTGGATGCAGATCAAGCTAGCCAGCGTCATGGTCGATGACCAAGAGCGAGCGCTTCAATTCTATACATCGATCCTGGGCTTCATAAAGAAAACCGACATACCCATGGGAGCGTTTCGGTGGCTGACTGTGTCCTCACCGGAAGGCGTGGACGGTGTCGAGCTCGTCCTGGAACCGACGGGATTTCCACCGGCACAATCGTATCAGAAGGCGCTGTTCGAGGCCGGGATTCCGGCCATGGCTTTCATCACGAAGAATGTCCGGGCTGAATATCGGCGCCTGATCGAGCATGGGGTCCGCTTCCGAGGCGAGCCTCGCGACATAGGGCCGATCACCGCCGTCCTTTTCGAGGACACCTGCGGCAACCTGATCAATTTGGTCCAACCGGCGGCCTGACCCGTCGTTCCGGCAGCGCCTGCCCGGCGGCCGCCCATCTCACAACATCACGCCGCTCGGCGAAGGGTTGCCGAAGGTCATATCCGAGAAAGCATCCGATTCGTCGGCACGGCCGGGAACGGTCTATGGGAAGCGCATGGGGAGAGGCACCGAACAGCCCGCCATGCCCGATTCTGCGCAGCGGCTTCGCGGCACAAAGATGGGAAGACGGCAAGCGTTCAGCGTGCGAAAGGAGACGTTGTGGGCAAGGTGTTCAACGAAATCACCCCGGAGTTGGCCGCGTGGCTCTCGACGCAACGTATGTTCTTCGTCGCCAGCGCTCCTCTTTCCGGCAATGGACTCGTCAACTGCTCGCCGAAAGGCATGGATACCTTTCGGGTGCTTGGACCGCGCGAGGTCGCGTATCTCGACCTCACGGGGAGCGGCATCGAGACGATCGCTCACCTTCGCGAAAACGGGCGCATCGTCTTTATGTTCTGTGCCTTCGAGGGGGCGCCGAAGATCGTCCGCCTCCATGGCCGAGGTGAACTGGTGACTCCGGAATCCCTGGACTGGAAGCCTCTCCAAGCGCGGTTTCCTGAATACCCAGGCGCCCGTGCGATCGTCAGAGCTTCGCTGCTCCGCATCAGCGACTCCTGCGGCTACGCGGTTCCGCTATACGAGTATCGCGAGCAGCGCGACCAGCTCATACGGTTGTCCATATCGAAGGGCGACACGCATTTACAGCAGTACCGGAATGAGAAGAACGCACGAAGCGTGGAAGGCCTGCCCGGTCTGCCGGGTCTCGATCCGAAGCCATGACTACGTCGCCGTTCCACCCTTCAGGCGTAAGGGCGCGTCAACGGCAGAGTGAGGATCGTTCGACATGACTATGAAGGAGGTCGCCCATGTCACGCAAGGTGAATGCGATCCCGGTTGGGTATGAAGGCGCGACGCCCTATCTCATCATCAAGGACGCGGCACGCGCTCTGGAATTTTATAAAAAGGCCTTCGGAGCCACGGAGATCATACGAGTTGCGGCTCCGGATGGAAAGGTGGGACATGCGGAAATCAAGATCGGCGCCGCGATCATCATGTTGGCCGACGAATTTCCCGACATGAATTGCCGGAGTCCACAGTCGTTCGGCGGTACGCCTGTGAGCATCCTGGTGTACGTCCAAGACGTCGACACGTTCATCAATCAAGCGGTGTCCGCTGGCGCGACGGTGCTCAGACCGGTTGAGAACAAGTTCTATGGCGATCGCGCCGGCAGCCTCCAAGATCCCTTCGGGCACCAATGGCACTTCGCGACACATGTTGAGGACGTACCGCCCGACGAACTGGCGAAACGCGCCGAATCGTTCATGAACTCGCAGGGCGATGAGTAGAACACAGTCACACGACGTCGGTGCTGCCACCTCGAGCTTGGCAACAAGGGACGATGGGAACCGTCCGCATGATCAGACCCGTAGGGTGCCGCAGCCCCAGTCGTCGGTGGAGCCTGCACTTCAGGATGCTGTCGATTTGTCTGTCTCCATTTCGACTAAAGGTTAGGACCAGAAGCCGAGCCAGCTAGGACTCATCGAACGCGCGTCCTCGGCTCGCTTGATTACTTTAAGGTTCCTCATGAGGAGGTGTGACATGGCGGAGATTGTGCATCGCGTGGGAATCAAGGCTGCCCCTGACCAAGTGTTTAGAGCGCTCTCCACGATCCAAGGGCTGTCCGGTTGGTGGACGAAAGATACGACCGGAGATTCAAAAGTCGGCGGCGCCCTTGCCTTCGGGTTTCGCTCGCCAAGCGGGGGCCACGTGGTTTTCGACATGGACGTGATCGAATTGACACCCGACAAAATTGTGCGTTGGCGAGTCAAGGACGGCCCCGATGAGTGGGTAGGAACCGAGTTGGAGTTTTCCCTCGCCCAGGAAAGCAGCTATACGATCGTCCTCTTCGCCCACCGGAATTGGCCCGACGCCATGGAATTCATGGCCCATTGCAGCATGAAGTGGGCCACGTTTCTCCTCAGCCTCCGGTCGTTCGTCGAGGCCGGCAAGGGCAGACCGGCCCCCGATGACCTGAAGATTGACAATTGGAACTAGCATCTTCGTGCATTCCGCGCTGGAAGAGGAGGTGAACATGGTCAGCAAAATTTTCGTCAATCTCCCCGTGAAGGACCTCGACAAGTCGATCGCGTTTTTCAAGGCGGTCGGGTTCTCGTTCAATCCGCAGTTTACGGACAAGACGGCGGCCTGTATGGTCATGAGTGACGTGATCTACGCCATGTTGCTGACCCACGACAAGATCAAGCAGTTCACCGAGAAGCAAATCGCCGACGCTCATCGGACGACGGAAGTGCTGACCGCCCTTGCCGTTGAGAGCAAGGCGAAGGTGAACGAACTGGTGGACAAGGCCATCAAGGCCGGCGGGAAAGACGCCCACCCGCCCAAAGACTATGGCTTCATGTTCACGCGCAGCTTTGAGGACCCGGACGGTCATATCTGGGAAGTGTTCTGGATGGACCCGGCACGGGTGCAGACCGGATAGCCGTCGCAGCGAGGCCGGCGCTTACCACGGATGCAGAGAGATCGGTGATGACCATCACATTGAATCCTACGGTCGTGTAGGCGTGGGATAAGGACGCCTCGGCCCGCCTCTTCGCGGATATATTCGGTTGGAAGGATGAAGGATCGGATGGATATTTCGCGTCGGTCCGGGTCAACGAGGCCTTGACCTTGGACTTTGAGGACGATGTCGAAGGGTCCGATTTCCATCGTTACGCGCTCCACGTAGGCAATTGGGCGACGAAGCAGCACGTTCTTCATCGAGGTGGACATGGTGGGCTCGGAGAGTCGCATGAGGCGCAGGGTCTTCGCGTCATGGAGCATGGGACCGATACTTGGTCTGCTGGCTGTCTGTACAGTCGCGGTCGTGGCACTGGTCCATCGGCCGCAGGAGGCGCAAAAGGATGTGATCGCCGGTCTTGTCTGCAACCTGCTGTTGGCGTGGTCGGGTTCGTCCCTCGCCGTCGTCTCCGACGAGGCTAAGCACCAGCCGATCCCGGTCGCCTCGATCGCGAAGCCTCCTGCAGCGAGGGCTCAACGCACCGCCCATGCGATGGCCGCGTGGATCGAGACCGACCCCGCGTGCGGCGCCGGAGTAACCGTCGATGTCGATGATGGTTGGGTGCTGGTGGCCGCGAGCCGTTCGCCGGAATTGGCCATCCGTGAATTCAGCGCGGTGTTTGGCAATCAAGGGGAGCACGAGGTCCATCGCGTGGTTGAGGAGCTTCCGACGCGACGCAGTAACGCACAGCAGGTCGGCAACGGCCTCTTCCAACTGTATGCGGGCATCATCGCCAGGAGCGACTCCGCAATCTCTTCGCTGCATCGCTGAGTTGACACAACGGCCCGCGGGTCGTAGCCTGTCGCCATCTTCTCATGCCAGCGGCTGAAACCAGCATGTCACGTAGTCTCATCTTCGCTGCTGTACGGGTCGCTGCCTTGGGGGCCCTGCTTGCGGCGCTCGTGACCGTCCTTCTAATGAGTCCGGCCCTGGCGGGGACCGAATTTTCTCCGTCGTCGGTCGCAAAGGGCGTGTTGCTCGTGGCCAGCCCGATGCTGAACGATACGAACTTCCACCAAACCGTTGTCCTTATCGTGGAACACGGACCTGAGGGAACCCTCGGGCTCATCCTGAATCGCGCCACGAACGTCCTCCTGTCGGAGGCGCTGCCAGAGGTCACCGCACTCAAAGGGACCGGCTACCGGCTGTTTACAGGGGGGCCGGTCGAGCCGACCCGGTTACTCCTGCTGTTCCGCGTGCATGAGCCTCCATCCGGCGCACGATCAGTCTTCGACGGCGTCTATGTGGGCGGGACAGCAGCGGTCCTAGAGCGCATCATCACGCAAGCCAAACCGACCGAAGCCTTCCGTGCATTTTCCGGCTCTGCCGGATGGGCGCCGGGGCAACTGACATTTGAAATGCTCCAGGGAGCTTGGGCGACTCTGCCGCCTGGTTCGTTCGACATCTTCGAGCGGGACCCGGCCACGCTCTGGCAGGACTGCCTCGATCGGCTTCAGGCGCCCAGAGTGATTTCCAATTAGAATGAAATGGGACCTGTTGATCTCTTATGCTCGCGCAATGCGCGGCCTTGGCAGGGGTGGACGGGAGCAGGCGGACGATACTTCTTCCTCGCAGAGCCCCCACGATCAGAAGGAGGCGGAAGGGCATTCATCCTGATCCCTTGCTCCTGGTGAGGGCATGGATGCGTATGAAAAACCCTCCCCGTCCAGCCCGCATGATTCATGATCGCTTCTGGTGCGTAGGTCCATTGCAACAGTAGAGCAATGGGTATCCCGATTCGCTGCGACGACAAGCCTTCGCGGCTGTGAGCGCGCAAGCGGTTGGGCTCGCCGCTCTCCTATTCGACGCACTGTTTCAAGTACGCTTCCGGCGCTCGCGGCTCTGCTCGTCCGGCTCGCGCCCGACTGCCGGGTACCCGTTGCGCTCTCACTGCAACGGGTGGAACGCGACGAACCGTCATGAATAGTGCGGGCTAGGTCCGGCGTGTCAAAGTCGCATTGGTCTCGGCTTAAACCTGTATGCGTCAGAGCAAGACCTGACCCCAGTTCAGGATGGACCTCGGTTCAGACTCGCCATGAGCCAGCCTGGACGATGTTGAGAGGTGAATCGTTCGGACCGTCCGCGAAGTTCGCCTCACCGCGCGCCGGGGATTTCAGCATGGTCCTGTTTTTCCTCCGCGTGATCGCGCTTCGATGTCATCAGCGCTTCGACGATGACGGATGCATCGAGGACATCAAGTGTTGGCACTTGCCTGGGAAGGAGTTGTTCATCGAACAAGAACTTTGCCAGATACCCCAGCCTCCTGTGGAACGCCGCGCCTCTCACCAGGGAATAAGCGTACCGGGAATCTGCCCACAAGTGTAGCTGAGGTGGAGGAGCATCCCGGTAGATCTGCTCCACCCACTCTTCCTCGACCCCGATTTCTCTCGCCATCTCGTGAACGGCGACGCTATGATCCTTTTCCAGGGCGTCGTAGGCCATAATCAGTGCCCGGAGGAAGCGTACCGCGGTCTCCCGATTGTGTCGGAGCCACTCGCGTCTGACCGCAATGCCGGCGACGTTCGTGTAGATACCGAGGTCTCCCTCAGTGGCAATCGCTCTCGCGTTCGTGTCGTGAACCATTCGCTGGATCCATGGCTCCCACACCATTGCCGCATCGATCTCGTTGTTTGCTAACGCGGCTAATTGTTCGGGAGGTGACAGATTGACCAGATGCACCTGGTCGCGCGGGATGCCATACTGTCGCAAGAGCATTGCAAGACCGTAGTGCGCGCTGGAGTGTTTGTAATAGCCGATCCTCTTCCCTCCCAGATCACCGGGCGTAAGGATGCCGCTGTCCTTTCTCGCAACAAGGCCTTCGCTGTAGGCGCCCTCGGAATGGATTCCGATCATCACCCAGTCCGCTCCTTCCGAGAGACCGATCAGGAAAGGCATCGCCTTGACAATGGCCATATCAATGGCTTTACCCTTCGTCGCTTCGATCATCGGTGGTCCCGCATCGAACGGTACGAATTCAAGAGCCACGCCCACTCCATCGAACAATTTCAGGTCCCTTGCGGTAAACAACAGCCAATTATCCGCAGAGCTCGACTGATACCCGAGCCTGAGCGGGAGAGGGCTGTCAGCCCATGCCTGGTGTGCGACCAGACCGGTTCCGAGAAACAGCACGACAGTCATTCCGATGACCACGAGGACTGTACCACTGCGGATCATGAGAACCCTCTCTACGAACCGGCTCATCTGCTTGCCGGGATCGTCAAAATGGGGGCGGCTTCATCGCCGTGTTTTTCCACGAATGTGAATATGAACATCAGAAATGTGAATAGTCGCTTGGAGCGCAAATCTTGGTTGTCGATGGAAAACCAGTACTTCTGATAGGGAGTCGTCACGAAGGCGCCGTCCGGGCGGTCCACCGAGTGCTTGATTCGAATCAAATCCAGGATCTCTCCGTCGGGTCCCTGATCCGGCTCTGGAGTGGGTCCGACTCGGTGATCCCTGACGTGCGCCTCCGGAACCTCGATGCGCGAGGCGAGATCCTTGAGCATCTCGAGGATCGATCGGGTCAGAATTGCGATCTCCTTGTTGTTGACGGGCAGGACACCGTAGTTCACGCGAAATTCATGAGCGGTGGGATCCAAATCCAGCAGCTTCTTGACCGTACGGATCGACTCGGCAATGGCTGCATCAATATGGGGCCGGAAAATAAGGCTAAGGCTCTCTTCGCCGTCCAGTTTCTGTCTTCGAATACCGGCTTCGCCTGCAAGCTGGATTCGAGTGAGCTCACGGATGAGGAAGTAGAACTCCGGGTTGGCGGGCCGTACGTGCTGGAGATGGGCACGGCGATTGTCGATCCCGTTCACCGACTGCACTCCAAGCCGGAACACAAAGTCTGCAGGGTACCCACTCTGCAGAACGTTCAGAATCGCCGACACCGGTAGCGGCATCATCATCGAGCGAGCGAATCGCTCGCCGGCTAACGGCGCATAAGTGATGGTGGGGGTATCGGTCAGAACACCCTGCGCTCCCATACCGACTTGACCGTTCACGAGGCCCGGCACGTAAATGCTGTTGGAAAGTCCGGCATTGGCCGAGAGGGAGCGCTGGAACGAATAGTTCGCCACAATCTGCCCGACTTCAAGGAAGACGGGGGTGTCGCCATAGCGGAGTCTCACCAGGTTCTGCAACATCTGGCTCTTCCACGACTCCGCCACGGTCTCCATATAATCGAAGCGGTCGCGACTCATCGAGCTCGGCCCGATGTTCCCGCATCCAGCCATGGCCAGAACGATCAGAAGGCAAAGCGGGATTTTTCCGCCCATGTAACCTCTCCTTGTCGCTTTTCGAGAGCCCGTCGAAGCCTACCTTGGTCTTTCATCGGAAGAGGCGGAAGTCTGGGGGACGTGATCGTTCCAGGGTGGTAGGTAGGATGAAAGCGCGCCCACAGGACAGCGCCCGATTTCAACGCAGAGCGGGAGGAACTCACAAAAATCTTAAACTAAGGGCAGACCAAATTTGCCTGGCACGCGGGCGCCCCAACGCCTCACTTTCCGTAGAGGGGGTGTTGTTCCTAGCATGATTTGAATAAGATGTCCAGCCGTGCCTGCCGCCTGGTGACGTCAAGCTGCTTGTGAAAATTCTCCAAGGGTGCGCTGACACCATGCCTAGGTCAAGATACGGGACCTTGCGTGACCACATCTCGCACCAACCTCGCCTGCCGTGCCGATGTGTCGCATACGCGCGCAGACGCCAGGCTTTCTGATTGCCGGCGATCACCGCAGGGATCGGCGATCAGGCGCCGCAATGCCGTCTGTTGTTCACGAGGCCGTGAATCGATCTGCGAAGAGGACCCGCAGAGGGGTGATCGAAACGGATCAGGAGAGAACCTGACGATATCTCAAGAACGCCGGAAGACTTCAATCCAAGAGGAGTTACTGACCTAACTGGGTATCCATCCAGTTCGTTCGCTCCCGCAGCCAGGTCTTCATGGCCGCGACCTCGCCCTCGTACGAACCGGTGACCACACGATTGGGCCAAACATAGATCCCCAGAATCTCCCAGATTGTGAAATTGTTCACCTGCACCTTGCTCAGCAAGCGAGACTGCTGGTCAATATAGGTAAACATGTCTTCCAGAACTCCGGAAGCCTTGAGTTGATTCCACTTGGCTTTCACTTTCGTCTCAAAGGCGGGATCTTGAAACAGTCTGGCGAACCAGGAGGCAGACCGCACATACCAACCGTCGGTCGCACCGGCATCCAAGCCATCCGCATCCTTGAAATCGACGTTCCCTATCGAAAGGTCAAAATCCCAGATGGGCCCGAACGTCAGCTTCCCGTTGCGCTTCTTGTGCAGATAGACGCTCGACCCAAGATTAGAATCGACGTTCTTCAGCCATTCAGCGATCAAATAAAAATTGATCATGGAATCAACGTCGAGGTAGGCGGCATAGCCCACCGCAGGATCGGTAAATCGATCGGAGAAAATCGCGTCTTCCGTCTGCGCAAGGTACCCTTCAATATAGGCACGCTGATTTTCCCATCCCGGCTCAAGTAGTGTCTCGGGGTTGCTGAGACAAAAAATGATTCCCGTTCGCGGCGATTCATAACAGTAATCTTCACCGCGGCGAAAATCGATTTCGATCAGATATCCGCCCGTGATGAGATCCGGCGATGTATCTCCGATTTTGAGCTCCGGAATATTGACGCGGTTCGGATCAATCCGGATATGTTCCGTGAGTTGGTAGATCCCCCTGTCCGTACCGTTGAGTTGCAACTCGACGTACCGACTCCTGGGCGTGTATTCCATGCCGACCCGCCGGCTGAGCTCAAATGCCACATCATTCCGAATCAAGGTCTTGTCGGAATAATTAGCCAGGAGGACCCAATGCCGATTCGCTGGCATGCCCAAGGTCGGCGTGCTGCTGGCGAGTCGAAGGCGGTATGGCTTTTTGGGCATCTCCCAAGTGGAGTTCCCTCTGCCGCGAATGTCGAGATTGCCGTTCTGGAGCAGTTGACCTGTTTCACTGGTCAGACGGTATTGCGCCGGCGCGTAGTCTTCCTTGGACGTAATCTCTGCTCCGCTGTTTGTCGTGATGCTGAGCAGGGGAAGGCTTTCAGCCACTCCGGCGGGCGGTTGTCCCTGGGAAGTATTGCTACTCGCGCCGGTGCCTGGCTGATCATTCCCTCCACTGCACCCGACCAAGATCGTCAGGGTGGACAGGATGAGCGGAGCAGTGATCAGGATTCTGACCAGGGCTTGATAACCGGAAGAAAGGCGTGAGGGCGACGCCAGTATGGTAACGAATCCCATTGAGGTCACCTGGCGAAACATGGTGTTGTTTAGCATGGCGAGATCCAGGATGACAAGGATCCCTCCGAGGTGAAGCAGGTTCGGAACCACGCAGGGAATCGGCTTCGAGACCGCTCTATCGCTGCAAATGAACGGTGTTTCAGCTCAGCACCTTTCAAAAAGCGGTGATCACTCACCCGTCAAACCGGCAGCCATCTTCGGCTCGCCACCGTCGGGCACGGTGAGCATCATCTGACCATCCCGAACATTCTCCACTGCGCATTGGGACGCTCGCAGCGATTCCTGCCGACATGGCCAAGCATTTCGAATGTCGTCGAGGCCAGTTGCTCGACACGCCGTTCGATTGAGCAAACGGGAGCAAACGGGGGAAGGCCACCCCTTCTGTTCCCACCCCCTGTCTCCCGCTCGTTGACTCTGGACAACCCTCACAGTAGCCTACCCCTCTCAATCCGTTCGTGATCAGGCCGTCGTTGCACTGGTGCCACGGGATTCCGAGCACCTGATACTCCGAGCGCGCAGCCTTGGGGACTTGCGCGCCATGGCGAAGGGCCGCTCGATCAAGATGCGAGCGACTACCCCGACTTTTGCGAGGACCCTGGCGTGAATCGCCTGGAAATCTGTCGCGGTGCACGGGAATGAGCGCGAGGGATTGCGATGAGCGAGGACCGGACCACAGAGGTGCGCGAGTTGGTGGAGGCCGTCTACCGCTCGGAATCGAGGCAGGTGCTCGCCACGCTGATCCGCCTGCTCGGCGACTTTGAAGCTGCCGAGGAGGCGTTGCACGATGCCTTCGCCGTCGCAGTCGAACAATGGACGCGGAACGGCGTGCCGGTCAATCCTCGGGCCTGGCTCGTCTCGACCGGCCGCTTCAAGGCCATCGACGGCATGCGCCGGCGCGCCAGATTCGACGCATCGCTGACGGAACTCGGCAAGCGACTGGAATGCGAGACCGGTGACGCCGAGGGAGTCGAGGGGGGAGATGACGAGAGCGTCGAAGACGACCGGCTACGGCTGATCTTCACCTGTTGCCACCCGGCTTTGCCGCCGGAATCCCAAGTGGCCATGACCTTGCGGGAAGTCTGCGGTCTTACCACCGAAGAGATCGCCCGTGCCTTTCTCACAAAGCCGGCCACGATCGCGCAGCGGATCGTGCGTGCCAAGGCGAAGATCCGCGATGCGCGCATTCCCTATGTCGTGCCGTCGGAGCGCGATTTGCCGGATCGGCTGGAAGCGGTGCTGCGGGTTGTGTACCTGGTGTTCAATGAGGGGTATAGCGCGTCCGCCGGCACATCGGTGACGCGGCACGACCTTTCCGGCGAGGCGATCCGCCTGGGACGATTGCTGATGCAGTTGCTCCCCGAACCGGAGGGGATGGGACTCTTGGCTCTGATGCTGCTGCAAGACTCGCGGCGCAACGCGCGCACCTCGCCGACGGGTGACCTGGTCTTGCTGGAGGACCAGGACCGTGCTCTGTGGAATCGAGAACAGATCGCCGAAGGGATCTCGCTGGTGGAACGGGCGCTGGCGTCGCGCCAAGTCGGAGCGTACTCCATCCAAGCCGCGATCGCCGCACTGCACGCTCAGGCGCCCAGCGCCGCCGAGACGGACTGGGCCCAGATCGTCGGCCTTTACGATGTCATGCTGCAGGCCGATCCCTCCCCTGTGGTGGAGCTGAACCGGGCGGTTGCCGTGGCGATGCGCGACGGCCCATTGGCCGGCCTGGCCATTATCGACGCCATCCTCGCGCGCGGCGATCTGGTCAATTATCATCTGGCGCACTCGGCGCGCGCGGATCTCTGCCGGCGGTTGGGAAAAACAGTCGATGCCCGCGCTTCCTATGAACGAGCCCTCGCTCTCACTCAGCAAGAACCGGAGCGGCGCTTTCTCCAGAGGCGGTTGAGGGAGGTACAGGACTGACAGGGCGAGTCCTGGTAGAAAATGTCATGACGTGGTGATGAGGACGAGACAACCGACCCCCGCTCACGGGGAGCGGAGGTCGATAGCTGAAAGGATGTGAGATGAAAGCTGTGGGGTACAAACAGCCGTTGCCGATCAGTCATGCGGAATCGCTCATGGATATTGAGATGCCCAGGCCTACCGCCGGTGGGCGCGACCTGTTGGTGAAGGTGGAAGCCGTTTCGGTCAACCCTGTGGATGTGAAGGTACGCACGAGGGCCGCGCCGGAGGGAGCACCATATAAGGTCTTAGGCTGGGACGCGGCCGGGGTGGTCACCGGCATCGGGCCGGAGGCTAAGATATTCAGAGTCGGAGACGAAGTCTACTATGCCGGGTCGCTGACGCGTCCCGGAACAAATGCCGAATTTCATCTCGTAGACGAGCGGATCGTCGGAAAGAAGCCGAAGAGTCTCGATTATCCCGCCGCCGCGGCCTTGCCCCTCACCACGATTACGGCCTGGGAGCTGCTGTTTGATCGATTCGGCGTTCGTCCTGGGAAATCGCCTGGTGCCGGTACCTTGCTGATCGTCGGGGCAGCGGGTGGCGTCGGCTCGATCTTGATCCAGTTGGCACGTCGGCTGACCGGACTGACGGTCATCGCCACGGCCTCGCGCCCGGAAACGCGCCAGTGGTGCCTGGAACTCGGCGCCCATCACGTCATCGATCATACGAAACCGCTGGTCTCGCAACTGCGCGACCGAGCGATTCCGGAGGTTGAGTTGATTGCCAGTCTCACAGCCACTGATACGCACTATTCGGAACTCGTGGAGGCGCTCGCGCCGCAGGGGAAGGTCGGTCTCATCGACGACCCTCAGACACTTGATGCGACGCTGCTGAAACGCAAGAGTGCGTCCCTACATTGGGAGTTCATGTTTGCGCGGCCGGTCTATCAAACCCCGGACATGTCGGCTCAACATATGCTGCTTGACGAAGTCGCGGACCTGGTCGATGCCGGCGTGCTCCGTACGACGCTGGCTGAGACGCTGGGCACGATCAACGCCGTGAATCTCAAGAAGGCGCACGCGCTCATCGAAACCGGACGGACGCGCGGCAAGTTGGTGCTGACAGGCTTCTAGTGTCCTGTCTCCGAAGTTCGCATCATGATCTTGATAGCCAACTGCTTGATTGATGACAACTTCATATGCTGGACTTCTTCGACGAATTTCTGAGTCAGGACACTAGCAGTGTATTGACAAACTAGATGATGAGACCCGAAAGGGAAGGACGTCTCAGGTCACACGCGCAGCCTGCCAGTGTCGTTTCCCTACAGTGCATGTGACAATCCGTTCGCCCTGAGCCAGTCGAAGGGCTCACCATGAACGAACATCTGGGACGGTAGGCCAGAGCCTCTCCTACGGCAGGTTCCCCACCCGATCTCGTCTGGGCGCCTGTCATGTCCGAAAACGGCGAGCAGGCGCCGTCCGCCGTGCCTATAATGGCATCCATGAGGCTCGATCACGCCACCTGTTACCGCGCCCTGCGGGCGCGCGATGCGCGATTCGATGGACGATTCTTCGTCGCCGTGTCGTCGACGCGGATCTACTGCCGACCGGTCTGCACGGTGAAGCCGCCGCGGCCCGAGAACTGCCGCTTCTATCCCAGCGCCGCGGCGGCGGAAGTGGCCGGCTACCGGCCCTGTCTGCGTTGCCGGCCCGAGCTCGCGCCGGGCAACGCCGGCGTGGATGCGACCACACGCGTGGCTCAGGCCGCGGCGACCCTGATCGAGGATCGGATACTCGACGCGGAAGGGCTGGCGGCTGTCGCGTCGCGCCTCGGCATTACCGACCGGCACGTACGGCGCGCGTTCCATGCCGAGTTCGGCGTCTCGCCGATCGAGTTTGCGCAGACTCACCGCTTGCTCCTTGCCAAACGCCTGCTCACCGATACCCGACTGCCGGTCACCGAGATCGCGTTCGCCAGCGGATTCGGCAGTCTCAGGCGCTTCAACGCACTATTCAAGCAACGCTATCGTTTGCAGCCGACCGAGTTGCGCCGGCATAGGAATGACGTGACGGTGCCCACGGCCAACGTCTTGAACTTCGAACTGAGCTTTCGTCCACCCTATGACTGGTCAACGGTAAGCACCTTCCTCGGCGACCGGGCCATTACCGGCGTCGAGATGTTCGAGGAGGCCTGCTACCGCCGCACGGTACGTGTGGCGGCGAAGGGGCAGGACCATGTCGGCTGGATCGGGATCGGATTGTCGGCGAAGAGGCCCGCGTTGCACGTGACCGTATCTGCATCGCTTGCCCGGGTGCTGCCGCCGGTGCTCTCTCGTGTCAAGGCGCTCATGGACCTGTCCTGCAATCCGATCGAAGTGGCGACGGCGCTCGGCAGGTTGGCAGCGCGTCGCCCCGGCCTGCGAGTTCCCGGCGCGTTCGACGGATTTGAAGTGGCGGTGCGTGCGATTCTTGGGCAGCAAGTCACGATTGCCGCGGCACGAACGGTCGCGAGTCGGTTTGCCGCCGCACTCGGCGATCCAATTCAGACGCCGTTTCCTTCACTCACGACCCTGTTCCCCAACGCGGCGCGGGTGGCCGAGACAGCGCCCGGTCTGATTGCGGGCTTGGGCATGCCGGGCGCGCGCGCCCGCACGATTGTCGCGCTTGCGCGACTCGTGGCGGACGGCGAGCTCGTGCTGACGCCTCATGCCGATGTCGAAACGACGCTGGAGAGCCTGCGCGCACTGCCGGGCGTCGGCGAATGGACGGCGCAGTATATCGCCAT
Source organism: Nitrospiraceae bacterium (assembly GCA_050246315.1). GTDB lineage: Bacteria > Nitrospirota > Nitrospiria > Nitrospirales > Nitrospiraceae > Nitrospira_G. The sequence continues at coordinate 236,434 of JBFWWG010000001.1, read as the reverse complement.
GCGGGCGCTCGCGTGGCCCGATGCGTTTCCCCACACCGATCTTGGCGTGATGAAGGCGCTGGGTGAGAGGGATGCGCGCCGTGTCCTCCAAGCCGGTGAAGCCTGGCGGCCATGGCGTGCCTACGCGGTGATGCAGCTCTGGCATTCAACAACGCAGGAGTGATCGTGCAGTACTACGACTACTATCAAAGCCCCCACGGGCGTATGTTGCTGGTGGCCGACGATCAGGCGCTGACGGGGGTCTATTTCATCGGGCAGAAGTATCAGCCACGTATCCAAGAAGAGTGGACGAGGGATTCACGGCATGCGCCGCTCCGTCAGGCGAAACAAGAACTGGCGGAATACTTCGCCGGCAAGCGCACACGCTTTACCGTTAAGGTCGCGCCGCGCGGCACGCCGTTCCAGTGTGCGGTATGGAAGGCAATCGCGGACGTCGGGTTCGGCCGGACCATCCCCTACGCTGAACTTGCGCGTCGCGCGGGCCGTCCGGGCAGCGCGCGGGCTGCCGGCGCCGCCACCGGCCGCAACCCGATCGGCATCATTGTGCCCTGTCACCGTATCGTCGGCTCGAACGGGTCGCTCACCGGCTACGCGGGCGGGCTGGCGAAGAAGCGCGCACTGCTGGCGCTGGAGCGGCGATCCAAGGAACCTGTCCGACATTGACCTTTCTACTGCGGCGAAGGATGCACTGGCATCTGCGTCGTTCTCGGCCTCGAAACATCCTCAACGTATTCCCGCGATTGCGCCTCCGGTATTTCGCGGTCCGCGGCCTTGCATCTGCCGGCCCCTAATTGGCTTCGTCACGAACGGCAATGTCGAACAGGCTCCTAGCCCGCATCCTGTCGATTCATGCCTCGTGGAGGACTCGGGAGACTCGACCATCTGTGATCTTGCCCGGCAATAACCGTGGTCAAAGTAGGCTTGCAGGGGGAGAACGTGACTTTGCCATGCAAGTGCGTGGACGACCACACAGGATTCGTGACGGTTCGTCATGAACTGCCAAGACGCCGGTCGTCACGGCCGTGCGATGAAACCGGCAGGAGAGGGGCGGCAATTGTCTAAGACAAGACCTGACACCATTTTCGACACCATTTTCCTGGACATGACACCATTTTCCTGTGTTCGCCGTGACACCATCTTCGCCTCTCATGCACAGCTCTTCTGTCGAGGGAGAACCGCGGGATCGCAGGGACAGAGGACGGATCCTTGACTTACTCAGGCCTCGTAAGTACATTCGGCATGCGAAATAAGCCCCCAAGAAAACTGTCGCCCCTACAAAGGAGGACATCAATGACCAGCGTCAATCGGACCCGGCGGTGCTCTCTGTCGTTCATGGTCGCTGCGGTCATGATCGCAGCGACTGCGGGTTGTGCAACCCACCCTGGCGGGATCGCACCATCCACCAAACCCCTGACGCCGGGCAGCTACACGGTCTTGGGAGACGTCGCCGGAAAGGACTGCGTGTACTATCTGCTCGGAATCCTCCCTCTTTCGGGCGGCAACGAGTTAAAAGATGCTGTGGCCGATGCAATCAGTGAGAAGAAAGGGGCCGATGCGCTGATTGAGGTGACAGTGGATGGGTACATGGAATACTGGATTCTATGGTCGCGGGTTTGCACCCAGGTCTATGGGAAGGCCGTGCAATCCAAGTAACGCCGCCGTCTCAGCCTGATAGGGTTGTCGCGCCTCCGGAATGGGTGTAATCATTCACGGATAGCCCGTCTGGCGCACTGGGGTTTGGTCCGATGTCCGCGCTGACTTTGCCGCAAATAACGTTTCGGCCATGCCAATCCCGCATCGCCTCGCGTGACCGTCGAGAGACGCCAGCCGGCATGCTGCACCCGAGTACCCGGCCTGCTCCCTCAACCGGCTTTCCGTCGATGAATCGTGATGGAGTTGCCATCCGGATCGGACACGACGGCCATGTGACAGACCGGCGTTTCCAACGGTTCGAGACGAAATGCACAGCCGCTCGATCGCAGGCGCGCAATGGCGGCCTCGAAATTGTCCACTTCGAGACCGACTGATCCACCGCCGGGGGAGGGCTTCCAATCAGGAGCCATGTTGCCGATCGCGAGCGTGCCGGGTCCGATATCGTATTCGACGAACCCGGTGTCCCCCGTTCCGAAGAATCGGGATTCCTTCAACCCCAACACGTCTTCGTAGAAGCAGCGAGCCCGGCGCAGGTCTGTGACCGGATAGCAGGTAAAGGCGATTTCCGTAACATTCATCCGTTCACTCCTTTCTCCAGATCGTGCGGATCTGGTCCAAGCAGGCTCGTCGACTCCATGAAAGCATGATGCGGCGCCCGCGTACGATGGCATTATTCATCACGCGTGTGTTGCCTGCGGTGATCGGTACTGATGGTCTGTGTGAACGTCAGTCGATTCCCGAACGGATCGCGGATCGACATATCCCTACTGCCCCAAGGGGTCTCTTCGATTCCGGGACGCGCATAGGGGTATTGTTTTGCCAGAAGAGTCTTCTGGAACGCCTCCAGCTCGGTCGTCTCGATTCTCAGCGCGGCGCCGGGACTGCTGTCGCCATGGTGCTCGGACAGGTGAAGGATGCAGCCGTCTTTCGAGAGCTGCATGTACAGCGGAAGGCTGGACTCAAAGCGGTGCTGCCGATCAACGGTGAATCCGAGAAAGTCGAGGTAGAACTCCTTCGCTTTGGCTTCGTCGAAGATGCGCAGAATCGGGATGGTCTTTCCGAAGCCCATAGGTTGTTTCTCCTCCCGCATCTGATGCTGAGCATCCAGCGCGGCAGATCGGTAATGGTGTGAACGGTGCCGCCAGCCGTGGATACTCAAAATGCTCCCATTCTGCTTTAGAAGTAGGCTACCCTGAGCTGAAGCATCGAACGAGATGTTAAACGTCGCTGCATCTCAATCGCGAGCAGAGCAGGTGGGTTGAACAGGCTGATCAGGTTCAGGTAGGGTGCCTTGCCCACCATAGAAGACTCGCAAGATGTTGAGCAATCGACGACGTGTCTCTTCTGCAGAGTACGCGTAGCGAAGGATGTCACCTTCATTCACAAGTCCGATATCGAACGAGGCGAAGGTCTTCGAGTCGCCGATCTTGCCGTTCGGATGATATGAGATGAGGCTGGTATCGAACGGTAGCCTTTGGCATTCTCGAATCGCCTGGTCGACGGCCTCGCGCCGTGCAGACTTGGACCCATCGAGCGAGATTTTCATATTTAGCCTGCCGTTATAGTTCACCTCCATATACTTAGGCTGTCGCGACCAACCGAAGTTCAATATCGTATCTGGTTTGGTTCCATAGGTGTAACAGGTTGGATCCACATCTATTGACTCTGCACGCAAATCTGGGAGTAGCTCCATCGCGAGGTGTCCGAGAAAGTAGATGTTCCAACTCCCCGCTCGATAATCGTTTAGGTGGGTTCGGTCCGCACGAAATACGGCCTCTTGAAGATCAACCTCTCGCTGGATTTCCTCCTTCCACTGCATAACAACGTTATCAGGGCACTCGACAGCATTAAGTGCCCGGAGGAATTCGCGGATACGGACCCAAGTGAAGCGGTGACTACGGGGAGTATGGTAATACTCCCCCATTCCGAGCGTGACGAACCAGTAAGCATCACACTCTGGCCAATCTCTGGCGTATCGGACGGTCTGGTAAGTGCTGTCGGAGGTGCCACCCTCATGGTCGTCGACCTTTGTCTCAACCAGGATGCGAGGATCCCCGGTATTCTCGTCAAGGATTGCAAGGTCCACTTTATTCCATTCTCGGCAAGGCCTAGGGTTAAATGTTATGCGGACGCCAAGGGACCCGCAGAATGACTCCAAAGGCTCACGATTGCCTTCTCGGTAGAGGTGGCAGAGGTACCCGATCAGCCCGCTATGAACCTTCCCTAGGCTATAACCGATCGATCGAATGATGTTGGCCATCTTGTCGACGTATGTTGGACGGAATATCACTCGCTTACGAGAACTTGTCAATCGTCGTGCCACCGGGGAATTCAGAAGCTTGAGGAAAGGGCAAACCATCCCACTGGATTGCTTATCGAGTGGCGGTCTCGGGATTGGGCAGGCAATGAAGCGACCGGGAGATGAACACCGAGAGCTCCGGATCCTGGGTCGTTGCAACGTGTGGTCAGGCCTGCCGTTTGGTCAGCCGCTCATACTCGTCATGGGGACCGATCCAGACCCAGATGAAGTCAGGACCATCTTGAACGGCAAGGGCGCGATAGTTGAGTCCAACTCTGGCAGACCAGAACTAGCCGATCCTCTTGAAGTGCAATGTGTGGATTCGTCTTGAGGAGTTCAAAGTTCTCTCTCGCCACCTTTTGGACCGGCTCAGGGATGCGAGCGAAGGAAGCCCAGAAACGCGCAGTCGTGCGATGCATCAGAGATCCTTGAGATCCCCCTTGGACTTCTCCCGGCGTGCTTCATGGATCAAAAAATCGAGCCTACCGGCGTGAGCATCCATCTCGATCTGCCTGTCCCACTTCTCCCAGTCCTTCTCCGAAAGCCACCGGAAGAGTTCAGCGAAGTCCTCACTGGGAAGGCGCTCGATTTCGGCTTTGAGATCGTCGATCTTGCTCATGTGGTCCCCCTTGGAGCATCGGTTCTCATCACGCGGTGTCAGGCGATGTCTGTACAACAAAGACGATTATCCGTCTTTCGAGAGCTGCATGTGCAGCGGAAGGCTGGACTCAAAGCGGTGCTGCCGATCGATGGTGAATCCGAGAAAGTCGAGGTAGAACTCCTTCGCTTTGGCTTCGTCGAAGATGCGCAGAATCGGGATGGTCTTTCCGAAGCTCATCGCATGCTCTCCTCTTGCCGCTCCCTCCTCGCATCATACCTGGTTGTCATCGGGATCGCGATGGCTCAATGATCACGGGGGTGATGTCCCAGAAGCTCGTTCGTGGCGAGTCCCGCCACTGGTTTAGGAAGAACGGATTATCACGGGACTATCAGGGACACGACACTACCGAGATGTGGGACCGCAGGCGGCACAGAGGGCATGGCTGAAGGACAGGTCTGGATTGGCGCGGAGAAAGTCCTCCAGGTCCGGGGGGGAGGCGGGGCCACTATGGAGAATCTTGCAAGTGGGACAGAGGTGAAGGAGTTTGGTAAGCGCAGTGAATGTCTCGATGGTCCGGTTCATCTCTTCGACCGTCTTGATGAGATCCCGTTCCCATGCCTTCCGCGCGTCGATCTCTGCTTTCAGCCGTAGTGCGAGTCTGACCCTCGCCACCAACTCGACGCGGTCAACCGGCTTGCAGATGTAGTCGGTCGCTCCCGTCTCAAAGGCCTTCGGGAGGAAGCTCGTCCTATCTCTCACCGTGACCATTAAGATCGGCATGTCCTGGAGTCGCGCATTGCCTTTGATCCGACGGCAGGCTTCGATGCCGTCCATTTCCGGCATGGCGATATCCATGAGGATCAGATCGATTGCAGGAGCCGCCGCGTCTGACGAAGTCAGGCCGAGTTTGACGAATGCGTCTGCAGCGGAGCGCACCGTCAGGACGTCCCGATATCCGGCTTCTCTGAGCATGCTTTGGATGAGCAGCCGCGCATCCGCAGAGTCGTCAACGAGGAGAATGCTCATCGGGTATGGCCTCAAGGGTCATTGTTGGGGAAGAGATAAGGGTCGCGCAGCATCTCCAAGTTCCCCAGCATAGTGGAAATGACGAATTCGGCAAGGGAATCCGTGATTGCCGGTGACGCGGTGTCGGGAACGCGCTGAGGCACCCCGACCGTCAGCAGCCGCCGACGAGAAAGGGATCGAGGACGGCGTTGGAAGACAGGCAGAGGCCCGCTATGAGCCGAAACAAAGAGCCGGCAGGTGGGGCCGGCATAAGCGCTTGAAAGCCGATGCTACGATTCAGCTCATTCTGGCGAGACGCCACATTATATAGTGGACTTCTTCGACCCCTCCTCTACATTCGGCCAATGGTTCAGCCCGGTCACATTTCTCTCCTGTCGGTGCGACATGACCTGTCGATCTGAGCCAATGCGAACGACTAGTTCATGCAGGCGGCCGGTCCGGCTGAAGTCGGGGACAAGGAGTCGGAACCATGAGGTACCTGAGCCTGAGGTACGAGGAAGAAGCGAAACTGCGCACCGTGCCCGGGGCCGAAGCCGAAGCGATCAGGGCAGAGCATCTCGCCGCCACAGAGGCGATACAACAAGGCGGCCACTACTGTTGCGGCGAGATCCTGCAGCCGGCGGATATGGCCGCGACCGTGCGGGTCCGAAATGGGATCGCCGCCACTAACGGCGGGCCGTTCGCCGATTCCAAGGAGCAGCTAGGCGGGTTTTATTTGATCATCGCGCGTGATCTGAATGAGGCGATTCAGATGGCCTCGAAGCTGCCGTCGGCTCGGCTTGGCACGGTTGAGGTGCGGCCGGTGTTGGAGATTTCCGAACGCCAACAGTTGCATCCAGACCAAGAGACGACGCACCATGGGGCGCCAGGTCACCCTAGCCGCACGTCGAACGGACCACGCGCGTGGCACATCCTGCACACTCTGTTGGAGGTCTTCGCATGAAATATCTGTTGTTGATTTACGGCGACGAGCAGGGGTTGAGCGAAACCGAGCGGCAAGACTGTTACGCGGAATCCTTGCAACTCGCGCAGGATCTTCATTCGAACGGGCAGTATCGGGGCGCCAATCCACTCCACCCGACGGCGATGGCGCACCAGCGTTCGGGTGTGCGGCGAAAATCCCCATGGCGCGTAAAGGAACCGTCGAAGTTCGACCCGTGATCGACATCCCGGGCCTGCCTTAACCCTGAGCAGTGCCGAGTCCTGAGCGCTGAGTTGATCGCATTGTCATGCGAGACGAACGACATGTTTCGGCTGAACTCTCCGAAGCCGTGACACTCGACGAGTGACAAATCGATTTGATGCAAAGGAGTCATGCGACATGCAACACATTACCCCCTGTTTGTGGTTCGACGACCAAGCCGAAGAGGCGGCGAAATTTTATGTGTCGATCTTCAAGAATTCCAAGGTGACATCCGTCACCCGTTATGGAGAGGCCGGCGCGCAGGCCTCCGGAAGACCGAAGGGCTCGGTTATGACCGTGACCTTCGAAATCGAGGGGCAGGAGTTCGTCGCGTTAAACGGCGGGCCGCTCTTCAAATTTACCGAGGCGATCTCGTTGATGGTGAAGTGCAAGACGCAGAAAGAAATTGACGACATGTGGGAGAAGCTCTCCGCAGGCGGAGAAGCAGGACCATGCGGATGGCTGAAGGATAGGTATGGCTTGTCGTGGCAGATTGTGACCCCTGACATCGACGAGATGCTGAACGATGGGGATGCCGGCAAATCGGAGCGAGTCATGGAGGCCGTGCTGAACATGGGCAAGATCGACATTGCCCGGTTGAAACAGGCTTATGAATCATCGTGAAATGGCCCGAGCGGCCGTGAACGATGGGAGACAGGCACCCGCTGGGGAAGACGTGCACAAACCTTCAATAAGATAAGGAGTCAACCATGAGCCGGATACGGCTGCTCGTTGGGACACGCAAAGGGGCGTTCATTTTGACCTCGGACGGTGCGCGCAAACGTTGGGATGTCGCCGGCCCGTTGTTTGGAGGCTGGGAACTGTACCATCTCAAGGGCTCGCCCGCCGATCCGAATCGGCTCTATGCCTCGCAAAGCAGCAGTTGGTTCGGCCAGGTCATTCAGCGTTCGGATGACGGCGGCAAGACCTGGAACCCGCCGGGAACCAAACCCGAAGACTTGACGGGGCAGGACGGCATGCCGAAGGGTGAGAGCAACATGTTCGTCTACGATGCGTCCGCTGAAACGGGCCAACCGCTCACGACGCACCAGCATTATGACGGCACGCAGCGTCCCTGGGAGTTCAAGCGAGTGTGGCACCTCGAACCGTCCTTGACCGATCCGGACACGGTCTATGCCGGCGTGGAGGACGCGGCGATCTTCAAATCGACGGACGGGGGACAAACGTGGATGGAACTGGCGGGACTGCGCAGCGCGAAGGGACAACTCTGGCAGCCAGGCGCCGGCGGCATGTGCCTCCATACGATCCTGTTGAACTCCGGTCATCCGGATCGGATGTTCGTGGCGATCTCGGCCGCCGGTACGTTCCGAAGCGACGATGCCGGCAGGACATGGCGGCCGTCGAATCGTGGTCTGAAATCCCAGTACGAGCTGCCCGACCCGGATGCGGAAGTCGGCCACTGCGTGCATAACATCGCGATGCACCCGTCCCGTCCGAACGTGCTGTTCATGCAGAAACATTGGGATGTACTCCGGAGCGACGACGCCGGCGAGTCGTGGCACGAAATCAGCGGGAACCTCCCGAGTGATTTTGGATTCCCCATCGCCGTGCATGCCTATGAGCCGGAGACGGTGTATGTCGTCCCGATCAAGAGCGACTCGGAACATTATCCGCCCGAGGGGAGATTGCGGGTGTACCGCAGCCGGACCGGTGGGAACGAGTGGGAACCGCTGACGAAGGGGCTGCCGCAACAGAATTGTTACGTGAACATCCTGCGCGATGCGATGGCCGTCGATGAGCTGGATCCTTGCGGCCTGTATTTCGGCACGACCGGTGGACAGGTGTATGGGTCAGCCAACGGCGGAGACAGTTGGGAGCCGATTGTCAGGGATTTGCCGGCGGTGCTGTCGGTCGAGGCCCAGACACTGTAGCGGTTGCTGAAAATGGCCGCCAGCTTCGTTCTCAGTCGCGGCCGTCGCTGCGACGTACCCCAGAGGGTACGCCTCACTCGGCTCGCTCCCTGCGGCCTCGCTGGACAACCATTTTGATCAACCGCGCGACGAAGAGACAACACGAACTTCAATGATTAGGGTGGTACTGCCGGCACATTTGCGAACCTTGGCTCGTGTGAATGGCGAGGTGACACTGGATGTCCAGAATCCGGTGACACAGCGCGCGATCCTCGATGCTCTAGAGGCTCGTTATCCCATGTTGTGCGGGACGGTCCGCGACCATGTCACGCGCAAACGCCGCCCGTTCGTGCGGTTCTTTGCGTGCGAGCAGGATCTGTCTCACGAATCGCCGGACATCCCCCTGCCCGATGCGGTGGCGACGGGGAAGGAGCCGTTCTTGATCGTCGGGGCCATGGCCGGGGGGTAAGGAGCTCCATCCGTCACGCGCCATCGACCAAGCGTGAACCTTGAGAGGCGCAGGATGCCTCATGACCATGGGATGGGCAAGACGACCGGCTTGATACGGACCGACCTGCTTCATGGGCCACTGCGTCATATCCCAGGATACGGAAGGCAATGAGTTCGCTCTGTGGGAAGTGAACGAAGCGGCTCTGTAACATCGGATGCTCAAGACCACCGGTCACCACCGCCTCGACTGGGAGGACGCCATGAAATATCTCTGCCTCATCTATGTCGAAGAGCGCATCCTGAACGCGATCCCGAAGGATGAGCGTCACATGCTTTCGGAGGAATCGATGGCCTATTGCGACAAAGTACAGAAAGCCGGCCAACTGTTGGCGGCTTCTCCCCTTCATCCGGTGGAGACAGCCACGACCGTGCGCGTGCGCGAGGGCAAGGTTTCGACCACCGACGGCCCCTTTGCCGAAACCAAGGAACAGTTGGGCGGGTTTCTGATGATCGATGTGCCGGACCTGAACGATGCCATTCGCATCGCCACCCATTTTCCGGCCGCCCGCATCGGGAGCGTAGAAGTCCGCCCGATGAAGGAACAGGGCTGCGCCTGACCGGCGGCTAGGCCGCTCACGAGGGAGGAGTCGCGTCATGCAATACATGCTGATGTGCTGTTTCGACGAAGAGGCTTGGGACAAGCTGCCTGACGCGCAGAGAGAGACGATCATGCGGGAGTATGGAGGGTTGATACAAAGCCTTGCCTCGAAGGGATGTCTTCGCGGCGGAGGACGGCTCCACCGCATCTCGTCGGCCACCACCGTGCGCATGCAGAACGGCAAGCCGGTGGTGACGGATGGACCGTTTGCGGAAACAAAAGAGCAACTCGGTGGCTACCACGTGATTGAATGCGGAAATTTAGATGAGGCGATCTCCATCGCGGCGCGCATCCCCACCCTCCCCGCCGGGGGTACCATCGAGGTGCGGCCCGTTGCGGAGACGGAGTGCTGAACAGGATGTCGCCCGGAAGGCGTTGGGAAAGAGGGCAAACAAGGATGGCTCTCATGGAAGGAGCGAACAGGAAGAAAATCGATTATGCGATCGAACCGATCGGCATCGTGCGTTCCCCGCTGATCGATCGCAAGGGGGCGCCGCGCCAGGGCTACGAGGGCGCTCCGGAAGCCTGGCTGGAACTCACGCCTCAGGTCGCTGCGGGTTTGGTCGGGGTCAACGTCGGGGACGAGGTAATCGTGCTGACGTGGCTCCACCGCGCGCACCGTGATGTGCTTCAGGTGCATCCACGCGGTGAGACGGAGGCGCCGTTGACCGGCGTATTTGCGACACGATCGCCGGATCGTCCCAACCCTGTCGGACTCCATCGAGTGTCGCTCTTGGAGATCGACGGGTTGCGGTTACGGGTGACCCCGATGGAAGCCATCGACGGGACGCCGGTGATCGACATCAAGTCGGTGCTCATGCGATCCGATGAGCGGTGATGGTCGCAAGGCTTCCGTACGCCGAACCGAAGCGTTGACCGGAGGAAATCGAAAACCGTGCGGCTCCGGCTTGGCCGGCGAATGCGAGGGGGACGAGGGCGAGTAAGGCGGGTTCCCCAACGACGGCGTCAAGCCCGCGCGGCCCGGCTTATGCTGAGCGATGGGCGACGTCATCGCGTTGAGTTGACAGGCATACACAGTCATCCAGGAGGCAGCCGATGATCACCGTCATTTGGGACACGTGGTTAATGCCCGGCACAGAAGAGGCGGGACTCCGCCTCACGCGCCAGGTATGGTCTGATATGCGGAGCTTCGATGGCTATGTCTCGCATCAGATCTTCATCGATCTGGATGCTCCGGGACACATCATGGCCCTCGCCAAATGGCGGAGCCGTGCGGATGCCGACGCCGTTCGAGAACGATACAAGGACTCCGAGACGATCCGTCAGCTCACTCCGCTCCTGGCACGCCCCAGAGATCGCTGGATCACATCCGAAGACGAACAGCCGTAGTCCGAATCATCCGATGGGTGGAGCGACCATCGGATTTCACTGGAGGCGGTCTCATGAAATACCTGTTGGTGGTTCATCACGACGAAGAAGCGTTCAGTAAGATTCCTGAGCAGACGCGGCAGGGCATGCTGGCGGAATCCATTCGGCTCTGCCACCAGCTCGACGGCAAGCGGCAATATGTGCATGCCTCGCCGCTGCATCCGACGACGACAGGAGCCAGGGTTCAGGTTCGAGAGGGCAAACGGTTCACCACCGATGGTCCGTTCGCGGAGACGCACGAGCAGATTGCCGGCTATTTTCTGATTGACGCCAAGGATCGTGATGAGGCCATCGACATCGCCGGTCGAATTCCGGGTGCGCGTATCGGAACGGTCGAAGTCCGGCAAGTGAGAGAGGTCGCGGGGTTGCCGGGCGAAGGGACGTGAAGCCTGAAGCGGTCATCGGTCAGCCGGCATTATTGGAGGCAACGAGACCAGTGATGAGGCGTTCATAGGTGGCAAGATGTGAGCGAGGCCTCACGACGACGAATTTGCCATGTCGATTTCAGCGGGGTGCGTTCGACCAATAACCAGAGGCGGGATGGTCTCGAGGGAACGTCCACGAAATCATTGAAATCATAGCGCAAGAAGGAGATCGCCATGCGATTCATGATCATGGTCAAGGCGACCAAGGATTCTGAAGCCGGTGTGATGCCGAGCACGCAGCTTCTGGCCGATATGGGCACCTATAATGAAGAACTGGTGAAGGCCGGTGTGATGCTGGCAGGCGAAGGGCTTCAGCCGAGTTCGAGAGGTGCACGCGTGAGGTTCTCCGGGAGCAAGAGGACGGTGATCGATGGACCATTTGGCGAAACGAAAGAACTGATTGCCGGCTACTGGCTGTGGCAGTGCAAGTCGAAGGAAGAGGCGATCGAATGGGTCAAGCGCTGCCCGAATCCGATGCCCGGCGAGGAGTCCGTGATCGAGATTCGCCAGGTGTTCGAGGCGGAAGATTTCGGCGCCGAGTTCACGCCGGAACTCAGGGAACAGGAAGAGCGGATTCGGGCTCAAGCTGAGCAGATTCAGAAAACGAAATAGGAATAGACCGCGAGAGGGTCCGGGCGGTCGTTGCGCACCTTCGCGATGCAAAGCCGGAAGAACGGCAAGCGGCGCAGAAGGTCTGCGGGTAGCCCGCCGGCACGGCGATGGCTCGAGGGCATCGTTTCAACGACAGTGTGTGCCTCACTCAAACACAAGGAGGTGTCCATGCGGTTCCTTTTCACCATACTTATCTATCTGTGTCTGCTGGTCGTGACCTCTCCAACTCTGGCCAAGGACAAGATGGCGGAAAAAAAGATGGACCCCCAAGAGATGATGGAGCTGTGGAAGAAACTCGCCCAGCCCGGAGCACCGCATCAGCTCTTCGCGAGTCTGGTAGGGAGCTGGACGACCACCACCAAGGAGTGGATGGAGCCGGGGAAGCCTCCGGCGGAATCCACCGGCACCGCGGAGATAAAGATGTTGTTGGATGGACGCTTTCTCTACCAGGAATTTCACGGCCAGATGATGGGGCAACCCTTCTCCGGAATCGGCATCGACGCCTACGACAACATGACCGAGAAGTACGTGACGGCCTGGATGGATTCGATGGGCACAGGGATTTTCATTATGGAAGGCACGGCCGGCCCGGATGGCAAGACCATCACGCTCAACGGCTCGCACCCTGAGCCGGGAGGAGGAAAGATGACGCATCGTGCGGTATGGAAGATCGTGGACGACCATACTCAGGCGATTGAGATGTATGGGGCGCATCATGGCGAAAAGGAATCGAAGATGATGGAGATCACGTATAAGCGGAAGCCATGACTCGGGCGGAAGTGCGTGAATGGCGGAGGTCGGCAGGCTGGGTGGCCCCTGTGACGCGGTGCTGTGGAACCGGGTGCGATGCCACAGCCGACTCCCGCGCGGATGTTGGGCGTGGTTGGAGACGGGTCGAGTGGCCGATCCGAAGGGATCATTGAGAACGGAACCGTGCGGGCAGGAGACGAACAGGAGGTGAGCGTACAAAGGAGGTTCGAATGCCACGCTATCTCGATGGATTTCTCTTGCCTGTTCCGAAGAAAAACTTTCAGCCTACCGCCGCATGGCTCAGAAGGCGAGCAAGATCTGGCGAGAGCATGGCGCGCTGGATTACAAGGAATGCGCCGGCGACGATCTCAACACCAAGATGGGAGTTCCGTTTCCGAAAAGCGCCAAGGCCAAGCCTGGCGAGACGGTGGTGTTCGCCTACATCCTGTACAAGTCGCGCGCGCATCGTGACCGCGTCAACGCGCGAGTGATGAAGGATCCGAGGATCGCAGGAATGTGCGATGCCAACTCCATGCCCTTCGATGCTAAGCGAATGGTCTACGGCGGATTCAAGGTGTTGATCGATGCCTGAGCCTGGCAGGCCGATCGTCCGATGCTGGAGTGAGCAATGGGCCGTAGCAGCCTTCACGAATCATGCGAGATTACCCACGATGGTTGCCTGATGCATGATCGACAAGGCAGTTGACCATCCGCCGCACGTTGACATGACCCAGCAGGAAGGCCATTGGAATCCCGATCTCGCCGGTGATTATGACCGAATCGCCAAGTTCTATGCCGACGCCTACGCGAATGACCTCGGTCGGGCGCCTTTCGATCAAGCCCTCTTGAACCGGTTTGCGGAATTGGTTCACGGTCCTGTCTGCGACCTTGGGTGTGGACCGGGCCACGTCACCGCGTACCTGCGTCTGCGTGGGGCCCAGGCTTTCGGTCTCGACCTCTCCCCCCGCATGATCGACCTGGCGAGGCGCCGATACCCGGCGATCCCGTTCCAGGTCGGCGACATGCGGGCGCTGGATCTGCGGGCCGGTTCGTTGGGAGCGATCGTGGCCTTCTACTCGTTGATTCACCTTCGTCGGAATCACGTGGTGCCGGTGCTCCAGGACATGGCGCGCGTGCTAGGAAAGAACGGCCGTCTCCTGGTGGGGTGTCATCGGGGGCAACAGGACCTTCATGCCGATGAGCGGTTCGGGCAGCCCGTCTCGCTGGATGCCACGCTCTTCGAACCGGCGGAGTTGGCGGGCTATGCGACCGAGGCCGGATTTGACGTGGAGGAGACCGTGACGCGAAGACCCTACGAGTTCGAAGTCCCATTGGAGAAACTCTATTTGTTCGCTGTGAAGCGGAGCGCCTAACCGACCTGGCGCACCGGCTCACACCCTCGTCCTCTCTCCCACCCGTTCACCTGATCGCTCAGCGAGCCTTATGGGCTGCCTCATCACGGGACATGGCAGTATGCCGAGCTTGCCTCAGGTGATCGAGGCCTACCCGCATCCCTTGCCAATCAATCAGCAGCAGTTTCATCTTCATTGACAGAAGAATTCATCCTGGTTTGAGCGGCCGAGGACTGGTGCCGAATTATCGGCAGGTGACGAGTAGTCGGCATCGACGATGTGAAGCGAAGGTACCGACGCTGCTGGGTCTCAGGTCGAGGACTGAAAATTTGTCAATGAGTTACGAGCGATCCGCGTGGCTTGAAAAAAGGAACGCCCCTTGCTCAAGAGCACTAGTGGGAACAGCAGATTTCAGATGATGAAGAAAGACGAGAGGAAAGAGGTGAAGCGATGAATAACATCATACTTTGGGCCGGATGGTACCTGTTGTTGCTCGGATTGCCTGTGTGGCTGATCGGGGTGCTGGCCAGGGATTGGGCCATGAAACCGGCATCGGTGCGGCGCCAAGAGCCCGGCCGATGACGACGAGGATGGGCATCGATGACGAAGAGCGATCGAGCTCTATGGTTCACGATTAACGGAGGGAGCACCCAATGAAATCCCAGATACGGCTGAAAACCATTCTGTTCGCCGCCTTGGCGACGGTCACCCTGACCGCCTCGGCCTGTCATCGTCCCCAGAGTCCGGCCGAGCGGGCGCAGTGGATGGCGGACAAAGTCGCCAAGGAGTTGGAATTGGACGCGACACAGAAGACGAAGCTCGCCGCGGCGAAGGATGAATTCCTCGCGGCGCGGGCATCGGCACAACAAGAACACCGGGCCTTGATGGAGACCTTGCTCGCACAGGTGCAGAGCGATCGGTTGGACCAGACCAAATTGGTTCGACTCTTTGAACAGCATCAAGCGTTGCAACGGCAGACACTGGACAAGGTGCTGCCTAAGGTGGCGGAGTGGCATGCGAGCCTGACGCCCGAACAAAAGGCGGAAGCGGTCGAGCACATCCGTCGGTGGATGGAGCATTAGAGAGAGTGAGATCTTGCGTGAAGGAGGGGTCGCAAGCGGGGTCTGCTCGCTGAATCAAATGGATTGCATAGACTGAAATGGGATGCTGTGCCCGACGAACCGCGCCGGTGAGGATGAAGATCCATGTTGAAAATTACGGTGTCACAGGACGAGCAAGGCAAGACGTTTGCGTTAGCGGGAAAGCTGGCAGGGCCATGGGTGCGTGAATTGGAACAGTGCTGGTCTCAGACGGCCCCGTCTGATCGGGAGACCGCTGTGATTGACCTCCGAGAGACCACCTATATCGACGCCGGCGGTAAGGCGCTCTTGGTCTCCCTCTGCCGGCAAGGCGCGACGTTTCGTGCGGGAGGCTGTCTGACCAGGGCGATCGTCGACGATGTGACCGAGTCCTGCCGGAATCGCTCGCGGGACCGATCGATCGGTTCGGCAGGGCAGTGCCACTGAGATCGGTGGCGAGGCCATGTCGGCCGGTGCGAAGGAAGCTCCGAGATAAGGCTTGTTGTCGGCGGAGGTCGTCGCTAGAATTGACGCGCGCCGCCTGGAGCGATCGCACGGAAGAGACATCAGAGACTCTTAATTTGGAGAAGATCGGCATGGGTAAGACGGTTCACCAGTTGATTCAGGTCGGGGCCTTGGCGCTCAGCCTCGGGGTCGGGCTGGCGGCTTGCAAACAGGAGGCGGCCTCTTTGCCGGCTCCCGGGCCACCCGAGGTTCAGGTGGCGACGGTGACGACACAGTCGCTGGCCGAGGAGCCGGAGTTTGTGGCGCAGTCGGAGTCATCGCGACCGGTCGAGATCCGTTCACAAGTCACGGGGATTATCAAAGAGCGCTTCTTCAGGGAAGGCCGGGGTGTCAAGCAGGGTGCCAAGCTCTATCGTATCGATCGTGTCCCGTTCGAGGCCGCGGTCCTGACGGCCAAGGCCACGGTCGCGCAGGCGGAAGCGCGGTTGGTACAGGCCAAACAGAACTTGGCCCGCGTCAAGCCGTTGTTGGCAGAGCAGGCGGTGAGCCAAAAGGACGTGGACGATGCGGTGGCGGAGGAGTTGGCGGCCAAGGCCGCGCTGGAGGCCGCGAAGGGACAGTTGGTTAAGGCCAAGTTCGATTTGGACAACACGGTCATCATCGCACCGATCAGCGGCATGATCGAGCGGACCAAGGTGTACGAAGGCCGGCTGGTGGCGGCCCAGACCGACTTGCTGACCGTCATCCATCAGATCGATCCGATGTATGTGACCGCGAGCCTCCCCGAGGCCTATATCCTCCAACAGCGCCGCGAGTTGGCCTCTCGGCAGATGGAGCAACCGGACCAGTATCGTCTGAAGGCCGTGATTACTTTCGCCGACGGCTCCGTCTATTCGCAGGAAGGGGCGTTGGATCTATTGGACGTGGGATTGCGAACGGACACGGGATCTCGCGACGCACGATTCGTCTTTCCCAATCCGACCGGCGCGCTTCTCCCCGGACAGTTCGTCAGGGTGCGGGTCAAGGGCTATACGAGACCGTCCGCGATATTGGTTCCGCAACGGGCGGTTCAACAGGGGCCAAAGGGACCGATCGTCTTCGTCATCGGCGACGGCGACAAGGTGGAAATTCGTCCCGTCCAGGCGACC
This sequence comes from Nitrospiraceae bacterium, assembly GCA_050246315.1. GTDB lineage: Bacteria > Nitrospirota > Nitrospiria > Nitrospirales > Nitrospiraceae > Nitrospira_G. The sequence continues at coordinate 219,473 of JBFWWG010000001.1, read as the reverse complement.
AGTTGGCAAGGCACGCAGTGGTTGATTGAAGACGGACTCAAGGGAGGCGAGCGCGTGATCGTGGATGGCGTCCACCGGATTCAGCCCGGAGCGCCGGTGAAACCGGTTCCGGTCGATCGACCTGCGGGAGGAGCGGAGGGGAGCGTGGAGTCGCCTCCGGCGCCCGATCACCCATCGAATCCGTCAAACGCAGCCGCCGAATCCCCGGCCGACGCGAAGGCAGAGTAAACCTCATGACGTCGCATTTCTTCATTCAGCGTCCGATCTTCGCATCCGTCCTGTCGATCATCATTGTCGTGATCGGCCTGGTGGCTTTGCACGCCCTGCCGGTCGCGCAGTTTCCGGAGATCACACCGCCGGTCGTGCAGATCGATGCCGACTATCCCGGCGCCAGCGCGGAGGTCGTGGCCGATTCGGTGGCGCGCCCGATCGAAGTGCAGTTGCCCGGTATCGACAACCTGCTCTATTACGATTCGACCAGCACCAACGACGGCCACATGACGATCAAGCTCACGTTCGAGATCGGCACCGACGTGGACATCGCGCAGGTCCAGACACAAAATCGGCAGAAACTTGCGGAGCCGCAATTGCCGCCGGAAGTGGTCCGGCAGGGCATCTCCGTGAAGAAGGTTTCACCAGATTTGTTGGCCGTGGTGGCACTCAGCTCCACCGATCCCACCCATGACACCATCTACCTGTCCAACTACGCCATTCTCCGAGTGATCGACAATCTGAAACGGTTAAAGGGCGTGGGCGATGCGATCGTGTTCGGCAGCGCGAACTATTCGATGCGCTTGATTCTCGACCCGGTCCGGATGGCCCAGCTCAATCTGACGCCGACCGACATCGCCAATGTGGTCCGAGAACAGAATCGGGATTTTCCGGCCGGGGTGATCGGGCGCGAGCCGGCGCTGAAGGGCACCGAGCTGACCATCCCGGTCATCACGCAGGGACGGCTCACCGAAGTCAGGGACTTTGAGGAGATGATTGTCCGAGCCCTACCCAATGGATCGATGATCCGCTTGAAGGACGTCGCCAGAATCGAGCTGGGCGCGCAATCCTATGCGCTCGAAGGCCGCTGGAACGGCAAGCCCAACGTGTTTTTGCTCACCTTCCTCTCGCCTGGCGCCAACGCACTGGAGACCGTGAAGCATATCCGCGACGAAATGGCGTCCGTGGCCAAGAGCTTTCCCTCCGGAGTGTCGTATGACATTCCGTATGACACAACGAAGTTTATTGAGGTCTCCATCAAGGAGGTCGTCAAGACGCTCGGCGAGGCCATGATCCTGGTGATCCTGGTCGTCTACGTGTTTCTCCAAACCTGGCGCGCGACGCTGATCCCGGCCGTGGCGGTGCCGGTCTCGCTGATCGGTGCCTTCATCGGGTTGCAAGCCCTGGGGTTCTCGATCAACACGTTGACCCTCTTTGGAATGGTCCTCGTGATCGGCATCGTGGTGGACGACGCGATCGTGGTCGTGGAGAACGTCGAGCGGCACATGCGCGAAGGAAGGCTGCCGCCCAAGGAGGCGGCAATGAAGGCGATGACCGAGGTGACGGGTCCCGTGATTGCCATTGTCCTCGTACTCTGCGCCGTCTTTGTCCCGGTGGGGTTCCTCGGCGGCATCACGGGAGAACTGTATAAGCAGTTTGCAATCACGATCGCCATCGCGGTGGTCATTTCCGGATTCGTCGCGCTCACGCTGAGTCCGGCGTTATGCGCGTTGGTGCTGAAGTCGGAGCACCGGCCGCCGCGTGGATTCTTCTCCCGGTTTAACCGGGTCTTCGACTGGACGCGCGACCGCTATACGAAGGTCGTGGGGGTGGTGATGAAGCGGTCGGCGTTGGCGGTCGCCATCTTCGCCATGCTGGTGGTGGCGGCCGTCGGAATCTTCCGGATGATCCCGAGCAGTTTTCTCCCGGAGGAGGATCAGGGCTATTTCATCACGGTCGTCCAACTGCCGGACGGCGCCTCGAAACAACGGACGGATGCCGTGCTCGAAAAAATTGAACGGTATTTTCTGGGCAATCCGTCGATCCATTCCACCGATGCCCTGTCGGGCCAGAACTTCGTGTTCAACACCCGAGGCGCCAATGCCGCCACGATGTTCTTGCCCTTGCATCATTGGGACAAGCGAGAAGCGCCGCACCAACATGTGAAGGCGCTGATCGGCGCCGCCTACGGCGAATTCGCCAAAATTCCTGAGGCCTTGATTCTGGCCTTCAACGCACCGCCGATCCGTGGGCTCGGCGCCACCGGCGGATTCTCGTTGCAAGTGCAGGATCCGAGCGGTGGGGACTTCAACAAATTTGCAGATGTGACCCAAGCCTTCATCCAAAAGGCCAGACAGACGCCGGGAATCGGGGCCATCGGGACGAGCTTCCGCGTCAGCGCCCCACGGCTGAATGCCAAGATCAATCGGGAACGGGCCAAGTCGCTGGGTGTGCCGATCTCGGAAGTGTTCGATACGATGCAGGCCTTCTTCGGGAACCTGTACATCAACGATTTCGTGAAGTTCGGTCGGGTGTACCGAGTGCAGACGGAAGCCGACGCCCACTATCGCTCGACGCCGGAGGACATCAGCAAAATCTATGTCCGGGCTCTAGGGTCCCAAGGGTCGAGGATGATTCCGTTGGATACGGTGGTGACCGCCGAGTATACCAGCGGACCCGACCCTGTGACCCACTTCAACGGCTTCAACACGGCCTTGGTTTTGGGAATCGCCGCGCCGGGGTTCAGTTCCGGGCAGGCGCTGGAGGCGCTCGAACGCGTGGCGCAGGAGGTGTTGGTGCCGCAGGGCTATGGAATCGATTGGAGCGGCATCTCCTATCAGGAACACAAGGCAGGATCGGAGTCGGTCTTTGCGTTCGCGTTCGGTTTGCTCATGGTGTTCTTGGTGCTGGCCGCCCAGTACGAGAGCTGGTCGGTGCCGTTTGCCGTGATCCTGGCGGTGCCGTTCGGCGTGTTCGGTGCGATGACCGCCGTGTGGGTGAGCGGGCAGGCCAACGACATCTACTTCCAGATCGGGCTCATTACCTTGATCGGTCTCTCGGCCAAGAATGCCATTTTGATCGTCGAGTTCGCCAATCACCGGGTTGAGGCCGGCATGTCTCCCTGGGAGGCTGCCCTGGAGGCCGCCAGGCTGCGCTTTCGCCCGATCATCATGACGTCCGTGGCCTTTATTTTGGGTGTGGTCCCGCTGGTGTTTGCGAGCGGGGCCGGCGCCGCCAGTCGCCATTCCATCGGAACCGGCGTGTTCGGCGGCATGCTGGCCGCCACCTTTCTCGCCATTTTCTTCGTGCCGCTGTTTTTCGTATTGATCCAGAAGCTCAGTCATCGATTGACCGGGCGCAAACGTCAGCCGCCAGAGGTGTTGCCGGCTCCGGCTGAAGCTGAGGAGGAGGAATACCAACATGCGTAGGAGTGTGAGGCGCGGCCATCCCGGCCATGGAGCCTGCGGCGCTGCGCTACTGGTGCCGCTGGTTCTGACCGCCTGTGCCGTGGGCCCGGACTATTCCCGTCCCTCCGCCACGACCATGGACCAGTTTCGCATGATGGAGGCGTCAGCAACGGGTCCTTCCGTCGCCAATCTACCCTGGTGGGAATTGTTGCGCGACGAAGAACTCCAGAAACTCATCCGCATCTCGCTGGAGGAAAACAAGGATTTGAAGCGCGCGGTGGCGACCGTAGAGGAATTCGAGTCGCGCCTGTTCATTTCCCGGATGGACTATGCGCCGAAGCTCGACGGGATCGTGAATTCCCCGTCGTTCGGTCGTAATTCGCCTTTTAAGTTCGCGGGGTTTCCCAACCCGTTCAACTACTATCTCCAGGGCAACTTATCGTGGGAGTTGGACATCTGGGGTCGTATCCGACGTTCCAACGAAGCCGCGCGCGGAGATTTGCTCTCCAAGAATGAAAATCAGCGAGCGGTGGTACTGGAATTGGTCAGTAGCGTGGCGCAAGCCTACTTCGACCTGCTTCAGTTCGACATGCAATTGGATATCGCGAGGCGCACTCTTCAATCCTGGGAGGAATCGGTCCGCATCGCCAAGGCGCGCCTCCGTCAAGGGGTGATCGCCAAGCTGGACGCCGATCAGTTCGAGGCGGAGCGGGCGAACGCCGCCGCCCGCGCGGCCGAGTTCGAGCGCCAGATGGTCCAAAAGGAAAATCAGCTCAGTGTCCTGCTCGGCAGAAATCCTGGCCAGATCACGCGCGGTCGTTCATTGACGGAACAGGTCATTCCACCGGTCGTCCCGCCCGGACTTCCGTCGGAACTGTTGCAGCGCCGGCCGGATGTGCTCGTCGCCGAACAGCAACTGGCGGCGACGACGGCCCGCATCGGCATGGCGAAGGCGGATCGGTTCCCCAAGCTCTCGCTCACGGGCATGCTGGGTGTGGCCAATCCTGAACTGTCCAAGCTCTTCACAGCTGGCAGCGATTTCGGGGTGGTCGGGCCGAGCCTGGCCGGCCCGCTGTTCAACGCGCAGATTCTCGGGTTTCAACAGGAAGCTGCCGAGGCGCAGGCGCGCCAGGCCCTGGCCAGCTATGAGCAGTCCATCCTGGTGGCGTTCAGGGAAGTGGAAGATGCACTGGTCGCAGTTAGGACAGCCCGTGAGCAGCGAGAGGCGCAGGCACAGCAGGTGGAAGCGCTCCGTTCGGCCTTGCGCTTGGCCAACTTGCGGTACAAGGGCGGGCTTGCCAATTATCTCGACGTGCTGATCGCCCAACGGAATCTGTTCGATGCGGAACTGGCGCTCACCGGCACCCATCGCTTGCACCTGGTTTCCGTCGTCCAACTCTACAAGGCGCTGGGAGGGGGCTGGTCGCCGGAGGAATCTCCTGCTGAGCGCGCCGACTCGACGTCTTCCGGCCCTGTCGTCGCACGCCAAGAGCGGACCGGCTCCGGCATGTGATCAGCGCCAAGTTGCCGGCACAGCGACCGTTAGCCCGCCTGATTCACAAGAGTTCGTGACGGTTCGCCCGTTGCGGTGGAGTGTCCCTCGCGCTCCAAGGTGCAACGGGTCTCGGCCACGTGTCTCAGGGCGGTTGCAGGAGAAGCGTTCACGAATGAGGCGGGTTAGACACCGGAAGGATCGAACGTGGAGAACGGGGTTCAATTTCTCGCCGAGCACAAGGAGTCGCTCCTCTTCTGGACCGTCCTGCTCGAGCAGATCGGGCTGCCGATTCCCGCCATTCCCCTGCTGGTCGCCGCCGGCGCGCTAGTCGGCCAGGGAAAGATGTCCCTCGCCGCCGCCCTCCTCCTCCCGGTCGCCGCATCCCTGCCTCCGGACATCATCTGGTATTGGTTGGGCCGCGTACGTGGAGGGCGCGTGCTCGGCTGGCTCTGCCGAATTTCCCTCGAACCGGACTCCTGCGTGCGCAAGACCGAGAATCTGTTTTTCCTGCACGGTACACGTGCTCTCCTGGTGGCGAAGTTTGTTCCGGGTCTCAGCACGGTGGCGCCGCCCATGGCAGGCATCTTCGGCATGGGCCTGACAAGATTTCTTACCTACGATCTGGCCGGCGCGCTCATCTGGGCCGGGTTGTGCGTCGGGGCGGGCCATCTGTTCAGTGATCAATTGGAAATGCTCATCGCGTCCTTGGGAGACGTCGGGAGTCGTGCCGTCCCGATCATCCTCCTGGGGCTGCTCGCCTATGTGAGCTATAAATTCATCCAGCGCCGGCGATTCCTGGGACAGCTTCGGATGGCCAAGATGTCCGTCGAGGAACTGAAGGCCAGGTTGGATGCAGGGGAACCGCTGGCGGTCATCGACGTCCGGCACGCGCGGGAGGTGCAGGCTGATCCTGACATGATCCCGGGAGCCATCCATATTACGTTGGAGGATATCGACAGGCGGCACCACGAGATTCCGCGAGACCGGGAGGTGATCCTCTATTGCTCCTGCCCGAACGAGGTCAGCAGCGCCCGCACGGCGCTGAGGCTCAAACGCAATGGGATCCATCAGGTGCGACCGTTGGAAGGGGGCCTCGACGCCTGGCGCGAGCGCAACTATCCGCTCGCGCGGCATCCAAAGGCGGGCCACAGCCGGCCGACAGTCGGAGTTGCGGTTGGAGCATAGATATCGGGAGGGCGGGTGACGTAACGATGGACGTGGCGGCCTATCTCGATCGCATCGGTTATCAAGGGACGCAAGAGGCCACGCCCGAGAGTCTTCGCGAGCTGCATACGGCCCACACGTTCGCCGTACCCTTCGAGAATCTCGACATTCATCTCGGAAATCCCATTTCTCTCGATCCTTCGTCGCTATTCGACAAAATCGTGCATCGTCGACGAGGTGGCTACTGTTTCGAATTGAACGGACTCTTCGCCCTCTTGTTGGAACGGATCGGGTTTTCCGTGCGCCACCTGATGGCCAGGGTTCTGTGGGGGCACACGGAGGTCAGCCCGCTCAGTCATCGCGTGCTGCTGGTCGAGTCGGCGGGCGAGCGGTGGATTGCGGATGTCGGGTTCGGCGGTAATGGATTGATCGCCGCTGTTCCACTGGCCGCCGGTCACGAGGAGCGGCAATATGCGGACCGGTTCCGAGTGATGAGTGTTGGGGAAACTCAGGGGCAACGCGAAGCTCGGGGGAGAGATCGACAAGCGTCGGGAGGAGAATCCCGACAAGAAGATCGGCAGGAATATCGAATCGACTGTCTGGTCAAGGACGCCTGGGAGCCGATGTACTCGTTCACGACGGAATCCTATTTGCCGGTAGACTACGCCTTTGCCAATTACTTTCACTCTCATTCGCCGGACTCGCTGTTCACCCAGAAGCGATTGTGCACAAAGCCCACGCCGAACGGGCGGATCATTCTGCAGAATCGTGCGCTCAAGATTCGACATAACGGCCATGGCCAGACCGAAGCGGTCAAAACTCTGGAGACCTATCGATCGGTGCTGGCAGATCATTTCGGTCTTGCACTACCTGAAGCGGATCTGAGAATCTGTTTCGACACGGAGCGAGGCGCGACAGGCGGCTGATGTCATGGCGGATGAGCGCAAACGATTGACCACCAACGTCGAAGGACATTTCTTCGTCGATGCGACCTGCATCAATTGCGACACCTGCCGGCAATTGGCCCCTGACAGCTTCGAAGAGGTCGGCGACTTTTCCTCGGTCGTACGGCAGCCGGAGGGAGAGGCCCAAACGTTCCGGGCCTATCAAGCCCTGCTCGCCTGCCCGACCGGGTCGATCGGCACGCAACACAGCGACAAGGAGGTCTTGCGGGAGGCCAAGGCGAGTTTCCCCCTCCATCTCGAAGGCGACGTGTACTATTGCGGATTTCATTCGGCACAATCATTCGGCGCAAATAGTTACTTCGTGGCGCATGCCGAAGGCAACTGGCTGATCGATTCGCCGCGCTATGTCAAGCATCTGGTCGAGGCCTTCGATCGAATGGGTGGAATCCGATTCGTCTTCCTCACGCATGAGGACGATGTTGCCGATGCCGCCGCCTATGCTGCGCACTTCGGATCGACCCGGATTATCCACCGAGCCGATGCGGGCGCGATGCCCGATGCGGAATGGATCGTGGATGTGCATGATCGTGTCCGCGTCTCTCCTGATTTTGAGATCATCCATGTGCCTGGCCATACGCCTGGGAGTCAGGCGCTGTCATACAAGAATCGCTTCCTCTTCACGGGGGACCACCTGTGGTGGGACCCTGCGACGCAGGCACTCGATGCGCCGCGGCAGTTGGTGTGGGATCAGGACCGCTTGCGTGCCTCCCTTGTCAAGCTTGCCGACATTCGCTTCGAGTGGGTGTTGGCCGGCCACGGCCATCGCGTTCACTTGCCCGCTGAGAAGTTGCAGCGACACCTTCGCAACCTGATCGAGCGGCGCCACGAACCGGTCAGTTTCTAGCCCTGCCCCTTCATGCTCACCTCCCTCTTTCGCTGGATCGACCGCAACATCATGGAACTGGGGCGCGAGATGCGCCTTTCCTATCTGCCGCCGCTCATGGTCTATATGGCCTACGGCATTTCAGGATTGACCGGCATCGTCGGCACCTTTTTCGTGAAGGAGTATCTCGGCCTCTCCGCGGCGTTTCTCGCCGCGCTGGGCTTTTGGGCCGGTATCCCCTGGGCGTTGAAAATGCCCATCGGCCATCTCGTGGACCTGCTCTGGCGGTGGAAGAGTTGGCTGATTTGCGTAGGGGCCGGATTGCTCACGTCGAGCCTCTCGATCATGGCGGCCTTGATCGGCCATCGGGACGAGATGACGGCCATCATGTCCGCCGAAGCCTGGTACGTCTTGAGCGTCCTGCTCGCGCCGATTGGGTACGTGATCCAAGACACCGTGGCCGACGCCATGACGGTCGAGGCAGTCCCTCGGGTGGACGAGCGAGGACTGCCATTCGACGACCGGACTCGCAAGCTCATGCATACGACGATGCAAACGTTGGGACGGGTGGCCATTATCGGCGGCGGCGTGCTCGTGGCGCTGATCAACCTGTATCTCTTTAGCGGCGTCGAAGGGCGTCCACAAAGCGAGGTCGTCGGCATCTATCAACAGGTCTACCTGATGGCGCTCATCATCCCGATGGTCTCGGTGCTGGGGATCGCCGTTGCGGCCCTGATCAAACGGCGCGATCGGCGCCGATTGCGTGCCCAAGGGTACAGTGCGGAACAGATTCAGGCGATGACGAACGTTCATGGCGAGGATGGCGAGGCGACGAGACCCAACTGGTGGATTCTCGGCGGCAGCCTCCTGTTCGTCCTGTTCACGCTGACGGTCGGACTCGGAGGGTTTGCCTACAACGCGGAGATCGTGTTCGCCGGGTCGCTCGGCATCGTGGGATTCCTCCTGGTCCGGTTGACGAGCGAGTTGGAACCTGCTGCACGGGCCACACTCGTCGGGACCGCGGCGGTGATCTTCATGTTCCGGGCCGTGCCCGGTCCAGGTCCGGGCCAGACCTGGTGGATGATCGATGAGCTGAAGTTCGACCAGGAATTTCTGTCGGTCCTCTCGCTGATCGGCAGCAGCCTGACCTTGGCCGGGCTGTTTCTGTTTCGCCGGTTCATGGCGGAGCGGTCGATCGTCTACGTGATCGGCTTCTTGACCCTCATGGGCCTCGTGCTCTCGGTGCCGATCGTGAGCATGTATTACGGCCTCCACGAATGGACCGCGCGCATGACCGGCGGCGTGGTGAACGCGCGGTTCATCGCCCTGGTGGACACGGCGCTCGAATCCCCGCTGGGCCAGATCTCGATGATTCCGATGCTGGCCTGGATCGCCAATTCAGCTCCTGCGAATTTGAAAGCGACCTTCTTTGCAGTCATGGCGTCCTTCACGAATCTGGCCTTGTCGTTGAGCCAGCTCGGCACGAAGTATCTCAATCAAGTCTTTGTGATCACCCGCGAGATGCGCGATCCTGCAACAGGGATGGTCCAGACCCCGGCGGACTACAGCGACCTCGGCCTGCTGCTGATCGCGCAACTCGTGATCAGCGTCGCCCTCCCCGTCTCGGCGATTCTGTTCGCGAAGCTGAGCCGATTCAAGAGCGCGTAGCTAGTCAGGCAATGCAACGCTTCTAATTGTGAATGGCTAGGACGCACTCGGCGTCGAAATCTCGACGGTCTCCCCTAAGCAGCGCCGGATCGACACGAAATGCAACAGGTAGGCAATGGGGACAAGGACAGTGACGAGCCAGACGACCGGGAACTGTGCAACGATAAATGTAGGGACCGAAAGGTGAAGCAGTTGGAATGGATACGGCACTGAGAGCATACCTTGCGCGAGCACAGCGCTCACCAGGCTCAGGCCCAGCAAGTTCCATGTCAGAACGATAAGACGGACGGGCTTTTCCCCATGGCGATTGATCCAGACTGCCACAATGATGGCCGTGACTCCTGCAAGCACATCGAAATTTCTTCCGTAGTATGTCATCTCCATTGCGAGCATCCGTCTGGTTGCAAGCGCAGCCAAGAGGAGTTCAACCGGGATGCGAAAGCATTGTAGGCCCACCAGAGTGAATTGCGGGATCTGTGTGAGAAGACCGCTCCAGGATGAAAACCAGGCTAGCCAGACCACGAAAGTCAATTGAGTCAGGACCAATATGGGAATCCAAGGCTGGCGAAGGTCGAATCTATTCAATGTTCCGGACAAGGCCAGCGCCGCGGTCAAAGTCGTCCACGCGACCATTAGTGCGACAATCATCCAGAGCGAACGCGAGCGGTTGACGAAGAGCACGCTGAGGATCGCGAGCATGGTCAGAGTGAGAAGGATGAAACCGGCCGCGATGTCCACCGGTACCGTGGGCATGGCGTCAAACGTATCACAGAAGAGGTATCCTATTCTGCCAGACCCTGGCATCCCCTTGACCTGTGCAGCAACCAGTTTACGTAGAAGAGTCTGTCGCCAATGTATATGTCCCCTGGACACGTTGCCCTACGTCATTGACACCCTAAATGAGCCGGATCTATAGTGAAGCCCATGTATCGAGGTCTTTCCGTAGTTGTTCGAAAGGGGATCCGACAGTGGCCGTTGTTAAGGTGAGATCGCACTGCCAAGTGACGTTTCCGCCTGGGATTCTCGCGAAGGCCGGAGTCGCGGTAGGCGATCTTCTTGACGCGAAAGTCGAAGGAAAGAAAATCACGTTGGTTCCGAAGCGTGCGATTGACCGCGAATTGACGTTGGCGCTGAACGAGGTTAAGCGCGGTCGTGTGAAAGGCCCGTTCCCCACCGCTCAGGCAACGATCCGTGCCCTCCGCCGCCGGACCGCATGACGGCGTCCTTCACGCTTCGTTTTCGCAAACAGTATCAGAAGCTCTCCGAAGACCGGCAAGCGAAGTTCGACAAGCAGTTGGCTTTCCTCCTCTCCAACCTTCGACATCCCTCACTACGGGCCAAGAAGTACAACGAAGCAAAAGACATCTGGCAGGCTCGGGTGGATGACGACTACCGGTTCTACTTCATCATCGACGGCGACTCGTACATTCTCCTCTCCATCATTCCTCATCCTAAGTAGTCGGCAGTTGCTTCAAGATAGGGCTGTTCCGGAAATCGGGTGGGTTGCTTGTAAAACTCACACCCTCGGCGCGGGCGAGGGGACGCCCGCTCTCGCGCCTCCCGGATCGACTCGTCCGGGGCTCCGCAGGCGGACCCCTTCTGGAATTCGCTCCGCCACGGTCTGGCGACCGTGGGGCATCGGCCAGTTCCAGCTTTCCTTCCTGCCGTGCCCTCGGTGGGGCCCCGATCCTCCGGCAATGCGAGCGGGCCTCCCTCGCTCTGCTCCCCGGGACAGGCGCGCGGCGAGGCTGGAAGGGCGGGGCGCGGGGGGCCGCGGCCCGGGCGGGCCCAAGCCAGTCAGGTGCCGGGCTCGCGTGTCGCCGCGCCGGCTTCGCGCTCCGACGCGGCCTCAGAGGCGCGGCGACACCATCGCATCAGGGCAAGGCCCGGAGACGCCCGGCCTTCGTCAGCCGAGGCGAGAAGGGCTACCCTCGCTCCCCACACGAAAGCCTGAAGAACCAAAGATCAAAGATAGTAGGATGGTTACGACGATTTCTGATCGCCTTACCGAAGGCGCCTCGGCATATTAGACGAGCATCGACGGACAGGGTATGATCGGACCTCACTGTTCACCTTTTATGGAGGGACTTATGGAGAATAGAAGGTATAGCCGGCCACGCTCTCGCCCTGCGATCTGTGGGTTGGCCAGCGCTCTAGCAGTATCATTTGGATTTATGACAAGTGTGGCCACGGCGGATGATCTCCCCCGCGAGGCGGTGCTGCCATTGGCGATGGCCAACAAGGCGGTCGCGGCCGCCTTGGAGAAATGCACCAAGGACGGCTATCGCGTCAGCGTGGCGGTGGCGGATCGGGCGGGCGTGTTGCGGGCGTTTTCGCGCGGAGATGGGGCCGGACCCCATACGGTGGAGAGCAGTAGTAAGAAGGCCTATACGGCGGCGAGCCTGCGCGGCTCGACCGGGGACCTGGCTGAAATGCTGGGCCGAATGCCAGGTGTGCAAGGCCTCCGCGACATGAACGACAAGATCCTGATTCTCGGCGGAGGCCTGCCGATCGAAATCGGCGGCGAGGTTGTCGGCGGCATCGGAGTCGGCGGCGCTCCGGGCGGTCACCTGGATGCGGCTTGCGCTCAGGCCGGCCTGGACAGCATCGGTGCGGCGCACAAGCTTCCCGCGCCGAAATAAGCGGACGAACGCGACCAACGCGTCCGCTCAACCGCCCCGTTACGTGGCGTAACCGAACGGACTTAACCGCAGAGAGATGTGGCAATGCTGAGACGGATCGCGGACCGTGAACACGATGGAGATGTCCGGGTAGAAGAGATCCAGCCGTTGGACTTGAAAATAGGTCGCGATGTCGAATGCGAGCCGGCCCTTTGCAAGATCGAGGACGTGACGCGTGGTGCCTCCCATCAGAATGTAATGGTAGTGGGATGCGGCTCTCTGAAGGAGCCAAATCTCTGAAGGGGCCGAAGACGGGACGGCCGGTCAGGTCAACAGAGTCTTGACGGGAACAGCCGCATCCTGAAGTTGCAATTCCTGGCCGCGTAAGTCCTTACCGCTTCGAATCAGCCGCTGCAACGGCTGAAAATCTTTGGCATTCGCATTGACGGCGAAGTAGGCCCGCAGGCGATGTTCCTTCAGATACAACAGCGTAAACGGCGGCTTGTCGAGGTCGCCGCGGACAAGCATCTGGTCGTGTTCGGTTTCATCCCCGGCGAATTCCAAATGAAGATCGAAGATGTCGGACCAGACATAGGTCAGGAGGTCGTAGCGGTTTCTGGCGCCGGCCATGTTCTGGGCGACGAGCTGGCCGCAGTATTCGGCATGGCCCCAGTGTTCGACACGCCGCCGCTTGCCGAATAATGGATCCGGATAGTTGGCGATGTCGCCGCCGGCGTAGATGTCCGGATGCGAGGTCTGCAAATACTCGTTCACGACGACGCCGTTGTCCACGTGCAGGCTGGCCTGCTGGGCCAATTCGACGTTCGGCACGATACCCACCCCGATGCAGACGAAATTACAGGCCAGCGAGGTCCCGGATTTGAGATCCACAGTGAACGCCTGATTGTGGCGTTGGATCTGAACCACCGCCTCGTTCGTCCGGAATGTGACCCCACGGGTGGTGCAATGACGCTCGACGAAAGCGGCCAGGCCGGCGTCGGCAAAACGGGCCCAGATGTGCGGTTGAAATTCAACCACCGTGACCTGGACGCCCCGTTGCGTGAGTGAAGCCGCGACCTCCAATCCGATGAACCCAGCCCCGACCACTACGGCCTTCGCCCCGGCCTTGGCGTCCGCGGCGATGGCGATGGAGTCCTCGATCCTACGGAGATAGTGGACACCGGGGAGGTCGGCGCCGGGAATATTGAGTCGGACCGGACGCCCGCCGGTCGCGAGCAAGGCCTTCTCAAAGCGGATCTGGCGTCCATCCTTCAACGAGACCGTTTTGCTGGACGGGTCGAGCCGCTCAACGGATGTGTCCAGGATGAGATCAATGTTCTGCTCCCGAAGAGAGGTCTCCGGATCGTACGGCAACGTGTCGGCGGAGGTCTCGCCTCGAAGAAAGTCCTTGGAGAGCGGCGGTCGGTCATACGGCGGATGCGGTTCTTCACTGATCAGCGTAATGGAGGCGCCGGAATCGAGCTGCCGTAACTGCTTCGCGGCTTGACTGGAAGTCAGTCCGCCGCCGATGAGGAGATAGCGCGTCGAATGCATGGATCTTCTCCGTGAGCGAAAGTGGACTCGAAAGAACCTCAGCATACCCTACTCGGAAAGGATTATCCTAGGGGCTAGGAGTGACCTCGTGACGGCGATCGATTCCGGGTCGCGGCGGAACCGTTGAGGTCCGACAGCCAATGGGTGATTGGACAGCAAACCCGCCCACACATCTTGCAGGCACTCTCCGGAGGGACGACCAATGGCTGAGGACAACACATCACTCGGAGATGATTCGATCATGAAACTGGATCGAAGGCAGGTCTTGAAAGGCATGGGGCTGCTTGGTTCCGCTCTCGCGGTCGGGAACATGGTCGGCGCCTCCCGAGTGCTTGCCGAAATAAAAAAGGACGAAGGCAAGCGGGCGATCGGCGGCCTGCCGCATCGTCCATTGGGGCGCACCGGCGTCACTGTCCCGATCCTCGCGCTGGGTGGGGGGCACCTCATCAGGACCAGCGAAGAAGAGGGGGCAAGGGTCGTCCATGAAGCGATCGAGGCCGGCCTGACCTTTTTCGACAATGCGTGGGACTACTCCAACAACCGCAGCGAAGAGGTCATGGGGAAGGCCTTGCAAGGCAGGCGACAGCGGGTCTTTCTGATGACCAAGATGTGCACGCACGGCCGGGGGAAAGCGATCGGCCTGCTGCACCTGGAGCAATCGTTACGGCGGCTCAGGACCGATTACCTGGATCTCTGGCAGATTCATGAAGTCGGTTGTCAGGACGATCCCGAGCTTATCTTTCGTACCGGAGGAGCCGCGGAGGCCTTGCTCCAGGCGAAGGAGCAGGGCAAGGTCCGGTTCATTGGATTTACGGGGCACAAAGATCCGGCGGTCCATCTCAGCATTCTCAAACATGACTTTCCGTTCGATACCTGCCAGCTCCCGCTCAATCTGTTCGATGCCTCGTACCAGAGTTTTGAACGACGGGTCCTGCCCGAACTGATCAGCCGTGGCATCGCCCCCTTGGGGATGAAATCACTCTGTGGGAGAGGCGAGCCGATCAAGAGAGGCCTGGTGACCGTAGAAGAAGCGATCCGCTACGTGCTTTCGCTTCCCATTGCGACGCTCGTCAGCGGAATCGACTCCCGAGAAGTGTTGCATCAGAATCTGGCGATCGCCCGGCGCTTCGCCCCGATGACCGCACAAGAGATGGACGCGCTGAGAAAACGGGTGGCGACCGCCGCCGCAGACGGGCGATTCGAGAACTATAAGACGGACTCCCTCTGGTCCTGCGATCGGACGGAAGTCGAGCAGCGCTTTGGACCCCTGGAGGAGTCGTAATCAGCAGTGGTCGGTTGAGCAAGGAGACCGGAAGTGGAACTGGACTTTTCGCTTAGGCGATAGTTTGTGGGCTCTTCCGGAAATCGGGTGGGTTGCTTGTAAAACCCACATCCTCGGCGCGGGCGAGGGGACGCCCGCTCTCGCACCTCCCGGATCGACCCTTCCGGGGCTCCGCAGGCGGAACCCTTCTGGAATTCGCTCCGCCACGGTCTGGCGACCGTGGGGCATCGGCCAGGTCCAGCTTTCCTTCCTGCCGTGCCCTCGGTGGGGCCCCGATCCTCCGGCAATGCGAGCGGGCCTCCCTCGCTCTGCTCCCCGGGACAGGCGTGAGGCGAGGCTGGAAGGGCGGCGCGCGGAGGGCCGCGGCCCGGGCGGGCGCAAGCCAGTCAGGTGCCGGGCTCGGGTGTCGCCGCGCCGGCTTCGCGCTCCGACGCGGCCTCAGAGGCGCGGCGACCACCAGGACGACATGAGAAGAGGGCGGCGACACCATCGCATCAGGGCAAGGCCCGGAGACGCCCGGCCTTCGTCAGCCGAGGCGACAAAGGCTATCCTCGCTCCCCACACGAAAGCCGGAAGAACCAGTTTGTGATGAGCGTGTGTTCAGCCCTGAGGAAGTCCTGGGTCATAGGCTGGCATCCACTCGACTCGTACGGGTCTTGAGTGAACGTTGTCTACCCGAGACTTCCGCTAGTATAGCGTCCCACAAATTTCGTTGATAACGCGTTCGCCCTGGTCCCGTCGAAGGGCTCACCACGAACGAATTTCTGGGACAGCATATTATGGAGCATTCTATCGAGAGATCTCACGTCGATGGCCGACTGTGACGACGAGGAGTATCAATTCGCGGTCGCGAATGGCATAGATGATTCGATAGTCCCCAATGCGCAGCCGGTAGAGATCCTTTTCTCACTCAACCATCTTCACTCCTTCAGGGCGAGACGTGACTTCCAACTTGAGGAGGCGCTTGGTGATCTGGCGGTGAAGCTGTTTGGGCAGAGATTGAAGTTGGCGTTGGGCGGCGGGCGCCAACTGGACGGTGTAGGGCAACGGAGATCCTACAGCAGACCAAGTTCCTTGATAAAGGCACGGAGCGGCTTGGCATCCTCTTGATCCATGCGATATCATGACCTAGATTGTGAATGGGAGCATGGCCGACACAATGGCTATGACAACCCATCGGGTTTCCAGAATGTTCAACAGGGTCGTCCAGCGCGGTCCGATCGAGTGAAGAGGCGAGACGTACTCTTTTCGGTGCGTCGAGGCTCGGCGCAATGGGAGAGCAAGGCTGGAGGCCCTTTTCAACATTCTGACAAGAAAGGGGGCGACCGGTTTCGACGGGGACACTGACGCCACTGACGCATGCCGAGCTCCTGGAGACTCGTTAAACCTCGAGGAACATACACAACTGCCAATCAAGAACTGGCACTCGCAGCTTAAGCTGTGACGTTCTCTCATCTCTTGCCTGCGGGGGTGAGGGGGCGCGATGTGGCAGGCTGGCCCGACCTCGGTGCTCAGCGGGGAAGGGCGAGACCATTCTGAGCTAGCGGCCGTTCTCAGCCCGTCGGCGGACATGAACGGTGGCGAATCCTAATCGCCGACTACGCATGGAGGGTCGGTGCGCTGACGGTCTTCGGACAGGGGTTCAACTCCCCTCGCCTCCACCATACCAACCTTCGGTTGAACCGGCCGCTCTTTTGCGCTTTATCGTAATGGATGCGGCCGGAGAAAACCCTCCAGTGATTTTCTTTCTTGCAAAACCGCATTTCGTGTACCGCGGGCACTTCAGGCGAAGCCTTCCTCATTGACGCCCGCGGATAAACACCTCCCGCGAGGCTCTTCCTTCGGTTGGTGTGATGCGGCGGCTCATCGGGCGAAGCCCCGCTATCCGCGATACCACACTTCGCTTGAACCACCGGCTCTTCATCGGCTTTTCGAAACTGTGCCAGCGGAGAAGCACCTGATGAGGGTTTCCGTTCCTCTGTTTTCATAGGCCACCGGAACTACCACGCCCAAAATTGCGTCTTCTATTATGTGAGCTCCGAGAGGTTTCTCATTTGAGGCCCCACCTGCTTCGGCTGACAGGCCAATCCTCGCTTGGTGTGCCAGGGTTCTTCAGGCACAGCCCTCCTCCGTGCGCCCGCGGGGAATTAGTGGATCAAGGAGCTCATTCAGTCGCTATGACAATGTGACCAGAGTTGACCATATTATGACCATGAAAGGCGTGCGCGTGGCGGAACTGAAGAGCAGGTTGAGCGAACACCTACGTACAGTACGGGCGGGGCGGACCGTGACGGTGCTGGCCGGAGCGCGCCGATTGCGCGCATCGTGCCCTACGACGATCAGTCCTCAACCCTTGCCGTGCGCAGCCCGGTCCCGGGGGCTCCCTCGCTCAGGGACATCCGGGTACCCCCGCCGCTGCGACTTCGTCGGAATCTTGATGTAGTTGAACTCCTCCTCAAAGAGCGCCAAGGCGAACGGTGATTGCGTACCTGGATTCCTCGACCATCCTTCGGATCATCCTTGGCCGGCCTCATGCGTTTCGGGGGTAGCGATCGATCACACAAGGCGTGGCCTCGGCGTTGGTGGAAATCGAGTGTCTGCGCACCTTGGATCGATTGCGTGTGGCAGAGGGCCTGGACGACGTGGAGATCGCCGTCAGGCGTGAGGCGGTGTTTCGTTTCCTCGAAGCCGTCGAGGTCGTCGAACTGACTCGGCCCGTTCTCGCAAGGGCTTCTCAACCCTTGCCGACCGTCCTCGGGACGTTGGACGCGATTCATTTGGCCACGGCGTTGCTATGGAGGGACCGCATCGAGCTGAAACTGCTGGTTGGCGTCGAAGGTTAGTTCGAGCCGATGTCCATCCATCGGTGTGACAGCGACGACGTCGATGAAAAACATATAGTGGTTACTCCAGTGGTGCAATGCGGTTGAGATCGACTTGCCGACGGGCCAGTTCCCAGTCTTCCATCAGCTCCTGGCGGTGTAGAGCCGCCCGTTCCATGACAAACCCCAAAACCCTGGGCGGCAACCTTCCCGCGATGATCGTGAGGGCTTCCTTTGGTTTTGAAGATTTGCACGGCGTTCGCCTTGAGCTGATCGTTCCCGGCAAAGCCTTCGTCGAGGCACACCACGCGTTCGGGCTGCTTGTCCGCCATGGCGCGGATCAGTTCCAGAGTCAGTTCGCGCTTCAGACAGATCAGCATCGCACCATTGGCGACGCTGTACACGGTCTTTGAAGTGACCCTCTCCCCTTGGGAGAGGGTCGGGGTGAGGGGAAGCGAGAGCTTCTCCACCGGCGTGGTGAGCGGAAAGCCGCTTTTGAGCAGAAGCTCAAACAGGATGTCCTGCTCGGTGCGGCCGTCCCGAATGTGGTGAATGTGCAGTTCGAGCTGCTTGGCCAGCGACTCGGCATCCGTGGGCGCTTCGGAATCCCAAGGCGTGAAGTTGGATTCGGCCAGTTTGAAGACCTTGAAGCCGCGGTCGCTGTCAGTGCCGTCGTTCAGATCCAATTCTCCCGCGCCGTTTTCCTGAAGTTCCCTGATCACACGCCGGACACGCTCCTTGGATATTTCGGCGATTGTCGGATAGACATCCTGTGTGGTCGGCTCCGGAAGTTGTATCAACAAGAACCTTCTCTCCCCCTCGCCGCAAGCATTGAGCGTGAGGACGGCCTCAGCAGCTCCTGCCGCTTCTCCTCGGCGATGTCGTGGGACCGGAGGTCGAGCTTGTCGGGCTGATCATTCGTCATGGTGGTCCCTCGCTTGATATGGGCCATGACGCCGGATTCATGCCATCTCCCACAGCAGCCGGATCGGCACGGCGTAGAACCCCTCACCGAAACCCGCGCTCGCCTCGCCGTCGTACAGCACCACGCCCGACGTGAAGCGTGTGCGGGCCGCCTCCCGGAGCTTGCGAAGGCCCCGGAAGTCCGCCTCCGTGACAGTAGCCGCCGCTTTCACTTCGACCCCGGCCACTTCGTGGGCGCCGCGCTCCAGGACCATGTCGACCTCGGCGCCGTCTTTGTCCCGGAAATGATGAAAGGTGATGGGCATCTCGTGCCAGCTCGCCTGCCGCCGCAGTTCCTGGAACACGAAGGTTTCCAGCAGTTGACCGAGCATGGATCGGTCCCGGGCGAGCCCGACCGCGTCGAGCCCCAGCAGCGCACAGGCGACCCCCGTATCTCCGAGATGGAGCTTCGGTGTCTTAATCAGACGACTCAGCCGGTTACTATGCCACGGCGGGAGCGGCTCCAGTAGGAATACACGTTCGAGCAGTGTGACATAGTCCCGGATCGTCGGCCGGCTCAATTGGAACGGGCTCGCCAGGTCGCTGAAGTTGAGAAGCCGCGCCGTCTGCCCTGCCGCCAGGGCAAGCAGGCGTGGCAGCGTGTCGAGCGCGCCGATCCGCGCGAGGTCCCGTACGTCACGTTGGACGATGGTCTCGATGTAGTCACGATACCAGGCGGTGCGACGGCGCGGTGTGGGTCGAGCCAGAGCGGCCGGGTAGCCACCGGCGGCGAGTCGTTCGATCAGAGCGGTCCCGAGGCGCTCGTAGGTCCTCGTCTTGAACTTTCCGGTGAAGAGTCGGTCGAGAAAGGGCGACGAGCGGGCAGCGAGTTCGCTCTGCGCCAGCGGGTGGAGTCGCAGGATCTCCATGCGTCCGGCGAGGGAATCGGCAAGCCTGGGAACCAGCAACACGTTGGCCGATCCGGTCAGGATGAATCGCCCCGGCGTGCGACGGCGATCGACGGCGGTCTTGATGGCGGTGAAGAGCTGCGGCGCGCGCTGGATCTCGTCGAGGATGGTTCGTTCGGGCAGATCGCCGATGAAACCGACCGGATCGGCTTGCGCCGATGTCAAGACGACGTGATCGTCAAAGCTGAAGTAGCTGTACCCTCGGGCCTCGCCGACCTTTTGCGCCAGCGTGGTTTTGCCGGATTGCCGCGGTCCATGGATCAGGACGACCGGCGTATCCGCCAGCGCTTCGGTGAGAGAGGACTCGGCAAAGCGTGGGTAGTACGCAGGTGCCGTCATGGCGGCCAATTGTAACGTTATGTGTCGGCTAAGTGCAAGGTTAGTGACCGGCTAATTGAAACCTTTGAGCCCGGCCGATTGAAAGCGCGGGGACAGGGGGAAACGCCGGAGGTAAGCGTTTGGAATTCGACTCGAAAGCGCTCGGAAGTTTCCAGGCTTTCGAGTTCGCCACGTTCACGCCCGTGTCCATCGCAAGGTAAAGAGCGGCGCTTGATCCATCTTCGGCCCCAGTCGCTGACTGATCCGATCCAGCAACTCGTCCTTCTGCCGTCGGTTCTGGGGATTTGGTCGGAAAGCCTAGCACCAATGGCGCCAAGGGGAGAGGGCTGGCTCGCCAAGCACCTGCGTAATCCGCCGTAAGTTGACGAAGCAGGGTTCCGGAATCGAGAAATGATCGGGAGGGGAAAAGAGGCCCTACTGAGACAGCCGGGTGGCATGAGACAGAGAAAATCGGCTTGATGACTGGCCGTCAACTCTGCCCCCTACGGCCATACCTCCTCGGCCGCGACGCCCTTCTTGTACGTCGAATAAACGTAGACCGGAGTCTTGAGGTCGCCGAGCACTTGCGTGATCAGCGGGCGCACCTCGTCCCACGTGAGGCCGCCGACGCCGGTGGCCACCCTGGTGATCGCCAGGCTCTTGATCCCATGCGTCTGGACTTCCTTCTTCAGCGCCTGAAGCGCGCGGTTGACGTTCGGCAGGGTCGCCTTGCCCGGACGGCTTTGGTGATCGGGCGGAGGCTCCTGTGTGAGGAGGTTGATGATGATCGGGGCGTTGGGGCCTTTCCAGGACCAGACCGTGCCGGACTTCGGATTCACGGTCTGGCAGTAGTGACGGAAATCCTTGTACATGCCCGGCCACTGTTCTCTGAGTTGGAGGGCCAGACCCTGCTTGAAATCATCATGCGGGGCCACGCCGTGCGCAATGGCTTCCGCTTTCGATAAGAGAATGTCTCCGGTCACGTCCTTGATCATCGTCGAGTGCTCCTCTTCATGTTAGGTGTACCGTTTATGAACCGTGCGATGGCGCCATCTGCCGTCAGGTCGCATTCATGTCCAGGTCATGCCGGGAAATGGACCGGTGCAGCAGGGATGGGTCGTGCGGCGCTACAAGACTTCGCTCCATGGGGGGCTGGCGGCGAAGGCCCCGTTGATGAGGCCGACGTGCGAGTAGGCTTGCGGAAAGTTGCCGCATTGGGTTTGCGTGGCGGGAATGAAATGTTCCGAGAACAGCCCCAGCCCGTTGGAGCCCGCCATTACGCCGGAGAGCACCTGGCGCGCCTGCGCGATCCGGCCGAGCCGGGCGAGGGCTTGGGCGACCCAGAAGGAACAGATGACAAAGCCGCCGTCGGGCTTGCCGAAATCGTCCTCGTGGACATACCGATAGAAGAAACCCGTGTCCTTGTCGTCCACGCGAAGGGACAGTTCTCGAACAATCTGCAAGGTGGTGGCTTCACAGAGAGGCACGTTGGGATACCCGAAGATCGGCAGTTGGGCCAAGGCCGCGTCGAAGCTGTCGTCCGCCGGTCCGTTGCGGACCACGCCCTCTTTCACGGCGCGCAGCAAGGCCTCCGCCGCGCGAATGCGGGAGGCGCCCAGGTCCAGCGCAAAGGAGCCTAGGTAGCCCGCGCGCTTGATCCGTTCCAGCCGTTCCAACCCGGCCCAACACATCAGGTTGGTGAAGGAATGTTCCCGCCAGCCGCCGCGAATCTCCCAGAGCCCTGCGTCCGGCTGGCCGATGCTCCGGATGCAGAGTTGCGCCAGATGCGCCAGCAATCCCTCAAGATGCTTGGTGCGCAGATCGATGAACCGTTCGTCGAAGAAGATCGGCGCAAACGTGAGGATCATCTCGCCGTAGGCATCGTTCTGGACCTGCTCGGCCGCCTGGTTGCAGCTCCGCACGGGCGTGCTGCCCTGGTAGCCTTTCCAGTTCGTATGCTCGGTTTCCGGCAGCGGCAAACTCTGGCCGAGGCTGTAGACGGGGCGCAGACGGTCGCGCGATTCTCCATGGGCGTGGGCAATGTTCAGGAGGAATTGCAGAAACGCCTCCATCTCCTCAAAGTGCCCCAAGTTGTGGAAGGCTGTGAGCGAGTAATAGGCGTCCCGCAGCCAGCAAAAGCGGTAATCCCAGTTACGGGTGCCGCCCACCTGCTCGGGAAGGCTTGTCGTGAGGGCCGCAAGAATCGCGCCGGTATCCTCATAGCAATGCAGCTTCAGCACGAGCGCCGAACGAATGACCTCCTGCTGAAAGAGCAGCGGGACCGAACAGTTCTTGACCCACAGGCGCCAGTAGCGTGTCGTTTGTTCCAGAAACTCGTGGCTCACCTTGACCAGGTCGTCTTCGATTCCCAACCCCCAGGTGAGCCCGAAGTAGAGCGTTCGTGTCAGCGCCACCGGCGTTTCCTCGCTGAGGTAGGTCAGGGGCATGTTGGTGAGCAGGCGCAGGGCCTCGCCGCGGACGTCGTACCGAATATGGTTGCTGCCACGAATCGGCTGCGCGGGCGTCTTGTCCCAGCCGTTGACCGGCCGGCAACTGACCACCACGGACGGGGTGCCGGAGACCGCCTCCACGATGCGAAACAAGGCATATGGCCGATACATCCGCCCGTATTGTTCGAATCGCGGGCAGAAATCCGTGATCGCGAAGGCGTCGCCGTTGCCGAGGGTGACGGTGGTCACCAGGATGTTGGTGTTGGGCAGATAGAGTTGCGACGCACGAATGTGATCCGACGGGGTCGGGCTCGTGATCGAAAAGTGCCCGCCCTCCGGATCGAGCAGCCGCCCGAACACCGGCGGGCTGTCGGGTCGAGGCAGACACATCCAATCGACCGAACCTTGGTCGCTTACGAGCGCGGACATCTGGCAGTTGCCGATCAGGCCGTAGGGGTACATAGTCCGAAACAATATTTGATTTGCCTGCTGAAGTAAACTAAGGTTTTGTCATGCGTCTGTCCCTCCGGTTTCTTCTCCCCCTCGCGATCGTCCTCGCCTTGCTCGCCTACGCGGTGATTCCCCTGGTCGATACCTTCGCGCTCAAGTGGTTCGTGCGCGATTTGGATATTCGCTCGAAACTGATCGCCAGCACCATGGAAGGACCCGTCGCCGAGATGCTGGCCAACCAAGCGAAGGGCAAGCTGCTCGCGTATTTTCATCGCGTCATTCAAGACGAGCGGCTGTACGCGATCGGCCTCTGCGATCAGGCCGAGCGCCTGCTGTACAAGACGCAGACCTACCCGGACGCCATTCCCTGTACAGGTCCCAACAGCGTGGCGCCGGATCGGACCACCGTCCTGCCGCTGACGACGGGGCCGGTGCACATCGCCTCGCAGACGGTTCGTGTAGACGGGAGGTTCCTCGGGCATCTGATTCTCGTTCACGATATGAGCTGGGTCGAACGCCGGAGCGCCGACACTAAACGCTATATCTTCTATCTGTTTGTCGTCATGGGTGCGGTGATTTCGCTTGTGACCGTGTTGGTGGCCCATGTCAGTTGGCGGGGCTGGGTGGCGGGCGTGCGGGATCTGCTGCAGGGGCACAATCCCTTGGCGCCGTCGGATAGAGACCATGCCCCCGAGTTGCGCCCGGTGGCGAAGGACCTGCGTGCCTTAATTCAAGACCTGGAGGCCGATCGCCGCCTGCGCGATGAGAGCCGGATCAGTTGGACGCCGATCGCCTTGCGCCGCATCCTGCATGATCAGTTGGCGGGAGATGAAGTGCTCACCGTGTCCAACCGCGAACCCTATATCCATAACTGGCGAGGAGATCAGATTGAGGTCCAGGTGCCGGCGAGCGGGTTGGTCACGGCGCTGGAGCCGGTGATGCGGGCCTGTTCCGGCACCTGGATCGCCCACGGCAGCGGATCGGCCGACCGCGACGCCGTCGATGTCCGCGACCATGTGCGGGTGCCTCCGGACGAGCCGTCCTACGATATCCGCCGGGTGTGGATGTCGGCGGAAGAGGAGATGGGCTACTACTATGGATTTGCCAACGAAGGCATCTGGCCCCTCTGCCACCTGGCCCATGTCCGCCCGGTGTTCCGCTCCTCCGATTGGAAGGCCTACGTCGAGATCAACGCACGCTTTGCACAGGCGGTGCAGGCGGAAGCCAAGACGGACAATCCGGTCGTCCTGGTCCAGGACTATCACTTTGCGTTGCTCCCCAAGATGATCCGGGAGCGGTTGCCCCATGCGACCATCATCACCTTCTGGCACATTCCCTGGCCCAATGCCGAGCTGTTCGGCATCTGTCCCTGGCGGGAAGATCTCTTGGACGGGCTCTTGGGCAGTAGCATCCTGGGGTTCCATACCAGGGTCCACGGCAACAACTTTCTCGACAGTGTCGATCGGTACCTGGAAGCCCGCATCGACCGCGACAGCTCGAAGATTTCATACGGAACCAAGCTCACGGCGGTGAACCCCTACCCCATCTCCATCGAATGGCCCAGCCGCTGGCTGGCCGGTCAACCGCCGATCGATGAATGCCGTCGGCAAATCCGCGAGCGGCACGGCATCGAGCCAGAGCGGCTGATCGGAATCGGCTTGGACCGATTGGACTATACGAAAGGCATCCTCGAACGGTTTATGGCCGTGGAGCGATTGCTGGAATTGCAGCCCGAATGGATCGGCCGGTTCTCGTTCGTCCAGGTGGCCGCACCGAGCCGCTCGATCATCGAGCAGTACCAACAATTCGCCGCCCAGGTGCGAACCTTGGCCGATACGATCAACCGGCGATTCGGACGGGAGGATTACCGGCCGATTTATCTCAACATGGAGCACCACGAGCCGCCGCGAACGTTCGAATACTATCGCGGGGCGGACTTCTGCATGGTGAGCAGCTTGCACGACGGCATGAATCTGGTGGCGAAAGAATTCATCGCCGCGCGGGACGACGAGCAGGGCGTGCTGATCTTGAGCCAGTTCACCGGTGCGGCTCGCGAATTGCCTGAGGCGTTGGTCGTGAACCCCTACAATATCGACCAGTGCGCGGCGGCTCTGCATTTAGCCTTAACGATACCGCCGGCCGAGCAACGGACGCGCATGCGCAGCATGAGAGGTTTGATTCAGGAGTTCAACGTCTACCGGTGGGCCGGCCGCATGTTGATGGACGCGGCGCGTATCCGGCACCGCCAGCGGGTGATGCGCAAGGTCACGCAGCCCGATCAAGCCATTAGCCCGCATTATTCATGAGGGCTCCTACCGCCACGGTGTATACGCCGTGGCGATGAGCCCGGCCAGTCGAGGGGATTTCTCCGGGGGCGACCATGGGCACGGAGGAATAGAAATACGGAGAGAGGGTCTCTCCGTCGGCGCAGTTACGATAACACGACACGATAATACGATGAATAGCCCGCGGCATGAATAACGCGGGCTGAGAGGGAATCCCTTCGATGATCGAGCTATTTTCCGAGAGAGGATTGGGGCAGTTGGAGGCGCTCAGCCGGACCAGAGCTCTCTATGCGTTTGATTTCGACGGCACCCTGGCGGAGATTGTCCGCGAACGGGACCGCGCCAAGCTCAGGCCGGAGGTACGACAGGCGCTCCACAACCTTGGGCGGCTGGCTCCGACGGCGGTGGTCTCCGGACGGGCGCTGGAGGATTTGCGATCGAGAATCGACGGAACCGTGCCCTATCTCATTGGAAATCACGGACTGGAAGGAACGCCGGATGAGACAACGGCCCGAGACCAAGCCCAGGTTGTGTCGCGATCCTGGCGAGAACAGCTTGGAGGGTCAGTCGCCCAGCTTCACGACGAGGGCATCACGCTTGAGGACAAGACCTATTCGCTCACCCTTCATTTTCGGGGGACGCGGAACAGCGCGCGCGCGAGGCGGAAGGCGAAGGAGGCGCTCTCCCGCCTGACCCCGGCGCCCCGGATCATCCAGGGGAAAGGCGTGGTCAATGCCGTCCCGGCCGGGTCTCCCGATAAGGGAGCGGCGATTCGCTCGCTCATGCACCACCTCAACACGACGACGGCGCTCTATGTGGGGGATGATGAGACCGATGAAGACGTATTCGCGCTCTCCGATGCCCCCATGGTGACCGTGCGTATCGGAAAGAAGCGGGACTCGTGCGCCCAGTTCTACCTGGCCGATCAAGAGCAGGTGGCGCGTCTGCTGGCCGATCTGGTGGAACGTCTGTCAACGCGGTCGTCTCCGCACACGATCGGCGAGTCTCCGGGAATCATGACGGTCGGACGGCCGGTCGCGCGATGAATCCTCTCGTGCTTCGAGAATTCTGTCGAAGGGAGCTTCTGGTGTGCATTCGGTGGATGCTTGCTGCGTGCCTCGCGACCACCGGTCTGCCTGGGCCCGGTCACGCCGGTGATTTCGAAGGACTGATCAAGATGCGCAGCACGGCCATGGGGACGCCCGAGAAGTACGTATTGGCGATCAAGGGCGACCGGCTCCGGCTTGAGAACGACACGGACGCAGACGATAAGGGCGTGCTGGTGTTCGACGCCAAGACCCAACAGGGCTTCGGCGTCGAGCCCGATGACCAGATGTACTATATCTTTCCCATGGAAGACCTACCCCCCGAGATGACCAAGAAACTGCTCGACGATCTCCTCATCACCCGCACCGGGAAAACCGGAAAGGTGGCCGGCCATATCTGCGAGCTGTATGTCTCGAAGGACAAGACCGACGGGGTGTCCGAGGAAGTCTGTCTCGCCAAGGGGCTCGGTAACCCGGCGCTGGCTGGGTTGATGACGGGCGATGCCAGGAGTCCGTTGGAGCTGCCGGCTTGGCTGCTGGATCAAGCCAAGAGCGGCGACTTTCCCTTGCGCGTGATCGTCCGAGGCAAAGACGGCCAGGAGGAATCCCGACTGGAGGCGACGAAGATCGAGCCGCGGGGATTGGAAGAGAGTCTCTTCGCTCCGCCTCCTGGATACAAGAGGATGGACAACGACACGCTCATGGGCGGGATCGACACTCGGAAGACTGCGCCGGCGACCCCAGGAGCGGCCCCCAAATCGGCCCCCGCTCCGCGAACCACACCGTAATGGCCAAGACTCCCGACCCGTGACCAGCAACGCCTATCGCATCACACCCGGAACGCGGTTGCATATCGATCGCTGGGACCCCGACGAGACCGGCGACTACAAGAAGCACGAGCGGAGCAAGGAGAAGGCCAAGGCGCAGACGGCGCGGCTCATCGAACGCATCAGCGCGCTACAGGAACGGCTCTATGCGAACGGAGATCGCGCCCTGTTGATTGTCCTGCAAGGCATGGACACCAGCGGCAAGGACGGCACGATCAAGCACGTCCTCTCGGGCATCAACCCGCAAGGCTGCAAGGTCGTCTCGTTCAAGGCCCCGTCCGAGAAAGAGTTGAGCCATGACTTTCTGTGGCGCATCCATCAAGAGGTGCCGGCAAAGGGGCAGATCGGCATCTTCAACCGCTCCCACTATGAAGATGTGCTCATCACGCGCGTCCACGGCATGATTTCCGACCGGGTAGCCAAGCGCCGGTTCGACCAGATCAGAGAATTCGAGGAGTTGTTGACCGAAAGCGGAACCGCGATTCTGAAGTTCTTCCTGTACATTTCCAAAGACGAGCAAAAACGGCGGCTGCTGGAGCGCGTTCAGAACCCGGAGAAACGATGGAAGTTCAACGAAGGCGATCTGGAGGAACGGAAACTGTGGGACGATTATCTCCGGGGCTTCGAGGATGTGATCTCGAAGACCAGCACCGACGCGGCACCCTGGTACATCGTACCGGCGAACAGAAAGTGGTTTCGCAATCTGCTTGTCGCGCATGTGGTGGTGGAAGCGCTGGAAGCGATGAGACTGGGCCGCCCCAAGCCATCAGCGGACATCGATTGGGAGCGGCTCGTGATTGACTAGCCTCGACGCTGCCCGCTGAAGCGGGCGCTATGGTTAGGGACCCGTCGTGAGGGCGGCCAAGAAGCATGCTGCGAAATTCAGCCATCCGATCGGGCTATTTTCGACGTTGACAGGTCTATGCAACAGGAGTAGATAGGGGCTGCGTCCTGAGGGTCGGTACGATTCAGTTCGGGCCATCCAAGTCGATGGCCGTGGGTGAATACGATCGGAAGGGTACCGGGGACGAAACAGTGCGCGCCTGTTGATAGAGCCCCGGATCATTCCACGATGAAAGGGGGTGCGCCATGAGCGATCTGACGCCACCGGGTCAGGTTGGCTCGCCGAGGCAGGACTAGACTTCTGCTCGGTCATGCAGGCCGATTCTCCAGCGGCTGTGCCTCTCGGCACGAGACAGCAAGAACAGCCACACGCAAGTGATGAGCGGAGAAGCGGTCCTGTGCATGAGGAACGCAAGCGCCTGGGATTGACGACCGTCTCCCCCGAGGCCAGAAGCGACACGGTTCCTCCTTGCGCGAGTCTCAATGACAACTGAACAGCTACCTTTGGCGTCACAAGCGCCAACCACGGGCCACCTCCCGCCTCGTCAGCATCGGTGGCCCGTGGCGTTTGTGGCGATGCATTGCCCCCTTCATTGTTGAGTTTCCCGCGGAAACGACCGATGAACGGCATGACCTCCCGTTCTCATCGCCATGCGATCTCCCGACTCCTACTTGTCGCCCTAGGGGTTCTCTGCCTCGTCGGTTGTGCGACACCTCCGAGTCAGAACGGGCAAAACGAGCTGTTTCCCAATCAGCGGGCCATTATTGGAAAGTCCCGGCAAGACCTCCTCGCCTGTGCCGGCCCCCCGCTCCGTGAAACCAACCAGGCGGACCATGCCCTCCTGACCTATTACCGGCATACGCCCATCCTTGAGCGGTCGGTTGTGGGGTCGAAGAGCACGGTGCCGGCCATCCACCCTGCCTGTTGGGCGACTGTCTCGCTTGAAGGTGATGTCGTGACCGCCGCCCAGTACCAATCGGTGCCTTCCTCAGCCGATGCGACCGACCAATGCGAAGCCATTTTCGATCCCTGCTCGTAACCGTTTCCTCATCGATCTTTCGCGCGAATTTCTGGTAAAGAACAATCTGGATTCCGTGCCTTCGTGACTTGAGGACTGGGCACTCTGTCCGACACCCATCCTCTCGCTCGCGCTGGCGCGAACAGAGGATTCCTATGGCCGGTCGTACCCGAGAAACACGCCATTGCCGGATTGCGGCTGCCTGGTGGGCGAGTCTCGTCTTCGCGTGGCTTTGTTTTGAACCGCTCCCGGTGGCGGCCCTGGAGAAGTACGGAAGGCCGCTGCCGTCGATGGAGGGGCCGGATTCCAACGACCCAGAGCAAGAATCGTTGTTCAGCGGCTATTTGCTCACGGCGGCGTTCCCCTACAATCCGACCTTTGCCGCCCGTCCCGACAACACCGGCCTGGTCGGGCTCCGGCACATGATCCATCTGGAAACCGACCTGTACAAGGAGTACTTGCAGTTCTATACCGATCAGAACTTTTTCTCGGATCGGACGAACGGCTGGATCGAGTTATCCGAGTGGGACGGCACCTATGCGTTTACCGGCTCCATCGATCGCTGGAGTTGGCGGATTCAGTACGAGCGCGATGCGGGGCTCGATCGGCGAACGCTCTCTCAGGAGTACGGAGATGTGTTAGCGACCGGCCGCTTTGTGGCGATCCAAGACTCTGCCTGGTGGCGTCGGACCTTTCCCCGCCAGAACCTGACCGCCTATGCGGGCGCCGGCTGGCTGTTTTATAACCATAACTACTTTGCCCGCCCCGACAACACCGGTACGGCGCTCTTTCGCTATGTCGCGCATGCGGATCTTGATCTGTACAATAACAAGGTCGTGCTCTATGCCGATGCCAATCTCTTCTCCGACCGCGAATCCAGCAACAACCTGAGGCCGACCGAGTTGGATTGGATCATCGGGCTCGCGGTCCGTTGGCGGGACTACGAGTTCGCCGTCTATCGTGAAGAGGATCGGCCTCTTGATCGCCCAGGGTTGATCCAGAAATACGTGGCCGTGCAGATCCGATATTCATTCGACATCCCTCGAAGTCTCCTCAAGCGGTTCAGGCCATCAGGTTGAAACGGGCCTCTCTCTCCAATCTCACGGGTGAGCCGGACAAACAATCAAACAAGCCGATGCCTCACCCTTAACCAAATTCCGTCAAAGTCGGTCGGGATAATCCGAGATAATCCCGTCGATGCCGGCTGTCTTGAGCCGCTCGATGTCGGCCGGTTCGTTGGCCGTATAGGCGAAGACAAGCCGGCCGGCTTGGTGCAGATCCTGGATGAGTTCCGGCGTCACGGTGTCATGCCGGAGGCCGACATGGGTGGCGTGGGTGGGACGCACTCTGGCGACGATGCCGCGCGGATCCGAAGGAAGGTTGGAGAACAGCGCCATGGCCGATACCCGCTGATCGGCATCGTGGAGGTTGGCCAGCTCTTCCAGCAAGAACGATGCATAGATCACCGGACCGTGAAACCGGAGATGCCGGACGATCTCGATGCAGTCCTGCGCAATGCCCGGCGCTTTCAGTTCAAGGATTAGGCCGATCTTCCCATCCGCCAGGCGCAAGGCTTCTTCTACCGAGGGAATCGAGTTCCCGTGGCCTGCATCCAGCGCCTTCAGATCGCGGAAGGAGAAGTGGTCCACGGGGCCCTTGCCATTGGTCGTCCGGTCCACCGTCTTGTCGTGCAGGAGGATCAGCACGCCGTCCTGCGACCGGCGGACATCGAACTCGGCGAAGTCGAGGCCCAGATTGATCGCGTATTGCAGCGAGGCCAAGGTATTTTCCGGTGCGTAGCCGGCAGCCCCGCGGTGACCGACCTTGATGATTCGGTTCATGAGTCTCTCCTCCTCATGCTATCAGGAAAGGCCGTGCCGGAGTGTGCCGGGGCTTTCTTTCTCTTCGAGTGATGGCCTACCATAAGCGGACTGCCATGGCTGAAAAGAAACCGAAGAAGGCTGCATCGACCGGAGGACGACGGCGTAGGAAGCCGGCCGGCGCATCGGTTGGGCTGGCCGCGGACGAGTTGCAGGCCGCGGCTCCGCCCGGCGACGTGATCTCATTGCATCGGACCATCGAAGAGGACGGCGGCAAGGCGCTGGCGACGTACCGGGAGCCGTACGGAGGCAAGTGGCTGGTCATGGCGGCGCTTCCGATCGACCTGGTCGCCCCGACGCCCTACCAGCGGAATCTGTCGGATACTCATGTGCGCAAGTTGGAGGCCGTCATCAGCAAGCTGGGGCGGTTCCTCGATCCAATCATCGCCGTGCGCGCCGGAGCCCATGCGGAGGGCGGGATCAAGTATTGGACACCCAACGGCCACCACCGGCTCTCGTCGATGAAAACGCTGGGGGCGAAGAGCATCACCGCCATCGTGGTTCCCGAGCCGGCCGCGGCCTATCAGATTCTGGCCCTCAATACGGAGAAGGCGCATAACCTGCGGGAGAAATCGCTGGAGGTCATCCGGATGTATCGGGAGCTCGCCCGTCTCGATGAATCGTCCGAAGAGACCTATGCCCTGGAATTCGAGGAGCCGGCGTTGATCACGTTGGGGCTCTGTTATGAGGAGCGACCTCGATTCAGCGGCGGCGCGTATCATCCGGTGTTGAAACGGGTGGATGCGTTCCTCACCAGACCCATGCAGGCGGCGATGACGGTCCGGCAGCAGCGGGCCAAGACGGTGCTGGAGCTGGACGATCAGGTAGTCAAACAGGTCGAGGCCTTGAAGGCCCGCGGCCTCACCAGTCCGTATCTCAAGAGTTTCGTCGTCGCCCGCGTGAACCCGATTCGTTTCCGCCCGAAGGACGCGCCGCCGCCCGCCTTTGATGAGACCATCCAGAAGATGAGACAGGCCGCCGAGAAATTCAATCCGGACAAGATCAAGACGGAAGATGTGGCGAAATCGGGCGGCCTTCCGGATGAGAGCGAGTGAAACGAAGTTCTGAAGCACCATCGGTTCACCACCATCGTGGCCGGAGCTTCCATCAGTCCCGTGTCTCTTGCCGGTTGCACGAGCAGCCTGTGAAATTTCCAGCCTTGACGATGTATGCGTACAATTGTACTATATCGCATACGTTGGTGTATGCATGAAACGAACGACTATTTTTGCCGATGAGGCCTTGTTGGACGCGTTGAGACACATCGCGAAGAAAGAGCGCATCAGCCTATCGGGTGCCATTCGGCGCGCGCTGGAAGAATTTGTCGATAGACATCAGGGCTCAGGAGCCCTCCCATCGTTTCTCGGCATCGGGAGAAGCGGGAGAAAAGATATTGCCGAACGGGTCGAAGAGCTTCTCTGGACCGCTCCCCATAAATTGAAGAAATGAAGCCCATTCTGGTGGACACTGGTCCTTTGTACGCCATGGTTGATCGGGATGACAGTTGGCATGAGCGTATCGTCGCGTTCTTGACGGCTCTCCCTCGACGCCTCATTGTGCCGATCACGGTGCTGCCGGAGGCGTGCTATTTGATCGATGCTCATTTAGGTGCACACGTGGAGATAGAATTCGCCCGTTCCCTGCATCGAAAGGAAGTGAAGGTCGAATTTTTGAGTATTCACGATCTGACGCGAACCGTCGAGGTGATGGCGAAATATTCAGACGCCGCTCTCGGATTTGTGGACGCCTCGGTTGTGGCCGTGGCGGAACGGCTCAAGATCAATGAATTGTTGACAACGGATCGACGACATTTCTCTTTGGTTCGTCCACGACACTGCCCGAGCTTTGATCTCAAACCGTGAATCGAATGAGATCAGGACGAAGGCCTGGCCCAATCCGGCGCCCCCCGGTTCGAAGCGATTAAGGAAAGCTCCCCGAAATACACGTATTTCTCTCTCATCCTGCCCAAGTCCGTTTTAGCTCGCTAGATTCACGTACCCATATCCGCTACACTACCGCCCAATCCAGGCCAGCGAGCTAGAAGTCATATCAAACCTCGTGACCGTGCTTCGACAGGCTCAGCACGAACGGAGAAATAGGATGTTTTCATGAGCATGTCCGTTCGCTCTGAGCCCGTCGAAGCCTGCGGTGAGTTGATCGAACCGGGTGGGCGGAGGGTTTTGAAATGACTTCTGATTTCGATCGCATCTGTGGCTCATGACCCGCCCTTCGGTGTCTGCCATGGTTCTCAAGTTCACACAGGTCCTTTTCCTTCTTGTTCTCTTCCTGCTGCCTCAGGCTGTTGGCGCCGAATCAAGCCTGGATTATCAAAAGCGCGGAGATTACAACGAAGGCATCAGGCCCAAGCCGGTTTCCGGCTATGATATCGAGGTGATCTCCGCCCTGGTCGATTACCAGGAGCCTGCCGAGCAACTGCCAGACCAGCTTCGGGTGGCCTTCTACCTCCAAGGCCAGACTCCTGTTCATCTGACCGTCAGGGAACAGGATTACCGCCTGTACTATTGGCTCGACAACAACGTGAAACCACCAAGGCGGTGGCAGGCCAATGAGGTGAATGAGTTCACCTGGCCGACGGGAACGGTGCTGCGGCAGTTGGATCAGAAGCTCAACGTATACGATCTAGGCGTGTTGATTCGTCTCAAGAAGGACACGCCGGCCTCGGTTGAGGACATTGCGCCGGCAATTCTCTATCACAGGAAGCCGCCCGAGAAGATCGGCGGGTATTTCTTCACGATGAAAACCAACGGAGATGCGCGGCTGTCCTGCAAAATCTATCGGGAAGGTGAACCGTCGGAGCGCATGACACAATCGTTTCGCCGCATTCCCGGCGGCCGTCCCTTCACCGTGCGGTGGGACGCGGGAGGCGCGAGGGAAGGCCAGTACTCCCTGGTCTGTAACGGCTATTTTCTCGACACGAATCAGCCCCTGCAACAGACCGTGCGGTTCTTTCACCGGCCTACAGCACGGTAGTGTGCCATCGAGACCTGAGTCTCGCCCATGAGCGACATCTTCATCAGCTATTCGAGCAAGGACCGTCCCTGGGTCGAGAAGCTTGCCAAGACATTGGGAACCTATGGCTGGTCCGTCTGGTGGGATCGCAACATTCCAACCGGCGGATCGTTCAACACCGTCATCAGGCAGGAACTCGGAGCAGCGAAATGCGCGATTGTCGTGTGGTCCGAACAATCCGTCGAGTCCGAGTGGGTTCAAGCGGAAGCTGCCGAAGCCAAGAATCAAGAAAAATATCTCCCCGTCAAAATTGACAAGAGCGACATCCCGCTCGGCTTTACCCAACGGACCTTTCAATCCCTCGTGGATTGGGAAGCGGGCATCGATCATCCTGGATTTTCGCAACTCCTCAAAGATATCGAACGACTCGTCAAGAGTCCGCCAAGGCAAGTCCAAATCGGTCAGAGGCCTTGGTGGAAACGAATGCATCCATTCTGGCTCGTGAGTCTGCCGACGGCCATAGCGGCGATCGTGGCGGTTGGGCTTATGCTGTGGCCTCTTGCCGCGCGGGTCCAAGTCGAACTGACCACGGAACGGGTGGAGTTTGAGGTCGGGGCGACGGGGCAAGGCAAGACGACCTTGGGCGGGATCGGGCTCCGCTCGATCGCCATCGAGAAGTTTGCCACGATGGCCTTTGAACCGGAACGGATCGAAGTGGCCGATCCGTCGCAATATCAGGTCGAAACGGATGACTTTCCGCCATCGGCCTGGAAGCCCCTGACCGCCACGAACTCCAAGGTCACCGTGAGCGTCAAGGACAGTACGCGCCATCCACGGGTGACGGTGGAGGGACTCACCGCGGGCAAGGAAACCATCCGGCTCGACCCCCTGCCGGTGGCGCCGGGAACGCGCGTCATGTTGGCAACACGCGGGCGCAGCCACGAGGGGCTCACAATCAAGGTCGCGGGACAGGAGACCGTCGCCCTCTCGATTCATGATCCGTTCCGATTGATTGCCGACCATGCAGAGCTACGCGGCGTGACTGACGTTCCGTTTCAGAAACAGGACGAGCTGACCTATCGGATTACCCTGCCGGACCGAGTCTCCTGGATGGAGATAGCTGCGGCATCGGATGGACTGATCCTCTCGCCGAGTTTTGCCTCACGAGAGACGGCAACCTCGCTCCTCAGCGGCATACCTGTGACAACATTGGATTTCACCAAGCAGGAGACATCCGGCGAGCGAGTCAGCGCGCTGACTGGGCAAGGTACGATCAGCTTCCCCGATTATCCGCATCTCGGCAGCCTGCCGCTCAAAGAGGATGAGGCCATTGGCTTGGAGCGGCTGGAGAAATTCACCATCGAGCGCATCGCACTGTCGCCTGACGGCAAGGGACTGGCGGTGGTCGGCAATGGCCTGGCCAAGCAGATCCGCACGAAAACGGGCCAGCTTCCGATTCAGAAACACCGGCTTACGGCGTTCGACGCGCTGTGGCACAACGCCAAGTTGGCGGTGTTCTTCACCATCATCGTGGCCGTGTTCACCACCAGCCTCGGCGCCTTTCGGCTCTGGAAGGAGTTCAAGCGGTGAGGGTCCGAATCATTGTTGTGGCCTGCCTGGTTATGATTCTTGGAGTGGCCCAAAGTGGCTTCGTGTGTGCTCAGGACGTCGCGGGTCTGCAATCAGGGGTGGTCAGAGTTGAGTCTAAGCGGCCAGGAACGGGCATTATCGTTCGCTTGGAGAGTGATGCGGCATACATCCTCACAGCGGCCCATGTGGTAGCAGCAGATCCCAACCCCAAGGTCGAATTCTTCACCAAGAAACATGTCCTGGTGCCGGCCGAAGTACTGCGCGGGGCTGAAGGCGATGATGAAATGAGAGGTTTGGCATTGCTGTTGGTGAAGGGTAGACAGAATCTACCGACCGGGATCACCGCATTGGCGCTCGATGGAACAAGGAAGTTTTCAGCCGGAGAAGACATCATTGTGATTGGATTTCCACGAGGTACGGGCCCGTGGCATGTGATCAAGGGAAGCGTCGGATCGAGTTTAGCGAGCGACATCTTTTTCTCCCCCACCGTTGACACTGGGAATTCCGGTGGTCCGATCATTCGGCAAGGCAAAGTCATTGGGATTGTGATGGCGACAGAGGTATCCGGCCGCGGCCTGACAGCCGACAGGGTCGAAGCGTATATTCGGGGCTTCGGCATCATGGCTCGGGAACGCACGAGCACGGCATCGACCGCTCCCGAACCCTCGCCTCCCCCTGTTGAGACGGCCAAACTGGAACCGCGGCAACTGGTCCTGGATCGTGAGATCACCGGCAAGGACGGTGCGCCGATGATGTTGGTACCGGAAGGGGAGTTCCTGTATGGGGACGACAATCAGAAGCTGTCGCTGTCGGCCTTCTACATAGACAAGTTTGAAGTCAGCACGAGGCTGTATGCCGCTTTCCTGCAAGCGACCCGTCGTTCGGAGCCAGAGGAATGGTCGCAACAGGTCGCCTTGGTGGGAAGTGGCGACCGACCCGTCGTCAATGTTACGTGGCACGATGCGGATGCCTACTGCAAGCATTACGGCAAACGGTTGCCGACCGAGCAGGAGTGGGAGAAGGCGGCCCGCGGCACCGACGGCCGGAGGTACCCGTGGGGCAACGAGGAACCCACCAGTCGGCATGCGCTGTTTAACACAAAGTGGAATGGCTATGGGACCTTGGGGGTGATTGGGAGCCATGAGGCGGGCGTGAGTCCCTATGGGATTCATGACCTGGCCGGCAACGTGTGGGAGTGGACGAGTTCGGATTATGACCGGGGGGACAGCAAGGTGATCCGCGGTGGGTCGTGGAACAGCCTCGCGGCCGGGTTGCGAGCCACGGACCGGGACTGGTACACCCCGATGGGCAGGAACCGCGACGTCGGGTTCCGCTGTGCCCAGGACGTTCGGTGATTCCCTTTACCCTATATCCCTGTTCCCTTTTCTCTTGTTCTTCGGCGTTTCTCGCAAGGGGCCAACAAGCTCCGATCGGCGGCTCCTGGTGCCAGTGTAGCGTCCCACAAATTCCGGTAACAATCCGTTCGCCCTGAGCCAGTCGAAGGGCCTGTCCTGAGCCGGTCGAAGGGCGCACGTTCAAGGAGTTCCGTTCATGCGGTTCGACTGAGCTCACCGCAGGGTTCGATAAGCTCACCACGAACGGACTTCTGGGACGCAACACTAGTCGAACCATGAGCCAGGGTTGCGTCCCGTAGGTTCCGGTCATAATCCGTTCGCCCTGAGCCGGTCGAAGGGCCTGTCCTGAGCGAGTCGAAGGGCCTGTCCTGAGAACACCAACCGTCTCCTTCGAGAGCCTCAGGACGAACGGTTGGTTGATCGAAGGGCTCAGCACGAACGGATTATGAACACATGTGTGGGGCACGACAGTAATTCCGGACGAGTGCCATGAGTTTCTGGGTGTATGTCTTGCGCTGCGCCGACGGGGCGTACTATACCGGGCATACCGATGATCTGGAAAAGCGTCTGGCCGAACATCATACCGGCCAGGTGACCGGCTACACGGCGACGAGATGCCCAATAACGCTCCTCTACTCCGAGGTGTTTTCAACCCGGGAGGAGGCCTTGGCTTCTGAACGGCGGATCAAGGGCTGGAGCCGCAAGAAGAAGGAAGCCATGATGCGGGGGGATTGGGCGGAAGTCTCTCGCTTGGCGAGAGGGGAGCGTCCGACTCGATAGGCTCACCGCAGCCTCTGAACAGTGCGTCCGGAGGCCGTTCGTCCTTCGACTGGCTCAGGACGAACGGAGATGAAGCTCAGGACGAACGGAGATGAAGCTCAGGACGAACGGAGATGAAGCTCAGGACGAACGGAGATGAAGCTCAGGACGAACGGAGATGAAGCTCAGGACGAGCGGAGAGGAAGCTTAGGACCAACGGAGATGAAGCTCAGGACGACCGAGAATGATGCTCAAGACGAGCGGAGAATCTCGCCAGGGATGAATGGGTGATGTGTCGAATGAATCGGCATGAATGGACAGGCGGCCGGCGGGAAGATCACGGCATGCTACCGCGCCGGAGCCTCTGCCGTGTGGAGGTAGCGCCGAACCTTGATGGTCCGTGCTCGCTTTCTGGTGCGGGCGATGTCACAGGACGACTACATCCGCACGGCATGACCCCTCTCTAGTTACGTCGCGGTTCTCCTGTTCGCCGGTGTCGACTCGGTAGGTCAGGCGCCAGTTCCGTGTGACGTGAAGACTCCAGGTGTCTTTTCGAACATCGGTCATCTGGTGCGCGTGCCAGTGCTTGGCCGGCTTGGTGGTTTATGAGATCATGCTCAACTACAATGGTCATTCCAACATCGCGTTGATTGGGATGCAGAAGGATGCCCCACTCGATTGACTTGGATTTGCCTCGGCGGTTGGTGACTTTCGTTCCTATCCTCTTGCTCTCCCTCTACTTCGCCTCGTTCCCCGACCCGGTTCTGGCTCAGGACATCGCCCAGGTCAAGAAAGGCGTCGTGAAGATCACGGCGCAGGTGGAAGGCACGAATCGGGTCGGTTCCGGGGTCGTCGTCAAGGTGGAGGAGGACCATGTCTACATCGTGACGGCTTCCCATGTCATCGAAGGCGATCCACAGCCGAACGTGTTTTTCTGGGCCGCGCCGCACCGCTCCTTCCGCGCTCGCGTGCTGGGGCTGGAGGGAGGCGATCCGGCCGGATTAGCTGCAATTCTCGTCGAAGGAAAGCTTCCCGCCGATCTCGTGGCCTTGACTCTCGACCAGACGGCTGCCGTCAGCGGAGGCGAACCCATTACCTTGATCGGCTTCCCACGCGCGGAAGGGTCTATGTGGACAGTGACCACGGGCACGCTTTCGGGTCGCCGGGGGAGTGCCCTCTCCTTCTCAGGCACAGCCGATGAGGGCAACTCGGGTGGGCCGGTCTTGTTCCAAGGCAGGGTCGTGGGCATTGTGACGCAGGTGGGGGCCAAGTTTAACACCGCCGTACCCGCCGTGGTGGCGAGGTTTGCCTTGGATAGCTGGGGTGTGCGGCTCTCGGAGGAACCGAAGCCGCCATCGAAACCCACTCCTGAAAATCGACTGGAACCGGTCATGACGGCACCGCCGGCAACGCCAAGTGGGCCGGCAATAGGATTGGTGTCTGGCACGTATCAGGGCTTTGCGATGACCCTGTTGGGAGGCACATCCGTCATCCAAACGACCTATCAACAAACTGGCGATCAGGTCAGCGGCACCTATGCCGACAATGCAGGCGATGCCGGCGTGATGCAAGGCCAGGTGCAGGGCAATGTCTTTGCCGGACGCCTGGCGTCGCAGGTCTACCAGGGTGTGGGTTGCGATTTTACCTCCGAAGTCGCTGACGGCGGAAAAATGATCCAGGGTTATCTGACCTGCAGTAACGGCAACTCCGGCTCTTTCGCCTTAGAACGTCAGTAGCAAGATGTTGAAAAAGTCCGCCAGCCGGGTACCCTGTGCTCTCCTCAATGCAACGGGTGCGGAGGGAGAGGAAACAGGTGAGGGTGGAGCCGCGAGGATGTGCCCCTCCCCCTCCCCTCTCCCCACATGGGGCGAAGGAAATACGGGGTTGTGGGGCCTCGATTGTTTTCGGATTAGGTTCACTCGCGTGCCCTTTTCGCGAACGGTCTTCATCAGGGCGTTTGTTGCGATTCTAATCCTGTTCCTGCCTTCCCAGTTTCTCCGGGCTCAGGACATCGAAGACCTCAAGAGCGGTGTGGTAAGGATCACGGCGCAGGTCGAGGGGCAGCAGCCGAAGGTCGGGAGCGGGTTCATCGTCCGGCTGGAAAAGGGTGCCGCCTATCTCGTCACCGCCTCCCACGTCATCGAAGGCGATCCTCGGCCGCAGGTCACATTCTATCCCCAGCCTCAACAGAGCTTCCCCGCCCGTCTCATCGGCATCGAGAGCCAGAACCAGAAGGGTCTCGCCTCATTGCTTGTCTCCGGTCCGCTCCCTGAAGGCCTGATCGCGCTGACGATCGATCGCGTCGGCCAGATAACCGGCGGCGAACCGATCACGCTCATCGGGTTTCCACGGACATTGGCGCCTTGGGCCGTTTCGACCGGCAGTCTGAACGGACTCAAAGGACCGGAGCTGTCCTTTCAGGCCCTGATCGAGGAGGGCCATTCAGGAAGCCCGGTGCTTCGTGCCGGGACCGTTGTGGGTGTCGTGACCGATGCCCGAGACCGAATGGGCTATGCGGTGCCTTCGGCCATCCTTGAGGTGGCGTTGAAAGGCTGGCAGGTCATGCCGGAAGGCACAGCGATGAGGGAGATCACCGGCAAAGACGGCGCGCCGATGGTGCTGATCCGGGCCGGACGTATTCCGACCAAGATCGTAGCGGTCTACGGTGGAGGATTCGTCGAGGAGGTCGATGCTGCTTCCGCCAGTCTCTATGTCGCCGATGATTTTTACATCGATAAGAGTCTGGTGACCGTCAAACGCTTCAAGGAATTTGTGGAAACGACCGGCCGCCCTGTCACGGGAGCCTCCGGGGAAGCGCGCGACTGGTCCGGCGATCACAACCTAGCCGTGGATGACGTGGGATGGTACGACGCCGTGGCTTTCTGCAAATGGGCTGGAAAGCGGCTGCCCACCGAGGACGAATGGGAAAAGGCGGCGCATGATACCGAGGGCCGCATCCTTGACCCGAATGTCACGGAATGGACATCCAGTCCCTACCAGGAGTCGAGATTCTCCGCCGGTCCCGGCGATCAACGCGAGAAAACGATCCGAGGGAGTCTGAGCGCGTTCCGAGCGAAACCAATGGAAGGATCGCAGATTGACTATCAGATCCGAAAGTATGCTCGGGCCGGTGAAGGGTTCGAAGGCTTCCGCTGTGCCCGGGATGCGAAGTAACGTCAGGATGGTGAGGCCGTTCCCAGGCTGGTATCTGATTGGTGGGTGATCGCGGCGGCTCGACCTGTCGTCAAGCGTCAGGCGTCAAGGGCCAAGCGTCAGTCGTCATCTGTCAATCGAGCAGCGACAAGGAGACCAGGATGAGAAGACGTACCGGTCCGATCCATCTGACGTGTGACGAATGACGAGTGACGGAGTTCTTCTGTTTGCCGCGGCCCCGCCCTTGCGATGATTCCCGCCCGGTGCTAGGCTTTCCCCCCTGAGGTTATCAGGCGCTACGATTCAGGACGTGACGAGCCTGCGAAAGGAGGGTGCCATGCTTGTGCATGAGGTGATGTCGACCGGTGTAGTCACGGCGAAAAAGACCGATACGGTGCGCTCGGCGGTCGTGAAGATGCTCAGTCGGCATTTTGCGTCTGTGCCGGTCGTCGAGGACGACGGACGCTTGGTGGGCATCGTGACCCTGCGGGACGTGCTCCTGCCCCTCTACCCCAACTACGGCGACTACATTCACGATAACGTCCATAGCCGCGATTTTGTCGAGATGGAAGAGGGCTACTCCGAGGTGTTAGGGAAGAAGGTCGAGGAGGTTATGAGCGTCAACCCGATGACCGTGTCGCCGAACGACCCCGTATTGCAAGCGGCCTCTTACATGGGGCTCAAGAATTTCCGGCGCATCCCAGTCGTCGAACGAGGAAAGTTGGTCGGGATCGTCAGCGTCGGCGACGTCAATCGCGGACTCTTTTTCGAGCGCGGGCACAAACCGTGACAGGGTGTGTATTGTCGCGTGCGATGAGTGGCTCGGTGCCATACAAAAGACGGACTATCTGAGGCGGAGCGGCAGGTGAAAGGGGGCAATATGGGATTGGCGGACAATAAATGCGTGCCCTGCCGGGGCGGGGTGCCTCCCCTGCCGGCTGCACGTACGCAGGAACTCCTGACGGAACTCGGCCGCGGCTGGTCGCTGAATGGGGCGGGGCATTTGGAGCGGCTCTACACCTTCAAAGATTTTGCGCAGGCGCTCGATTTTGTGAACAAGGTGGGAGGGATCGCCGAGGCGGAAGGGCACCATCCGGACCTCTATCTGGCCTGGGGCAAATGCAAGGTGGAGATCTGGACTCATAAGATCAATGGTCTGACTGAGAGCGATTTCTATATGGCGGCCAAGGCGGATCGGGCGTTTGAGCCGTTTCGAGTGAGCGGCTAGCCCGGTGGCCCACCCCTTCATCACCTCCTCGTCCCTACTCTCCTCTCACGGGAGCGGGCGAGAGAGAGAGCCCGGAGAAGACGGATGCGGGTCCTGGTCCTCGGCGGTACCGGTTTTCTCGGTTCCAATCTCGTCCGTGCGCTCTTGGCCCGCGGTGAGCATGTTCGGGTGCTGGCCAGGCCGATCCAATCCAGCAAGCAGGCGAAGGGCCATGCGACCCTTCATGGGCTCGATGTCGAGCGTGTCCCGGGCGATCTGAACGAGCCAGGGTCACTCGCCGCAGCCTGCGAGGGAATCGCCAGGGTCTATCATGTCGCCGGCTACTACCCTCCCGCTACCGTTCCCGTCGGCACAGCAGTTCGGCAAGCTCTCCAGGAGACGCACCACGTTTTAGAAGCTGTCCGCGCCGCCAACGTCGAGCGGATGGTCTTCGTCAGCGCCTTGATGACGATCGGCTATCCCGCCCAAGTCGGTCAACTGGCGAATGAGGATTGCGTGTTTTCGACCCGCTATCGCGACAATCCCTATCTGATGGCCAAGGTCGAAATGGAACGGGAGGTGAAGCAGGCGGCCGAGGCAGGCCTACCGGCGGTCATCGTCTGTCCCACCGCCTGCTACGGACCCTACGACAGCAAACCCACCAGCGGAACGGTGGTTCTGATGATTGCCCGAAGGCTGATGCCGGGCTATATCGATGGGCCGGTCAACGCGATTGATGTGCGAGACGTGGCGGAGGGCATGATCCTCGCGGCGGAACGGGGCAGGGTCGGTGAGCGGTATCTGCTTGGCAATTGGAACACGACTCAACAGGAGGTGAACCGGCTGATCGCCAGGGAGCTGGGCGTGGTGGCTCCGCTGGTTCCCATACCACCCTGGTTCGCCCGTCCGGCTTTCAAGGCCTTTGACTGGGGAGTCCGGACGATCCTCAGGCGCCCGTCGCCGGTGCCAGGCTTCTTTGTCGAGATGTTGGCCCACATGCAGCAGTATGACTGCTCCAAGGCCACCCGCGAGCTGGGAT
This sequence comes from Nitrospiraceae bacterium, assembly GCA_050246315.1. GTDB lineage: Bacteria > Nitrospirota > Nitrospiria > Nitrospirales > Nitrospiraceae > Nitrospira_G. The sequence continues at coordinate 176,619 of JBFWWG010000001.1, read as the reverse complement.
TCACCGCCAAACGTCCGATCGACCAAGCGATCCGGGACGCCATCTCCTGGTTCCGGGCCAATGGCTACCTGCCGGCGTAAACCAGCCCGTCATTCGCCACTCGTCAACGGGTATGTGTCAATCGCGAAGGGAACAACACCTCTGGTCCGCTTGGCGGTAGACGACTGACGTCCGATCATCCCTTCTCACATGGACAACTTCTCGGCTACGTTCCGCATCTGCACGCCATGCACCAGCGAAGCTCCCCCGCGAATCGCGCAGGCCACATGGACGGCTTCGGTCATCTCCTCCACGTTCGAACCCTTCTCCAGAGCGGCTTGCGTATAGGCGTCGATGCAGTAAGGGCATTGCACGGCATGGGAAACTCCCAGGGCGATGAGCGCCTTTTCGCGCTCCGTGAGGGCGCCCTCCGCAAAGACGGCGCTGTAGTAACTCATGAATTTGTCCCACAGTTCCTTGTTTCCCTTGCCCATATCGGCGAACTTGCCCAGGTCATGGGGATGGTAATAGGTCTCCATTACGGCCTCCTTCACGCTGTCGGATCAGATGAACGGACACGGCCGGTAGAGAGGAAGACGGCGGGGCGACGGCCGGATCGGTCACGCGTTGCCCGGTGGATCAGGCTCGACCTCGGAAAGGACTTGCTTGAATCGAGAACCCACCAGATTGGTCACCTTGCCCATGAGGTCGGCGACTTCCTTCCAATCGTCGGGAGGTAAATCCTGCTTGAGTTGCGGATGGATCGCCCACTCGGCGGAGACCGCCAGTCCGCTTCGACTGACCATCACGCGGAGGAGTTCGACCTCCTTGACCGTCACTGTCTGGTCTGACGATTCGCCCTGCTCGTGGTTCTGATTCTGAGGCCCTTGAGACGCCATGTGTCCAACCTGGATGAAATGGGAGCCGCATCATACCCCAACGACCTGCGGGCTGTACACCCGGGCGGTCGCCACCAGTCGCAAGGTCGCCTCCCTATTTCGACCGTTCGGCCAACACCTGCAACAGAGATGGATGTAGCGGGCCATTGCTGGCGACCAGGTTCTGACCGTAGATGGAATAGCGGGAGCCATCGAAGTGCGTGATCCGGCCACCGGCTTCCCTCAGGATGACCGATCCGGCGGCCGAGTCCCAAGGGCTCAGTGTCACCTCCCAATAGCCATCAAGTCTTCCCGCCGCCACGTAGCAGAGATCCAAGGCCGCCGATCCTGTGCGGCGAATTCCCTGTGCGCGCAATGCAAAGCGGTTGAAGTGGTCCAGGTTGTTGTCGGCGGCCTCCCGGATGTCATAGGCGAACCCGGTGGCCAGCAGCGCGTCATCCAGGACCGCCACACGGGATACCTGTATCGGCCGGCCGTTGAGCCGCGCGCCTCGTCCCATCTCGCCCGTGAACAGTTCGTCATGAATCGGGTCCAGGACCACGCCCAGGACGCAGGTTCCCTGCTGTTCCAGCGCAATGGAGATGGAATAGAAGGGAAAGCCGTGGGCGAAGTTGGTGGTGCCGTCGAGCGGATCGATAATCCATCGGCAGTGTGATTCCACACGGCCGTCCTGTCCCCGTTCCTCGGCGAGCACCCCGTGCGTCGGGTATGCGGCCAGAAGCTGTGTCACGATCGACTCTTCCGCAGCTCGGTCGGCATCGGTTACCAGGTTGACGATTGATGTCTTTCGTTCGATCCCGAACCCCGACTCCGCCTGTTCACGAAGAAGCGCGCCGGCTTTCCGCGCGGCGGCGACCGCCGTATCCATGGCGTGTGTCAGTGATTCTGGTTGAGCATCGCGACTCATTCGGTTCCTCGCCTCGATTGATAAACCATCCACACGTGCTACACTTTCAGGTGAAATGAGCCAGCGACGACCGAAAAGAGAGCCAGCGAGTCGTCGTCGCCGCCGAGTGCAAGAGATTTTTGTTGATCTCAGTGAACGCTGTTGCTATAAAGCACACATGCTTTGAGTGAGATCCGATTTTGGAGAACTCAAAGGATTGAACATCGAATACGAACCACGACGTTTCGCCTCTCGCCTTCCCCTTCTCAAGCTTGATGACAAGCGCGTTTCGTTTAATTGTCCGTTCGGGATTGTTTCCAATTATCGATCCGCAACGCAACGGGTTTGCGTGAGCGATGCGGGATTCGCCGCGCACCTGAGTGGTAGGCTGCACTCCAGTTCATCCTTTTCGACATTCCTGCATCCTGAACTCGGCTCCTGCGCGTCACGATCGTCATCGATTTTCCGTTCAATTCAGCGAACCAAGAGGCCGCACGCCGCGTGGCCTTCGGCACCGGTTCGCGTGCGCGACGCGGCGGCGGACCGTTCCACGGCAATTCACTCGTGACGTCATGTGTGAAGGGAGGTGAGGGCGTTGGCAACGAAGAAGGCTGCGAAGAAGAAGAAGAAGTAAGTCACTCCCCCCGCTCCAGGCGCCGGAGGTAAGGCCACTTACCTCCGGCGCATTTTTTTCTGCAGCGGACGGTGGAATTCCGGCTTATCGACCGAAACCCGATACGGGTCGAGACGAACGTCATCGGGGAAGGACTTTACCGAAGAGTTAGACCGAGGCGACCGGAGCCGTCAGGGCAGAGGCGTGATAAATCGTGCAGGGCTGGAGGAGCGACCGTTCCGCAGCGACCGGCTGATCCTCCAAGGACAGAAGAACCCAGCATTCCGGGCGACGCAGAATCTGATTGACCAATGACGTATGGAGGGCATGACCGGAACGCTCCGCTTTGACATGTCCGATGAAGGGCATGCCCAGGAGCGAGAGATCGCCTACCAAGTCCAGAACCTTGTGCCGAACAAATTCATCCTGGAATCGGAGGCCGGTCTGGTTCATCACATCGTTGTCGGACAGGACGACGGTATTATCCAGAGAACCGCCCTTTCCTAGTCCGCGCGACCAGAGGGCTTCCACTTCCTTCAGGAAGCCGAACGTCCGCGCATCAGCGATTTCTCGTTCGAACGAGTCGGCGGCACATTCATACTCGTAACTCTGGATGCCGATCAGCGGATGGTCATAGGCGATCGTATAGGTGACCTTAGGCGTCGGAGACGGTTCGATCACGACACGACGGCCTCTGTCCATGATCTCTATCGGTTGCGTGATCTTGAGGAACCGTTGGGCACGGGTCTGGGGCACGATCCCGGCGGCCTTGATCAGACGCACGAATGGGCCGGCGCTCCCATCCATGACCGGGACTTCACCGGCGTCGATCTCAATGTAGACGTTATCGACGCCCAACCCACAGAGTGCGGCCAGGATATGCTCGATGGTCTTGATCTGAGTGCCGGCGCTGCTGATAGCCGTACAAAGTTCCGTTGCCACCAAATTACTGATGGTGGCGCCCAACGGAATCGCCGATCCACCCGCCTTGCGAAGGAACACGACTCCGGTGTTGGAAGGAGCGGGGAGCAGGGTCATGGTGACCGGCTGCCCGGAATGGAGTCCAATACCAGTGCAGGTGATCGGAGAGGCTATGGTTTGTTGATAGCGCATGATGACGATTGGTAGGCATATACAACTTATGTGCCAATAGAGTTCGAGCCGAAGTTTAGTAAATTACATATTTAATATCAATGACTTGGTGATATGAGCTCGAAATGAGTTGGCTGTTGCCAAAACTCCACACCTGTTGCGTTTTCACGGATTCCTCCCTTCAGGTCTTGGTTATTGTGGGTGATCGAGCTGGCTTAGCAGGGAAAGGGTTAGAGGGTTAATGGTAGCGCCATCTGCCATCAGGTCCCGCATCGTCGAGAACAGCAGCCCCTTTCCTCTTTCATGCCTTCTTCAACGCTGAACAAACCTCGTGACAGTATCCTTCCACCTCATGCAGAATCCATCGGCCTCCGGTCAGGCCGCCGGAACGACCGATCGAGAGTCGTTGGTATGAGGAGTCGCGATCTACCTATTAGGGTTGATTGCAGCTAGGGGTTGATTGCAGCACGCTCATGGCCCGTTGATAAACCGGTGCGTTGGCGCACATGAGTGCGCCGGCACACATCGTTTCCTCACGTCGATCTGAGTATCGAACCATGCCGCATGAGAGAAGACAGACAAGTAACCATGGAGATTCTGTGTCTTATGATCATGTTTAGGAAGCCTGGTTCTCGCGGTCTCCTTCTTGCTGATCGAAGCCGGTGATGGAGCCTCTAGTGGAATCAATCTTTCTGGCAATAGCCCTGTTCGCACCTCTGCTCTCAGGGGTGGCGATCCCATTTTTCGGCTCCGGTCTGGGGGAGCGAAGCGGTCTGATCGGGATCACGGCGCTCTGGGCCTCGGCTCTGGCATCGGTAGCGACACTGGTGGTGGTGCTTCAGGGAGAGTCGATCAAGGTGACCCTCCTAGCCGCCCACTCGGGTTTCATGAGCTACTCCGTGCTGGTCGACCGCCTCGCCGCCGTGATGATGGTTCTGATCACATGGGTCAGTTTGGTGATTCACGTCTATTCGCGCCGATACATGACCGGCGATCCGAGGTACCTCCGGTTCTTCTCTCTTCTTGGGCTGCTGACATTCGTGCTCTTACTCTTGGTCACCAGCGGCAATCTGCTGTGGTTGTTTCTCTGGTGGCATCTGGTCACATGGTTCCTTGTCGCGCTCGTCTCGTTCCGTGCGGCGAGCACGGCTGCCGTCCAAGCCGGTCGAAGAACATTGCGAATCCAAGGAATCGGCGATGTCGCATTCGCAGCGGCGGTCCTGGTGCTCTATGCGACTTGCGGGACGGTGGACCTTGGTGAGATCTTCGCCATCGTGAGGCAGTCTCCGGTGCAATCCGTCCCATGGCTCGATGCCGGGCTGCAGTTGGATGTGCCATCTGTGACCACGATGCTCCTGCTGGTTTCCGTGATGACCAAGTCGGCGCAGTTTCCGTTTCACATCTGGTTGCCCGGCACGATAGAGGCTCCCACCCCTGTATCGGCCCTCCTTCACGCGGGGATCGTCAACGCAGGAGGCTTCCTGGTCAACAGGTTGGCTCCGCTGTACAGCCTTGCACCGACGACCCTCCATCTGATGTTCGTGATCGGAGGGCTCACGGCCCTGATCGGCGCGGCGACCATGCTGACTCAGTCCAGCGTGAAGCGGACGTTGGTCTACTCGACCATGGGACAAATGGGCTACATGGTGATGGAGTGTGGTCTGGGCGCGTTCGCGTTGGCGGTGTTCCATCTCTGTGCCCATGGGCTGTTCAAGGCCACGCTGTTTCTCAACTCGGGAGTGAACATCCATAAGGCCCGGACGGAATTCAAGCTGCCCGGCCATCATGCCGTGAGGGAGACGCCGGCCTTTTCCTTCGTGCTTTGGGCCACCGGATTGGCGCTGACCCTTGTGTTGCCGTTGGTCATCCTGCTGATCGCGCATGGCTTGGTGAATATTCCGCTCTTCCAATCCCAGGGCACAGTCATCTTCCTGTTCTTTGCTTGGGTGACTTCGGCACAGGCCATCTTCAGCCTCTACCGCCTCAACGCCGTCGGATCTTGGGACGTTTCAGCCGTGATGATCGCGACCCTGGCGTTCATCGGGCTCACCTATCTCTGGGCCGGTGAAGCCTTCACGCATTTCCTCTATCCGGAGCCGGGACAGGTGGCCGCATCCTTCCAAGCCGCAGCTTGGAATCAGCATTTGTTCGATGCGTTTGTCGGGGTATCGGCGCTGCTAGTCGTCGCCGTGTGGGTCGTCTTATATGGGAAAGCCCATGGGATGCGACTGTTACTTCCGGCCTGGCTCGAGCCGCTCCATACCCGCCTCTATGTTGCGTTTCTCAACGGTCTGTATGTCGAGGATGCAGTGAGGGCCGTCAGTACCGGTTCCGGACCTAGGGAACCGCGCAACCGCCCGCGGCCGATTTCCGATCGAGTGCCACGATGACCGAGGCGACGCGTGACCGCTATACCGATGCGCAGCGAATGGAGTTGCGGTCCTATGTTGAGTTGGCTGGGGAGGTCATCGCTCAGTGTTGGCCCATGCGCACCTTCATCCATCACAATCCGCTGCACGGGCTGGAGACGTTGCCGTTTGAGCAGGCCGTGGAACGGGGAACCGAGCTGTTCGGCGGGCGGGGGTATCTCAGCAGCGACGAGTATCGTTGCTTTGTTCGTGAGGGACGCATCGGGCTGAAGGAGCTTCGCGCGGTGCTCGCGCCGCTGGCGAGCGAGAACCGGCTGTGCTTCGCCGGACGCTCGCTTTCCCATCTGGATGTGCTGACCCTCTCCATCGTCGACGGGGTGACCGAGGACGGACCGTTCGCCGCCGAATCGACTGCGCAAGAGGATGCGGCGACCGTTGAAAGGGTGCTGTCGTGGCTGCGGGCGGCATCCGCGCAAGAGCCGGCTTCCTCGGGCCGGGTGTCCAGCCCGGACCTTCCGCCTGAATGGCCGCTCGACGAAACGCTGGGTATCTGGTGCGACCGGACGTTCGGGACTTCTCTGCTCGAAACCATCAATCGGGAAATGGTGAAGTGGTGCAGCGCCTTCTTGGACGAGGGCGAAGTGGGATGGTCCATGCCCGGCAGGGAACAGACTTTTTACCGGGCGTGGAAGTCGCTTGCACAGCATGACACCACGTTGCGGTTGATCGGCATTCCGGACGCCTCCGCGAAGATCCTTGCCCTTTCCGACCGTTCCGAAGATGCGCTGCTGGAACATCTGGCGACCATGACGATTCCAAAGGCTTCATGGGAATCCTATCTCGCACGGCATCTGGCGGCGATGCCCGGTTGGGTCGGGTACATCAAATGGCGGGCGCAACAGGGAAGCCATCCTTGGCAGGAAGAGTTTCCCATCGACTTGGTCAAGTACCTCTCGGTCCGCCTCTTCTATGAACGAGAGTTCGTGGAGGTCGCCTGTCGCGCCCACCTGGGAATCGCCGGTGGGGAAGAGGCGCTCCGGCGCTATGTGGATCAGTATCCCGTCGCCTACCGGTTGCGAAGGGCATGGATCGGCGGACAGGTGCCGGATTCGATCGGCAAGGAAGTCAGGCGGCTATTGCGGAGCAAGCAGCGCTTGGACCATCAGGCCTGGGAGACATTGGGACGCCAGCACCGCGACCTGGAGGTGGATGTGCGCGCGCAGCAGGATCGTCGCAAGGCAGCTCGGTCGCTCATTCGTCTGGCGCGTGCCCTCTCGATCGATCCCGCCGTCATCGAATCCACGCCTTCCTCCGACCTTCGCCTCTTGCTCACCTGGTTGGACAGCTTCCCGGCGTCGCGGCAGAAGCCGGTCTGGCTACAGGCCCTTGAGGCCACTCACCGGCGGCAGGTGTTGAGGAAGCTGGCGTCCGAAGCCACGGCGACCGACCTGGCGGCGACGGACACAGTTGCCGCGTCACGACCGTTGGCCCAGGTCGTCTTCTGTATCGATGTCCGGTCCGAAGTGTATCGCCGCCATCTCGAACACTTAGGGGGCTATGAAACTCTGGGTCTGGCCGGCTTCTTTGGCGTGCCGTTAGACTACCGACCCTTTGCCGCCCGCCACGCGGTCTCCCATTGCCCGGTGCTGCTTAAACCCAAGAACCAGGTACGGGAAGTCCCGCGCAGCTACCATGGCGCACTGGCAGATCGGCACAAGACCGCGACGAAGCTCAGTCAAGCGGCTCGCGCGCTGTTGCACGATTTGAAAGAGAATGTTGTCACGCCCTATGTCATGGTGGAGGCGATCGGGTGGTTCTTCAGCCTGCCGTTGTTCGGCCGCACGCTCCTCCCGGTCCGGTACGACCAGGTCAAGCGATGGCTCATGCGCATCTTCATGCCTGCTGTGGCGACCACCTTGACGGTCGAAAAGCTCGCCCGCGCCCAGGCGGAGGAAATGGTGGCGGCCGAGCAGCAGGTCGTGATCCGCGAACTGCTGCGTGAGCGATTCGGTCTCTCCGGCGCCGCCCTCTCACCCACGTTGTTGGAGACGATTCGAAAGAAAGCCGTGGGTCAGACCGAGGACACGAACGGCGACGTGGCGAAGGCGCTGGGATTCACGCCGGCAGAGGAGACCGTCTTCTATGAGGAACTCCGAGAACGCCACCGGGTCAGCCCGCGCGGCATCTCCTCACGGTTGGATCGACTGACCCACACGGGATTTTCCATTGTGGAACAGGCCTACTTCGTGGAGGCGGCGCTGCGCCTGATGGGGTTGACCTCAAACTTTGCCCGTGCCGTGGTCTTCTGCGCGCACGGCAGCACGTCCTACAACAACCCGTATGAATCGGCGCTCGATTGCGGCGCCTGTGGCGGTAACCACGGTCTGCCGAATGCCAGGACCATCGCGGCCATGGCCAACAAGCCTGCGGTGCGGAATCTGTTGCAGGACCGGGGCATCCCGATCCCGAGCGATACCCAATTCCTGGCGGCCGAACATGACACCACGACGGACCGTGTCCGACTCATCGATCTGGAGGATGTGCCGGCCACACACCGGAAAGACCTCCAGCGGCTGATGGCCGACCTCGATGAAGCCGGGGCGCAGGCCGCGCTGGAGCGAGCCGGGTCGTTTCCCCAGGGCCAACCCGCCGACGCTCGAGGCGCTCGGCAGTTGGCCCGGCGGCGCAGCGATGATTGGGCCGAGGTCCGCCCGGAATGGGGCCTTTCAAAAAACAGCCTGATCGTCATCGGCCGGCGAAGCGCCACACAACGGGTGGACATGCGTGGCCGCGCCTTTTTGCATTCCTATGATCACCGGCAGGATGCGTCCGGGAAACTCTTGGAAACGATCATGACCGCCCCGCTTGTCGTGGCCCAATGGATCAATATGGAGCATTATTTTTCGACGGTCGATAACGAGGTGTACGGCAGCGGCAGCAAGGTCTACCACAATGTGACCGGTCGCGTGGGCGTCATGTCCGGGGTGTGGAGCGATCTGCGCATTGGTCTTCCGGCTCAGACGGTGATGAATGGACCCGCGCCGTATCATGAACCCATGAGGCTGCTGGCCATCATCGAGGCGCCACGGGAGCGGATACGCGGCATCATCTATCGGCATCCGCTGCTGGAACAATTGTTCAATCTGGGTTGGGTGTCTCTCGTCGCACTCGATCCGAGAGATCGGCAGTGCTATCGCTATGATCGAGCCGCCGACTGGATTCATGAAGAATTGGATGAAGGAGGACAGGATCATGATCAGCTTGACGCTGCATCCCATGAAGGAAATCAGGATCGTTGTGCAGGGGGATCAGTTGAAGTTTGTCACTGACCTGCTGGACCGGACCGGCGCAACCGGCTACACGATTATCAACAACGTGTCCGGCAAAGGGCACCACGGCTTTCATGAAGGGCACCTGCTCTTCAATGACACGAGCAGCCAGGTCATCGTGTTTACGGTCGTACCGGAAGAGAAGGTCGAACCGATCCTGGCCGGTCTGGGTCCGCTCTTCAATCGGCATTCGGGCGCGATGTTTGTCACGGACGTCGCGGTGAGCCGGCGGGATCGTTTCCTCGCGAAATAACGAGGCCCGCGGCGGCCAGTCTCTCGACGGCCTCGCTGGTAGTTCGGTATACTGCGCCACCACACGGGCGATCATCTCCACGCGACGGACCGGCGTCACCGGCCATTGCAGCCATGCCGTCCACGCCACGTCCCAACTCGAAAAGTTCCGTGCCGGCCTACGCGGAAGTCGCTGCGGCCGAAGTCTTGGCCTGGGTCAGCGACTGTATCGAAGGCGGGGTGTGCCTGATTTCGCGCGGCATTCTTATTTTCGAGAACGCGCAGTTCGGCGAACTCATTGAAGCCCCGGCGTCGGCCATGGTGGATGCGCCCGACTCGCCCGAACAGGCCATAACGCCCCGCGCGCGCCTCTTTGCCGACGCGATCGTCTGGAATCGTGAATCGCTCCGCACGCGCGGCAAGACCACCTATCGTTTTGCGGATCGGCGAGGCCGGCCGCTGATCTATCAGTGCCGCTTCAACGTCGTGCCCTATCATGGCGGAACCGGGGTGCTCCTGGTGCTGCAGGATGTGACGGAACGCACGCTGCTTGCCCAGGAGGCGTCACAAGTCGCCCGCTTTCAATCGGTGCTCGCCCGCATCGGCACGTTGGCGGTGAGCGACGCGCCGGCTCAAGCCTTGATGAGTGAAGCCGTTCGGCGCACGGCGGAGGCCCTGGAGGTGGAATTGTGCAAGATCCTGATCGCGAGGGAGTTGGACGACCACCTGGCTGTGATGGCCGGTATCGGCATTGAAGAGGAACTGATCGGGAAGTTGACGATCGAAGGGGGCACGCATTCGCAGGCCGGGTTCGCCATTCGGGAACGGGTGCCCGTGGTCGTGCGCGACTTGCGCAAGGAAACCCGGTTTACCCCGTCGAAATTGCTGACCGAGCATGGAGGTATCGCCGGCATGTGCGTGCCGATGCTGGTCGAGGACAAGGTCTATGGGGTGATGACCGCGCATGCGAAGCGGGTGAGGGACTTTTCCCTGAAGGAGCAGGAATTTCTGTGCTCGGTGGCGAATACGGTGGCCACGGTGTTGGAGCGACGGCGGCGGGCCGATACTCAGATCGACCTCTACCACCGACTGTTCATGTCGGCGCAGGACGGGATCATGCTCACCGACACCGACGGCCGGATCCTGGAATGGAACCCCGCGCTCGAACGGATGACCGGTTGGCCGCGCGAGGAGGCGCTGGGGAGGCAGCCGTCGATCCTGAAATCCGGCAAGCATCCGCCGGAATTCTACCATCGCCTCTGGCAGGCCATCCGGTCAGGGCAGCCGTTCGTCGATCGCTTTGTCAACCGCCGGAAAGACGGCGCGGAATTTCTGGTCTGGGAAAGCGTGAGTCCTGTGAAGGACCGCGACGACACGACACAATATTATCTGGCGATTCTCACCGATCTGAGCGAGCGGGAGCAGATGCTCGAGGCGCTGCGCCATACCGAGCAGGTCAAACTGGTCGGACAACTGGCCGGCGGTATTCTGCACGAAATCCGAAACCCGCTGATCGGGCTCGGGAGCCTCGCGACGCATCTTGCGGACCAGGGACAGTTGCCGCCGGCTGCGCGAGACCGGTGCCGCCTCATCGCCCGCGAAGCGGCGCGGATCGACGGGTTGCTGGAAGCCCATTTGGGTCAGTTGCGGCCGCGTCCGTTCGATCTCCGCCCGTGCGACCTTCCCTCACTGATCGACGACACGCTGACATTGCTCCGGACGAACCTGCATAAACAGCGGGTCCATGTGAGGAAGACCATCGCGGCCGACCTGCCTGCGGTCGAGGTGTCCCCCGCGCACGTGCAGCAGGTCTGTCTCAACATCATGATGAATGCGATCGATGCCATGCCGAACGGGGGAGACCTGACGATTGCAGTCCGCCCGGAAATCAAACGATGCATGGGCGTCCTCTTGATCTTCTCGGATACCGGTAAGGGTATCCCGCCGGAAGATCTGAATCGTATCTTCGAACCGTTCTTCACCAGCGGCAAGGCGAAAGGCGTCGGGCTCGGCCTGACGATCACGCACGACATCGTCGAACGGCACGGCGGGCAATTGGCGATCCACAGCCCTCCGGGAAGCGGAGCGGTCGTCGAGGTATGGCTGCCGTTGCAACGCGAGGTCTAGCCGGATGTGGCAACTGTTGCTCGTCGAGGATGAAGAGTCGGTGCGTGAGGCCTTCGCGCTGCGTCTCGGCGACCAGGGGTATCTCGTGAAAACCGCCGCGTCCGGCGAAGAGGCCCTCACGTTGCTCCGGTCGTTCGAACCGGACATCCTCGTGCTCGATGTGGTTATGCCCAACCTCTCCGGCCTTGACGTCCTGGCCCGTGTCAAACAGACCTCGCCTCAACTGCTGGTGATTCTGCTGACGGCCAAGGGAACGGTCAAGGACGCGGTGGAGGCGACGAAGCTCGGGGCATTTGACTTCGTCGCCAAGTCCATCGATATGGAGGACTTGCAGCATGCGCTGAGTCGGGCGACGGAATTGCTGACCCTGCAACGCCAAGTCCGGTTGCAGAGCGGGCAAGAGTCGGCGCGCTATGCGCTCGACCGTGTGATTGCCAAGAGTGCCGTCACCCTGAACTTTCTCGATCGTGTCCGTGAACTCGCCCACAACGATCGGGTGACGGTCCTTTTGCAGGGCGAAACCGGGGCGGGAAAGCAGTATGTGGGCCGCGTGATCCACTTCAACAGCGCGAGAGCCCACAAACCCTGCATTGAGGTCGATTGCCCTTCGATCCCTCACGATCTGTTCGAGAGCGAGTTGTTCGGGCACGAGAAGGGAGCCTTCACCGGGGCCACCGGTCGACGCTGCGGGTTGATTGAGTTGGCCGAGGACGGCACCGTGCTGTTCGACGAAATCGCTGAGCTGCCCCTCTCGCTCCAGGCCAAGCTGTTGCGAGTGCTCGAAGACCGCACGCTGCGTCGTGTCGGAGGCTCGACGGCCATTCCCGTCGGAGCCCGGTTCATGGCCGCGACGAATCGGAACCTCAAGGAGGCGGTGAGCAAAGGGGAGTTTCGCGAGGATCTCTATTTCAGACTGAATGTGGTCGCGTTGACCGTGCCCCCGTTGCGCGAACGTCGTGAAGACATTCTCCCGCTTGCCGAGCAGTTCCTGGCCCGCTCCGCGCTCGCGCTCGGGAAGCCGGTTCGTACCATGGAAGCGAGCGCGACCGCCCTCTTATGCCGCTATCCGTTTCCGGGGAACGTCCGGGAGTTGAGCAACCTGATGGAACGCGCCGTGCTGTTTTGTTCCGGAACATCGCTCGAAGCTTCACACTTCCCTTCGGACCTACAGGACAGCCATGTGATGCCCGCCGTCCGATCTCCAGACACCACAGGCGCCGCCGCCGACTCGGTTGATCCTGCGCAGATCCACATCACGTTTCGAGTGGGCGAAGCCTCCCTCGCCGATCTGGAGGATCGCATTATCACGGAGATCCTGCGGCGGACGGAGGGCAACAAGACGCTCGCCGCCAAGCATCTCGGGATTACCCGCTGGATGCTGGATCGTCGGCGCAAAAACTAGGTCGTGCACGTTCGGTTCTCCTACTCTTCCTTCTGCTTCGAGTGGGTCGATGTGCCGGCTCTTGCCGTTCGGAGAAAGGCGGAAATAAGAGACGGGATCGTTCGCTTTTCATCGGAGGTGTGCGCTTCTCTCAGCCATCTCACTCTCAACCCCTCTGAGGTGTCCTTAGCTGCGCCAGAGCTTCAAGAATGTCAGTCGGCTTTGGCGGACAGCCGGCGATGCGGACATCGACGGGGATATGGCGATCGACAGGGCCGATGACAGCATAGCTGCCGGCAAAGACGCCGCAGGTGATGGCGCAGTCGCCCAGCGCGATCACGACCTTAGGATCGGGGGTTTGTTTGTACACATCCTTGAGCGGTTTCGCCATGTTCACGGTTACCGGCCCTGTGATGACCAGGGCGTCGGCATGGCGAGGCGAGGCCGCGATATGGATGCCGAATCGCTCTGCATCGTAGACCGGATTCATGAGCGCGTTCATCTCCATCTCGCAGGCATTGCAGGAGCCGGTATCGACCTCGCGAATCGAGAGCGACCGGCAAAACGGGGTTGCTTTAGCCTTCGCCTCCTGGCTCGGCGGTTCAGAAGAGGTGCAGGCGGGAGGATGCTCGCCGGTCACGATGCCGGTTTTGAGACTCTTCTTGAGAATGCGGAACATACAACGTCCTCCATACCAACCTTCGGGTGAACCGGCCTACTCTCAAAATGGCTCTTGGCGGCCGGACAATACGCCTCCAGGGATTGTCCGCTCATGTTCTCATAGATCCGTGCCTGCGTAGGACAGATTGAAGCTCTTATTGATCAGGGGAAAATCCGGGATAATGTTCCCCAGCACCGCCCATTGGATCGCCGGCCAGTTGACGAAGGACGGGTCCCGCACCTTGCACCGGTGGATCCGGCCCTGCTCGCCGGCCATGACGAAGTAGAGGATTTCTCCCCGCCAACCCTCCACTGCGGAGAGTGCCCATTGTCCCGGAGACGCCATGCGGTCCGGTTCAATCGCGATCGGACCAGGTGGGATTCGCGCATGAATCTCGCGGATCAGCCTGATGGAATCGTGAATCTCATCACCACGGACACGCAATCTGGCCCGCACGTCACCGTAGCGATAACGTGCCACGTTCACGGGTAGCTCGTCGTAAGCGGCAAAGGGGCGATCCCTCCGGACATCCTGGTCGATTCCAGAAGCCCGGCCGACGATACCCACCACCGCGTGATCCCAGGCCGTCCGTTCTGTCAGCACGCCGGTGGTTTCCAATCGGTCCGTGAGCGAGGCATTGGCGAAAATAATGGCGCCCACTTCGGAGAAGTCTGTCTGCAGCCGGTTCAGGTCATCGACAAGATGGCCGAGCTGGGTGCTGTCGATATCGCGAGTCACTCCGCCGACCCGCATGACGCCTCGAAGAAACCGTGAACCGGCCAGCCGGTCATTGAGCTGCATGATCCGCTCTTTCATACGACCACAGTGGGCATGGGCGAGCGCATAGGCCGTGTCATTGCACATCGCGCCGATGTCGCCGAGATGATTGTGAAGGCGTTCCAATTCTAAAAAGAGCGAGCGGAGGTACCTGGCGCGTCGTGGTACGTCGATGTGCAGGAGCGTTTCCACCGCTTGGCAGTAGGCCAGACCATGTCCAACCGTCGTATCGCCGGAGATGCGCTCGGCGAGCGGAACGGCGGCGGACAAGACCTGTTGCTCAAAGAGCTTTTCCACCCCGCGGTGCTTCCAAAAATGACGTAGCTCCAGTTGCATGATCGGTTCCCCTGCCACGGAAAACCGGAAATGGCCCGGCTCGATGATCCCGGCGTGAATCGGTCCAACCGGAATTTCAAAGACCCCCTCCCCTTCAATATGGAGAAAACGGTATTCGCCCTGTTGCCGACCGAGAACCGTATCCCAGCGGAAGTCTTTCTTGAGCGGATGGGTGCCGTTCGGCCAATGTTCGTGTCGGATTAATCGCCGGAGATCCGGATGACCTTGGGGGATCAGGCCGAACAGGTCTCGGATCTCCCGCTCATACCATTGCGCCGCATGGATCGACGGGGTGATCGAGGGAAACAGCCGGTGTCCCCTCGCCAATTCGATCGTCAACAGGACCCAGGGTTGGCTCGGCTCGAGCGCAAACAGATAGTGAATCTCATACTTGTCTGCCGCGGATCGGATAGGCCGGCAATCGACAGCGAACTGTAAGGCCAAACGGCCGTGGGCTTTCTCATGAAGCCAGCGCGCGACCTCTACGAGTTGAGCCTGCTCCAGGCGCCATCGCACCAGGTCCTTGCCCGATGGATGGTCCGGAACGAGGAATGGAAACGCCGCCTGGACCTGTTGTTCGACCGATGCGACAGCCGTCATGCTGCTCCTCTCGTGCTCAGCAGAATCTTCACCGCTCCGTCCAGGAGATGCCGAAACGGATCCGGCAGCGTCATGCAGAACCAGATAAGGACCGCGCCCAAGACGATGATGGGGATATGACCCACCGACCACCCCTCCCCCCGGGCGATCTCCTTGGCCGGCGTCCCCCAGACCATTCCGGTGACGCGAAAGAGAAGCCCGCCGAAGGCGACCAAGCCGCAAGCCAACAACAGCAACAGCGGGAGTTTGGTCCCGGAGAAGGGCCATCCTCCCGGAAGGCCGTCCGTCCCGAGGGCCGTCATGATCTGCAGCTCACTCGTGAACAGGGCGAAGGGCGGGAGGGCGGCTAAGGAGAACCCAGCCACCAGCAGGGCGAAGGCAGACCAGGGCTGCGCCGAAGCCAGGCCTTGGACCTGCTCCATCTCCACCGTCTTGAACCGTCGATGGATGTTGCCCGCGGCGAAAAAGGCCAACGACTTCGCGAACGCGTGGTTTACAAGATGGAAGAGACCGCCGAATGTCCCGACGGCCCCGCCGACGCCGAATCCCACCATGGCCAGTCCCATATGCTCGATGCTGGAATAGGCGAACAGCCGCTTGTAGTTGTGCTGCAAGAGGATGAAAAAAGTCGCGAGCGCGAACGATCCAAGCCCGAACAGGGTGAGCAGGCCGCCCGAGAAGTCGGGAGAGACAGCCTGGTCGACGATGGCGCGGCTTCGCAGGATCGCGTAAACCGCGACGGTTTCCAGCACGCCGGCCAGCATCGCGGCCACGGGCGCCGGCGCCTCGCTATAGGCGTCGGGGAGCCAACTGTGCATGGGAGCCAGACCGACTTTCGTGCCGTAGCCCACGAAAAGAAAGACAAAGGCCAGCTTCAAAATATGTGGGTCCAATTGATCGGCGATCAGTTGGAGTTGAGTCACTTGCAAGGCTCGGCTCACGTCGCCAAGGACCCGAAGCGACGAGTAATAGGTCAGGACCACCCCGAACAGGGCCAGCGAAATGCCGACCGAGCACAGGATCAAATACTTCCATCCGGCCTCCAAGGATTCGCGTCTTCGCCAGAATGCGATGAGGAAGGTCGTCGCCAGGGTCGTGGCCTCGATCGCGACCCATTGCACCCCCAGGCTGTTGGCGACGGTGGCCACCACCATCGCCAGGAGGAACATGTGAAACAGGAAGAAGAAGAGGTTCAACCGGCTGGCGGCGATCACGCCACGTGCGACCTGGTCGTCCATGTAAGCGCGCATGTAGAAGGAACAGGCCAGACCGACCGTGCCGATAATGAACAGGATGACCATGGAAAGTGCATCGATGTAAACCATCTCGCCAAACGCCAGGAGCGGGCCTTGTCCCAGCACGGTCCGGGCGATCGCCGACTCGGCTGCGACGAGAGATCCCATGCTGGTCAAATTGACCAGATGAAGCGTCCGGGAGGTGCGAAGCAACAGGCTGAGCCAGCCGGCCAACAACGGCGCGACCAGGAGCACGCTCACTGCGACCGCGGGAAGGTCGGCCGTCATTCTTTCAGCTCGCTGAGATGGTTGGTATCCACGCTGTCGAACGCGTCTTGCAGGCGGTTGGTATAGATTCCGGCGATCAGTGCCGCCACCAAGACGTCAAAAAACACACCCAGCTCTACGATCAATGGCATGCCATAGGTGGCGGCCGTCGCTCCCAGAAACAGTCCATTCTCCATCACCAAGAAGGCGATCAACTGCGTGACAGCCTTCTGCCGGGCGATCATCGTGAAGAAACCGATGAGGACGATCGCCAGCGCGATGGCCAGCGAATCGCGCGTCAACAGGTACCCGAACGGGATGATCGGCTGGGTGATGAAGAACGCGACCATCACCAGGGAGCCGGAGATCAGCAGGCTGGCCGGCACGTTGATGTTCATGACCAGTTCACGGGTCACGTTGAGGCGTTCGATCACCCGTTTCAGGACGGAGGGGATGACGATCACCTTGATGAGCACCGTCAGGGCTGCCGCAAAATAGATATGCCGGATGCCTGTCAGGAAGGCGACCAACGCCGCGGTCATCGCAAGAAAGAGAGATTGCAATGCGAAGAGATCCACGCAGGCGGAGAGGCGCCGCTGGGCCACGATCGCGAAACAGGTCAGGAGAAGCAGCGCCGATCCCAGGTCCACGAGGTGAGAACCGATGTGAGGCGATAGGGTGAACATGGTCAGGCTCGCAGGATGTAGAAGAAGAGCAGGCTGAGAAGCGCCAGGATGAAGGCGACGCCGAGCAGATCCGTGACACGAAACAACCGCAACTTGGCGAACATGCATTCGATCACGCCGATCAGTACCGCGAGACCCGTGATCTTCACGAGGTACACGGCCAGTCCGACTGCAAGGGCAGCCGGCGTCGGGACGGTCGCAATGCCCCAGGGAGCGAACACATTAGCGATCAGGGTCAGGAACACGACCAGTTTGAGGCCGGCTCCCCACTCGATCAGCGCCAGGTAGCGTCCGGAATATTCCAGGACCATCGCCTCGTGGATCATGGTCAGTTCGAGGTGCGTGGCCGGATTGTCGACCGGGACACGCCCGGTTTCTGCCAGCGCCACGATGAACAAGGCGGCCAGCGCCATCAGGTGTGGCGACGGGGCCATGACAATCCCTTCCAATAAGGCGGTCTTATGGACGATGGTGCTGAGGTTGGTCGAGCCAGCCGTGAGCGCGATGGCAAAGATCGACAGTATCAGAGCCGGCTCGGTCAGGGAGGCCACGATGGCCTCTCGGCTGCTTCCCATCCCACCGAATGCCGACCCGGCGTCGAGTCCCGCCAAGATCAAGGAAAACGTGCCAAGCGCCAGCAGATACACGAGCGCGATGATGTTGCCGGCAAAATTGAGCGGCATCTGGGAAAAGAAGACCGGCACCAGCAAGCCAGCGGTCAAGGTCGAGGCAAAGAAGATATAAGGAGCTGTGGTGAAGATCCACGAGGTCGTCGAGGAAACGACCGGCTGTTTCCGGAAGAGCTTGGCCAGGTCTGCATAGGGCTGGACGATCGACGCCCCTCGCCGACATTGGAGGCGCGCTTTCACTTTGCGAATCAGGCCCACGATCAACGGCGCGATCGACAGCATCAGGGCTGCATGCGCCAGGGTGAAGAAGACGGCTTGAAGAAAGATCAGGCTCATGGTCGGAAGGACATTGCTACAAGACCAGCAACAGGACCACCAATGTCACGAAGATGTAAGTCAGATACAGATGCAACCCGCCGGCCTGAAGCGGGCGCAGCCGATCCGCGAGTTTGAGACAGCCTGCCGCGACCGGTTGATAGAGATACTTCTCAAATACCGGTTCGATATGAAATTCGAACCGCCGGCGTTTGGCGAAATAGCGGGATTCCTCCAGGAATTCGGTCTCCAGCTTGACGGTCGGTTGATAGATGGTGCTGAAGATCCGCTTGATCGGCTGCACGAAGCCTGTCGCGGTGTATTCCATGCGGGGTGAGAGGGTGAGGCCGCAGTTCCATGTTTTGCCGTATCGAGCGGCGCGACGGCCGCCGAATAGCGCAACCAGTCCAAGTCCGAGCAGGACGGACAAGCCCAAGACCATGGCCAGCGCCGGCGGCGACAGACTGGAGAACGCCACGTTCACCGGCGCGAGCGCCCAGCCGTCGAGTGCCAGGACCTTTTCACCGAGTGATACTCCGACCAACGAAGCCGTGACGCGATCCAGGATCGGCACGACCAGCATCGGGAACAGACCCAGCCCCACGCAGGCGGCTGCGAGCAAACCCATGCCGATCAGCATGGATCGAGGCACCTCCTCCGCATGCCGCGCGTGGCCACTACGCGGCAAGGCCAGGAACGAAATGCCGAACGCTTTGGCGAAGCAGGCCAAAGCCAACACCCCCGTCAGAGCCAGCATGGCCGCGGCCAGCGGCAGCATCAGCTTGAGCAAGAGATTCGGCACCTGCATGCTGAGAAAGAGGCTTTGGAAGATCAGCCATTCGCTGACAAAGCCATTGGTCGGCGGCAGGGCCGCGATCGAGACGGCGCCGATGAGAAAGAAGAGGCCGGTCCAAGGCATGCGGCGGAGCAGCCCGCCATAGTCCTCCATGTTGCGGGTGTGGGTGGCGTAACCCAACGACCCGGCGCCGAGAAAGAGCAGAGCCTTGAACAGCGCGTGATTGATCGTGTGGTAAAGCCCGGCCACGAGGCCCAAGGCCGCAAACTCATGGAGTCCGTAGGTGCGGAAGATCATGCCCGCGCCGATCCCGAGCAGGATGATGCCGATGTTTTCCACGCTATGAAACGCCAACAGTCTTTTCAGATCGTGCTCCATGAGTGCATACATCACACCCAGCAGGGCCGAGATGGCGCCGACGACCAGGATGATGAAGCCCCACCACCAGAGGAACTGGGCGTTCAGAAAATCGAAATAGACCCGAATGAGGCCGTACATCGCCGTCTTGATCATTACACCCGACATCAGGGCCGAGATGTGAGACGGTGCTGCCGGATGGGCATAGGGCAGCCAGACATGTAACGGCACGATGCCGGCCTTGGCCCCGAATCCGATCAGGGTGGCGAGAAACAGACTCGTGCTGAGCTCCGAGGACAGCGGCTCCGCCGGATGACGAAAGGTCTCGAAGGAGAAAGAGCCGGTCTGCTGAAAGAAGAGTAGAAAGGTCAGGAGGATGAAGGCGGTGCCCACCTGCGTCATGATGAGATAAAAGAAGCCGGCATGCCGGACCTCGGCCCGCTCATGTTCGGTCACGACGAGGAAATAGGACAGCAACGACATGAGTTCCCAGACGAGCAGGAAGAAGAACCCGTTGTCGGCGATGATCACGAGGATCATGGAGAGGAGAAACCCATTGAAGAGGGCGCCGAGGAGCGCGACGGAGGTGCGCCCCTCCCATTCGGTCACGTAGCCCCGCGCGTAGACGGACGAAGAAAGGCCGACCGCCGAAATCGTCAGCAGGAAGAAGGAGGCGAGAGGATCAAGCCGGATCGAGAAGGTCAACAAAGGGATGGTGGAGTCGGCCGAAGCGATCCAGGGTTCCGGTGCCAGGAGGCCGACCATACCAAGCAGAATGCCCGCTCCTCCTGCCAACCCGGCTGATCCATGGGCGACGGCATTCTGGACTCTGAAATTGGCGGGGAAACAGAAGGGAAGGAAGATGCCGGCTGCATACCCGGCCAGAAGCAGAACGAACAGTGTCAACATAGAATCGCGATCGGGTTGTCGATCTGATCGGGAAGCGTGGTCAGGCTGTAGCCATTCGGTTTGGGCACGGCTCCATCCAATGTCACGGTGCCGACGATCGATCCTCCGTCCAACACAGTGACAGCTTCAGAGAGCCAGGCCGGCCAGGCGAATCCAGTCACCAGGGTCAAGAAAACGACGCGGAGATACTTCAAGACCCGACTCCTTATTCAGACAGGCGATGCGTCGGTTCCGGCATTGCGTCTGCGGTCCTCAATAATTGGGGCTACACACGGTAGATGGTCCGGACCGTCCTTAGGGACACGACCTTCACCCACCGAACGGGGTACCCGTTCAGAAAGAGGGAATCGTAGACGGCGGACAAGAAGGCCCGACCTTCCTCCGGAATGACGGTCCGTCCTGCCCAGTCCTTCAATCCCCGGCGCAGTCTGGCCTGCAAGCCGGCATGAGTCGTCGCAATCGATCCGCTCGTCGGATCAACCCAGACCAGGGTTGCCGTCCCACTGGGATACTGCGTAATCACGATGTCCATCTGCTTCGCCATTTACAAACTCGACTGAAACGGATGACCGATCAGCCGCCGGCACCGGGCCATCCCTTCCCGCGCCGAGAGATTGTTCGGGTCGCAGCTCAGCACCGCCTTCCAGTGGATCAAGGCCTCTTCATACCGGGAGAGCTCCTCAAGCAGCGCGGCCATCTCGAATCGCGTCAGCAGATCCGTGGGGCAGGCGTTCAGCAGATTCTGAAGCCGTGTCACGCGGTCGATCCGGGATTCACATTGTTGTGGACCGGCTTGCTGGGTCCGGGCGGAGCCTATGTTCCTGTTCATCGTCATGGCCGACGGAGATGTCCGCCATGGCGTCTTTGCAGGGGAGATGCCGCAGAATGAACATGCGACTGTAATGGGCTGGCCTGAAGGAAATGAAGGGCTTGTGCAGCCGATGCCAGGAACCGCTGATCGAATTCCCCGACCCCACATCGGATTCATGCAAGAATTGCATGGGGCTCATGAGTCGGCCCACAGGACGGACTGCAATTCTTGCAGCAGGATCAAATACGGCGTCCCGCGCGCAACTGGAAGCCCTGTTGCGCGAGCGAGCCTGTCTCGTTTACCTCCAAGATCGATTGAGGGGCAGAAGGGCCGGCGGAAGAACGGGCTAGTCTCGGATGCCGTATTCCTTAATCTTGTACTGCAAGGCCCGCAAGCTGATGCCGAGGAGCTTGGCGGCCTTCTCCCGGTGGTTGGTCACCTCCGCCAAGGTCCGCCGGATCACGTCGCGCTCGATTTGTTCCAGCGATGTCCCGAGCTTCACCACCATGGTGCGAACGTCCTCCTGGCTGACTCGGATCTCCTCGGGCAGATGTTCCGGTTGGATGATGATGTCTTTCACCGTGACCACCAACCGCTCCATGAGGTTCCGAAGCTGGCGGATGTTCCCGGGCCAAGCATAGAACCGCAGCAATCGCATCGCCTCCCGTGACACCTCTTTTGGAACACGATGGTGCTGGGCTGAAAACTCCGCCAGGAATCGTTCTATGAGAAACGGGATATCGTCCGCCCGGTCACGGAGCGGCGGGAGGCGGATCGGCACCACATTGAGACGATAATAGAGGTCCTCGCGAAAGCCACCTTGCTTGACGGCTTCTTCAAGATTGCGATTTGTGGCGGCCACGATGCGCGTGTCCACCGTGATCAGTTTGGTTCCACCGAGTCGCCTGAACTCTTTGGTTTCCAAGACGCGCAGGAAATCAACCTGTGACTTCAGGGACAACTCCCCCACTTCATCCAGGAGCAACGTGCCGCCGTCCGCCAGTTCGAACCGCCCCATCTTGGTGGTCACGGCGCCGGTGAATGCGCCTTTCTCGTATCCGAACAACTCGCTTTCAAAGAGGCTCTCGGGTAACGCGCCACAGTTCATGGTGATGAACGGCCCGTCGGCCCTTGGGCTTTTGTGATGAATGGCCCGGGCGACGAGTTCCTTGCCGGTTCCGCTTTCGCCGGTGAGCAGGACGGTGACATCGCTGTCCGCGACCATCTCCACCAGCGTATAGATCCGTTGCATGGGCTCGCTCTCGCCCACCATCTGGTCGAAGCGGGTTCTCGCTTCGAGACGGTCGCGGAGCTGCCGGTTCTCGCTCGCCAGGGCTTGGCGCTCCAGTGCCTTGGCGACCACGACGGGAAATCGTTCGCGATCGATGGGTTTGGTGAGATAATCGTAGGCTCCCCCGCGCATCGCTTCGACGGCCGTGTCGATTGATCCGTAGGCAGTCATCACCACGACTTCTGTCTGAGGCCAGTGCTCTCTGAGACGTTTAAGGAATGCCATGCCTCCGATACCGGGCATCTTCAGATCGGTGATGACCAATTCCACATTCGAGGTATTCAACTGCTCCAGCGCCTCTTCCGCGGTTCCCACCCCGTGTACCGCGTATCCCTTCCTTTCAAGCATCGTCACCAGCGCCCCACGAATGTTGACCTCGTCGTCCACGACGAGGATGCGCGCGCCCGGCTTCATGATACGAGTGGGACGGGTTGGGAAATGGGTTGGGGATGCCGTGATGCCGCGGGGAAGGTCATGACGACGGTGGTGCCGTTTCCGGGGACGCTGGACACCTGGATGGTGCCGCCATGGTCCTGCATAATGCGATAGGCGATCGCGAGACCGAGTCCGGTGCCGTCGGGCTTGGTGGTGTAGAACGGTTCGAACACACGCGAGAGCTCGTGTTTCGTAATGCCGATTCCGGTATCCGTGACCGAGAGGGCCACCCAGCGCTTGCCGACCGAGTCCTGTGCTCCCGCGGTGATGCGGCAGAGCCCGCCGTTCGGCATGGCATGCAGAGCGTTCACCACGATGTTCAGCAGGACCTGGCTGATGGCCGTTTCATCTCCCATCACGCGGGGGATTTCCTGCTCCACATCGAGTTCGAGCCGAACCTTTCGCTCCTCCGCCTCGAATTGCATCAGTGTCGTGACATGCTCGATCAGCGCCGTCACGTCGACCTCATGCAAGTCCAACAACCCTGGACGGGCAAACTTCATAAAGTTGTCGAGAATCGCCGACAGCCGGCGGCATTCGGCATTCAGCACATGCAGATACCGGGATCCCTGTCCGCTCAATGTCCCGCTATCCCGGAGGTCTTCTTCCAATAGGTGGAGATTCAAATCCACAGCGCTCAAGGGATTCCGCAACTCGTGGGCCACTCCCGCTGAGAGGGTATGCAGGGCTGCAAGCTTCTCTGCCACCCGCACGCGTTGTTCCAAGGCGAGCCAGTCTGTGACGTCCTGAGCCTGTAGGATGACCCCGGTCGGTTCCCCGCCGTCTCCCGTCAGTTCGGCTGTGCTTACGCGGATGGTGCGATCTCGATAATCGGCGCCGTCGTACGGCAGGTCTTTCTGACTCACATGCCGATGGCGGCGGAGTGCGCCATCGAGGACCTCTCGGATCGTCTCCCCCTCCGCAAACACCGCTTCATACGAATTGCCCAGCAAGTCGGCCGAGGCGCGCTTCAGCACCGCCTCGGCTGTGGGATTCACCGCGGTGATGATTCCGCCGTGATTCATCGTCAGGATGCCGGTCGGAATGCTTTGGAGGATGTTCCTGGCCAACCCTTTCACCTCTTCCAGAGTCCGCCTCGTGCTGTCGTAATGTAGCCAGGTGATGACCGCCGCGATCCCGATCGCGCTGACGAGGAACAGGAGCGCGGTGACCATGATCAAATCGCGACGCGACTGCCACAAAGCGGGGAACATTTCACGAGCGACAGGGTGGCCGTCGGTGAATCCTTGAAGCAAGAGTTTGTCGTGCTCCAAGCTGAGGAGCAAGACCACGGAGACGACAAGGGCCAGGATGAGAACAACAGAGGCGATGAGCCTGTAGGGAATTCCGCGGAAGAACGTCGCTATCGGAGCAGGCCGAAACATCGATGGTCGGACCTTGTATGTATGCTAACACGCCCGAACGAGGCTGTACACATGCAAGGTCCGCGAGTGATGCGCTCGGAGGCCTGTCACGTCGTTAGCCGCATGACCTGTGGGGGGCGGCCGGCTGTTTGACGACGGCACGGCGGCGAGTCAACTGCGTGAAGCAATCCTGACAAAGTTCCTGCGAACTGAGCTCGTCGGAGACCAGCGCGCGGGAACGCCGCGCGCATCGGTCGCAAACGACGAATCCTGTCGGTGAGCCATCCTGTGCTACGAGTGAACTGTCCGTCATGATCTCATGTCTCCTGGCGCCCTCTGTGCAACGGTGTTGTGGTTCGCGACTCCGAGTGCGAGGTTACGCGTCGTGCTCTCCTTCGATGGCCTCCCACTGTGCGAAGGCCTCATCCCAACAGCCACGCCGGATCTGAATCATCGCCAAACGTTGTTTGAAGATGCGTTCATATCGTGTCAGGCGCTGGGCGTTTTGGATGATGCGATCCCGAGCGAGCGGTCCGGTAATGGAACCGACTCGCTCGCCCCAACGTTGTAAACGCAGCGTGGACGAACTCCTGGCACAGACGGCCAGGCCCTGTTCAATGTAGGTAGCCGCCAGATCGGCTTTGTGTTCGTATTCATAGATGGTCGCAAGCAGCAAATATCCACGGAGCCAGGACGGATTGGCTTGGACCGCCGCTTCAAGGACGGCTGCTGCTTGGTTCGTATCGCCCAGCACGATTCGTCCCATCGCTGCGTCGAGGGCTTCCTGCAGCGTCCGACTCGACTCATTTCCGACGAGGCGGTCGAGCGTCCGGTTCATCCCGCCCAATCTCGTCGCCAGATCGATACGAGTCCAGTCGCTGAGCATCGTGTCCTCGCCACTGCCGGCATCGGTAAAGCAACACCGATGCCGTGCCAATGAAAGCGGAGCCATGACGGACTATGTTGTTGAGTTGTCGATCCTTGTCGGTATCGTGAATCACTGGGATGAAAGCGGGGGTGCCGGGCGGGAGTGTGCGTATCGGAAGTGTCTGCAAAGATTGCAGCCGATGGCTCCAGCTCTGGTTCAAGATGCGCGGGCCCGTCATTCCGGCTACGAACAAGCATCGGGCGAAACGTGCTGCCATCGCCGACCTCGACGAACGGGACGCCGGATGCGCCGTCGCCTGGCGGCCTCATGCCATCTCAGCCGAACCAATTCTTTCCACAGAAGCGCAACGGGGTCTTTCGGATACAGGCTCAGGATTCGCCGGCATTCGCGAATCGCGGCGGCATAACGGTCATTGGCTGCCAGCAGGAAGATCAGATAGGCGGAGAGCGAGCGACTGCCCGGATGGCGGCTGATGAGGCGGCAGAGTCTGGCCTCCTCTTCGTCAATTTGCGCGCGATAGGCGGGATTGGACTGAGAGAATGGGTGAAACACTCCGGCCATGGTTCTTTACGCGGTTTCCGGGTCACGGAGAAGCGACCAGGCTTGTTCCTGTTTCACGTGCTCCAAACAGTGCGGACAGAGCAGGAGCCGGCTGGTTCCGTCAAAAAAGAGTTGAGGCGAGAGACGCTCGCAGCGTTCGCACGGGTTGTCAGGTGGCTCCAACGAGGCCGCTTCAGGCAGGTTCATTGAGTACCTTCGTAGTCTGGACTATGGGATCTCCGGCCATCGGTGGTTGCGTCCGGCTTACCTTACTGCCCTCGATCTGGCCGTTGGCGGCTCACTCGGTGGCAGCGGCGGGACGCATTGGACGCAATACCATTGTTCTGTTTTCTTGTCCCACCGTGCGCTGGTCAATACCTTATGGCAGCAGGCACAGGTGAGCGGCTTCATCCCTTGCTATCCCTGAAAATTTCGTCTCAGTGACCGTGAGACGATCTTCAGCAACGAGTGTGAGCAACAGACATGCCCGGGCCATCATCCCGAGATGGTCGCGAGCACTTTCAACACATTGCGTGAGCGTGATCAGACTTCAAAAAGGGGCTGGGATGATCAGAAAGGAAAGGAGATGCAAAGTTTGCACGTCGGCAGTAGCCGGTGAGACCGACGAGTGCACGACACACTGGTCATACCAGGGCGGATGGCGCCTTGGGCGGTTGATTCCGTTCTGCCGTTCGCTTGTAGAGGGCGGGAATGATCAGCAGTGTCAGGATCGTCGAGGTCGCCAATCCGCCGATCACGACGGTGGCGAGCGGGCGCTGGACTTCCGCGCCCATGGTCGTGGCCAAGGCCATCGGGAGAAAGCCAAGACTTGCGACCAAGGCGGTCATGAGGACAGGGCGCAGCCGATCCTGTGCCCCTTGCCGGACGGCCTCATCCGTAGGATGGCCCTCCGCCTCCAGTTGGCGAATGCGACTTACCAACACGACGCCGTTGAGCACGGCAATGCCGAACAAGGCGATGAAGCCGATCGCGGCAGAAACACTGAACGGGAGACCCCGAAGGGCCAAGGCCAGGATACCGCCGGAGAGCGCCAGCGGAACATTGAAGAAAATCAGGAACGCCGGCTTCATGGCCCCGAAGATCACCGAGAGGACGGCCAGGATCAGCGCCAAGGTGACCGGCACCACCAAAGCCAGCCTGATCGAGGCCTCTTGCAGATGTTCGAACTGCCCGCCCCAGGTCATGTAGTAGCCGGTCGGCAAGGCGACGGTCCGCCCGACCACGCGTTGGGCTTCGGCGACGAAGCGTCCGAGATCGCGCCCACGGATGTTACATTCGATCACAATGCGCCGTTGCACGGCCTCGCGGCTGATTTGTGCCGGTCCGCTGTCCATGCGGATAACGGCGACTCGGGAGAGGGGAACCAACTCACCATGCGCGGTGGGAATGAGCAGAGTCCCCAACGGGGCGGGGCCGGTGGAGGCGCTTTCCGGCAGCCGCACGACCAGCTCGAATCGTCGCGCTCCTTGCACAATCGTTCCAACCACGCGGCCGACGCGTGTTGTTTCAACCAGCGTCAATACGTCGTCGGCGGTCAGGCCATATCGCGCGATCTGATCGCGGTCGATGATGACGCGCATCAGCGGGAGGCCGGCGACTTGTTCGATCTTGATGTCCTGAGCCCCTCGGACGGTCTCGATCGCGCGTGCCACGGCCTCGGCTTTCTGCCGGAGGGTGTCTAAGTCCTGGCCAAAGATCTTGACGGCCACATCGGAGCGTGTCCCGGCAATCAACTCGTTGAATCGCATTTCGATCGGCTGCGTAAAGCCCAGACCGATGCCCGGCACGTTCTCGACCAACGTGCTCTTCATGGCCGCAATCAAAGCTTCCCGCGTGGCGGCCGTGGTCCATTCTCGTCGAGGCTTCAGGATCACGAAGACATCGGACAGTTCCACGCCCATGACGTCCGTGGCGACCTCTGGGCTGCCCGTTCTGGTTACGACCTGGACCACTTCGGGAAACCGACGCAGGACCTGTTCGATCTGGAGCGAGGTGGCCACTGATTCGGTGAGCGAGACGCTCGGCAGGCGCCAGACTTGAACGGCCATGTCCCCTTCATCCAACCGTGGGACGAACTCAATCCCGAGGGTGGCGCCGACGACGAGACTGGCCGCGAAGACAGCAACGGCCAAGCCGGTCACAAGAAGAGGGCGCGCAAGCGACCAGGCCAAACAGGGCTCATAGATCAGACGAAGCAGACGCAGCAGCCTCGGCTCTTCGTGACGGCCGGTGCTCCGTGCAAACCATGAGGCGAGGACCGGCGTCACGGTGACAGCGAGCACCAGCGAGCCAGCCAGCGCCAGGATGACCGTCCAGGCCATCGGGCGGAACATCTTGCCTTCGATCCCCGTCAGGCTCAGGATCGGCAGATAGACCAGGATGATAATCCCCACCGCAAACGTGACCGGCCGCAACACTTCGCGACCAGCCTCATGAATCACGCGAATCCGCTCCTCCGCCGTCTTCAGAGGCTTCTCTCCTAAGCGCCGGAGGATGTTGTCGATCATGACGACCGATCCATCCACTAGGAGGCCGAAATCGATCGCCCCGAGGCTCATGAGGTTGCCGGACAGGCCGGCCTGGACCATGCCGGTAAAGGCGAGGAGCATCGAGAGCGGAATGGCCGAGGCGACGATCAGGCCGGCCCGCAGATTTCCCAGAAACAGAAAGAGGACGGCGACGACGAGGAGACCGCCTTCGAGCAGGTTGTGGCGCACCGTGCGGATGACTTGCGAAACGAACAGGGTCCGGTCGTAATAGGGATCAATGGTGACGCCGGCCGGCAGCGAGTCTTGAATGGTTCTGACCCGCGCCTTCACACGTTCCACCACCTGTTGAGCATTCTCGCCCGCGAGCATCTGGACCATGCCGATGACCGCCTCGCCCTCACCATTCGCCGTCGCGGCCCCGATCCGCAGGGCCGGAGCTTCTTTCACCTCGGCGACATCCCTCACAAAGATGGGCACCCCTCCAGGCCCATGGTCCACCACGATCTTCGCCAGGTCGGTGACGTTCGTTGCCAAGGCCTCTCCCCGGATGAGCACCTGTTCACGTAGATGCTCGATATACCCCCCTCCCGCAATGGCATTGTTCCGTTTCAGCGCCTCGAAGACCTGCCGGAGAGACAGTCGATAGGCCAGCAACTTCGCAGGATCGACCAGGACCTGGAATTGCTGCGTCTCTCCTCCCCAGATGTTCACCTCGACCACGCCTGGCACGGCGCGCAGCCGCATGCCGATGTCCCATTCCAATATCGTGCGCAAGGCCATCTGGCTGTAACCAGGACCCTTCAGCGTGAATTGGTAGACCTCGCCCAGGCCGGTCGTCAGCGGCCCGAGGATCGGACGACCGTATTCGGGCGGGATGCGTTCGATCGCCCGCGACAGCCGCTCGCTCACCAGTTGCCTGGCGCGGTAAATATCGGTGCGGTCCTCGAAGATAGCCGTCACGGCCGACAGGCCATAGCGGGATACCGACCGCAGTTCGCGCAGTCCGGGGAGGCCGCTCAGTTGACTCTCGATGGGAAACGTCACGAACTGTTCAACTTCCACCGGACCGAGTGCCGGTACTTTGGAGAGGACCTGGACTTGGACCGGCGTGAGATCCGGTACGGCGTCGATGGTGAGATGGGTGAGGGACCAGATGCCGCTGGCAATGACGAGCAGGATCGACACGGCGGTGAAGAAGCGATAGCGGAGCGAAAGGTCGAGCAACCGGTCCATCTTACCTCTCTTCTCCCGAGTCGATATGTTCCTTGAGGAGCACGTTCTTCAGATCGAAGACGCCGTCGCTGGCCACACGGTCGCCCTGGGCGACTCCCTGGATGATTTCCACCCATCCGTCTCCTTCACGTCCTGTCTGTACGGGAACAAAGTCATAGCCCTGTTCCCGCTGCACGAACAGCCCGCGGCTGTTGCCCACCATCGTGACGGCGCCGACTGGAACGGCGAGGACCGGCTCTCCATCGAAGGACAAGCGAACGTCCACATATTCTTGCGGCTTCAGCCGAGCTTCTTGATTCGCCACCTCTAAGCGGATGCGGATGGTGCGGGTCTTTTCGTCCGCGACCGGCGAAAGGTAGGTCAACGGAGCCATCAACGGCTCGGCGCCCTTGGGCACGATCGTGCCCTGGTCTCCGACCTTGAATCGCCTCGCCTGTTCGATCGGCAGGTTGGCAAATACCCAGACCCGGCTGGTATCCACCACCTCGAACAATTCGAGGCCCGGCGCCACCCCTTGGCCCAGTACGACGTTCTGCGCCACCACGGTGCCGGCGATCGGCGCCGTGAGGGTATAGCGATGGCTTTGCTCATGAGTCCCCTGCTCCAATTCTTTGAGTTCTCGGGCGGTCAGGCCCATGTTCATGAGCTTCTCGCGGATGTGCTGGTGCCGCGCCTTGGTTTCCAGGTGCCGCCCTCGTTCTTCAACAAACCGGCGTTCGGCGATGATCTGATCCGCCCGGAGCCGCTCG
Source organism: Nitrospiraceae bacterium (assembly GCA_050246315.1). Classification (GTDB taxonomy): domain Bacteria; phylum Nitrospirota; class Nitrospiria; order Nitrospirales; family Nitrospiraceae; genus Nitrospira_G. The sequence goes on along the minus strand of JBFWWG010000001.1, from coordinate 146,323 downwards.
CTTCGCCGGAAGGCATTCTCGGCCACGTCGGCTTGCGCTTTCGCAACGAGATACTCTTCGACCAACTGATCCAGTTGCAGGCTCCCGATCGCGACAAGCGGCTGTCCGGCCTGGACGCGATCGCCCAATTGCGCGTAGACCCGCACCGCCTGTCCGTCGATCCTGGAGGTCACTTTGGCGACCTGCTTCAGGTCCAGTGAAACTTCGCCGGGCGCTGTGACCGTCTCCGGCACCGTTCGGACGACGACCATCTCGGTTCGTATCCGGTCCCGCACAGCCGCCGGCGGTTGGACGACCTGGATAATCGCGCTGGTCGCGGTCGCTTGGTTCTCCGGCGGCGCCGTGGATTGTTCCGGCTCGCGCTCGCCGCACCCGACCATCAGCGTCGCGAGCGCGACGATCACGTTCCACCTGTACCCTTTGATGCCGTAGGTCATGACGGCGCTCCTCGCTTTCCAGTCCCCCTGCTCATCCTCACGGACGAGGCATTCCTCGCCCCTGCCGCTTGGCCGGCCACACCAGCGGTTGCTGCACAGTAAAGGTGTGCCCGCAGCGTGCAATCGCTCAATCGATGATGGTGTTCAGTTTGTACGGCGCCGGGCTTGGCTCGGCCTCTCGGTCCTCGTTCCACAGGGACAGAGAGTTGAACAACAGGAGCCAGGGTGCCATGAATAGTCGAACGACCATGGGACTCCTCCTTCCTTTTCGTGAAGCGGATCTCGGATCGGTGATGGTTCGAAGATGTCCGAGTGGACGTCCTGCTTCACCGGATCACAGGATGAAGAAAACCGTTTCAGGAAAGAGGAGCCGGTGGAGCCCGAAGGGGAAGAGAGGTCGCAAGAGCCAGAATGGTCGGCGCGATTGAGCGAGTCGCATCGACCCTGGTGAATCCGCAGGAACCCGTTGATGGTGCGGCTTCAATGGTAGAGAGGCTAAGGATCACCTTGTCGATGGTTGGGCACGGTGAGGCTGAGGCGAGCACATAGTCAATTTCGGGATGGACCGACACGTGCCCATGGTGGCCGGTGAGCTGCATCGGCTGCTGAATGACGCTTCGATGGGTGCCATTATGGTGTGGCTGGTGAGATTCGCATTCTAATGGTGCCGAGAACACCGTATGCATGATGGCATGGTGCGCATGGGCCGGATCGCCGTGATTGTGCTCGACTTCCGGGTGGACATGGACCCATGGCACCATGAGCAGCCAGAGGGAGACCCAGAGGAGAAGGGCTCTGCGAGACCGGGTAGAACGTTCACCCATCGATGGCATAGTGGTAACAGAATAGCACATTCATCCCGATCCGATCTCGTTGTTCTTGGAATAGAGGGTCTATGAGACGGTTCGTGACGGGAACCCCGGCTCCAAATGCCGGCTGCGGAAAGCTCCCGAGCAGCAGTGAACCTGGCTGAGTGCGTACACGGGCCACGGTCCAGCTTGACGAACCTCCTGAATTTGATAGAGGATAACGAAGATGAATTCGCAGGTATTTCGATGCCTGGTCTGGTTTCGACAGTAAGAGGAATTGACGTGAGGCCGGCCGCGATTCTGTTGGTGTTCGTGTTCTGTCAGGTCGTCGGGCTCATGTGCGCCGTCCCCTCTGTCGCTTTAGCCGGCGAACCCATGGCGGTCTTGGAAGAGCCGATGGGTTGCCCGATGGAGGGAACGCTCATCTGTCCGCCGTCGGCGATCTCCTCACCGGAACGCCAGGTGAAAAATGGCGCGGTCGCGGCTACTGATCAGGTCATGATCCTGCAGAATCCGTCTATTGATCTAACTCTCCTCTCGGTCCCGACACCCTGCTCTCGGAGGAGTGTCTTGTCCATTGTGCCCATCTCCATAGATTCTTCCTCGGTCCTCCGGATCTGATCTCACACCTCCAGTTCGTTCGCTCGCCGCTCGGCCTAGAGGGCTGAGCAGGCGGTGTTTCAGTTTGCCAACGCCGTCTGGAGGTGTCCTCGTGAAACGATCTGCCGCAGCCCACCCAAGTTGGTTCGTTGTTCTGAGCCTCGTTTCAATCGCCGCGTTCTCGTCCTCCTCGGGTCACGGGGCGGACGATCGAAGAGCGATGCCATCCGATGGAGATCGCCCTTCGCATCATGAAAATCATCTCGCCCTTCCAGGTCTCATCGCAGAACTGGAGGCAGCGAATCCCGAGATCAGGGCCGCCCGGCGGCGCTGGGAGGCCGCGCTCGCGGTCGTCCCGCAGGTCCAAGCGCTGCCGGACCCTCGGCTCCAATTGGGATACCAGCGGATGCCCATGGTGCCTCCCGTCCTGGAGGGACCCGTCTATGGATTCGGACAGGACATTCCCTTTCCGGGCAAGCTCGGTCTCAAAGGAGAGGTCGCCCAGCGCGAGGCCGAACGGTTGGAACAGGAATTCAAGGCCACCCGGCTGAAGCGGATCACGGAATTAAAGGAGACCTATTTCAACCTGCACTTCGTGCATAAGAGCATCGACATTGTCGAGAAGAACAAGGCGCTGTTGATGCACTTTGAGAAGACCGCAAAGGCACGGTACGGCGTTGGTCAGGCTGCGCAGCAGGATGTATTTCGAGCGCAGGTCGAGATCTCGCGTGTGCTCGACCGGCTGGCGGTGCTCGATCAACAGAAAGAAAGTCTGCACGCGGCGATCAATCGCCTGATCAATCGGCCTCCCTCCGACCCGCTTGGGACGCCGGAAGAAATTCACACCACGATCCTGACGATCCCGCTCAACGAACTCAACCGGCGCGCCGAGGCATTCTCTCCGGCCTTGCTGGCGACGGCAAAAGGCATTGACCGGTCCGAACGGTCCGTCTCGTTGGCCAAACGTCAATACTATCCGGATTTTGACATCACGGCGCTCGGCCTTCGAAACGACAAGATCAACGACAACGGGTATCAGGTGATCGTCGGAATCAGGATCCCGCTCTTTTACGAGAGCAAACAAAAGCAGGGAGTGCGAGAAGCTCGTGCCGGCTTGGAGTGGGCGCGGGAGGAATTTGCCGCGACACGCCAAGAGGTATTGTTTCAAGTCAAAGACGGGTTCGTGCAGGCGCAGCGGGCTGAACGGCTGATCACTATCCTGCGCGATGCGATCATCCCCCAGGCTGCATTGGCGCTGCAGGCGGCGCAAGCGAGCTATGCGGTGGGGAAAGTCGATTTCCTGACGCTGCTCAACAGCCTGCTGACTCTACAGGAGAGTCAATTGGAGCTGCACGGCGAGATGGTGAACCACGAGCGAGCTGTGGCCCGGCTCGAAGCGGTGACAGGGGGCTCCCTCGAAGGACCGATGGCCGAAAGGAAGCCGGGATCATGAACCGTCGCCGCCTGACGCCACCGGTGCTGGTCTTCCTGCTTCTGGTGATCGGAGCGGGCTCGTGGTGGCTATGGCCTAGAATCTTCCCACCCGCAGGTTCCACGCAGGACGCGATGACCGACATGCCGGGGATGTCGATGCCGGAGAACCGGCCTGGACAGAGGTCAGGGGACGTCGGGCCGGGCCCCATGCCTCAGGCCGTAGCACCCAGTCCTGAACCTCCCGGCATGGTGACGATTCCGGACGAACGTTTGCAGACGGTTGGGGTGAAGTATGAGCCGGTGGCGCGCCGACTCCTGGAAAAGACCATTCGCACCGTCGGGCGGGTGGCGGTGGACGAGCGGCGTCTCGCCAAAGTCACGATCAAGTTTCATGGATGGATCGAACAGCTCTTCGTCAGCGCGAATGGCGATCACGTGAAAAAGGGTCAGCGGCTCTTCACGATCTACAGCCCCGATCTGGTCGCGACGCAGGAAGAGTATCTGTTGGCGTTGCAAAGCCGGAAGCAGCTCGGGGAAAGTGAGTTTCCGGAAGTCGCGTTGGGGTCCAAGGATCTGCTGGAAGCGACCCGACACCGCCTCCATCTATGGGATATCGGCGACGAACATATCCATGAGTTGGAGCAGACCAAACGTGTGACGAGGACGTTGCCGATCCATTCACCGATCAGCGGCACCGTCATTCGCAAAGAAATCCTGCAAGGGGCCCATGTCGAGCCGGGGGAAGAACTGTATACCATCGCCGATCTCTCGCATGTGTGGATCTTGGCGGACATCTACGAATACGAGCTCTCTTTCGTGAAGAGAGGTCAGAAGGCGGCCGTCTCGCTTTCATACGATCCGGCGACGGTGCTGACTGGCCGCGTCGGGTTCATCTATCCCACCCTAGACCCCAAGACCCGCACGGCCAAGGTACGGTTCGAGCTGGATAATCCCGACGAGAAACTCAAGCCCGACATGTACGCGAACGTCGAGTTACGGGTCGATTTGGGTACGCGGCTGGCGATTCCTCAAGAAGCGGTCATCGAATCGGGCCGGAAGCAGATGGTCTTTCTCCATCACGGGGGCGGCAGGCTGGAACCGCGCCTGATCACGACCGGGGTGAAGACGGGAGACTGGTGCGAGGTGCTGGAAGGACTGAACGAAGGCGAGCATATCGTGACTTCGGCCAACTTTCTGATCGACAGCGAGAGCCGGCTCAAGTCCGCTGTCGAAAGCATGGGCGGCATGTCCGGGATGAAATAGGAATGAGGAATGAGGAATGAGGAATGAGGAGGATCCGGCTTCTTCTCAGCACTCACGTCCTCAGCACTCAGCACTGAATATGGTTGAACGCATCATCGAATTCAGCGCGAAAAATCGCTTCATCGTGTTCCTGCTGGTCTTGGCCTTCTCGGCCATCGGCCTCTGGGCCTTGTGGCAGACGCCGATCGATGCGTTGCCCGATGTGTCGGATACGCAGGTGATCGTCTACACCACGTGGCCCGGCCGCTCCCCTGATTTGGTCGAAGATCAGATCACCTATCCGATCGTCACGGCGCTGCTGTCCGCTCCAAAGGTGACGGTAGTTCGGGGCTTCTCCGACTTCGGCTATTCCTATGTTTATGTCCTGTTCAAGGACGACACCGACATCTATTGGGCACGGAGCCGTGTGCTCGAATACCTGAACCAGTTGGCGGGCCGACTGCCGGAAGGAGTCACGCCGCAGCTCGGCCCGGATGCTACCGGAGTCGGATGGGTGTATCAGTACGCCGTCGTCGATGAATCGGGACAACAGGACCTCGCCTCGCTGCGCAGCTTCCAGGATTGGCACCTACGCTATTGGCTGCGCGCGGTGGACGGGGTGGCTGAGGTCGCGAGCATCGGCGGCTTTGTCCGCCAGTACCAGGTCAATTTAGACCCGACCAAGATCCTCGCCTACCGCCTTTCAATTCCTTCGATCGTCGAAACGATTCGACAGAGCAACAACGATGTCGGCGGCCGCGTCGTGGAATTCTCGGGAATCGAATACGTGGTTCGAGGACGAGGCTACATCAAGCAGACCGAGGATATCGAGAAAATCGCGGTGGGCGTCAATGAAACCGGCACGCCGATTCTGTTGCGAGATGTGGCGACCGTGCGGCTCGGGCCGGACATGCGGCGGGGCCTCGTCGACCTGAATGGCGAAGGCGAGGTGGTCGGCGGCATCGTCGTCATGCGGTTCGGGGAGAACGCGCTGGCCGTGATCGAACGGGTGAAGGCCAAGCTCAAGGAACTGGAGCCCTCCATACCGAAGGGCGTGAAGGTCGTCAGTACCTATGACCGCAACGATCTGATTCGAGAATCGATCGCCACGGCCAACGAGAGTCTCTTGGAAGAGCTGCTCGTCACGGGGGTGCTGATCGTCGCATTCCTGCTGCATGTGCGTTCGGCGGTCGTGCCCGTTCTGACTTTGCCGGTTGCGGTGCTGATCGCCTTCATTCCCATGTATCTGCTGCAAGTCGGCGTCAACATCATGTCGCTCGGCGGGATCATCGTGGCGATCGGAGACATGGTCGATGCTGCCATCGTCATGGTGGACAACGCCCACAAGCGATTGGAGGAGTGGGAGCGGGATGGCCGCAGGGGCGAGCGGGTGCAGGTCCTCATCGATTCAGCGAAGGAGGTCGGTCCGGCGATTTTCGCATCAGTCCTTGTGATCGCCATTTCCTTTATTCCCATCTTCGCCCTCGAAGCGCAGGAAGGGAGGATGTTCAAGCCGTTGGCTTGGACAAATAACCTGGCCATCGCCGCGTGCGCGGTGCTCGCCATCACCTTGGTCCCCGCCTGCCTGCCGACGTTCATCCGCGGTCGGATCTTCCCGGAACAGCGCCATCCGGTCAGCCGAAGTCTGCAAGGCATCTATGCGCCACTCTTGCGATGGGCCTTGCATCACCGAGGTCTCGTCGTCCTGCTGGCCGGCGGACTGCTGCTCAGCACCGTGCCGGTCTATCAACGGATGGGGTCGGAGTTCATGCCGCCGCTCTACGAGGGAACGATTCTGTATATGCCCACGACCTTGCCCGGCCTCTCAGTGACCGAAGCCGGGCGGCTTCTCCAAATCATGGACCGGAAGCTGAAAGCGTTTCCTGAAGTGGAGCGGGTGTTCGGCAAAGCCGGACGGGCGGAAACCTCCACAGACCCGGCTCCGTTCAGCATGATGGAGGTCGTGGTCGAACTGAAGCCGAACGAGCGCTGGCGGCCCGGGCTCAGCTACGAGGGTCTGATCGATGAAATGGATCGGGCGCTTCAGTTTCCCGGTGTGACCAATGCTTGGACCATGCCGATTCGGAACCGGATCGACATGCTGACCACGGGAATTCGGACGCCGGTAGGGATCAAGATCTTCGGTCCGGACCTCAAGCAGATCGAACAACTGGGACAACGGTTGGAGGTGGTGCTCAAAGAAGTCACAGGAACCCGCAGCGTCTATGCGGAACGGGTCTTCGGCGGCTACTATTTGGACATCGACATCAACCGCGAGGAGATTGCCCGCTATGGCCTCAAGCTGATGGATGTGGGAAAGATCATCGAGTCAGCCATCGGCGGCGAGAACATTGCAACCACCATCGAGGGACGCGAACGGTATCCGATCAACGTGCGCTATCTGCGGGAGTTTCGGGATGATCCGCAGAAGCTCCAGCGAGTCCTCGTCGATACGCCGACCGGCGCTCAGGTGCCGCTCGCGCAGCTCACGACCCTGCGATTCGTATCCGGTCCTCCAATGATCCGGGATGAAAACGGCATGTTGGCCGGCTATGTCTTTCTTGATATGGCCGGCCGCGACGTGGGCGGCTATGTGGAAGACCTCAAGCGAGCCGTGGCGGCGAAGGTGTACTTGCCGCCAGGCTACACAATCCTCTGGTCCGGTCAATATGAGTTCATGGAGCGGGCGAAAGAGCGATTGGGGCTTGTGGTGCCGCTCACACTCATGATCATCTTCGTCGCATTTTACCTCACCTTCCGCTCGGTCGCTGAAACCTGCATGGTGATGGTCGGTGTGCCGCTCTCACTGGTGGGCGCCGTCTGGTACCTGTGGATCCTCGGCTACAACGTCAGCATCGCCGTGTGGGTCGGGTTGATCACCGTGGTCGGGACCGCGGCGGAGACGAGCGCCGTCATGCTGGCCTATCTGGACGAGGCCTGCTCACGGCGCAAGGCGGCGGGCGGGCTCAAAACGTTGCAAGACGTCATTGACACCGTTCAGTCGGGGGCCGTGGAACGCATCAGGCCGATGGCGATGATCGGGTTTGTGGACGTGATCGGCCTGTTCCCGGTGATGTGGGCCACGGGCACGGGAGCTGATGTGATGAAACGGATCGCAGCACCGCAGGTCGGCGGAGTGTTTTCCGCGATGATCCTCACGCTGTTCGTCATCCCGCCGGTCTATGTCATGTGGCGGTGGTGGAGGGAACGTGGGGAACATGGCATGTCAGGATAGGGCGCGCGATAATTGAGGATTGCCCGACCACGGTGGAGTGTCTCGGGAGCTGTTGTCTGATGGCCGGATCGCAGGCGCGAGGATGGACGAGATCAGGGAATGGCCTGCTCCAGTTGGCGATGGGGCTGGCGAGGGTCTCCACTTCCTCCGCAGCTTGGGCGCAGTACTTGATGGAGACATGGCGATGGTCGATCAGCTTCGACTTGGTCACCTTGGGAGATGGCTGAGGAGATGGGAGGAGCGAATGGCATACGCTACAGGTTCTCAGGGACGCGGCTCCAGCTCGATCAGGCCCTTTCTAATGGCGAGGATCGCGGCCTGCGTGCGGTCATAAACTTGCAGCTTGTGGAAGATGTTGCGGACGTGGTTCTTCACGGTCTTCTCGCTGAGATCGAGCGCGTTGGCGATTTCCTTGTTGGTCTTGCCGTCCGCCACCAGCCGCAGCACGGTGATCTCGCGTTCCGTGAGGTCGTGCTCCACCCAGGATGACTTCTTCCCCTTCTTCTGCGCCATCAGGGAAAACTCCGCGAGGATCTTGCTCGCCACCGAGGGATGAATCAGCGATTCTCCTCGATAGATGGCCCGGATCGCAGCCACGATCTGGGAGGAGTCGCTGTCCTTCAGGAGATATCCCGTCGCTCCCGCCCGCACGAGATCGAAGATATATTGCTGCTCCTCGTACATCGTCAGGGCGACGATGCCGATGTGAGGGAATTCCCTCTTGATCTGCCGAGTCGCCTCGACGCCGCCCATTCTCGGCATGCTGACATCCATCAGGATCACGTCCGGCATCAGAGTTCTGGTCTTTTCGACCGCCTCATGCCCGTCCTGCGCTTCCCCCACGACATGGATATCTTCCTTGGTCTTGAGGATGGCCGCGAGTCCTTCCCGCACGACCCGGTGATCATCAGCAATCAGGACCTTAATCTTTTCCGTCGTCTTTTCCATTGCTCACGGCCTCCTTCGGAACCATGGGGACGTCGATCACGATCTTCGTGCCCTGCCCTTGCTTCGAGGTAATGCCGGCCTCGCCGCCGACCAGGCGGGCGCGCTCCAGAATACCACGAAGCCCGAAATGATCCCACTTCTCGGGATCGCGCGCGATCGCCTCGACATCGAATCCGATTCCATCGTCGGTGATCGTGACGGTCAGGTGATCGGGATCGATGCGCAGGTGCACGGTGGCGTGCTGAGCCTTGGCGTGTTTTTCCACGTTGCTGAGCGCTTCCTGCACGATGCGGAAGAGGAAGATCTTGGTCCTGGGATAGAGGGCCATTTCGTCGCCCGATACCGAGAACCCCGTCTTGATGCGCGATTGGGTTTCGTAGGATTTGAGATAGTTCGTGAGGGCCGGAACCAACTCCATCTTATCGTAGTGGAGCGGACGCAGGTTGAAGATCACTTGGCGAGCCTCCTGAATCGCCAGCTTGAGCTGGTCCTTGCTCTCGCGCAGCGTCTCCTCGCAGGCAGCCGGGTCTCTTCCCACCAGCTCCTGGCACAGTTCCAGCCGAAAGTTGACGCCCGCCAGGCTCTGCACCAGACCGTCGTGAATCTCACAGGCGATGCGCGTCCGCTCCTCGCTGACCGCCGTGGCCGCTTCCTTCACGTACAGCCGGGAGAGCGACTGGTACTTGGCGAGGGTTTGCTCAATTTCCGCGGTGGCCCGGATGCGGGCCTCGATCAACTGCCACATGAACTTCGCGCTGGCCCCGCCGATCACCGTGACGCCCATCCGGTAAAAATCCTGCAAGGTGGCTTCAACCGTGGGATCGCCGGTCACATCGATGATTAGATCAACGCGCTTCATGGTCAGGAGCTTGCGGAAATCGCGCGTCACCGGAATCTTCAGCCGCCGCGCAAGACTCAAGCCGACGGCGTCGGGATTGGTCTCCGCGATGCCGATGATCTTCACCAGCGGGTCCGGCGCGAGAATTTCGATGATCGCCGTCCCTCCCTGTCCTGCGCCGAGAATCGCCACATGTGTGGCTTCCTGTCGGGACCGAACCTCACGCCGCCGGCGTGGTGATCTCGTCCGCAGCCGCTTCGACGAGAGCCGTCTTCGCTGAGTGTTCCGAGCCTTGGATTTCGTGGTCTTCATCGGTCGCGAGTCAGTCACGTATCCTGCATTGCAGCAGGGGCCTGTACTCTACCGCAGATCGAAGGGAACTGATAGGTTGGATCCGCCTACCGCTCGCGGCGCTCGCGCGCCAAAGTTTTCAGCTCATCCATGAACTGGTCGATGTCTTTGAAGTCGCGGTAGACGGAAGCGAACCGCACGTAGGCGACTTGATCCAACTCGCGGAGCGCCTCCATGACCTCTTCGCCGATGGTCCGGCTGGCGACTTCCGTTTCTCCGAGTTCTTGGATACGCTTTTCGATGTGGTCGGCCACCGCTTCGATGGTGGCCATGCTGATGGGGCGTTTTTCGCAGGCCCGCTTCAGGCCGGCGACGATTTTGCCGCGATCGAACGGCTCACGGCGTCCGTCCTTCTTGACGACGAGCGGGAGGGTCTCTTCGACCCGTTCGTAGGTGGTGTACCGGCGCTTGCAGCCTAAACACTCGCGGCGGCGGCGAATCAACTCGCCTTCCTTGGCCATCCGCGAATCGACGACCTTGTCCTCTAGCGCGTCGCAGAACGGGCACTTCACCGAGCGCGCCTCGTCTCAGGGTTCGAAGCGTCAGGATCGCGTTAATACTGATGGAAGATCGGAAACTTCGTGCAGAGCGCCTTGGCCTCAGCCCGAATCTGTTGCTGCAAAGGCTGATCCTGCGGCCGCTGGATCACCCGATCGATGAAGTCCACGACCTGGCGCATGTCGGTCTCCCGCATGCCCCGGGTCGAGACGGTCGGCGTCCCGAGCCGGATGCCGCTCGCCGTGGCCGGGGGCTTTTCGTCGTAGGGGACGGCGTTCTTGTTGACGATGATGCCGGCGGCATCCAGGGCCGCTTCGGCTTCCTTGCCGGTCACGCCCTTGTTGGTCAAATTGACGAGCATCAGGTGGTTGTCCGTTCCTCCCGACACGACCTTGTAGCCGCGGGCGAGCAACCCCTCCGCGAGCGCCTTGGCGTTGGCGATCACCTGCTGCTGATAGGCTTTGAAGGCCGGAGACAGGGCTTCCTTGAGCGCCACGGCCTTCGCGGCGATGACGTGCATGAGGGGTCCGCCCTGGAGTCCTGGGAAGACGATCTTGTCGATGGCCTTCGCGTGCTCAGCTTTACACATAATCATCCCAGCCCGTGGGCCGCGCAGGGTCTTGTGCGTGGTGGTCGTCACGAAATCGGCATAGGGCATGGGATTCGGATGGAGCCCGGCCGCGATCAAGCCGGCGATGTGTGCGATGTCCACCAACAGATAGGCGCCGACGGACTTGGCGATCTGCTGAAAGCGAGGAAAATCAATGATCCGTGAATAGGCGCTGGCGCCGACCACGATCATCTTGGGCCGGCATTCCTCAGCTCGCTTCTGAACGACGTCGTAATCGATCTGTTCGGTTTGACGATCGACCCCGTAGGAGAAGGCCTGGAACAGAATCCCGGAAAAATTCACCTTGCTGCCGTGGGTCAGGTGTCCACCCTGCGCGAGATCCATCCCGAGGATTGCGTCCCCCGGCTTGAGGACGGCCAGGTAGGCCGCCATGTTGGCCTGAGAGCCAGAGTGTGCCTGGACGTTGACGTGCTCGGCGCCGAAAATCTGCTTGGCGCGCTCAATCGCGAGCGTCTCCACCGTATCGACGTGCTGACAACCTCCATAGTACCGCTTGCCTGGATAGCCCTCGGCATACTTGTTCGTCATCAAGCAGCCTTGGGCGGCCAGCACGGCGGGGCTGGCGAAGTTTTCCGAGGCGATCAGCAGGAGCTTCTCGCGCTGGCGATGCTCTTCCGCCTGAATCGCCTCATAGACGTCGAGATCGGTCGCTTTCAGCGCCTCCAGAGATCCTATCGCGTCACTCATGCCTGGCCTCTGTAGTTGAATCGTAGGAGTTGGCGGTGGTTCGGCTGTTTTCGTTCTGGCTCGGATCTTAGGACGCCGCCTGGGCGGCCTCGGGTTCGGTCTCTTCTTGCTTTCTCACGACGTGCACGGCGACGGTGGCCGTGACATCCCGAGGTAGCTTAATTGCCACCGTGTGCGTGCCCAATTCCTTGATCGGGTGGGCCAATTGAACCTTCCGGCGATCGACCGTAAAACCATGGGCGGTCAATCCATCGGCAACGTCTTTGTTGGTGACCGATCCAAACAGCTTGTCGTCCTTGCCGACTTGGACCGGGATCGTCAGCGACACCGCCGAAATCTTCTTGGCGTGGGCTTCGATCTCCAACCGTTCCTTCTGAGCCCGCTCGGCCGCGACCCGCTTGGCGTGCTCGAACTCTTTCACGTTCCTGGTGCTGGCCTCCACCGCCTTGCGGCGTGGCAACAAGAAATTGCGCGCAAACCCGTCGGAAACATCCAGGACGTCGCCGAGATTGCCAATGCCTTCCAGTGTTTCTTGCAAGATAACCTTCATAGCACCCGCTCCTTAACTGGTGAAAAGACCGTTCACAATACAGGTCCAAGGCTCCGAAAGTCAACGAGATGACGAGGATCGGTCGGAGGGGCAGGGCCCTCCGACTGCCTGCCGACTGATCAATCCTTTCTCCACTCACCTGCTATCGCGGGGATGGGCGAGCGCGGTCCGGCGCCGGCTGGACGTGTGGAGGGACAATTCAGTATTGTACTCAGTTCACGAAGGACACGAGTGGTTTCACTTCCGTATTCGTTGTCAGTTGAATCTCGGCCATGTCGATTCTCTCCGCTCTTGAGCAGTGCGCCACCCAGTTGAGGGCCTGGCGCCATTCACCGGATGCGGTCCGGTTCGATGCTCCGGTCGAGGCGAGACAGCTCAACCGGCAGGCCACGGTCGGGACCCTGCACCTGTATCGAGCGGACCTGGCGCCGGGAGGTGTGTTGTTTGATGACGTGCCCGTGAGCATCGTCTTGCCCGAAGGGATGGAGCCGACGGAAGGGTTGGTACTCGCGCAGGAGGGCTCGCAGGCCCTGATCCAGATCGTGGACGATCTCGGCGCCCAGCAGGCTTCAGTGACCATCGTGCCCGACACCACGGCCTTTGTCGATGCCGCAGCGCAGCGTCTTGCCGACATCGTGGCCAAGGCTTCGGCCTATACGCTCGGGCCGGCTGAACGGTTGACCGGCCTGCTGGAGGGTGATCCTGCACAGGCGGCCCAAAACCTGAGGGCAGCCGGAACTTCAGTGCTAACAACCGTTTGGGCGGACCATCTGGCGGAACGGCGCAGTCGCCTGGCGACCCTGCTGGTCGAGCTGGTGCGGGCCAATAAGCGCGTGCTGTTGATCAGCCCCGACCATCGGATGTCCGATGACATGACCGCAAGCCTGGCCAAGAGCCTCAAGGCGTCAGGTCTGACCTACAAGACCTATCTGACCCGGTATGAGGTGGCGATCGAGCGAGAACGGCAGGGCATCCTTATGGCGGAGCTGGGGTTCGAAGCGCAGATGCATCAGTTTTTTGCCAAGTCCCGGGCGGACAAGGCGGCCCTGCGGCGCAAGTATGAGCGGTTCCGAGAACTGACGCCGATCCTGGCCTATAAGGCACAGAAGCAGCAGGAGTTGGACGAGGTCCGGTTGCTCGAATGGCGCTTGCTGACGCAGTTGACGGAGTGCCGAACCAAGGTGACTGAAATCGATCAGATCGTCAGCCAGTATGAGGGCTTGCCGATTTGGAAACGGCTGGCGATGCAATCGGTCGGCAAGAACGTCGAGTCGCTGGGCGAATACCGCCAGCTTTACAATGAGCAGATCCAGGGATTGATGAAGGAATTGGATATTGCCAAGGCGCGCATCGACGAGTTGGTGCCGGAGGCGGCGGTACCGCGCGAGATGCGTCCGGAATATGAGGAACTGAAGGAGGAGGTCGTCCGGCTGGGCGGTACCAAAAAGATCCGTGAGCTGCTCGCGGCCGAAGAAGGCACCAACCGGCAGGCCTTTGTTCAAAATAAGCGGATCGTGGCTACGACCGCGGGTCGCGTCCTGGCCGATCCTCTGTTTGCACGGGTGCGATTCGATGTGCTGGTCGTCGATGAAGTCCCGCACATTCCGGCGGCGCATGTGTTGGGAGCTGCGGCGATCACACGCGAACGCATCGTGCTCAGCGGCGATCCCCGCGACTTTGTTCTCACCGGCACTTGGGATCTCAGTCGTGAGGCGCCGCTCAACAGGTCGGATCGATCCAGCGGTGCGCCGGTTGGGTCATGATCATGAAGGCGAAGGCAGTGGCTGCGTCACCTTGACGGAACCTCCGGCCCTTCGCCATAATCAGGCCGCATTATCGGATCGCGGTCGGCATTGCGAGAACGGCGCATTGCTTCCGAACAGGTTGTTCAAGCTGGGCTGGAGGGAGGCCGCAAGGAATACAGAGGGTGGCGCTCGGGATGCTCAATAAGCCTAGAACAAGGCCGCAGCAAGCGAGAAGCTGAAGCGTACTCTTCGCTGGTACGTTGATGCTTTGAGCGAAGTGAGAACGCCGTTGTAGGCTTATTTCAGCATCCACATGGGGCCGAAGTGGCGGAACTGGCAGACGCACTAGATTCAGGGTCTAGCGCCCTCCGGGGTGTCCGGGTTCAAATCCCGGCTTCGGCACCAACTCTCGCTTGACGTGTACCGGCGGCTCATCGGGCGGAGCCCTCTTCATTGACGCCGCCGGAGAAATACCACAATTTGATTCGATCTCTGCTTGGTTGAGCCGCCGGCTCGTCAGGCGTAACCTCTCTTCCTTGCGCCGCCGGACCTCTACCTCTACATCTCCAGTGGGTTCGGAGCACCTGTTTTCCTAACCCGTGGGCTGTTCGAGCCGAGCCAATATCCTCAGCGTATAGGGCATTCGACTCCGCAAGTGGATCCGCCTCTTCATTTCATTGACCACGCCGGCGTTCGATATCGCAACGCTCTGTGGCCTTACGATTCCCTCCGACCTTCCAGACGACAGTCCGTAGTCCCTGATGTCCGTGATTCTCAGACGCTCGGAATTCGGCCCGCTCGCGGATGAGATGTTCCGCCAGGGGCTGGGCGGGAAATCCATTGAGGTCGTGCGGCAAGCCGTGAGGGTTCAGCCAATCCTCCACCGGAGGTGACCTCTTGCCGACGCCCATGTATTCTTTCATCATCCAGGAGTTGACCGATAAAAAACTCCTCGCGGACCTATCACGCTGTCCCTTCCCTCGAACCTCGCAGAGAGTTTCGATAAATTGGCCAAGGCGGAAGCCAAGAACAAGAGTCAGTTGTTTCGAGACATGTTGACCAGCTACGAACGTCGTCGCCGGGAAGAACGAGTTTATGAGCTCCAGCGCTATGGGGTGAAGAAAGCCCGCAAGCAAGGCGTCCTTACGGAGGCCGACGTCGAGAAATTGGTGTTTGAAGGCCGGTGATTGTGCGCGTCGTCTTCGACACCAACATCTACGTCTCCGCCCTCGCCATCCCAGGCGGACAAGCTGAGGAAGCGTACCTTGCAGCGATCCGTGGCGCGTTTCAACTCGTCACCTCCGTCGCCATCCCGACAGAAACGGCGAGAGTGCTGCAGACCAAATTCGAATGGGCTGAGGCCGAGGTCAGGGATGTCATCCATGAAAGCAGTCAGGCGGCGACGGTCCTGCGCCCACGCCCGTCGCTCCACGTGTTGCAAGACGAACCCGACAACAGGATTCTGGAATGCGCGGTCGCCGCACAAGCGGATCTGGTTGTGTCGGGAGACCACCACCTGCTCGCGCTCAAGTCTCACGCCGGGAGCGAGATGATCTCGCTGGTCGAGTGTCTCGCTCGCCTGAGCCATTAGCTCTGGGCGCCCTGCCGACGAAAGAGCGCAAGCTGTCGAAGCGGTGAGGTCTTGGGCCATGGAGCCCTCCACGCAGGCAGGCTCATTACATCAAAGATTGGTCGACGGGGCGATTCCTAGCCTTCGCAGAGTCTGCACGAAGCGGTGAATGTGTAAATTGCCGTGCTAAAAGAAGCTGGATTCACCGGTGGGATCGGTGTTGGATTGCAAGACCCCTCTACGTGTGGCCCCTCTACGAGGACCCCTCTACGAGGTGCAACATGGATTTATCGCTGCCGCTTCGCGGCATACTTGGTGCCGCTTGCCCCGGTCAGTTGCATGACATCGTCACCGGTCATCTCGAACCACATCGAGCCGACCTGTCCCGACTGGTCGTCGTAGAGCATGATCTGCCCGCTTGACGGCTCCGACTTACCGCGCCTCCCCCCTCGTTGCTTGTTCTGAAGGTATGCCGTTCCGCGGATCGTTGGGCTGTCGTCGGAGGCAACCAGCGTGTAACGTGAATCAGGCCCGATGGTCAGCAGTCGTTTCGGAGTCGCGGGTTTGTCCGGAATCATTTCCCATCGGCCGACCAGACTTGGGACGACCGTCGCAAGAAGCGGCAGGCCCGTCAACGTGCGGCGGGCAAGATTGCGTTCACGCTGCGCCTGCCGTGCGGCATGTCGCTCTTCTTGCTCGCGAACTTGCTGCTCCTGCCTCGTCCGAAGCTCTGCGAGGCGGGTCTTTTCTTCCTCCGAGTCGGCGTAGGAGTCGTGAGAGGGGCGTGGGGGCAGGCGAAGTATCGCCATGTTGATGTCGTTGATCTGCTGGCGCAGGTGATCGGGCACGCCGTTTCCCGCCTCAAACAACACGGCTTGCGCGCCCTCGGCATCGCCCTCGGCGATCAATTCCTTGGCGAGGAGGATCTGCGCTTCCTTGGCTGGGACTCCGGCGACTCCACCGAAGTTGGTATTGCCGTATCCGTCGCCGATCTGCGGCATGCCGGCCATCTTGAGGGGGCCGAGCATGGCGGCCGCTCGAAAATGTTCGATGGAGTCATCGTGCTTGCCCATGGCCGAGAGGATCTTCCCGGTTTGCAGGTGAGCATCGGCAATCAACGTCGCGGCGTTGTTCGGTCCGACGACCAATGCGCCCCCTTCCGGTTGCTGGTCCGGCCAGAGCGCCGTAAACATTTCACGCGATTCGAATCCGGGGCGCATTCGCTTCTCGTAGTCGAGTACGGCTTGATAATGGGCGAGCGCCTCCGGAAAGGTTCCGTTTTTCTGAAGAGGTTTGGCAAGGTGAAAGCGCGCTTGCGTTGCCAGGCCGAATTCCATCGCATCGCGACCGAGTGCCCGGCCGGTCTCGGGTTTTTGCTCATCCAATTGCAAGCGCGCTTCTTCGAGCGCGAGGGCCATTCGATAGTCGGCTGCCGCTTCCTCCGCCTGGCCCGATGCCTCGGCAACCACCCCCGAGTAGGCGGCGATACGAGCGTCTTGAGGATCGATCTGCCAGGCCCGGACAAGATATCCTCTGGCGGCCTGCCAGGCGGTTCTTTCTGCGTTTCTCCATGTCAGTCTCAATAACGGCGCGGCCGTCGTCTGGAAGAGACCGGTGAAGACCAATTGCTGTTCTTCGGCTTTCACCTGTTGTCCCGTCTGGGCGTAGTGCTGAACCAACCGCTGATGCGCCGCCAGCGACTTTGGATTGAGCTTCACCGCCTGTTCGAACGCGCCCTGCGCCTGGTCGGTCTTTCCGTCCCACAAGGCCAAATCGGCCTGCAGGAGCCATCCCTCGACCGTTCCCTTGGTCACACCGACGGCCTTCTCCATGGCGGCCCTCGCTCGACGACGCAGTTCGGCTGCCATGGCATCGAGTTGGGCGGCGCGCTGGAGGTCGGCCTGCGAAGGTGGGATGCAAGTGGTGATCGTCACATCATAGACGATGCCGTCTCGGGTTTCCTGGTGCGTTGAACTGGTACAGCGCTCCTGTCGCAGGTTCCAGGCTTCATTCGACATGTGGTTCGCCCGCATGGCGCGGAACCTGGCGTAGAGCGCCAGGGCATCTGCATGATTCCCGGACAGGGTCAAAGCCTGATCCGCCAGGTGGTCCGCCTGGTCGAGATCACCCAACCCCGTGAGGGCGATCGCCTTCTGCATGATGGCGCCGACATGCTTGGGATCGATTCCCAGCGCCTGCTCGGCGATGCGGATGGCTCGTTGCAGTTCTTGATTGCGTGAAACTTGGAACCGATAGGGTTCGAGCGCGCGGCGAGGCTCCACTTTTTCGCCGCGGATGTCGGCTTCCTCGACCAGATAGGTCGCGAGGTCTACGAGTGTGTCGGGATTCTTGGGATTGTCCCGCACGGCCTCGTCGAGAACGCGAAGGCGATCCTGATGGAGTTCGTCGTAACGGAGCCGGTGCTCCCCCTTCGCGCGATGGACTTTTGTTGCGATCTCGACCAGCCGTTCGAACGGTTTGTCTGATGCGGCCGCCTCTTGCAATTCTTTCAGATATCGATCGGCTGATCCTCTGATCTTGTGTTCGTTGAGTTCGCGTTCGACGGTCGATCTGGCAGAGCGTGTCGCGAACCACCCGCCAAGTTTCTTGTAGATGTCGAGATCCGCTGTCATCCGTTGCTCATCGCCCATGCGGGCGGCAGCCGTCGCTCGACCCAGATAGGCGTCGGCCAGGTCGGTCTTGAACGTCAATGCGACCGTAAATGCCTTCCGGGCAGCAGCCGGACGGCCCGCCTCCAGCCATGCCCTGCCGGCTTGGTAATGGGCCTGAGGATCCGCCGGGTTTCCGGCGAGCGCTCGCGCCACGTGGGCCATGTGCTTGGGAGTGATGGTGTCGCCCGAGGCCTGCGTTGCGCGCGACGTGCTGATGGCAGCCACCTCCGGCCGGCGATAGTTCTTCTCTGCAAAGAGTTGTCCGGCCTTCAACATCGCTTGACGCATCTCGGGACTCTTGGTGCCGCCTGACTTGCCGCTTCCGCCCTTGTCCGCCGGCAGACGGTGGTCTTGGTAAGCCTGGCCGAGCCGATAGAGGATGAACGATCCATATTCCGTGGTGTAGTCGTCATGGCCTTGCGCGAGATGGCCGGGGAGCAACACGACGACGGGACCGGATGGAACACCTCTGGGTCCTCCGCCCAAGGCATGGTCCGGTACCGTGACCGTTCCGCTCATGGCCTCCGCCACGTACGTCCACAGTTCCGGTTCCCGTCCCGGATAGCCGAGCCGTCCGGCGCGTTGGAGATCTTTGAGCGCGTTCGGAAAATCTTCCGCCAAGGTGGAGGCGACGCCACGGGCGAACAGGATATCAGGATTGTCACCTGCGACATCGAGGGCTTTGGTCAACACGGCGACGGCGTCACGCCAGCGGCCGTCGTTCAACGCATCGAGGCCGTCGACATATGGCACGGCGGCGTTTGAGGGGATGGTTGCGCCGGCCGGTGTTGAGGGGAGGAGAAAGGCCGTCACCCAGAGAGTGAACACAAGCAGCGTTGAGGCCATCTGACCTCCATCATGTCTGAGCGGGGAAATCAGCTTACAGGTCGCGCGGCGTGCCAATCAATAGGTCTGATGTTCGAGGCGAGTGTCGGACTGGTTGGAGAGCCTCTGGGTCACGGATGAAAACGGATTGGGAGAAGCGCTATAGTGTGTCTCCCATACTTGTGGGGTCCGCGCTGGGACCGATGGTGCGCTGTTGACCTCCTTTATCGATCTTCCCAAGCCGTGGCTGAAAGCCATTGAAGAGGGCGAGCAGCTCTTGCGCTAGCCCGCATGAGTCATGAAGGCTTCTGCTGTCTTGGCTCAAGACGACAAGAGAACAACGAGCGCCTCGATTCGCTGCTGCGATGATACCAGTCGATGGCCGCAACCTTCCGCGCTCCGCGTACCCGTCTCGCCTGGCGACTGCCGGGTACCCGTTGGACTTGCGCTGAAAGGGGTGGAACGCGATCAACCGTCATGAATCATGCGGGCTAGTCCTCGGAGCTACATGAACCCTCAGGTGCTCATCTGGACCGACGG
The DNA here is from genome assembly GCA_050246315.1 of Nitrospiraceae bacterium. GTDB lineage: Bacteria > Nitrospirota > Nitrospiria > Nitrospirales > Nitrospiraceae > Nitrospira_G. The sequence continues at coordinate 126,711 of JBFWWG010000001.1, read as the reverse complement.
CAGTTGTCTTGGGAATCCAGGCCCGGGAGGCTGGGCCTTTATCATCCAAACCGGCGGGGAGCGGACCGAAGGGGCAGGCCATGCGGTGGAGACCACGAACAATCGCATGGAAATGACCGCGGCGATCGAAGCCTTGAAGACCCTGCCAACCTCCCAGACGGTTCTACTCCATTCCGACTCGCAGCTCCTGATCAAGACCATGGTGCTAGGTTGGAAACGGAAAAAGAATCATGATCTGTGGGCTGAATTAGATCGGCTCGCGGCCTTCCACCACATCGACTGGCAATGGGTGCGCGGTCACAACGGCCATCCGGAAAACGAGGCCTGTGACAGACTTGCTCAGCAGGCTGCCTTCGTTGCCGGGCAACTTCGGAGTCGCTAGGAGCCTGCGTTGTTCATGCGGGCCAGAAGTCATTTCAAAACCCCATCACCGTGCTTCGACAGGCTCAGCACGAACGGAGGAATATCCAGTTTTCAAGGACAGATCCGTTCGCCCTCAGCCGGTCGAAGCCCGCGGTGAGTGCATCAACCGGATGAACGGAGGGTTTTGAAATGACTTCTGGTCTTGGTGGAGCGAATGGGCACGGGGTCCACTGTGCGACTGTGACAATTTTGCTGCTCCACTGTCATGAACAGCGGAATATTCGAAATTTCCATCGAAATATGTCCACGGACCGAAACTTGCTCTTCCCCATCCTCATCCCGTTCGATGGAATAGGCAGGCCTGTGACTCATGCAGCGGCTGGCAATCGGTGAGGAGAACGTCATTCGGACCATCTCTCCGAATGACGAAATGTACGCCGGCGATCGGGGATTTTCTGATTGGTATTGGTATGTCGGGCGCTCGGCGCTTGATGTGATCGACCAATGTCTTCATGCGGCAAAGAAGCCCGTCTCCGACATTCAACACATTCTAGATCTTCCGTGTGGACATGGCCGGGTATTGCGGTATCTGAAGGCTGCGTTTCCCACGGCGGAGATCACCGCGTGCGATGTGTTGAGGGACGGCGTGGAGTTCTGTGCGGAAACCTTTGCGGCGAAACCAGTGTACTCCCGCAACGAGCCGGAACAGATTGAGCTGCCGCTGCACCAGTTTGATCTCATTTGGGTAGGGTCATTGTTCACTCATCTGAATGCCGAGCGCTGGCCGGCGTTTCTACGCCGCCTTGTACGGTCTCTGCGAAAGGATGGTGTGCTCGTCTTCACCACCCATGGCCGATATGTCTACCACAGGATGAAAGGCCTGGAGGATGCCTACGAGTATTGCCTGCCGTATTGGAGTAAAACCGTGGCTCTGTACGAGTATGAGCGAACAGGGTTCGGGTTTGGAGACTATCAGAACCGGCAATATGGGATCTCGCTATCCGCTCCAGGGTGGGTCTGTTCTCTAGTCGAACAGTGTGGCCTTCGGTGCATTCACTTCCAAGAGAGAGGCTGGCACGACATTCAGGATGCTTACGCTTGTGTACCGGACCTTCACCCTAAGGATTCTGAGAGCGCGATCGCGAGGATGCTCTATCTGAGATGCAGGGTCAGGGACCTGTTGAAACCAGTGTCGTAACGACCGGGTAGACTGTCCAGACTCGGTTGAACCGCGGTGAGTGTGGACGGTGTGTATCAGCCCATGGCGCGGAACATGAGCGATTCCGCACCATCCGCACTGTGCGGCCACTGATCACTGCACGCCTCGACGGCGCTGTTTCTCGATCTTACCGGGTTGAATCACCTTATAAACCCGTCCTGTTCAACCATTGAACGGTCCGATGCGTCATGACGTAACCGGATCGAAACTTGCCTACTCCCTTTCCCAGCTTCTTGGACGACTCCTCGGTAAATTTCCTCGACCGGCGGATATGGACAGAGACGCCTGTAGGTCCTGATATCGAGCGACAGTGGTTTTGGGACAAGCAGCAGTCGGTAGTGTGCCGTGAAGTCTCACCCGTAACCATGCTGCTGCAGGCTGATATCTGATCACGGCTTTGGATGGGTGCGATCTTCCTCCAGGAAAAGTCCCATTCCTTTTCGTGCAACACGCTCTAGAATACTATACGATACTATCCCGCCTCCCATCGGTTCGGTCTCCTTGGCTCTCAGTCGCAACCGCCAGATTGCCATCCGTGTCGCCGATCGATGAGGAGAGAAGAGGGAAGATCTCCATGCCATCGTGATCATCCGACCGGAAAGGGGCCTGATGACATGACGTCGGTGCATCTTGCGGTCACCTCGTTTTTCAACCAGTTTGTCCAGCGGTCATGGACGTTTGATGCGATCATGGTCTATCTCGCATCGAGTAATCTGGCCAAAGGATACATCGTCCTCCCCCTGTTCTGGTGGGCTTGGTTCAGAGAAGATCGAAACGAGAACCGTCATGCGATGCTGGTGACGCTCTTGATGTCTTGCATCGTGGCGGTTGCACTTTCTCAACTCGCACAATACAAGCCGCTCCGCGTGAGGCCTTTGTTCACGCCGGAGCTCCACCTGAAACATGCCGAGGGACTCCAAGAATGGCATTATTCGTCGTGGAGTGCATTCCCGAGTGACCACGCGACGTTCTTCTTTTCATTCGCGGTCGGGTTCTATTTCATTTCTCGAATACTGGGATGGTTGGCGTTGGCCCATGCCGTCATTGTCATCTCGTTTCCCAGGGTATACCTCGGCCTCCACTACCTGACCGATGTTGTCGCAGGAGCCATATTGGGTGGATCGGTCACCTATGCGTGTTGCACCAACGCCGGGATACGGACCCGTCTCGGTTCTTGGACGGCGAGATGGGAACGGACGAGGCCGGCGACGTTGTACACGGGCCTGTTTGTGTTGACGACACAGATGACCTATCTATTTTATGACGTCCACGAGTTGGGTCAATTTCTGTACGACCTGATCAAGGGCACCGTCGAGAAACTGCTTCATTAGCCGACCCTCTACGCTCCATCCTTCCGCCTTGCGCTTCAAGCATGACTCCGGCCGACGTACCCGTCGAACGGAGCTGCCTCTTGAGCCTTGATAGGCTGTTGCGATAGTCTGGCTCCCTTCACAAGAGGAGTGGCACACGATGGGAATCAAGACAAGGACCGGGTTGACGCGCGCGACGTTTCTGGACCGCTATATTCAGCGGTTTGGGGAGCGGTTGGAAAAATTTCAGCCGTTTCTCTCCCGCAAGAAGCCGACGATCACCCTGGAAGAGTTCGATGAACAGATCGAAGATCTGATCGGCCAGGTATTCGGCCAGGCCTCCGATCAGTTCGAGGCATACCTCTATGCCAAGATCGGCGAAGGGAGCCTTCTGCCCGAGGAAGCGCAGGAAAGCGGCACTCATGACCGGGAGCGCGAGAGCCTCCAGCAACGTAAGCGGGTGCTCGAAAGCTGCGTGGCCGAGCTGGAATTCCGCAAGCGCCTTCTCGTCACTCGGCGGTCCGGCTTCGATGGGCAGGCCTTGCGGCAGGTGACGGTCGAAGGCTATATGTGCAGCGATGTCCGGAGTATCTACAGCGGTGCGACGATCAAGGAGGCCGGCCGGGCATTGCAGAAATGGAAAGTGGGATCGCTGATCGTGGACGATGGCTCACGGTACATCGGGATCGTGACCGACTCGGACTTGAGCCGGAAGGCCGTGGCCCGCGGGCTCGATCCGAACACGACGACCGTGCTCACCTGCATGAGCAAGCCGGTCGTGACCATTGAGCTGACGGAGTCTCTGTCCGACGCCCTGGCCTTGATGAAGGAAGCGGGAGTGCGGCATCTCCCCGTGACGGCGGATCAGACCATCATCGGCGTGCTGTCCGTGTCGGATATCCTGCGAGCGATTCAGGACCTGTCGGCAATGCGCGCGAACTAGCCGTCAGTGATTCCTAATCGTATTTGCCGCAACAGCAGATCCTCATCATGAACGCATGAACGCGAGCGGGCGAACTCGGCGCTGGCCGATCATTCTCTGGTTTTTGCTGTGGAGCGGCGTCTTTCAGATGCCGGGTTTCGGCGGCGCGGAGGATGGCGAGTCACTGGGTGGTCCTCCATCCCGGGAGCCGGTCCCGTGGGTTGCGGTGCGGCCGGTCGAGATCGATGAGGTTCTATACAACCCTGGCATGGGCTTTGCCGATTTTCATTTCGGATTCGGCCACCCACCAACGACCGATCAATATCCGCGCTCGACTGTGGCCTACTTTCGCTGGTCCTGGGCCGATCTTGAGCCGGCCGAGGGGCAGTACGCGTTCGAGTTCGTCGACCGGATCATCGAACAGGCCAAGGCCAAGGGCGAACGGCTCGCTTTCCGCATCGTGGCGGAATACGAGCAAGGGTCGCCCCGCTGGTTGTTGGAGAAGGGCGTCGCGAGCATCAAGGAAACCGACGGGATTTTTCCGGATTACAACAATCCTCTCTTCCTCGAGTACCACGAAAAGCTCATCAAGGCCTTCGGCGAGCGGTATGGCGCTTCGCCGGACATCGACCATGTGGATATCGGGTCGGTCGGGTGCTGGGGGGAATGGAATACGGCCTGCTGCCTGCCGGAGCACCTCCCTCAATGTCAGACGTTCTTCCCGAGCGAGGCGAATCAGATCAGGATCACGGACTGGTACATCCACTATTTCCCGCAGGTGCCGCTCGTCAGCCTACACAGCGGCCTGCTCAAATACGGCGCCGAGCGCGGAGCCGGCTGGCGCGGAGACTGTTTCGGAGACTACGGCTATTTCACTCCCACCTGGAATCATATGGAGCATGCCTATGCGCCGGTCCTGCGAGATTCCGTGATCGGCGACGCCTGGAAACGAGGGCCGGTGCAGTTCGAGGTCTGCGGCGTGATGCAGGACTGGTACGACAAGGGCTTCGACATCGATCGCATCTTGCAGCAAGGGTTGGACTGGCACGTGTCGGTCCTGAACGCCAAATCGGCTCCCGTGCCGAAGGTCTGGCGCTCCAAGGTCGAGCAGTTTCTCAAGAAGATGGGCTATCGACTGGTGTTGCGTGAGTTCAGCCATCAAGCGGAGGCCGGAGCCGGTAGTCCTTTCGAGCTGCAATCCCGATGGGAGAATGTCGGCGTGGCTCCCGTTTATCGGCCCTGGCCGCTTGCCTACCGGCTGAGAAACGAGTCGGAGCAGGTCGTGGCGCAATGGACAAGCAAGGCGGATCTCAGGCGATGGCTACCAGGCGAACGATACCAAGTCGAGGATGCGACGACCCTTCCTGAACAGCTCCCGGCTGGGAGGTATCAGATTGAGGTCGCGGTGCTTGATGAAACAGGTCGAGCCCCGCTGGTGGATCTGGCCATTGCGGGCCGTCGGGTCGATCGATGGTACCCGGTCTCGGCTGTCACGCTGCGCTAGAAGTCATTTCAAACCCTCCCTTGGTCCGGTTCGACGACCTCACCGCAGGCAATTCGACGGGCTTCCCGCAGGTTTCGACGGGTCGGTTCTGAGCGGAGTCGAAGAGTTCAGGACGGACGGATCTGCTCATGAAGACAGGATGGTTCTTCGTCCGTGGGGTTTCCTGGCGGGCACGGCAGGGGGTGGAGCCGGCCGAGGTTCCACGTTGCATGACCGTGACGGAGCGAATTCTGGAAGGGTACCGCCCGCGGTGCCCGGAAGGGTCTATCTCGGAGTTGCGAGAGCGGGCGTTCTCTGTCCTGCGCCGAGGACGTGGGTTCTACAAGCAAGCCCCACCATTTCCCGAAGCGCCTTCTCCTTTTGCTCCATCGCTTTCCCTAAGAGTAGAATTCATCGCTTGCGTCAACGGGAGTGCGCTCAAGAGACGAGCGCCGAAGGGCGGGAGCGGCGATCCATTGGCTTCTCTACTTTAGCGAGAGGCCCCCGCCAGGGAGGGCGTGGGTATCTACGAAAGGAGCAGGCCCATGAGAGTCGTGGTCAGCGGCGGGGCAGGCTTCATTGGGCGAGCCTTGTGTCGGTCGCTCAGCCGTCGGGGCCTGACCGTTTCGGTCTTATCGCGGAATCCTCCTCAGGCGAGGGCGGTGCTGGATCCATCGATCACGGTCGTGGAATGGGATGCCGTGACATCCGGCCCTTGGGAACGGGAACTGGAGGCCGCCGCGGCGGTCATCAACCTCGCCGGAGATCCGATTGCCGGCGGCCGGTGGACACCGTCCCGCAAACGGATGATCGTCGACAGTCGTGTGAATGCCACAGGCTGCTTGGTCCAAGCGATCTTTCGCCTCGCGACCAAGCCGCCTGTGCTAATCAGCGCATCCGGCGTGGGGTACTACGGCGCGAGTCAGGATGGGTTGTTTGATGAACGGGATGGACCCGGCGCGGATTTCTTGGCTCGCCTCTGCATAGAGTGGGAACAGGGGGCGTTCGCGGCTCGATCCGCAGGCGTTCGGGTCGTCTGTCTTCGAATCGGGATGGTACTGGAGCGAGACGGTGGGGCGCTGGCGAAGATGCGGCCGCCTTTTTGGGCGTTCGTGGGTGGGCCGATTGCGCCGGGAACCCAGTGGGTCTCGTGGATTCACCGGGTCGATCTGGTCGGCCTGATGACATGGGCGATTGCGAATGAGACCGTCAGCGGACCAGTCAATGCGGTGGCGCCCGTTCCCGTCACCATGAAGGAATTCTGTGACACGCTCGGGAAGACCATGAAACGGCCCTCATGGTTGCCTGTGCCGACGCTGGCGTTACGTCTTGTCTTTGGAGAACTGGCTTCCGTCATGACCACCGGCCAGCATGTGACCCCGAGAGTCGCGCTCGAGGGTGGATATCGATTTCAGTTCCCACGTTTGGACTCGGCCCTTCGATCGATCTTCGCAGGTGCTCCGACTGTCGGTGCCCGGATATGAACGCCAAGCCTATCAGGCTCGGCATCAGCCGCTGTTTGCTCGGCGAGCAGGTCCGGTTCGATGGCCGGCACAAGCGGGACCCCTTTCTGGTCGAGGTGCTGGGACGCCATGTCGAATGGGTAGCGGTCTGTCCCGAGGTGGAAGCGGGGCTGGGCATCCCTCGTGAGGCGATGCGCCTGGTGGGCAAGCCGGAGCAGCCACGGTTGATCACGATTCGAACGAACCGGGATCTGACCAGGCCGCTCGACAAGTTCTCGCAACGGCGAGTTCGTGAGCTGAAAGGGGAGGACCTCTGCGGTTATGTGTTCAAGAAGGACTCGCCGAGCTGCGGGATTGAGCGGGTCCGTCTGTACGACAAGCACGGGATGCCGGGACGGGCCGGCGTGGGTATCTTTGCCCGTGCCATCCAGGAGCAGTTCCCACTCATGCCGATCGAAGAGGAAGGACGACTCTGCGATCCAGCGATCCGCGAGAACTTCATTGAGCGGGTGTTCGCCTACGACCGGTGGCGGAGCCTGCTGTCAGCCGGGGTCACGCGGTGTGCGCTGGTGAGCTTTCACAGGATCCACAAGTACCTCCTTCTGGTGCACAGCGCGACTCACTATCGGAGTTTGGGCCAGATCGTCGCGCAGACCGACCGCTCTCGGCCGAAAGAGTTGGCTCTGCGATATGGAACGTTGTTCATGGAGGCTCTGGTCATCAAAGCGACGGTCCGCAAGCATGTCAAGGTGTTGCATCACCTGATCGGACATTTCATGGTCCATCTCAATCAGGCTGAAAAGGCGGAATTGCTCGGGGTCATCGACGACTATCATCGCGGTTTGGTCCCATTGGTCATGGCGATGACACTGGTCAAACATTACGCGGTCCGATTGGAGGTGTCCTGCGTCCGAGATCAGATCTACCTGAATCCGCATCCCAAGGAACTGATCTTGAGGAATCACGTCTAGCCGCAGTCGGCAATATGAAAGGAGAAGCGTGGTGGGAGCCATTCAACGTGGAGTTGTGCTCGTCGGACATGGAGGCATTCCCAAGGATTGCCCGCAAGAACTGGTCATGCGGCTCAAGCGGTTGGAGACACAGCGGCGGGCCGCCAAGATGCCTCCTAGCCAGGAGGAAATCGAATTGGATGCTACGATCCGGCAATGGCCTCGAACTCCACAGAACGATCCCTATCGTATGGGGTTGGAGGCCGTGGCCTCGCATCTGCGTGAACGGCTGGATGGGCGGTTGTTGACGATAGCCTATAACGAATATTGCGCTCCCACGTTGGAAGCTGCGGTAGAGGAGTTGGTCCGACAGGGAGCTGCAGAGGTCACCGTGATCACCACGATGTTCACGCCGGGCGGTTCCCATTCGGAAACCGAGATTCCGGAAACCCTCGCGACGCTCAGGAGTAAACATCCCGGGATCACCCTGCGGTACGCCTGGCCGTTCGATCTGGGGCTGGTCTCGAAGACGCTGGCGGAACAGGTGAACAGGTTTTCCTGACTGGTCCGCTCGGGTCCGACCAATTTGCGCCTCATTTGTAGCAAAATCTGAGCTTTCTCGGGCCTGGCTCCCTGTAGTAGAGTGAAGGCGTCGGCTCATCCGACAGAAAAAGGTAAAGGATGGTTCCTATGCGTCTTGGGCTTGCAATGGGTCTTCTGGTGCTGTGCGGTTGCCTTCAGGGTTGCGTAGAGCCGGATCGATACATGACGGATGAAGAGCAGGTTAAGCAAGCGGAAGACAAGGACTCGTCTCGCGAGGCACAAACCGGCCGTTCCCAACGTCCGTCTCGCGGCACCTCCTCACCCGGCAGGACAGGTTCCTACTGACCGCTTCGTTCGAGCCAGCGCCTCCCGTGAATCCGAGAAACCGACAGGCCGCGGCGCGATAGGTCAGGAGACATTAGCAGGTGCTTCAGGCCGACCATTCAGCCCCTATTCATCATGACGGTTCGAGACGGTTCACCCGGTGCTCCGTTCTGCAATGGGTCGCACGGTGGCTGCCGTAGAAGCGTTCATGCATAATGTGGGCGAGCGGGTCGGGGTGTGACCATGAGGACCGAGTTGGTCGCGGCGTTTCTGGAAACCCAGTCGTTCCGGTACGATCCCGACAAGGGATTCAAGTTGGCTTCCGGCCTGACGAGCCCCTTCTATGTGGACTGCCGCATGCTCATGGCCTATCCCGGACCCCGACGGATTGTCGCGCAGGCCGCCTGGGAGCAGTTGAAAGAGTTGCACATCGACTGTGTTGGCGGATTGGAGATCGGAGCGATTTCTATCGCGACCACGATTTCAGACTACGCGTACGCGATGTCACCCCGGCGGGCTTGGCAGACCTTTGTAGTGAGAAAGCAGGCCAAGGACCACGGACTGGGAAAGTTGATCGAAGGCGGCGTCCGTCCGGGCGACCGGGCGATGATTGTGGACGATGTGTTGACCAGCGGTGGCTCTCTGCTGAAAGCGGTGGCGGCGGCACGAGACGCCGGATTGAAAGTCGAGCATGCTCTGGTGATCGTGGATCGGAAAGAACAGGACGGTCGGGCTCGCGTAGAGCGAGAAGGGCTTAAGCTGTTGAGTCTGCTGACGATCGACGACTTCCAAGCTCGGCTTGGACCGGACGGCGCTCGCTGACCGTTTGCATCATCGACACTCGAACTGAATCCCCCACCGCCGTTCCTGGATCACCTCCTGCGCCCCCTGTACATCGTGGATCCGGCTGCGGCCTTTGGTCTCTCCCTCACGGACGATGGTGTAGTGACGGCCACAATGCTCCTCGATGAGCCGAAGGGCGTCTCGCCGAAGGGACGAGGTCATCGCTCCGGTTTCCGGCCTGAAGGGGTAGACCGCGACGCCTCCCTGCTCGCTCGTCTGCAACAGCTTCGCGCCCTCCCCACAGCCCTGACAGGCGACGATGAGAGAGAGCAGCAAGTACCTTGACCGGTTTTTCATGGAGTTCGTATCATAAGCGGAGGGACCGATCGGGACAAGATCGGGTAGTGGTTCGATTGACGTCCGACGGATCTGTGTGGCGCGGATCATTCTGCAATGTTTCCCACTGCACGGGATCGACTGTCTGCCTGATACAGCGGCATGATGAATCGCTGCGAAAGGAGGATGTCCATGAAACGGCCAGGGTGGATTCTGATAGGCGGCGTCGTGCTGGCGATTGTCGTGGCCGGGTCCACCGTAGGACTCGCCTACCATAGTTATCTGTTGACGGTGCAGCAATTGCGCGCGGGGTTGATGAAAGCCATGGCACCGGACAAGAAAGGGTTCTTTTTGATTGATGTCCGCAGCCCGGAAGAACACGTGGGAGGATTCATTCCCGGCACCGATTTGAACATCGATTTTCGCGAGATTAAGGTCAGGCACAAGCAGATCGGAGCCAAGCTCGACGAACATATCGTGGTGTACTGCCAGTCCGGCCATCGCAGCAATATTGCCGCGGAGACTCTGGCCGATCTGGGATACCGTTTCGTCTACAATGTTGACGGGAGCATGAACGCGTGGGCGGAGGCGGGGTATCCGGTCGACCGGCCTCGGCGGTAGCGGCGGACACGGGCGTCAGCGAGTGGAGAAAGGTTGTGGCGGCGGATGGGTGGTCGTGGACGGTGAGGCGACCTCCGTCCGCGGCCTGATGCTGATGACCGCCGGAAGCGGGATGTGAGAAGCCCGGGCCGTGCCGTCGACAGCGGATCGCCAAGCTGGCGAGTAACCGGAGCGGCTGAGTTGTGTCAACAGGTCACTGCCGACCAATACTTCAGAGGAAGAGCCGCCGTCCATGGCCATGACCTGCTTCATGGCCGGAAACGATCGGTGAAGACAGTCTCCCAACCCGTATAGGGTCGCCGGCTTTGTCGTCTTGATGAGGGAGATCCTGCCGGCTCCGTCCTCGGCCAGGAGCGTTTGGTGCGCGCGCTTGCCCGATTGCCTGACGCGGATCTTGCCGGTTCTATCCACCACCATAAGGGATTGCGCGGCTTCTCCGTACGGGGGATGGTCCTCGTCGAATGCGTCATACGCCAGGTCCAGCACGCCGGCTGTTCGACGCCCCCCTTCCGTTGGCTCGGCGACGAATAGGGCCTGCCACTGCGGATGCCGTCGCTTCCCGAGCGCCCGCCCACCTTTGTAGAGCAACCCCATATAGGAAAAATCGTCACGAAACAGTCCAGCGTTGAACATCAGACTGGCCCCGATTCGCCGCTGCCAGTCCACCATCAAGGGAGGATTCAGCAAGCCTTCGTCCTGGTAATAGTGGATCGCAAACCGGTAACGCTCCGGATCGATGCGGACGATCACCGCGGCGATGTCCTCGCCGCATGTGGTCTCGGGATTCCAGGTTGTGAAGGCCAACCCATCGGCCACGGTGTCCCACTTGAGATCCTCATCGGAGGCAGACGGCGCTGCAGGAGTCAGAGTGACCAGCAGCAGGATTAGTGCGGCACGGCGGAGGAGTGTCCCACCATGGTGCATGGCTGTTTCGGTCTTGACCATTAGGACATCCCGCAGATCTTTCCGCCGATTCCTGCCCGCTGCTGGGTGTGAGCGGTAGCGATACATGAGCAGCTCGGATGAGCCTGCGTGACAGGGTGGACACGGGGGTACGTCGAAGGCTGGACCTTCCGGGAGGAGTATAGAGAGGCCTTTCCGCTCGGTCAACGGAACAGGCTTCCCGCTTCGCCGGATTTACCGAGCCGCCGGCACAGGTTCCGGCGGCGGCTCGTTGATCGAGCCCCAGAACAGGCCCAGTTCTGCGACGGTCTTCCTGAATTCCTCGAACTCCACCGGTTTCACCACATACGCGTTGGCGCCGACGGCGTAGCAGCGCAAGATGTCCTGGTTCTCCCGAGACGACGTAAAGATAACAACCGGGATGCGCTTCAATAGGTCATCCGATTTTATGGCGCGCAATACCTCCAGACCGTCGATCTTGGGCATCTTGAGATCCAACAGGATGACCGTCGGTTGACCTTCCGGACGAACGGCGTAGGATCCTCGACGATAGAGATAGTCCAAGACCTCCGAACCGTCCCGGCAGAGGGTCACCTTCTCTGCGAGCCGCTGCTCTTCCATAGCGGCCAAGGCCAACTCGGCATCATGGGGGTTGTCGTCGGCCAGTAGAATCGGTTTATAGCTCACGGTCATGCCGCGATCCTCAATGGAGTTTGATGCTTGGGAAGAGCGATATAGAAGGTGGCGCCCTGGTCGGGATGCCCCTCCGCCCAACTTCTGCCGCCGTGCCGGTGGATGATCCTCCGAACGTTGGCGAGCCCGATTCCGGTTCCCTCGAATTCCTCAGCCCGGTGGAGCCGCTGAAAGACGCCGAACAGCTTGTCGCGGTAGGCCATGTCGAACCCCACGCCGTTATCCTTCACGAAGATGACTGTGTCTTGCGGCGAGGACGACTCGGTTCCGATCTCGATCCGGGCCAACGGTCGCGTGCCCGTGAACTTGACCGCGTTGGCGATCAGATTCACGAAGATCTGACGCAACATGGAGGGATCGCCTTGGACGACCGGCAGGTCATCGATCTGCCAGGCGATGTTGCGCCCCTGTAGGTCCGGTTGCAGATGCTGAATCACGTCCTTCACAAGTTGATTGATGTCCACGTTGGTCGTCATCATCTCCGCCCGTCCCATGCGCGAGAAGCTGAGGAGGTCATCGATCAACTGCCCCATTTGTTTGGCGGCCTGGGAAATGGTCGTGAGGTAGCGGCGGGCTTTTTCGGGGAGATCCTGGCCAGCGGCCTTGTCCAACAACGCGACATAGCCGTCGATGTGGCGGAGCGGGGCCCTCAAATCGTGCGACACGGAATAGCTAAAGGCCTCCAGTTCCTTGTTGGCCGCTTCGAGTAATTCGCCCCTGCGAGCGAGTTCCCTGGCCACCCGCTCCCGTTCAGCGAGGTCATGCCTGATGAGGTAGTAGACCGATGACAGGAGCACCCACTGCAACAAGGTGCCCCCGCCCAAAAGCCATATGTTCAGGTGGGTACTGGCTGCGGAGTCATGGGCCCGACGTTCGGTCGTTGCGCTTTCTTCACGGCTGATCTCGGACACGATGAGCCGTACCCCCTCCAGTTCGCGGTTGGCGTCCCGTCCGGACACCAGCGGACGTACCCCTTGATACCCATGCTTCTTTCGTTGAGCGATGCCGGCCCGCTCGACATCGAGCACGCGCTTAATACGGGTTTCGAGCGAGAGAACTCGTTCCTGCTGCACGGGACTCTCCCGGACGGACTCCTGAAACGTCAGCACATAGGCCGGAGCCAATTCGACCGCGGTCTGGTGAGCCTCCAAATAACTGTCGTCGCCGGTAACGAAATAGCGACGGGAACTACGTTCGGCTTCCTCCAACAGCGCCAGCAGATCGTCGAGTCCCTTGACCAGGCGTTGGCTTCTGGCGTCGTGTCTGGCGTTGCTGATGAGATGGGAGGTGTTGCGATAGACCAGGAGACTGATGGTGCCGACGACAAAGAACACCAATCCGAAGCCGAGCAACATGAGATGATGAATGGACCACTGGGCAAACGGATTGCGGTATGGGATGCGCATGGGTGCGTCGACCGAAACACGGAGGACGCGCGGCCGCTCTTCGGAGCGACGATCATGGCCGAGGGGACACGCGGCGACCGGGTGCAAAGCGCCGGCTGGATCCGATCGGTGGGTATTCTAGCAGAGCGGGGTCTGAACCCTGATGGATTTCTCGTTTTGCGCAGCGGCCGTGCGGGGACGTGGACGCGATGGCGAGAGAGGTACCGCGGTGAAAAGCGGAACGCTCATCCCCCTGGTATTGTCGGCGGAGTCGATTGGGCGATCGAGCCGGCAAGGTTGGAAAACATGAGCGTGGCGGAGACCACCCAGTCGATGATCGGCTGCGGGTAGATCCCGAGCGCGAGGGTGCCGGCGAGGCCGATATACAACACGGCCTGCATTGATCCGGGCACCCGCAGCGGCGTCGGATCGATCGGCTCGTTGATGTACATCTTCTTGACGACGACCAGATAGTAGTACATGGAGATGACGACGTTGATCAATCCAACGGCGATCAAGGTGTACAGGCCTTCCTTGATGGCCGCGACAAAAATATAGAGCTTGCCGATAAACCCGGCGAGAGGAGGCACCCCGGCCAGCGACAGCAGAAATAACAGCATCGCAAACGCCAGGAACGGCGAGCGGCGGTTCAAGCCGCTGTAATCCTCGATCTCGTCGCTGCCGGTCAGGTTGCCGACGGTGATGATCACGGCAAAGGCGCCCATGTTGGCGAACAGGTACGTCAAGAGATAGAACAGGATGGCATCCTCACCCATCTTCGAGCCAGCCGCCAACCCGATCAGCACGTTTCCGATCTGTGCGATCCCGGAGTAGGCCAGCAGGCGTTTGATATTGCGCTGAGCGATCGCCACGATGTTGGCGTAGGTCATCGACAGGATGGACACCGCGACCAACACCATGACCCAAGCCGGTTTCATCGTGGCCAGCGCGATGTAGAACATGCGCAGCAAAATAGCCAGGGCTGCGCCTTTCGGGGCGATGGAGAGAAAGGCCGTCACCGGAGTGGGCGCCCCATGGTACGTGTCCGGAATCCAGGAGTGGAACGGGACCGCGCCGATCTTGAAACCCAGGGCAGCAAAAATCAGCAGGTAGCCTACAATCAGCCCCGGTGTGGCTTCAGATCCCATCATATCGGAGAAGACGATCTTGCCGGTTTCGCCGTAGACGAGGCTGATCCCGTAGGCCAATAGGCCGGCGGCGAACACGCCCAGGATAAAGAATTTGATGCCCGATTCGTTGGAGGCCAGGTCGTCGCGCAAATACGAGACGAGCACATAGAAGCCGAAGGTCGAAAACTCCAGCGTCACAAACAGGGAGAGCAGGTCGTTGGCGGAGGCCATGAACATCATGCCGAGTGCCGACATGAGCAACAGGAAGTAATACTCCCCGCGAAAAAAGCGAAACTTGCGGATGTATTCGATTGAGGCCAGCACCACCAGGAGGGTGGCGGCCATGATGAAGATCTTGAAGAAGATCGCCATCCGGTCGAGCACGAACATATTGCGGAACAGGGCTCCCGTCACGTGTGAGAGGTCGAGCCAAACCAGGCAGGCGAGGGTGCTGACCAGCGATAGAACACTCAACGAGGCGATGTGAACCTTGGGCAGCCTCGGCCAGACGAAATCGACCGCCAGGATCGCGCAAACCCAAAGCGTCAGCACGATCTCCGGCAGCAGCAAGAGCAGGTCTGAGAGGGATAAGGAGAGTGAAAACGTCATGGCCGCCCGGCCTCCCGGCGTAAGGCACCGGCTCCAGTCGGAGACTGCGCAAGCTCAACGGTTCGTTCAGCGGAGGGCTCGATGGTGGCCACGGGCACCACCTTAGAAATCCGCGCGACCAGCGGATCGACTCCCGAGCGGACGACGGAATAGAAATGCCCCGGGAACAGGAAAAACCCGATGCTGCAGGCCATCATCAGGAAGAAGGGCACCCGGTCCACGGCCGCGACGGCGTCGTGCGCGTGGCTATGGTGTTGGTCCATGGGGCCGTAGAAGACCGCGCGCATCATACGGAAGAGATAACCCATGGTCAGGACGATGCCGATGACGGCCACAATCACTTGCAGCGGGTACTTGTTCCAACTCCCGACGATGATCATAACCTCGGCAATGAAGTTCACCGTGCCCGGCATGCCGACGGAGGCCATACAGGCCACGATCGTGCAACCGGCGATAAACGGCATGCGGTTGACCAGTCCTCCCAACGACGGAATGTCTCGCGTGTGGGTTTGGTCGTAGACCCAACCGGCCATGGCGAAGAGCATGCTGGTGGCCAAGGCGTGGGCAAACATATAGATGACCGCTCCGCTCAGGCTGATATAGTCCAGCGCCGCCATGCCAAGAAATACATAACCCATGTGGCTGGAACTCGAATAACCGATGACGTACTTGGTGTCCTTGGCATAGAACGCGACGAAGCCTCCGTACAGCATGCTGAAGATGGACAGGATGGCAGCAATCGGCATCAACTCGCGGGTCGTCTCCGGAAGAATTTCAAATGCGACACGAATGATGGAGAAATGTCCGAGTTTCATGAGCACGCCGGCGTGAAGCATGCTCGTCGCAGCGGGGGCGGCCGCGTGACCGACGGGCGACCAGGAGTGCAGGGGCCAAATCGGGGCGATCGACGCAAACCCGAAGAAGATCAACAGCCAGATGATTGTCGCAACCGGTCCGCTGAAATGGGCCTTCTCACGCAACTCCAGAATGTCGAAGGTATTGAGCCCTGAGAATTTGTAGATCAGCAGAATGCCCATCAGTGCGGTTACGGCAAACGCCGACAGGAAGAGCACGAGCTTCATTGCGGCGTACTCTTTGCTGTTCGAGGCGAAATTGAAGATGAACCCGACCGAATCGCGCTTCTTTAAGCCATCCGGATCCGTCATTTCGAGGTATTTCTTGGTGTGGCTCCCCCACATGCCCAAGAGCAGATACATGGGAATGACAGACATTTCGTAGAAGAAGTACAGGAAGAAGAGGTCGAGCGACATGAAGACGCCGATCGTGGCGGCCGCGAGGATCAGCAGCCAGCTATAGAATTGCTTCACTCGGTCCTTGATGTGCCACGACACGAAAATGCCGGCGAAGAGCAAAATGCAGGAGGCCAGCACCAGCGGGGTGCCGATGCCGTCCACGCCGAGATAAAACGCGATGCCCAGTTCGCGAGACCACTCGTACCGCTGGACGAACTGAAAGCCGCCCTTGGCCGGGTCATAGGCGAAAAATATATAGAACGAGGCCAGGAGGCTGATGCCGGCCGCGCAGGCCGCGATACTCCGGATGAGGAGCGTCTGGCGCTCAGGGGTGAAGATGAGCGCGATGACGCCGAGAAACGGAGCGAACAAAATGTACAGCAGCGCGTAATCAGCCATGAGTCCCTAGTCTCGCATCGAATGCCGCGTGGCATCGATCATGGTGACGGTGCCTCGGTCCAAGCGGTCGACGAGCGCTTGGACGGAGCCGTTCATCATGCGTAGGAAGGGAGAAGGATACAGGCCGATCCAGATGATCATGATCGTCAGTGAGACGCTGATGACCACTTCTCCCAACTTGAGATCAGGTACCGCCTGAGCCAGGCCCTTGCCGAGCGGGCCCAACATGGACCGCTCGTAATACCACAGGAAATAGGCCGCCCCGGTGATGACGCCGGTGACCGCGATGGCGCCGTACAGCCAATAGGCTTTGAAGGCGCCCATGAGGATCAAGAATTCGCCGACGAACCCATTCGTCCCGGGCAGCCCGATCGAGGCCAATCCAATGATCAGCAGGAAGGTCGCGAGTAGCGGAGCCTGTTTGGCAAGACCGCCAAACGACGACAGATGGGTGCTCTGTCTTCTGGCATACAGAAATCCCGCCACGAAGAAGAGTCCCGCCGTGCTGAAGCCCAGGTTGATCATCGTCAAGAGGCTGCCTTGAATTCCCTGGTAGTTCAGCGCGAAGGCCCCGACCGCGACGAATCCCAAGTGGCTGACGCTGCTGAAGGCCAGCAGTCGCCTGAAATCAGGCTGGATGAGCGCCACGATGGCGCCATAGACAATGCCGGACAGGGCCAGCACCATCATGATGGTCACCACACTGTCGTGCTTGGAGGCTTCGGGCAGCAACGGGAGGCTGAACCGGAGGAATCCATAGGTGCCGAGCTTGACCCCGGCCAGCATGACCGCCATGCCGATCGGACCTTCCAGCAGGGCATCCGGCAGCCAGGTGTGGAAGGGAAACAGTGGTGCCTTGAAGGCGAAGCCCAGGAACAGCAGCCAGAAGATCAGAATTTGTTTATTGACCGAGATCGGGGCCTGCAGGAGTTCGAGAAAATCGAAGGAGTAGGCCGGCTCGATATGACTGCGCACCGCCCAACTGTGGTAGTTGAGGTCGAGGAGCGCGATTCCCACGAGCATGAAGACGCTGCCCAAGAGTGTATAGAGCGTGAACTTCAGGGCGGCATATTGACGCTCTGCGCCTCCACCCCAGAGCTTGATCAGGAAGTAGCTGGGAATCAGCAGCAACTCCCAGAACACAAAAAAGACGAAGAGGTCCAGGCTGACGAACACACCCATCGTTGCCGTTTCGAGGGCCAGCAAGGCCATCAAATAGAGGCGCATCTTGTGCCGCACCTGGTCCCAGGAATACACGATGACGAGCGTGGTCAGGAAGGCGGTCACGCCGACGAAGAGCACGCTGATACCGTCCACCCCCAGGTGGTAGCTGACGCCGAGCGGGGCGATCCATGGGACACGCTCGACGAACTGCATGGCTGGCGAATCAGGCACAAAATGCACGAGCACGACGATGGCCAGCGCCAGCTCCAACAGGGACACACCGAGGCCGACGGCCTTCACCATCTCCTCGTCGTCCAGGAACCACAGCACGAGCGCCCCCAGCAACGGGACGACCAAGAGGCAGGACAAAATGGGGAAATTGAACGACAGCTCTTCCAGCATTAGATCGGCTCGCTTCCAGTCGTGAATATCCTCGTCATGCGCATGATTTCGTTAGGATGCGTTCCACCAGATCAGCACGAGATGGACGATCACAAACAGTCCGGCCACGATGATGGCGGCATAATGATGCACGAGGCCGCTTTGCAGTTTCCGCCAGGAGCGCGCCATCAGGTGGTTGGCGTACCCGACAATGTTGAGGAATCCGTAGATCACGTACTTTTCGGTCCAAGTGCTGCCGGCCGCAGTCAATTCGGTCGCGCGTCCGACGCCGCGGACGATCCCGTCGATCACCGTTCGGTCGACCCAGTCCCAGACGAGTCCCAGCCGCTTCATCGGTTCGACGAACACCGCGTCGTAAATCTCATCGACGTACCATTTGTTCAACAGCGCGGCATAGAGCCCCGGCGATCGAGCCGCCCACGTGTCGGCCGTTCCTGGTTTCACGGTGTAAAGGAAGTGGGCCAGCAGCCAGCCCAACAGGGCAATCACGGTGGCCACGCCCATGAGCATGATCGTGAGGCCGGCGCCGACTTCATGCTCTCCTCCTCCTGAGCCCGTCACCGGACTGAGAAAGCGATGGAACCACCCGTGTTCCGGCGGGATTCCGGGCAGGCCGCCCACCAGCGACAAGGCGGCTAAGACGAACAGCGGGCCGAGCATGACCGGCGGAGACTCATGGGCATGGTCCAGCGTGTGGTGGTCCACCCGCGATTCCCCATAAAATGTCAGGTAGGTCAGGCGGAACATATAGAAGGACGTGAGCAAGGCCCCCAGGGCCGCCATCCCGTACAGGAGATAGTGATGATGGGAGAAGGCATGGGCCATAATCTCGTCCTTGCTCCAGAAACCGGCAAAGGGGAAGATCCCCGCGATTGCCAGCGTCCCGATGAGAAACACGCGATGCGTCCAGGGAATCTTCGAATGCAACCCGCCCATCTTGCGGATATCCTGCTCCCCTTGGAGCGCGTGAATGACGGAACCGGCTGAGAGAAACAGCAGAGCCTTGAAGAAGGCATGGGTCATCAGGTGAAAAATGGCTGCCGCATAGGCTCCGACGCCGCAACCCAAGAACATGTACCCGAGCTGGCTTACCGTGGAGTAGGCGAGCACGCGCTTGATGTCGGTCTGCACCAAGCCGATCGTGGCGGCGAAGAGGGCCGTCGAGCCGCCGATGAGGCCTACGGTGGTCATCGCGGTCGGCGACATGTCGTAAAACACGTGGTTGCGGACGATCATGTAGACTCCCGCCGTAACCATGGTGGCAGCGTGAATGAGCGCGCTCACCGGGGTGGGACCTTCCATCGCATCGGGTAACCAGGTGTACAGGGGAATCTGCGCAGATTTGCCGACCGCTCCGATCAAGAGGCAGAGGGCGATCGCTGTCGCCATTTCCGGAGAAATCTGGCTGGCCTGCGCCAACACCGTGGTGTAATCCAGCGTCTTGAAATTCACGAAGACGAGGAAGATGGCCAGGAGAAAGCCCGCGTCGCCGATCCGGTTGACCACGAAGGCCTTGGTTGCCGCCTTGGCGGCCGAGACCTTCTCGTAGTAGTAGCCGATCAACAGGTAGGAGCAGAGTCCCACGCCTTCCCATCCGATGAACAGCACGACATAATTGTTCCCCATCACGAGAAGCAACATGGAGACCATGAACAGGTTCATGTACGTGAAGAAGCGCGTGAACCCGTCTTCGCCGTGCATGTAGCCGACCGAATAAAGGTGGATCAGAAAGCCCACCCCGGTCACGACGAGCAGCATGATGCAGGTCAGCGGATCGATCAGATAGGCGAGATTGATATTGAGATCTCCGCCGAAGATCCATTGATACGCGACGACGTCGCGGGCGCCGCCGGTGCTCAGCACGTCCGCGAAGACGGCGACGACGCAGAGGAACGACAGGAACACGGAGCCGCAGGCCAGCCGCGCGGCCGTATGGTGCGAATACCGGCTGCCGAGCAGACCGTTGACGATCGCCGCGACTAGGGGAAAGATGGGGATCAGCAGAACCAACCAGTCGAACATGTCACCACTTCAATAAATTCATCTCGTCCACGTTGGTCGAGATTTTGCCCCGAAACACGACGATGATGATCGCCAGGCCGATGGCGGCTTCTCCGGCCGCAATGGCGATGACGAACAGCGCGACCATCTGCCCTGCCATCGACTCGAGGTAGTGGGAAAACGCCACGAGGTTGATATTGGCTGCGTTCAACATGATCTCCACGGACATCAGGACGATAATGAAATTTCGCCGGATCAACACGCCGAGGACACCGGTCATGAACAGGATCGTGCTTACGGTCACGTAGGCAGACAGAGGAATCATGATGGTCCCGTCACCCCGCCACAAGGAGTTGTCTTCAGCATGCTCAAGTGGGCCATTAGGTGGACGAGACCTTGAGCCCGACAATCCCAACGATGATGAAGAGAAGGCTGAGCATTCGCCACGTATCGCGCGATTCTCCGAAGAGCAGCATGCCCAGCGTCGCGGTTCCGGCCGCGCCGATGCCGGTCCAGACGGCATAGCCGGTTCCGATGGGAATCGTCCTGAGTGCCAGAGCCAGCAACCAGATGCTCAGAGCCATGGAGATGCCGAACATCGTGCTTGGCCACACCCGAGTAAACCCCTCCGTATACTTCAACGAGACCGCCCATCCGACCTCGAACAATCCGGCGACGATTAAATAGAACCATGCCATCTCTCGCTCCCCCTCATGGACGATCCTGGGGCTCCGGCCTGGCGTCCGTCGGGGTCTTGGCCAACACGATAGCTCCGACGATCGCGGCCGTGAGGAACAGACCGATGATCTCGAATTGCAAGATGTGGTCGCTGAACATCTTGAGGCCGATCGCGACGGTATTGCCGGTCTTCAACGTGAGATCAGTGGGCGCATCGCCCTTCGCTCCTCCAAACGGGGTACGGAACAAAATGAACAGGAGGTAGAGACTGCCCAAGACCGCCGGCGCCAACAAATAAGGGTAGTGGGCATGGAAATACCGCTCCTCGGTCTTCAAGTTCAAGAGCATGAGCACGAACAGATAGAGCACCAGAATCGCGCCAGCGTAAACGATCACCTGCACCGCCCACAGGAATTCGGCGTTCAGCAGAATGAACAGGCCGGAGACGTGCAGCAGCAGGGCTAACAGCGCCAGGCCGCAATGGACGGGGTTTTTCAATGCGACCGTTAGCACGCCGGCAATAATGGCCACCAGCGAGAAATATGCAAAGAACACCGCGATCATCGTCTTCTACATTCCTTCGATAGGCCGGTGCACGGTCGCTTACGTGAGGTGCTTCGGCGGCGGCTGCGTCCCCTTCGCCACGGACTGGGGGAAGTAATATCGGTACTCGCGGCTCGAGTCGCTGTTTTTTTCCTGGCCGTGGGCATAGAGATATCTCTTGCCGTCTTCCAAGTATTTTTCACCGATCTCGTATAGCCGCTTTTTATCGAACAAGAGCGTCCGTTTATCGTGGGTGGAAAACTCGTAGAGCTTGGTCATGGCGAGGGCGTTGACGGGACAGGCTTCGACGCAATAGCCGCAAAAGACGCATTTGGTAATGTCGATGTAAAACTCGCTGGCGTAGCGCTGGAGCGGCAGCGACTTGTCCTCCGCGCTGATCACTTTGATGCAGCGCGACGGACAGGCGGCTTCGCACAGATCGCATCCCACGCACCGTTCCTTGCCGTCGTCGTATCGCAACAGTGCGAGCGCGCCCCGGTGGGTATCCGGGATCTGCCGCTGCTCGCGCGGATATTGAAAGGTAATTGGCCGGTGAAACATGTGTTTGAAGGTCACCTTCATGGCGTCCCAGATCTCGTCGAACAGGATTGCGTGGAGGATCTTCTTGGTTACACCGGTGACTTTCATCGTGTGCTCTTTAGGGCGGCGCGAGGTCCCGCGTCCTCGCTTAGGCCTTCTCCGCAAACACTGGGGTAAACTTGAAAGTCGGAACCTTCGTGATCGGATCGACATCGACCGCCATCAGGTCCTTCACGGGAGGCTCGTTAAAATGCTCCGGGAAGAAACAGGTACCCGGCATGACGGCCGTATTCGGCTGCACGGCCATGACCAGCGAGCCTGTGGCTGAGGTGACTCGGACGGTGCCCCCTTCCGCCAACCCCAGACGCGAAAGGTCCTCCAGGCTCATATGGAGACGGCCGTTGTTGGGCGCGATGTTGATCAAGCCAGATGCTTGCGTCGAGAGCTTACCCGAGTGGTACAGCAACTGTCCCATGATCAAACGATAGGGCTTGTCCGGCGCTAGGTCGGTCACAGGCTGGGCATACCGCGAAGAGACCTGGGTCGCATCACTGTTGGAAAAGTAGGCGTCAAGCAATACCGGAGGCTTCTTGGCTTGGCCGAGATTATAGTAGCCCGGCAACAGCTTCATAATTTCGTTCTGAATGTCCTGGGAGGACTCATAGTCCCACTGATGGCCGAGCCCGCTGGCCAGCGCCGTCATGATATGCCAGTCCGGGAGGCTTTCTCCGATAGGATCAAGCGTTTGGCGGACTCGTTGCACCTGTCCCTCTTGATTGGTCACCGTTCCATCTTTTTCGGCAAAGGTACAGGCCGGCAAGACAAAGTGGGCGAGCTTGCCGGTCTCGGTCAAAAAGGGATCCTGGCAGATCAAGAGATCGAGCTTCTCAAGAGCGGACCGGACATCGGCGGAGGCCGGCAACGTTTCGAGCGGATTCTCTCCCACAAGATAGAGCGCCTTGATCTGCCCGGTACGGCAACGGTCGAGGATCTCCATCAAGGTTGCGCCGGACCCGGCCGCCGGCAACGTCACCGGCTGCTGCTCCGACCCCCAGGCCTTGGCGAATCTGGCCCGAGCGGCTTCGTCGGAGAACGACGCTTGGCCAGGGAGAAATTCGGGCGCGACGCCCATATCAACGGCGCCCTGTTCGTTGGCCTCTTCGACCACCGTGTTGAGGCCGCAGCCCGGCCGTCCCAACTTCCCCGTGATCCAGAGGAAATCGACCAGGGTGAGCAAGGTGCGATAGCCGCCGCTCCGTCGCACGACGCCCTCGCCGGCGATGACCAGGGCGCGGGGCGCTTCGGCGAACAGGGTCGCGGCTTCGACGATCTGCTTGACGGCTGTACCGGTTTGGGATGCGATCCGTTCCAGCGACAGACTGGATGCCGCCCGTTTCAGCGCGGCCAAGGTTTGCGGATGTGCAGCGGTCGCATCCTGGTCGATGAGATCACTATCCAAGGCGGCCTTGACCAATCCTTGTACGAAGAGCCCTTCCGTGCCCGGCTTGACCATTGTAGGGTGCGAGGCCAACTTTGCGATGTTGGTACTAAAGGAGTCGATGACGATCACTTGGGCCTGGTAAACTCGGATCGCCTCCTTGACACGCAGACTCGCCACCGGATTGGTCTCGGTGAGGTTGGACCCGACCAGCAAAATGGCCTTGGCCTTGGTGAGGTCTTCGGAGTCGTTGGTCATCCGGCCGACCCCCAGAGACTGGCGCACCGCGTGGACGAAATTCAAGTGGCCGTATCTCGCGCTGCTGTCGATCTGATTGGTGCGGAGTGCCACGCGCATCAGCTTCTGGAACAGGTACAGTTCTTCGTTGGTGCAGCGCGCGGTGATGAGTCCCGCGATCGCCTGTGGTCCGTACATACTTTTGACGGTCTCGATGCGCTCGATGAGCTCGTGCATGGTATCCAGCCAGGGAGCCGACATCAGCTCTCCCTCTCGACGAACGAGTGGCTGCGTCAAGCGCGTCTTGCTGTCGATGAACTGAAACCCGAACCGGCCTCGCACACAGAGGCCGCCGTGGCCTTTGGCTGTCTCGGTTCGATCGCCCCACTTGTTCTTCCAGGATAAATGGGAGGTCACCCGCACCACCTGCGTGTCTTTGGTCTCCACATACATCTGGCAGCCGTCCCCGCAGTAGTTACAGGTGGTCAGGGTTTTCTTCATCTGCCAGGGCTTGTACTGATACTTCGAGTACTTGTTGGTAATGGCGCCGACCGGGCAGACGGCCAAACAGTCGCCGCAGAACTCGCATTGCAACGGCTGGTCTCCCTTGGCCACGACCTGATTAAAGCCGCCCTTTTTCATGAACTGAAGCGCGTCGATCATCTGCACGTCCTTGCAGATGTTGATGCATTCGCCGCAGGCGATGCAGCGATTCATGTTGAAGTCCAGCACCAGGCTGCGCGTGTCCTCGGGGATGAGCTTCTGTTTGGCGCTGGCCAGATTCGTGACCCCATGGAGAAAGGCCATGTCCTGCAACTCGCAATGGCCGTCCGCATCGCACACCGGACAGTCGAGCGGATGGACGGAGAGATGCTTCTCCACCGCCTTCTTGCGAGCCAGGAACAAATCCTCACCTTCCGTGCGAATGATCATCCCGGCGGTCGCTTTGGCGGTGCAGGAACGGACCGGCGCCTTCTTGCCTTCCTGCATGACCAGGCACATGCCGCAGGAGCCGAACGGGTCGAACGTATAGTGGTAGCACATGGCGGGAATGATCTTGCCGGTGCTCGCGATCACGTCGTACAGAGAGACGCCGTCCTTAGCCGTGACCGGTTGGCCATCGATGGACAATTCGATGGTCGTCGCTTCCTTGTCAGGACTGGTGGTTGGTTTCAGTGCCATTGTCCTTACGCCCGTCAACCGTTGTGCGGCATCCGTCAATCGATGTGAGGACCGACCGCCGCCATCTCGCCACTGACGCGTGATGGTTGACGCCTTCTCTTTTAGACTACCGGTCGCACTCTCCCATTACGATGTCATAGGTGCCGAAGATGGTGACCGCGTCCGCGATCATATAGCCTTTTGCCATGAAATCGAAGGCACCCATATGAATGAAGGAGGGCGAACGGATTTTCAGCCGATACGGTTTCCCCCCCCCCGTGCTCACGATATAGAATCCAAGCTCGCCCTTGTGAGCCTCGGTGCCGCAGTAGATCTCTCCCGGCGGTGCGTTGAACCCCTGCGAGAACAGCTTGAACTGTTGGATCATTGATTCCAGATTGGTGAAGACCCGTTCTTTCGGCGGAAGTGTGACGCTCGGTACGTCGGCCATCACCGGACCTTCCGCCGGAATCTGTTCTAGGCATTGACGGATGATCTTGACGCTCTCGTGCAATTCCAATACTCGAATCCAATACCGGTCGTAGGTGTCGCCGTTCTTGCCGATCGGCACGCTGAACTCGCAGCGGGGATAGGCTCCGTAGGATTCATGCTTGCGTAGGTCGTAGTCGACTCCCGAACCGCGCAAGGTCGGGCCGCTTAATCCAAAACTGACTGCATCCTCGGCCGAGATCACGGCCACGCCCTTCGTCCGAGCAAGCCAGATGCGATTTTTTTCTAGGAACACGACGTATTCTTCGATCTTCGGCGGGAAGTAATCCAAGAACTTGCGAATTTTCTCGAAGAGAGCAGGCGTGAAATCTCGTTCGACCCCACCGATACGATACCAACTCGTTGTCAGCCTCGCGCCGCAGAGCTCGTCGAACCAATCCAACAGGATTTCTCGATCGCGGAACGTATAAAAAAAGACCGTCATGGCCCCGATGTCGAGCGCCTGGGTGCCCAACCAGAAAAGGTGACCGATGATGCGCTGGACCTCGGCGACGATTGTCCGCAGGTACTCCGCCCGTTCCGGGACGGTGATGTTAATCAGTTTTTCGACCGCGCGGCAGTAAGCGTAGTTGTTGTACATGGCGCAGACGTAGTCCAACCGGTCCGTGTGCGGGATGAACTGGTGATAGGTCCCCTCCTCCGCCAGCTTTTCGACTCCACGGTGCAGGTAGCCCATGACCGGGATGGACTTGACGATCCTCTCGCCTTCCAGTTCGAGTATGACCTTCAGCACGCCATGGGTACTGGGGTGCTGCGGCCCCATATTCAACAACAGTTCTTCCGTGCGCAACGTCGGGAGCGTCTCGCTCTCGGGGTGTTGCGGATCGACCTTGTAGACGGTCGTTCGTTGGTCTTCGAACGGTCGGGACGCCATGCCGTGCCTCTAGGACATCGGTTCGTTCAAGAAATCGAAGGTGTCGCGCCACCCCTTGCCGCGGAGCGGAAAATCCTTCCGGAGCGGATACCCTTCCGTATACTCATCGGGCATGAGGATGCGGCGCAAATCGGGATGGTTTCGAAAACGGATGCCCATCATGTCGAAGACTTCCCGCTCCATGAAGTCGGCGCCTTTCCAGATATCGCAGAGGGAATCCACGACACAATCTGCCTCGCGGACGCGAGTCTTGAGCCGGATCCGATGGCGCTTCCTGATGGAATAAAATTCATAAACGACCTCGAACCGCTCCTCATCCTCGGGCCAATCGACGGAGCTGACATGCACGATATAATCGAAATCCAACGCCGGGTCGTCATGAAGAAACCGCGCGGCACCGTGCAGCGTGTCCGGGGTCACCGTCACAGCCAAGTCGCCTCGCCATTCGACTGCGGTGACAAACCCGTTCGGAAAGGCGTCTTTGATCCGACGGGCAATCGGATGAAGAGATTCGGCGGTCATCTCATACCTTCAGATGAAGCTTCACCTGCTCCGGCTGCTTGACGAACACGCGCTTCTGCATGATGCGCTCTTGGAGCTTGAGAATCCCGTCGAAGAGGGCCTCCGGTGTTGGAGGGCATCCGGGGACATAGATATCGACAGGGACAAACCGATCGACTCCCTGTACGACGCTGTAACTGTCGTAAATGTTGCCCGAAGTGGCGCATGACCCCATCGCAATGACGTATTTGGGCTCCGGCATCTGGTCGTAAATCTTTCTGATCACTGGCGCCATCCGGCGGCACACGGTGCCCGCGACGATCATAAGATCCGATTGGCGAGGCGAGGCGCGGAAGACGCCGGCGCCATACCGGTCCATATCGTAGCGGGAAGAGACGGCGGCAATCATTTCGATCGCGCAGCAAGCCAGCCCGAAGGTCATCGGCCACAACGAACCCTTGCGAGCCCAGTTCACCGCCTTCTCGACGGTAGTCGTGATCACGTCCGCCTGACCGTCTTTGTCGTGACGCCCGATTTGAATCAAGCCCATGGTGACACCTGTTGGTCGATCAATGCCCCGCCCCTGTCCGATCTCGCCACCCGCCTAATCCCATTCCAAGGCCCCTTTTCGCCAGGCATAGACGTATGCCACAACGAACAGGCCGATGAAAATGATCATTTCAAGGAGCCCTATCAAGCCGATTTTGTCGAACACGACGGCCCAGGGGTACAAGAAGATAATTTCAATATCAAAAATGACGAACAGCATCGCAAAGATGTAGTACCTCACCGGGAACGGCATGCGGGCATCCGAGAAGGGCTCGGACCCGCATTCATAGGTGCTGAGTTTCTCCGGTTCGGGATATTTGGGTTGGACCAGGTAACTCACGACCAAGGTGACGACCCCAAACGCCAGCGCGATGAAGATGAACAGCAGGATGGGGAAGTAACTATTGAGATATTCGAGGAGTAGCTCGGTTCCGGGCATCGCGGTCCCCTACACGGGTGTTCGGGGGAGAAAAAATGAGCGGCAATCTTAGTCACCGGCAGAAAACAATAGCAAGCGCACAAAGGACCTACCGAGACCCCACCCCGAAAGTCCTAACAGGATGCTGAAAGGTCCGCCAGCTTTGTTGAGATACCCATTGCTGTCATCTCTTCATGCGAGGGGTTCAATGCGAAGAGGCTTAACCCAGAATGGGTTTCTCCGCTCGCCACGAACTATCCGATGGGCGAGCGGATCACACGAGGTGCGGTATGTACCTCCTTGCCTCCTCGTTCGCTGCGGCCGCGCCCGAGGAAAGGTGCGTCTCGGCGCATCGGGATTGGAGGGGGGTGAGAAGGACGGGCATTTGAAGCATTCTGCGTGGCTTTCCGTTGTCGTCTGAGACATCGATGTCGGCGACGATTTCCGGAGTCCACGAGAGGGTATCCGCAGCCTGTTAAGGCTCGACAATAATGAGGGTTCTCCGCGGATTGGACCTCCACTCGAGACCATCCCCCTGAGATCTGGCGGGGTAAGACCTCTGAGCCAGTCGATCGTCTTGAATGTGGGCATTCATTATCAAGAGCAATGGCCGTGGCGTAGCTCTGATGGTCAGGTGGGGTGGGGCTTCATGTTGGAGGCAGGCATACGGAGGCCGGACGACACAGTGTCCGATCCCGGTTCCCATTCTGCCTTCAGCGGCGGGACGGCCCGCCCCTTCTTACGGCGTGGGATCTGCGTCTCGATTCGCGCTGGTTTCATTTGGCGAGAAGAAGGCCTCGCGCCGGATTTTTCAACCATGTCTGTTCACCGCCAGCCGGGAGGTGAGCATCTTCTGGAACGATCAATTGCACTGATCAATTTCTGAGCAACCGATGGTGCCAGGTTTGCCGGGATTGCTTGACAGCACCTCGGCATCTGCTAAGGTTGCCACGTCGGCACAATCATGAGATCCCATCTCGGACCAGCCTCCAGATTCTTCCTCACCCTCTTGGTTCTCGCTGAACTGCCTGCGCCCCACGCGATGGGCGGATACACCGTCGATCCGGCCGTGGAGAGCGTGGTCCGCGGGGATCAGCATTGGGCGTTTCCGGCCGGTTTTATTCGGTTCAGCATGCCATCTGAAGGCGTGGTCAATCAAGTCACAGGCGATAGCCAAGTGTCGGGAAGCCGAATGTTGGTTGGAGGAAGCCACCGGCTCTATCTGAAACTCAAGGCAGGAAGCGACACAACCGTTGGCGATCTCCTAACGGTCTATCGTCGTCAGCATAAGGTGTTTCATCCCGTCACTGGCAAATACCTCGGCGAACTCATCCACCAACTCGGCGTCATTAAAGTCGTTGCAATAGAAGGGCAATTCGTTCATGGGCAATTGGTGGCCTCATTTTCGCCGATTGGGCCTGGAGACCAGTTGACCAAGTTCGTTGCTCCGACTATTGAGAGCCGATCCGAGTCCGATCGAATGGCAGCCGATGTCCAGGGAATGATTGTTGACTTCCCGGCCAATCGAACGCTGGTCGGGCAGTTGCACGTGGTGTATCTGGACATTGGGCGAGATGATGGGGTGGAACTCGGCGATCATTTAGAAATCTACCGGGTCGGAGGGGGGCTGCCTCGGCGCGTCATCGGAGAAGTCAAGGTCCTGGCCTTGGAGGAATCCACGTCGACGGTGCTGGTCACCAAGGCGATCGCCCCGTTGCTGATCGGAGATCGGATCGGAATGCGAACCGCGACCACTCCGATCCCGGTGGTTGAGGTGCCAGAGGAGACCCCATCGAAAACGAGCGATGTTCAACGACTGGCCAAAAAAATCGATGACCTGACGCGCATGAGCGGAGGTCGCGCCAGCATGCGCATGGAGGAATCAGAAAACCGGATAGTGCTAAGTTTGGACGACTTGGCGAATCGGGTGCACTTCGAGTCGGGTGAGGCCACGATCAAGCCGGATTTCCAACCGATTCTGAAGCAGATGGGCGAAATTCTCCAACAGGAAGGGGCTGGCACAAAAATCCGGATCGAAGGCCATGCGGATAGTCAGGAAATAGGGCCGTCACTCAGGAGCAAGTATCCGACCAATTTGGAATTGTCCAGTGCGCGTGCGACCAATGTGGCTCGATATCTCATGAAAGAGGCCGGAATCGCCTCAGAGCGACTCTCCTCTGTCGGCTATGGGGCGACTCGGCCGGTCGCTAGCAATGCGACCGATCAGGGGCGCAGGAAGAACCGCCGAATTGAAGTGGTGCTCCACACGCCTCCCCGATCTGCCGAGGCGCTACAGACTCCTCACGATCCCGCTCCGCCTGATGCTAAATCGGCGGGGACCGCAACCCTGTCTCGTGTTCCAAGTCCCGCGCAGACTGTCCCCAACGGTCTCTCTCATGAGCCGATTGTAGACGGTGCGCCCGCATCGAGTCCAGTTGCGACCGCGCCAGCCGAAAGTCAGGCGGCCCAGGGTTCTGGATCTTTGGCGGATCAATCTTCGGGCGGCGTGGAGCCGCCAGGCTCTGAATCGGCTCCGGACACGGTTCCCGTGGATCGATCAGAGCCAACCGAGTCGCAGTCCGACGACGCTGCTCCCGCCCCAGCTCCATAGCAAGCGACGGTTCGCTTCCTCCGCGCAAAATTGTCCCCCCAGGTCGTGGCTGCTAGAATGCCGCGCGTGGAAACCAATCGGTTCGAATCGAACACCTCCACCCAATCCGAGTTTCCGCCGCAGTTCGCCGACGTGGTCGTGCCTCGCCGCCTGCATCGGCCCTTTACCTACTCCATTCCAGTTTCGCTTCAGTCAGTGGTTCGGGTGGGCACAACGGTCACCGTTCCCTTTGGCTCCACGACAGTTGGCGGCATTATCGTAGACCTCGCCGTGCATCCCCAGATTCCACGCCCCCCCAAAGGATGGCGAGCGATTCTTGCCGTCGGCCATCGAGAAGGCGATAGGCTCGACCCTCAATTGTTGAGCCTCGCCCGATGGGTGGCTGAGTATTATCTGGCTCCGTTGGGGCAATGTTTGCCGTTGCTCCTGCCGCCGAGATCCTTGCGGCCACTACAGATGAAATTTGTTCTTGCACTCGAGGGAGGGACGAGCCCCAGGAGACAAGCCTTGCTCAACAGGTTGGAAACGGAGGTCCTCGCGAGATTGAAAGGCTCGAAGCGTGGCCAGACTCTATCAATGCTCAAACGAAGCCTGCCGCACCTGACACAGGATACGCTGGTGTCGCTGCTGAATCGCGGGCTCGTGAAGGCCGCCGTGTCTGACCCTGTAAACCAGAGTATGACCCAGGCCGCCGGTGAGACCAAACCGGCAGTTCAGCTTGCCTGGCAGGCGGAGGCCGGCAAATCCGTCGAGGCTTCGTTGGAGCCTCTCTTGCGCGATATCCAGCAATCGGTGACCCGACAATCCTGGACACCGATCTTGATCGAGGCGGATGAGCAAGTACGGACACAAGCGATGGTCGCCGCAGCGCGCATGGTCTTGGAAGCCAATCGACGATGTCTATTCATCACTCCGGAGATCCGCCGGGCTTGCGCGATCGGTGATATGCTCATGGCGCAGTGGGGGGCTCGGGTGGCCCTGCTCCATAGCGGGCTCGCACCGGTCGCGCGTGCGAATACCTGGCATCGCATCCGGAGGGGTGAAGTCGCCGTGGTGGTCGGGACCAGGTCGGCGGTGTTCGCACCCTTACGAGGTCTTGGCCTGGTCGTCGTGGAGGAGGAGGAAAATCCGTCGTTCAAGGAGGAGCAGGAACCTCGATACCACGCGCGTGAGGTTGTCTGGCATCGCTGCAAGCAGGATCGGGCTACCCTGCTGTTGGTCAGCGGGCACGCCTCCCTTGAGATGCAAGAAAGGGTCAGGTTGAAGGGCTCTCGTTGGTCCTTTCCAGCCGAACCATCGAGCATGGCGATCGAGGTGGTCGATCTTGCGCAAACTCCGTTCGGTTCCGTGTTGTCTGATCCGCTACTTGACGGCATGCGCCGGACCCTGGCTGCTGGGCAGCGGGTGGTGTTGTATGTGAATCGACGAGGGTATGCTCCGGCACTCACCTGTGGAGCCTGCGGCGCCGCGCCGAGCTGCGCGCGTTGTTCTGTGCCGCTCATGTTTTCCCAGCGGGATCGCCTGTTAGCCTGCCGGTATTGCGGCGCTCGGTCCGCTGCCCCAGACCGGTGTCTTACCTGTTCGAGTACCGAGTTTCGAGCGATCGGCTTCGGTACTGAGCGGCTCGAAGAAGAGGTTCGACGCCACTTTCCTTCGGCTCGGATTCTACGCCGAGATCGAGATGAAGTCGGTTCGCGATCGAAGAAGATATTTCCGGCGGAGACCATGAGAGCTCCGTCCTGGGACGTCCTGATTGGGACGAAACTGATCCTACATGAGCCGCTCGCACGGGGGTGTGGGTTGCTCGGGCTTCCCTTTGCGGACGCAGGGCTCCATGTGCCGGACTTTCGTGCCGCCGAGCGAACGTATCACGGATTGTTGGATGCGGTGGCGTTGGTCGATGGCGGGGCAAGCGCTCGCGTGATCCTCCAAACCTTCCTGTCGCACCATCACGTCATTCGAGCGATCGTCGAAGGCCGTCGTGACCTATTCACGAATGCGGAATTGGAGCTACGGAAGACGCTCGGCTATCCGCCGTTTGCCAGTCTGATCGTGCTGCAAGTATCAGGAGGAGACGAACTGGCCGTTCACCGAGTTGCAGAGCAGTGGGCCGCGCTGTTTCGGAAAGAGGTTGGTCTGCGGGAGGAGTCGGGCTCCGGACACGCCGACTCCTCCCAGGTGCGGTCTCCGATTGTTGTATTGGGTCCGGTGCCGGCCTCTGTCGCGCGACTGAGGGGCCGATACCGATGGCGTGTGCTGATCAAGACAACGGAGGGGGTAGAAGTTCGAGAATCGGTGCGCCGGACGCTCGTGGATCTCTTACGCCTTGTAAGACACAGCACCCTCAAGTTTGAAGTGGATGTGGACCCCGTGGACCTGGGCTAACGGGTCGAGTGCGGGTCAGGCGCGCTGCCCTTTCTGCGATCGGCGACGCCGTTGGGGGAGAGCGCCGCCGGCAGCGTCCCCCAACGGCTGGGGGGATGATGGAGAGGGTCCTTCTGTTGTCCATGTGCGTCTGAATAGACCGTAGGCGAAGGTAAACCAGAAAATCGATGAGAACAGCCCGAAAAGGATGGCCGTCAGAATGTCCTGCATCTGTTGTTCAGTCGGGTCCATGCCGGCCAGCTTGATCCGGATCATCATGGAGATGGGCCAAGCGAGACTCTCTGCCCCGAAAAACAGGGTGGTCCAGGCCCAGATGGTCATACTGTTGGAACAGAACCGCCCGAGCGCACCCGCGATGAACCCACAAAGGGCGATGGTAGCGGACACGGACATGTCTCCGACAACGATCCACAGGCCCATCGTGAGCACGAGGCTGCCGAAGAGCGCATTGAGATACCGTACCCACATTTCCAGAGTATCGTGTCGTGAGAAGATTGGTGAGGTGGCAGTCTCTCCGGTCGAGCACGCGAAGTCAACTGAGATTGCCTGGAATGTCAATCCAAAATAGAAATGTCCGCGTTCTCTCAAAGTAGAAATGTCCGGTTTATGGAGTGGCCGTTCCCGCGCGTTGTCCTCGTTCCGGCAACAGTCGTCTGCGCCATGGATGATCCAGCCGCGGCCTCAGCGGGCGCCGGGGCGAGGGAAGTGGTGTGCCCTCCCCCCTCTGCTTCCGGGGCCGCGCCGCAATGATGTGATAGGCGAGTCGTCGGCCCTGATGGGTTAGCTGCAGCGTCCCATCCAACCGCTCTTCGACCTGCACGTAGGTCGCTCGGACGGTGTCGTGAATCTGATAGAGCTGTCCCTGGTGGGCGATCGTGAAGTCGTTGCGCAGGCAGCGGGTCGTCTTGAGGCAAAGGATAGCCGCCAGCTCTCGGCCGTGTGGAGGCGGCCGATGCAGATCGGCGGCCTGCGTCGGCCGCACCGCGAAGCGGCGGTTGTAGACCGGCAGATAGCCCTCCAGGAATCGGTTCGCCGCCTCGAGGCTCGCAATCCGTGCGAGGCGCAACTCCTTGACCAGTCGATCCTGAAACGCTTTAACCAGCCGCTCCACCCGCCCCTTGGCCTGCGGCGAATGCGCCGGAATCAGCTCGACCACGAGCTCGTGCAGTGCCCGTCCGAACTGACTCTGGGGGTCCTCCCCAGCCAACTGCTCCGCCACCGTGGGCTCAGCCGGCGACTGGTAGGTCGTATGCTTGTCCGCATAGATGGCCAGCGGGATCCCCTGTTGCCGAAAGTACCGATGGAAGCTGTCCATAGCCGGGATCGTGCCCTCGTACTTATAGAATCGGGCAAAGACGCGACTACTCGCATTGTCGACATACGCCATCTGGACACACCGATGGCGCTCGGCCAGCTTCTCTGCCGTCAAGGTCGGCCCAAAGTCTCCATACTGCGTCCGGTACAGCCGCAGCACCTTCACTTTGACCTTCTCCGGAATCCGTCGATTGGACGCCCGTCCGCGCCCCCGATGCACCAGCCCTGCAGCACCTTCGGCCTGCACTCGCTTGAGCAGGCGCCGCACCTGCCGCGTCGTCAGTCCCAACGATGCCCCGGCCTTCACCTGCGTGAGCTGCTTGTCCATCACCTGACGGATCACCTGCACCCGTTGCAATTCTTTGCCGCTCATCGTCACCCTGTCCGCTCCGACCATCCCGCCCTCCTTCTGACTGAGGGCCGTGAGTCTATCAATGAAGAGGACATTTCTATCTTGATGACAGCGGACATTATCATTTTGGGATTACACTGAGATTGTCTGGAACCGACCAGGTCGGAAGGTCTGACATGGCGGTGCCGGAAAGGGGCTGCCGTGAAGCGTGTTGACTGGCGGAGGTGGTTGTGGAGGCAGAAGGTGTCAGTGAACCAGTTCGGATTCGGCCGCCTCGACGAGTGTTGCAAGGTCAAACGGTTTCTGGAGCGTGCGTCGAGCTCCTAGCATACGGGCGACCTCCAGAAAGTTGAGCACCCCGATCATGTCGCTTCCACCTGTGATGGCAATGACTTTGACGGCGGGGAATTCCCGTCGAAGCTGGATGATGCTTTCGAGGCCATCCTGGTCCGGCATCAGGATGTCCATGATGACCAAATCAAAGGGCTGCTCGCGGTAGCGAGCGAGTGCCTCCTTCCCGTTCACCGCCTCGCGCACCTGAAAGCCGGCCCGTTCCAGTGCGGTGCGCATGAGCGCCCTGATCTGATCTTCGTCATCGACAATCAGTACGGATGCCATGGTCGTACTTGTCGGACGGTGGAAGCCCCATGCCCAGCTCTGGCCTCCATAGGTTCCTTCATCTTGTAATCGAGTGCAAGTGCTTCGTGATTCTTCCGCATCGTCTCTCCCTCCCACGCTTCCGGGTCCGCCTCGATCCTATCGCACGGTAGATTGGGCTGGAATCATGCTGACTGCCGCGCGTGACACGGCTGGGTGAGTCGAACGGAGATGGGGATGGTGCCGAAGGCGGGACTTGAACCCGCACGGCTTGCGCCAC
The DNA here is from genome assembly GCA_050246315.1 of Nitrospiraceae bacterium. GTDB lineage: Bacteria > Nitrospirota > Nitrospiria > Nitrospirales > Nitrospiraceae > Nitrospira_G. Next base: position 91,467 of record JBFWWG010000001.1, on the reverse strand, counting down.
ACGCCCCTCAAACGTGCGTGTCTGCCATTCCACCACTTCGGCAACCGGAGAGTTATGGGAGGCATTATAGAAGTGGGCCAAAATTCTTGTCAATCAACTGATCGTCCGGCTAGAATCACGGCGCACACATCCAATCGACTCCTCGCTGGTTGTCCCGTGCTCCATCTCGAGGCTCACATGTCCAGGTCGACCAGCTCTCAACAGGCAGACCGTCGGTCCGTGCCCAGCGTCGGTGCCTTTTTCGATGTTGATAACACCCTGCTTCCCGGCGTGGCCAGCGAGGTGAGATTTTTTCGCTATCTCTGGCAGCAAGGTATTGTGGGCATTCAGGAGGCAGTCGAGAGCCTGTGGTGCCTGTTGCGCCATGTCCCGCCGGTCTCGTTCCAGCCCCTCCGGCTGAAGAAGCTGTATCTGGCTGGCAAGCGGTCGGCGGAGATCGAGCCGCTTGCGGAGGTCTTTTGTCGGACGCATCTCATTCCGAGGCTCTCGGCGAAGGCGATGGATCAGGTGGATCGTCACCGACGAGCCGGGCATCGTCTGGTCCTGGTCACCGGTTCGCTGGAGTGTTTGATTAAGCCAATGGCGGATTTCTTGCGGGTGGAGACTGTGATTGCCGCGCGCCTTGAAGAAGGGTTCTCCGGATACACAGGCCAGTTGCTGCCACCGTTGCCCTATGCAGAGGGGAAACGCACGCTCATCGAAGCGCACGCCAAAGAATTCGGGGTGAATCTCAGCGACAGCTATGCCTACGGAGACAGTCCGGGGGACGTTGAGCTTTTGGAGGTGGTGGGCTACCCCACGGTGGTCAATCCGATCCGAGGCATGGCCCGCATTGCGAGGCACCGGGGCTGGCCGGTGAACCGATGGGCCTCGTGAGGGACGGCCATCACCGGTTGGCAACAAGTTGGTGCCGATATGCGAGTCACGGAAATTTTTCACAGCATCCAGGGCGAGTCGACGTTTATGGGACGATCCTGCGTTTTTGTCCGCCTCACCGGCTGCGCATTGCGCTGCACATGGTGCGACACGAAATACAGTTTCTACGACGGGATGGAGATGGACCTGGAGCAGGTAGTGGCCGAGGTGGCCAGCTATGGCTGTCCGCTGGTGGAGGTGACCGGCGGAGAGCCGCTGCATCAGCCGGATGCGTTCGTGCTCCTCTCTCGGCTCTGTGACGCGGGGTATGAAGTGCTGTTGGAGACCAGCGGGGCCGTCGATATCGGTCCCGTTGATCGGAGGAGCCATATCATCATGGATGTGAAATGTCCGGGAAGCGGCATGATCGATCGGATGGTGTGGTCCAACCTCGACAAACTCTCCTCCAAGGACGAGGCCAAGTTCGTGCTACAGGACCGGGCAGACTATGAGTGGGCCCGCGACATCGTGGCGAAACAGGAACTCGCCTATCGCTGTACGGTCCTGTTCAGTCCCGTGTTCGGGAAGCTAGATCTCCAGTCGCTGGCGGAGTGGATTCTGGCCGATCGCCTCCCGGTTCGGTTCCAGGTGCAATTACATAAGTTCATTTGGTCGCCGGAACGGCGCGGTGTATAACGGGCATGGCAAGGTGACGGTTGAGCGAGACGGGAAAGGGGATGTTGCGGATGATTACGTTACAGGCTGAGGTGAAGCCGGGGCGGCTTGAGCAGGAAAGCATGGAGATGGTCGTCGTGACGCACTTCGAGGGAGAACCCGTGTTGAAGGCGGAAGCAGCCGTGTTCGACAGGGCTCTCGGCGGGGTTGTCCTCGAAGTCGTGAAAAGCGGCGAGTTCGAAGGAAAGCTCGGCGAAACATTGTTGCTTCACACGCACGGCAAGGTTCCCGCGAAGCGGCTCCTCCTCGTGGGATTGGGAAAGAAGAAGGAGTTCCACCTGGATGCTTTGCGACAAGCGTACGGCTATGCGGTCAAGCGGGTGCGTCAGGCCAAAACGGGAGCGTTTGCCGCGTCGTTGCCTCCCCTGGTCCCTCGAGGGGCAACAACGGTTGATTTGGTACGGGCTATGACGGAGGGCGTCATTCTTGGGAGCTACCAGTTTACCGAATATCGGAGCGAAAACAATGGTGCTCCTAAGCAGGTCGCCCGTTTCCTGATCGTGACATCGGACAAGGCCCAATTCAAACAGGCGGTGGAAGGTGTGCGGCGAGGAACGGCCGCGGCGGAAGCCGCGGTCTTGACGCGGGACCTGTGTAACCACCCTTCCAATGTAATGACGCCGACGCGCATTGCCGAGGAAGCGAAGGCTATTGCCAAAGAGTCAGGCGTGAGCCTGAAGATTCTCGAACGGGAGGAGATGGAAGAGTTGGGGATGGGGGCCTTGCTCGGCGTGGCCCGGGGCAGCCACGAACCACCCAAGTTCATCATTCTCGAATATAGGGGACCGAAGACACCGAAGGAGAGTCGTCCCATCGTCCTGATCGGCAAGACGATCACCTTCGACACAGGAGGAATTTCGCTGAAGCCGGCGGACAATATGGAGCAGATGAAGGCGGACATGACCGGCGGGGCTGAGGTCCTGGCCACCCTGCGCGCGGTGGCGCGACTCCGACTCTCCGCCCATGTGGTCGGGATGCTACCCGTGGCGGAAAACATGCCGGGAGGGAGAGCCATGAAGCCCGGCGATATTGTAAAAACGCTTTCCGGAAAAACAGTCGAGGTGCAGAATACCGATGCGGAGGGCCGATTGATTCTGGCGGATGCCCTGGCCTATGCCGCCCGCTACAAGCCGTCGGCGGTCATCGACATTGCTACCCTCACCGGGGCCTGCGTGGTGGCGCTGGGGCAGTTCGCCATCGGCATGTTCGGCACCAACGACGGACTCAAGCGGCGTGTGCAGGCGGCGGGACAGAAATCCGGGGAGCGCGTCTGGGAGATGCCCTTGTGGGATGATTATTTTGAACAATTGAAAAGCGACGTCGCCGATATGCGGAATATCGGCGGTCGGGGGGGAGGGATGATCACCGCGGCGCTGTTCCTGAGCAAGTTCGCCACGGACTATCCCTGGGTCCATCTGGATATTGCGAGCACTGACTGGAGTGAGCGGGAGCGTGCGTACATTCCGAAGGGCCCGACGGGCATCGGCACGCGTCTGTTGTTGCAATACGTCATGGATCAGGCGAGATAGCCGCCACCACCGCTTACCACACGTGATGCGCAACCGATGACACTGAAGGAAAAAGTCGGACAACTCTTCATGCTCGGGTTCACCGGGATCTCCCTGCCCAAGGAATGGGCACGGGTCCTGGCCGAGTATCAGCCCGGTGGGGTCATTCTCTTCTCCCGTAATCTGGAGACGCGCGATCAAATCGTGCATCTCGTCAATGACCTCCAAAAGCGCGCGACCGAACCATTGCTTGTTGCGATCGACCAGGAGGGCGGGCGGGTGTCACGGCTGCCCAAGGGGTTTACCATTTTCCCTCCGGCGGAAGCGGTGGGACAATGCCACTCGACCGATATCGCCTATGCGGCCGCCGCCACCATCGCCAGGGAATTGCGGGCGGTCGGGATCAACATGAATATGGCTCCGGTGTTGGATGTGAACAGCAATCCACAGAATCCGATCATCGGAGACCGGGCTTTCGGCGCTACCCCGACGGAGGTCTGCGAATACGGCCTGGCCACCATGGCTGGTCTCCAAGACCACGGAGTGATTGCCTGCGGCAAGCATTTCCCCGGCCATGGCGACACGACCAAGGATTCCCATAAGGAGTTGCCGGTGGTTACCGCCTCTCTCGACCGGCTTCGGGACGTCGAGCTTCGCCCCTTTCGACATGCAATCGAAAACGGGCTGGCGAGCCTCATGACAGCCCATGTCCTGTATGAGTCGTTGGATGCCGAATACCCGGCCACCCTCTCCACGCTCATCCTCCGCTCCCTTCTGCGGGAGGATCTGGACTTTGACGGCCTCGTCTTGACCGATGATCTGGAGATGCACGCGGTACTGGATCACTACGGCATAGAAGAGGCCGCGGTTCGAGCCTTTATCGCCGGGGCGGATATCCTACTGATTTGTAAGGATCAGGAACGGGAGATCCTGGCGATGGAAGCCGTGCTCGCCGCCGTCAAGGACGGGACGATTAGCGAGGCACGTCTGGAGGCCTCGCTTCGTCGTATCGCTCGGGTCAAGCAGCGGTTCATTCATCCCTACGAGCCGGCCCGAATCGCGGAAGCCAAGACGATTGTTGGCTGTCAGGCACATCGTGCTGTGTTAGACTCCGTGCTCGGCTTTCGCGCCAAACGCGCGAGCCTTCAGGTTTGAGGCACGGGGCCATGGCATTGAAAAAGGGGGATATCCTTGACGAGCGCAAGCGCTTTCCCGACAGTTGCGGCCTGGTGGTGAAGATTATGGGCGGCGGGGAGGGGTTTGCCAAGATCGTCTGTTGCGGCCATGAGTTGACGGAAGACGATCGTGTGACGGAGATCGCCGACAGGCGAGGCCGAAAGAAAGGCCATCTCCCGCCGGGTGCCATGCTCGAAGAGAACCGGCAGTTTCCCGGCTCATGTGGGCTCCGTGTGTTGATTATCGACGGAGGGGCGGGGTTATCCGGGATTCACTGTTGCGGACATATGTTGACGGTCGATGCCGTCAACGACCTCCGTTTCGGTCAGATGCGAAGTGCGCCGGAACCGAATTCTCCGGCCGGACATGCCTGACCTCGGACCACGACCGCTTGTTCAGCAACGAGGGACGGCATGGGCGAGTGCTCACCACGACTTCGACGCATTCTAGACTGGATGGAGTCCCTGGACCGATGGGGCTACATCACGGCCGGTTTGAGTCTGCTCCTGCTCGGCATGCTCGTATTTGTCCATGCCTGGTACATCTTCCTTGCGAAAAGCTCGCAGATTGGTCTGTTGCCAGCCGGTCTGAAACTTTTGAACGATCTCCTCTTGGTGATCATTCTGCTTGAGCTGTTTCGAACGGTCGTCCGGTTCCTGCAAACTGAGGTCCTGTCCCTTGAGCCCTACTTAGCCGTGGGGGTCATCGCCTGTACGAGACGCGTGCTCACGGCCAGCGCCGAGCTGTCCCATCAGCCCTCGATCACCTCGGAGCAGTTTTATCAGTACCTCATGGATGTCGGATTGAATGTTGCGGTGATCATGGCACTCGTGGTCGGGGTTTTTCTTGTACGACAACGTCCCGAGCGACCGGTTCCATCGTAGCGTGGTCATCCATCGACTGCACGAGTGATCCTGCGTCACGCTGCCGAACTCGACCACGACGGTCATCGTTGCGAGGGCGCTGCTCCACCGCGTACCGGCTCCTCCATAAACCGTGCTTGCCCATCTCCCCCATCCTGTGGCATCATCCGCCTTCTGCCTCGACAGGACGGCTATGGCGGAGCCATTGGAATACGTTGGATCGATCCATATTATTCTGGGACCCTACCGAGGGAACCCTGTGGCGCTGTATCTTCGGCGCAGTGAGGGCAAGGTCGTCATCTCGCCCAAGGTCTATCCGTTCAACAGCATCGCCGGCGAAGCCGAGACTCCCAACAAGGCTGCAGCCGATTTTGAAGAGAAGTGGAAGGCTAAAGCCCTGGTGGCTCCGGATATGTACGATGGGCCCAATTGGGAAGGGGGTATTAAGCCGGAACGTCCGGCCCCGCCCAAGCCAGCAGCGGCGCCGAAACCGACGCCTGGGACAACGGGGGAAGGGGCGCCGAAACCAGCGCCGGCAAAATCTTCTCCAACAGCCGCTCCGACCCAGGCTGTTCCCGCTTCGCAAGCTGGCTCAGGCGACTCGAAAAGCGACGGCGCCATCGCCCAGGACTCCTCTCCGTCATCCCCGGCTCAGCCGGAGCGTGCGGCCGTCCAGTCTACCCCCTCCTCGAAAAACTAACTCTGTTCGACCGATCCTGGCATGGGAGCTGACGCTGCTGCCGGCTGGTTCTGGTTGTTGAGCCGGCTATGCTTGACCCCATACCCGATATAGACACCGATCCCGATCGCCGTCCATACGACGAATCGAACCCAGGTGATGGCGGGCAGAAAAGCCATCAGACCCAGGCAGGCTAAGGTCCCCATGATGGGGATGAGTGGCATGAACGGAACGCGGAAGGGACGAGGATGGTCCGGGCGGAGCCTTCTAAGCACGATGACTCCGATGCAGACCAGCACGAAGGCGAACAACGTGCCGATATTGGTCATGTCTGCTGCTTCGCCGATCGGGATGAAGGCCGAGAGAGTCGAGACGCACAGGCCCGTAAGAATGGTTGCATGGTGTGGGGTGCCGTAGCTCGGATGCACTGTGGAGAGCCAGGGACCAAGCAACCGGTCCCGTGACATAGCGAAAAAGACCCGGATCTGACCCAGCATCATCACGACCAATACGCTCGTAATTCCCGCCACCGCCCCGACTGCGACCAATGCCGCTCCCCATGTGAAGCCCGCCACCCGCAAGGCCTCGGCCACCGGCGCATGGACGTCGATCTGCGAGCTGGGCAGTAATCCCGTCAGGATCGCCGCCACGGTGACATAGAGCACGGTGCAAATGCCGAGGGACATCAGGATGCCGATCGGCAGGTCTCGCTGTGGATTGCGGGCCTCCTCTGCGGTGGTCGAAACGGCGTCGAATCCAATGTAGGCGAAAAAGACCAGCGCCGCTGCCGCGCCGATTCCTTGAATGCCTCCCGGTGCGAAGGGTGTCCAGTTGGCCGTGTCGATCGACGTGATCCCCGTGGCGATAAAGAAAAGAATCACGCCGAGTTTGATGAGCACGATCGCGCAGGTCGTGCGTGCGCTTTTCTTGATCCCCAGGACAAGAATCCATGTCACCAACAGCACGATGACGGCGGCCGGTAGATTGGCAAGTCCGCCGTCGGCCGGCGCGCGAGTGGCCCATTGAGGCAAGGCGATCCCCATGAGGGTCAGCAAGTTGGTGAAGTAGCCCGACCAGCCGATGGCGACCGCCACACAGGCGACGCCGTATTCCAGGATCAGGTTCCATCCGGTCAGCCAAGCCAAGAACTCACCGAGCGTGGCATAGGAGTAGGTGTAGGCGCTGCCGGCCACCGGAATCATGGCGGCGAATTCCGCATAACAGAGCGCGGCCAGGGCGCAGGTGATGCCGGATAGGACAAAGGAGAGGATGATACCGGGGCCGGACCCAGGCCGATTGGCATCCCCCACAATTGCGGTTCCAATCAGCACGAAGATTCCGGTCCCGATGATGGCTCCGATCCCGAGTCCGGTGAGGTCGAAGGCCGTCAGGGTGCGCTTGAGCCGGTATTGGGGATGGTCCGCATCCGCCAGGATCTGCTCGATGGATTTGGTCTTGAAGAATGGATTCACGGTGGATCGGTCTCAGGACAGGGGCACGATCGCCGTCCAGACATGCATGGTTGATATCTGATCAAGTATAGCAGTCTCTTGCGGCGAGAGCAGGTCCGATCCGGCGGTCAGGCCCGTGTCCTGGCTGCCGCTAAGAAGGCGTGGAACAATCGCTGATGATATTCGAACCGATCGTACAGAAACTCCGGGTGCCACTGAACCCCAAGAAAGAAGGGATGTCGCGACGACTCGATGGCTTCAATCACGCTGTCCGGGGCCGTTGCGCTCGCGGTGAGCCTTGGTGCAACGCGCTTGACGGACTGATGGTGTGAGCTGTTGACTCGAATCTCTCGTTGCCGCACGATGCGATGCAACAGGCTGCCGTCGGTGATCGAGACGGTATGAGACAATTCCGTCGCCGGAAAAGCCTGGCGATGGGTCAACGGGGAGTGGAGCTGGGCAAGGATATCCTGCACCAGACTTCCACCGAGCGCGACGTTCATGGCCTGCATCCCCCCGCAAATACCCAAGGTCGGTAATTTGGTCCTGCAGGCCAGCCGAGCGAGGGTCGATTCGAAGGAGAAACGACGCTCGCTCATCACGGTAAATGGGTAACGTTGTCTCTCGCCGTAGAGACGAGGAGGAAGATCAGGTCCGCTTCCGGTCAACAATAGTCCGTCAAGGTCCGAGAGCAGGCGCTTCCGGTCGGTCTCGAAGGCAGCCAGCGGGAGGATCACCGGGAGCCCTCCCAGCTCTTCAATCGCCCGAACATAACGAGCCCGGAGAAAATAGGTCGGCTCCTTGCCTCCCATGTCCTCCCGGTCGCCGGGATTAAAATCAGGTGTGACGCCGATAACCGGCTTCATCCAGGTTTGTGGAGTTCGTCAGCGGGTCGGAGTCGCTTCGGCTTCCTCTTCTTCCTGAGGGACACCGAGGAAGCGCACAGGCTTGTCTCCCCGCAAATGGTCGGGCGTGATCACATAAGTGCCGCGGAGGCTGGTATCCCAAACCTTCTTGGCTACCTTGTCGTCACCTCCGGTCAGCCCGTACGCAAACCCGCCCACGATGCCGCCGAGAATCGCGTAGGCAACCTTGGTCGGCATGTATACGAGGTTAACGAAGAAGGAGGCGACACCCATGCCGGCCTGCGAGCCGGTCGATTCCGCTCCACCTTCCTCTTTCGACTGAGCCGAGACAAGCGGAACGAAGGCAAGATGGGACACGGCGAGAATCATCAGGACGAGGGCAATGGACTGAAACATCGAGCCACGAAACCCAACGGTTCCATACCAGCCGAACGGCAACACCTTCACGACGTTCCCTCCTGGTTGCGAATAATCAAGCTCGTCGCCGCGGTTCGCGAGGCGAACACGCATCAAGGCCACATATAGCAAATCTGCCCTCGAAAGCAAACATCTAAATCCCGGTTGGACAATGGGAACGATGAGCCTTGCCAGCGACTACTGAGCGGCGAGATCTAATTCGACAAGGACCTGCTGTTTGATTGCGGCGCTCAGTTCGCCGAGGGCGTTGGGAAGGTCGTCGTCCACCGGCCCGATACTCAGCGTTGCATTTTCTTGAGGGAGTCCATTGTTGAGTGCAGCGGTTAGCTTGCGGGTGCAGGCGTGGACCACCAACAAGTCTTGAGCCCGGTGCCGGTACTCGCGCCGGGCGTCGTTGTTCATCGAACCCAAAACGCCCTCCAGCCAGGAGTCGAAGCATAGTCGACGATTGAGGTCGGCGATGAGGTCGGCAGACAGTTCGACCGCCACCTGGATGCCGGCCTTCCAGCTCCGTTTCTTCACATTGAACACGCAATGGAGACGAGATCCATCTCCCGCAGCGAGGTCTGGTCCGTAGAACAGAGTCACACGGTACTGTGGAGCCGTCGGAGGCGTCAGGAAGGACATGATGCCGTATTCTACCATCACGGATAATGAACCGTTCACGCTTCTTCCGGCTCCAGCAGGCTGTTGATAACCCCTTCGAGCACCCGTGAAAGCCGGCCCCAACGAGGGATCACGGACGATCTCAGAATCCCGTGCAGGATGGTCAAAAAGTCCGCCATCTCACCCGCCCACCCCGGCGCGCCAAGACGCGGCTCTCCGTGGGCGCGGCCGCAGCGAACGAGGAGGCAAGGAGGTACATACCGCACTTCGTGTGATCCGCTCGCCCATCGGATAGTTCGTGGCGAGCGGAGAAACCCCTTCAGGGTTAAGCCTCTTCGCATTGAACGCCTTGCATGAAGAGATGACCGCAATGGGTGCCCCAACAAGGCTGGAGAACTTTTTCACCATCCGACTGGGGCGTCTGCTTTGACGCCGGTCGATCGCGAAGCTAAGATGCCGGTATGGCGATAGAGGATAGGCATCAACGTGTGACCGACATTCAGACGGCCCTCCGACGCGCTGCGGGATCGACAGGTTTGGCCGGGTTGGATGGGTGGCTGTTCTATGATTTCCGACATAGCGACTCCATCGCCTATCGGATTCTGCTCCTGGATCCCGCCCAGCACGTCACCAGGCGATGGTACTATTGGGTGCCGGCAGATGGACAACCGGTGAAACTGAGCCATCGCATCGAACCGCATGTGCTCGATGCGTTACCGGGCAAGACGTTGACCTACGTCTCGTGGCAAGAGCAACACGATCGTCTGCGCAGCATGCTTCCACGTGGGGCGCGGGTCGCCATGCAGTATTCGCCAATGAACGCCATTCCTTACGTTGCGCGGGTCGATGCCGGCACCGTCGAGCTGATCCGCAGCATCGGAGTCGAACCAGTAACGTCGGCTGATCTGGTCCAGCAGTTCGAAGCGGTCTGGAATCAGGAGCAGTTGGCCGCACATCGCGCGGCGGCGAAAGTCCTGCGACTGGTGGTCGATGAGACCTTCCGGGAGGTCGCCGAGGCGGTCACCCGCGGGCAAGAGTTGACCGAGTACCAACTGCAACAGTTCATGCTGGGACGTTTTCAGTACCATGGCGTGGTGACATCCAGCCCACCGATCGTGGCGGTCAACGCCCACAGCGCCGATCCCCACTACGGACCGAGCGCCGCATCGTCCATGCCGATCTCGAAAGGCGACCTGCTCCTGATCGATCTGTGGGCCAAAGCTCCGGCCGCCGGCTCGGTCTATGCCGACATTACCTGGACCGGTTTTGTGGGGCCGAAGGTCCCGTCTCGCCAGCAGGAGGTCTTTCACATCGTGCGCCTTGCTCGCGACACGGCGCTTCAATTTGTGCGCCGGCGTATCCGATCAGACGACTGGCCTTGCGGGTGGGAGGTGGACGATGTGTGTCGCATGGTGATCAACGAGGCGGGCTATGGCGAGCAGTTTGTCCATCGCACCGGTCATTCGATCGGCGAAGAGGTTCACGGCAACGGAGCCAACATCGATAATCTGGAGACACGGGATCTTCGACGGCTCCTGAATCACACCTGTTTTTCGATTGAACCGGGTATTTACCTTCCGGGCGACTTCGGCATCCGGAGTGAGCTGGATGTCTATCTCGACGGCCGGGACGCCTTGGTGTTTGGGCTTCCGCTTCAAACTGAGATCATTCCAATTCTGGGGTTGTAGCCAACCGACTGCTGCCATGGGCTTCCGTGTCCCTGCTAAAAGCCTGAGTGTGGCCCCAAGACCGGGGCTGCTGTCTTGACACTTCTGACAGGCCCCAGATAGAGTGACGTGTGCCGGGGGAGGCCAGAAGGAGACCTGCGGTCTCGATGGGGTTTTCATACTGAAACCGTCGTAGGTGACCCGATGTTCGGTACGATGGGGTTCTCCGAACTCATCATTATCCTTGTCATCATCCTGATCATCTTCGGGGCTGGCCGGTTGCCTCAAATTGGAGAGGGTATCGGGAAGGCTTTAAAGGGGTTCAAGAAAGAGGTCCAGGAGCCGTTGCCGCAGGCCGAGCCGGCCTCACAGACTGTCGAGGCCACACCGGAGGCCAACTTGGCAACGGCGACGGCGGCACACCCGAGAGCAGACGCGACGCCGGCGATTCCGCCGCCTCAGCCGACGGCGCCCTATACGCCCGGACCTGAGCTGACGCCGGGAACGACAGCCGCCGTGATGGCAGCTGCGGCGCCACAGGCGTACCAGGCGCCACCGAAGCCGGCCGTGCTGACCATCTCCCCGCCCATTCAACAGTCTGCTGCATCACCCTCCCCATCTCATCAACCGCCGACCATGGAGGAGCGGCTTACACAGCCGACGGTGGCGATGCGGGCTTCCTATCCTCCGGTTCCTCCAACCGCTCAGGCAAAGCCGGCGACCAAACGTCCCTCGGCGATCGTGAACAAAGAAGCGGTGGCCCGGGTGCAGGCTCAACAGGTTGCCATGCGTGCCAATAAGCAGGCTCACGGCTCCTCACAGCCTGCCGGCCTGAGTCCACAGGACATGCAGGATTTTGGCCAAGGGTTGGGCGAAGCGTTTCGTCTGGTCCGCGAGACGACGGCCGAAATACGAGGAGCCATTGAGCCTCAGGTCAGGGTTTTTCAAACGGAAGTCGATGCCGCGCAAAAGGAAATCCAGGACTCGGTCGAAGTGGCCAAGCAGATGCCAGCGGTCCACGAGGACACCCCGCCGAAATAGGCCTGATCGCTGCCCCTATCGATTTCGTGTCTCGCGCACTCCCTCCAGTTCGAATCATGTGGATGATTGTCCAGGCGCTGATCCTTATCGGTCTGGTGTCAGGTTGTCACAACCAGTCACCGGATCCCGATCTGCAAGGCACTATGAACAGGCTGATCCGATTGGCAGAGGATCGAGACCCGGAGGTACGGCTCACGACGGTAGTGGCCCTTGGACGAATCGGGAAGGTGGAATCGAATCCGATCCTGCTTCAACGGCTGCAGGACAACGATGGCCGGGTGCGACAGTGGAGCGCCTGGGCCCTCGGAACACTCAACCTGGAAGGAGGGGGGTCGCCAGAGACGATGAACTCCCTTGTGGCCAGCCTTAGCGACCCAGTGTCGACGGTGCGACAGGCGGCGTCGCAGGCCCTGAGTGAGTTGAATCAAGATCAAGGAACGGCCCGGCGCCTCCTGCCGGCACTGCAGTCATCGAATTCTGGGATGCGCAGAGCTGCGGCTCGTGCCCTAATCGGCCAGGCTACGGTTGACATACTTCCCACTCTTGTAGGGGTCTCTGGAGATCAGGATGTGGAGGTCAGGCAGGCCGTTGTCGCTGCGTTGGGTGAACTGGGCGACGCTCGTGCGATCCCTCCGCTTCTGGCCCGGTTGACTTCTGATCCAGCAGCACCGGTACGGGCGGAGGCGGCCTTTCGACTGGGGAAGATTGGAACCGCGGATGTGATCGAGCCCTTGCAACGGGCTGCAACCAATGATGGGGACGGTCAGGTGCGGCGCTGGGCGGCTGCAGCTGTGGAATCGGTCAGGTCGGGATCCGGCTCCGGTTAAGGGACTCGACCAAATGCACGATCTTCTCTCTGGCCTCCGCGGCGATATCGGTGAACTGAATGCCCATTCCAGGAAAGAGTAGAAGTCGCTCAGTTTTGGTGCGTCTCCAGACCACACGACCTTGTGCTGCAATTTTCTCGCTCGGGTGATCCGGTAGCGTAAATTCCACTGTCAGTTCGCTGCCGGGCTGGAGCGGGCTCCCGCTCTCGATGAACAGCCCCCCGCCTCCAATGCCGCCCGTCAGGCTCTCGAATTCCTTCCCCTCCGATGTCACGCAATGCACCTTGATGGCCAGGGGCGCTCGTGGATAGGCTCTGGCATGTGCGTATTCGTCCCCGTCCTGAGTCGAAAGGATTCGGTCGATCACCCAGGCCCAGGTGAGGGTGCCGATGTGATGCCCGCCAAGGTCGTAGAGGGCGACCGTTTCGCGATCGCAGTCGATCTCCAAGGTCTTGCCCTGATGATATTGCGTCGAAAGGATCGGAAATCTCATGAAGGGGAGCCCGGTCTCCCGTAACGCACAGGGGGGCGGATGACGGTTAGAACCCTGCAGTTCTCAGCGAGCGCACCAGATCGATGATCCGGTTCCGTACGTCGGGAGCGATTTCATTGAACTTGATGCCCATGCCCGGTGAAAAGGTGTATTGATCGGCTTTGGGACATACCCAAGCGACAATGCCGCGGGCGGTCAACCAATCGGTCGGGCGTTCGGGGAAGGCGAATTCGATATACAGATTTGTTCCGATCGCCAGAGGGTCTTCACTTTCGATGAAGATCCCTCCACCGCCGATGCCTCCCGCCCGACTCTCAAAGGTCTGCCCTTCCGGGGTCCGATACCGCACACGCAGAGCGAGGGAGACGCGGGGTTCACGCCGATCCTCTTGGGGTGGGCGTGATTCATGGTAGGCGAGCACCTGTTCAATGATCGAATCCCACGAGATGCTGCCGATCAGTTCGCCGCTAGCCCCGCGGAGGATCAGGACCTCGTGTTCGAGGTCCATTTCCAGGGTTTTGCCGCTGTGGCGGCGGTTAGCCGGAACCGAATGCTTGAGATTGTCTCGTGCCGTGGCCATGATCCCAAGAGGAAGTATAGCGCAGGCCGTTGAATTGTCGAACAAAAACGTGACTCTAGGAACGAATGGCTCAATCAGCACCGGAAGCCCAAGACCGGTCGCATGACCGACCTCGTCATCGCCTGACACGACGTCAGTGCATCGAGAAGCCGACACGTCGAGAGTCCTGGAACGGAGATGTGGCTGGTCGGCGAGAGCACCAATGGTCGCCCGAACCCGTGGTAGTAGGCAGAGAGTGTAGTGTGTCGGCGTTCAGGCTAGGCGCTCTTGATGTCCTTGTCGTGCTCGAAAATCCGGATTGGCACGTTCTTTCCTTCTACGACTTCCTCGGTCACGATGATTTCCTTGATCTGTTTCTGGGAAGGGACATCGTACATGACATCCAACATGACTTCTTCCAGGATCGCGCGCAAGCCGCGGGCACCGGTCTTCTGCGCATAGGCCTTTTTGGCGACGGCGTTGAGTGCGCCGTCGGTAAGCTTCAGTTTGACCTTCTCGAATGAAAGCAACTTCTCATACTGCTTGGTCAGGGCGTTGCGAGGTTCGGTGAGAATGCGGATCAAGGCCCGCTCGTCCAGTTCTTCGAGGGTCGCAATCACCGGCAGGCGCCCGATGAACTCCGGAATCAATCCGTACTTCAACAGGTCCTCCGGTTGCACCTTCGCCAGGACATCTCCGAGGCGCACATCCTTGCGGCTTCGAATGTCCGCGCCGAATCCCATCTGTTTACGGTTGAGGCGCTGCTCGATGATGTTTTCAAGCCCGACGAAGGCGCCTCCGCAGATAAAGAGGATGTTACCCGTATTGACCTGGATGAATTCCTGGTGAGGGTGCTTTCGCCCCCCCTGTGGCGGAACATTGGCGACGGTTCCCTCGATCAGCTTGAGCAATGCCTGCTGCACACCTTCGCCGGACACGTCGCGCGTGATGGACGGACTATCGCTCTTTCGGCTGATCTTGTCGATTTCATCGATGTAGACGATGCCCCGCTCCGCCCGTTCCACGTCATAGTCGGCGGCTTGCAAGAGTTTGAGGATGATGTTTTCCACATCCTCCCCCACATAGCCGGCTTCTGTCAGTGTTGTGGCGTCTGCGAGCGTAAAGGGAACGTCCAGATAGCGGGCGAGAGTCTGGGCAAGTAGGGTCTTGCCTGTCCCTGTAGGCCCAATCATCAGGATGTTCCCCTTCTGCAGTTCGACCTCGTCCACGTCCTTGCTGGAAATGCGCTTATAGTGGTTGTGGACGGCGACGGAGAGGATCTTCTTTGCCCGATCCTGACCAATCACATACTGGTCGAGGTGGTGCTTGATTTCGGAGGGCTTCCTCAGTTTCGAGGAGATCTCCTCTTTCGCTTCCTCCCAGTCCTCCGCAATGATGTCGTTACAAAGATTGACGCACTCGTCGCAGATGTAGACGGTCGGCCCGGCGATCAGCTTGCGCACCTCATCCCGACTTTTTCCGCAAAAGGAACAGCGTAAGTGGCGGTCCATCTTGTCCTGCTTCGCCATGCGGCCTCCTGGTGTAACGAGTGACCTCTGCTCCGGACTACTTGCTCGCGGTGAGCCCCCCGGTCTCTTTCAGCATTTTCGGGGGTCGGGTGATGACTTCGTCGATAAGTCCGTATCGCTTGGCTTCCTCGCCGGACATGAAGTAATCGCGCTCGGTGTCCAGGGCGATCTTCTCCAGCGGTTGCCCCGTGTGCTTGGCCAGAATGTCGTTGAGACGCTCGCGGATCTTCAGGATCTCCCGCGCGTGGATGTCGATCTCCGTGGCCTGTCCCTGGAATCCGCCCATCGGCTGATGGATCATCACCCTAGCGTTCGGAAGCGCGAACCGTTTTCCTTTCGTCCCAGCGGCCAGGAGCAGCGCGCCCATGCTGGCCGCCTGCCCGAGGCAGATGGTGTTGATCGGCGGCTTCACGTACTGCATGGTGTCGTAAATCCCCAGTCCGGCTGTCACGCTGCCGCCGGGTGAGTTGACGTAGAGATTGATGTCTTTCTCCGGATCTTCGGCCTCCAGAAACAAGAGCTGCGCGATGATCAGATTCGCGAAGATGTCGTCGATCGGCGCTCCCAGAAATATGATCCGATCCTTCAACAGCCGGGAGTAAATGTCATAGGCTCGTTCTCCCCGGTTGGTCTGCTCGATCACGATCGGTACCAGCATGCACTCCGTTCCTTTCTTTCTTCCGTTGCGGGGCGCTACAGCGGCCCCGCTGGGGCTGCCCCAACCATGACTTGGTCGTGGGACTACCCTTGAATCACCGCATGTCGATAGACAAAATCGAGTGCCTTGTCGGCGAGAATCCGGCTCTGTAACTCATCACGAGAATCGTTTCCGCCAGCCTGAATGATCCGTTGCAGTTCCGGTTGGTCGATCTTCAGCTCCGCGGCCATTCGCGCAATCTCGGATTGGAGATCGGCTTCCTCGACTCGGAGACCTTCCTTCTCCGCGACTGCGTCCAGAATGAGCCCGAGCTTCACCCGCCGCGAGGCTTCCGGCAGCGCATCCTCCTGAAGCTTCTTTAGCTCCTCGGGCCGCAGAGTCTGTTCGTCGGACTCGTCTCCTCCGCCTCGCTTCTGGTGACGAGCATGAAGCTGTGAGCGCACCATGGCCGTGACTTCCCGATCGACGAGCACCTGAGGCAGATCGAAGTGATGGGTTTCCACGAGCCGCTTCATGATTTGCTCTTTATACCCATCCTCGATGTCCCGCTTCAGCGCCTTCTCCATTTGGTCACGAAGTTTGTCCTTGAGTTCGTCCAGGCTGGTGTATGGGCCGCAGTCCTTGGCGAACTCATCGTCTAACGCCGGTAGCGTCTTGTGTTTCGCCGACACGATTGCGAGGCGAAACGTCACCGTTTTGCCAGCGACTCTCTGGTCCGGATGGGTGGATGGATAGCTCTGGGGGATTTCGATGTGGGCTCCCTCAACCTGTCCGGTGAGGTGGTGATCGATCTCAAGGCCTAGGACGGGCAGCTTCGAGCCGATACGATGCAAATGCCCCTGCTTTTTTGTGCCGTCGAGGGCTTGTTGTTCCAGAAAGCCCTCCACATCCAGCACAGCAAAGTCCCCTTCCTTCAAGGGTACCCCAGGAGGGGCTGGCTGCAACTGGGCCTGTTGTTCGCGAAGTACATCGAGAGCCTTTGTTAACTGTTCGTCCGTCACACTTCGCTTATCCGGCTTCAGCGAGATCGGATTGGGCGGCCGGTAGTCTCGGAGCTCGATCTTCGGCCGAATCTCCACCGTTGCGGTAAACGCGAAGGATGCGTCCTTCTTAATCTTCACTCGATCGATCGGCGGGATGTCCACCACGACAGGATGAATGCCGGTTTGGCGGACCGCCCGATCGTAATATTCAGGAACGAGCGTTCGAATGACATCTTCTTCGACCGATTTCGCATAGCGCCGCTCCAGAAGGGAGACCGGCGCCTTTCCCGGCCGAAAGCCCGGCACCTGGACCTGGCGATTAAGTTCTGCGTAAGCGCGCCGGAACCGTTCCTTCACTTCTTCCTCAGGGACTTCGATCCTGATGGCCCGTTTCACGGGGCCGAGTTCAGTCATTTCAACCTTCATGATACCTTAAAACCTTGCACTCGATTGGTTGTTCAGGTGGCTGGTTCGATGATGGTGTTCGGCTTCATCATGGTGCGAGAGGAGGGACTTGAACCCTCACGGTTGCCCACGAGATCCTAAGTCTCGCGCGTCTGCCAGTTCCGCCACTCTCGCAGCTCCAATTCGGTGGTTTCCGCGACAAGCTAGCTTCCTTCTACCCCCGCCCATGTAGATGTGTCAACCGAAGAGTCCGGCCCATTTTCAGCCTGAAGGAACAGACGTGGGTGAGAGCGAGCATGGGATCCCACCGAACGGTGGAGGTGGACCCTTCAGGGGGGATAACGCATCGGGCTTTCTACACCTACCTTCACCTGAAGACCGGCTCGCCAGTTTGGAATTGTATGATCCGAGCGGCCGGTCCTCGGCCGACGACCTCGCTATGCCGCAGGTCTTCGAATTGGCGGATGGAATGAGCGCGTCTGCGGGATGATGCGATAATTCGGATGAGTGAAGGGGTGCTGCCATCTGTAGTTTGTCCGAGTGGCATCGCCTTGCCGGTCTCGGAGGCGCGTGTTAAGATGCCGCGTTTCATGCCCGTAGCGTGCGGAGAGGTGCGAGAGTGGACGAATCGGCGTGCCTGGAGAGCACGTGAACTGGTAACGGTTCCGTGGGTTCGAATCCCACCCTCTCCGCCATACCACGCTTCGCTAGAGCCGGCGCCTCTTTATCGGGTTATCGAATTTTTGGCGCCGGAGAAAACCTTCAGCGGCTGTTTTTTATGGATTCTCTGAAAAAATGAACTCTAGGGGCTGGGCCCTGTGCAACAGAATCCTGTGAACCCCGCCAGGTCCGGAAGGAAGCAACGGTAAGCGGGCGAGTCTGTGTGCCGCAGGATCACCTGGCCCCACTCTCCGCCTTCGGCTCGTGCCGAGGACACAAGGCTGAGCACCGAGCGAAACCGAGGAGTCCTCGCTCTCAGCTCAGCACTTACCACTCAGCCCTGAGCGCTGGAGCGTCGCGACCGTGGATTATCAGGTCTCAGCACGAAAGTATCGGCCGGGCACGTTCTCAGACGTGATCGGCCAGCCCCATGTTGTGCAAGCTCTGGTCAACGCCGTCTCGTCCAAACGAATCGCCCATGCCTTCCTGTTCTCGGGCTCGCGCGGCGTCGGCAAGACGACGATTGCGCGCATTCTGGCTAAAGCCCTGAACTGTGAGCAGGGGCCGACGGGGGACCCCTGTAACCGGTGTGTCAATTGTACCGAAATTGCTCAAGGGACCGCGGTGGATGTGGTGGAGATCGATGGAGCGTCCAACACCAGCGTCGATGATGTGCGCGAGATTCGCGAGAATGTGAAATTCACGCCGTTTCGAGGGGCCTATCGAGTCTACATCATCGACGAAGTGCATATGCTGTCGAACTCCGCGTTCAATGCGCTTCTGAAAACGCTGGAGGAGCCCCCAGCTCATGTCGTCTTTATTTTTGCCACGACGGAATTGCACAAGATTCCGGCCACGATTCTGTCTCGCTGCCAGCACTATAGTTTTCGGCGGATCCCGAGGACGGAGATCGTCGAGCGGCTGGCGCTCGTGGCGGCTCAGGATGGTGTGTCCGTCGAGCCAAGGAGTTTGACGCTTCTCGCACGGGCGAGCGAAGGCAGCATGCGGGACGCGCTCAGCCTGTTTGATCAAGCCATCGCGCTCTGCGGCAAGGCGATCAACCATGACGACCTGGAGCAGTTGCTCGGCGTGGTTCCGGTGGAGTTGGTGCGATCATTCGTTCAGGCCCTTGAACGGTGCGACAGTCTGGCCGCCGTGG
The DNA here is from genome assembly GCA_050246315.1 of Nitrospiraceae bacterium. Classification (GTDB taxonomy): domain Bacteria; phylum Nitrospirota; class Nitrospiria; order Nitrospirales; family Nitrospiraceae; genus Nitrospira_G. The sequence continues at coordinate 72,330 of JBFWWG010000001.1, read as the reverse complement.
AGGTCATTGCTGCCCTGCTGGAACAGGGGCAGGATCTTCGGGCATTTTGCGCGGATGTGGTGGAGTACCTGCGCAATCTGCTGGTGGCGTCGGTCGTGCCGTCCGTGCAGGAGCTTCGGGGACTGGTGGAGGCGGCGGACGAGGAGTTGCCGCCGTTGTTAGAGGAAGCCTCACGGTTTTCCGCCAGTCGGCTACAGCAGATCTTTCAGGTGTTTTCACAGACTGAAGACACCCTGCGCTTGAGCGTACACCCGCGGTTTTCCTTGGAGGCAACCGCAATTCGGGCGACGAGACTGGCGGAGGTCGCTGCATCGCCTATGACCGACACTCCCACACCGCTCCCGACGGCGATGCGCTCTCCTGCCAGGGTTCCGTCCTCTGCCTCATCAGCTCCGGTCCGGGCAGGAATTCTGGCCGGTCCAGTTGTCACCAACCCGAGCCCGGCGAAACCGCGTCCGCCCGAGCCAACCCCCGTTCGGGGGGGCGACAGGGGCCATTCAGCGCCTGCCAGGTCCCTCAAGTCGCAGGGTGCCAGACCGGTCACGCCGGTGGGTCTGACAGGAGCGACGCAGGCGAATAAGCCTGCGGTCATCGACGCGGCTGTGCTGACGGCCAAGGATGGCATGGGCCGGTCCGAGGATGAGCCTGCAGGGGCCGCGCATATGGCCTTACGTGCGGCCGAACAACCGTTACTCCCTGCGCTGAAGTGGGAACAGTTCGTCGAGCGTATTGCTGCCGCTCACCCAAGCATTGCGTCCTTTCTTGAGCGGGGACGGCTCCTGGACCTAAAGCGTGAGGAAGTCGTGCTCGGATACGCCAGAACCGAGTCGGTGGCTCGGGCCATGATGGAAAAAGAGGATAATCTTCGCGTCATGCAGTCGGTTGCTGAATCCCTCGCCGGCTGCCCGGTCACGGTTCGCATTACCGAGCTGACAGCATCTGCTCCTGCGGGCCCCACGATGGCCGAAGCACGGGCCGCCCGTCGGCAAGAGGAAGCGACGCTCCTGTTTGAGCGCACCCGTGCACACCCGCTCGTGAAGGAAGCGCTCGCCCTGTTCGGTGCGGATGTGGTTGAAGTGAGACGACTTGGTGCTGAGAAGGAGGCTCCGGTATGAGTAAGAACCCGTTTGGCAACATGGCCAGTTTGATGAAGCAGGCGCAGGCGATGCAGGAGCAAATGACGAAGATCCAGGAGGAAGCGGCGTCCAAGCAGGTCATCGGGACGGCCGGCGGCGGAATAGTCACGGTCACGGTCACAGGCGGCATGCAGGTGGTGTCGGTGAAGATTGATCCCGAGGTCGTCAAGTCCGGCGACGTCGAGATGCTCCAGGATTTGACGGTCGCCGCCACCAACGAGGCCCTTCGGAACGCCAGAGAGATGATGGCCAGCGAACTCAAATCCCTGACAGGTGGATTGAATATCCCCGGCCTGCTCTAACAGGATGTTGAAAAAGTCCGCCAGCCGGGTACCCGCTCAGCGGGTGATCGCCTCGCTCAAGCCCTCAACGTGTTGGACCCGTTGCAAGAGGAAGAGCAACGGGTACCCTGAGTACGGTTCGGACCTTCGTTCGTTGTGGGCACGCCTGCGAAGAGACGCGTCCCAGGCGATCGATTGCGGAGCAATTGGAGGGAAGGAGGGCAAGATAAACACCCCGAGGTTGGGCGGATGAAGATGTCGGCCTGTTCGAACATCCTATGGGCATTTCTGATGAGGTCAGTGAATTCCAACCGTCCGATGTTTTCAGAGTGTCAGAATAGTTTTTCAACAGCCTGCTAAGCAACGAGGCACAGCTATGGCGGCGGTACTTACAGGAGATCGGCGGGGATTGTTGGGGGGGCTGATTCAGGAATTGGTTCGGTTGCCGGGAATCGGCCAAAAGACGGCGCAGCGGCTGGCGTTTCATCTGCTCAAGGTCGAGCGAGAGGATGCGCTCCGATTGGCGGCTGCCATCAAGGCCGTCAAGGACGGGCTTAGCTTCTGCAGCGATTGTCGCAATATCGCTGAAGGTGAGCTGTGTGATCTGTGTCTCGACCCCAAGCGAGACCGAACGCGTATTGTTGTCGTGGAAGAGCCCAGCACCCTCTATGCGATCGAACGGACCCGCAGTTATCACGGGCTCTACCATGTTCTGTTGGGGGCGCTATCGCCATTAGACGGCGTGGGACCGTCGGACATCAAGGTGCAGGAACTGATGGAGCGGCTGCAGAGAGGGGGAGTCGAGGAGGTCATTATCGCGACCAACCCAACGATTGAGGGGGAGGCCACCGCCCTGTATCTCACCAAACTGATCAAGCCCCTTGGAATTCGGACGTCACGGATCGCCTACGGCATTCCAGTTGGAATGGATATCGAGTATGCAGATGAAGTGACCTTGATCAAGTCATTGGAGGGCCGCCGGGACCTCTAGCTCGCGGCCAACCGCATCCGATGCATTGATCTCTGAACCCGCACGTTGCTATGATAACGTCATGCTGAGGCGTGACTCCGAACGAGCCAAATCCCCGCCCTCCCAGAGGACCTCTTCGTCACGCCAGGACCGTTCCTCGCGCCGATCTCAACGGGAGAATTCTGCATCAACCTCGCCACGCGATACGCAACTACAAGAGATTCGTCACGAGTTAGAACAACAGCGGGCCGAGTTGTTGGAGGAGGCCGGTGTTGGGTTCGTCCAACAGTCCAAGACCCCGGCCTTTCCCGATGTGAGCGATCAGGCGACGGCCGAAGCCGATCAACACTTTGCCATGCGGATACGGGAACGGGAACGCAAGCTCATCAAGAAAATCGATGAGGCGCTGAATCGAATTACCGCTGGAACCTATGGAATTTGCGAAGTGTGCGGAGAACAGATTCCGTTTCCTCGCCTCAAAGCCCGCCCGGTGACCACCCTCTGCATCGAATGCAAGACACTTCAGGAAGAACAGGAAAGCGGGAGACGATAATCTGTTCTAGGCAGCGGTCAGAACGCCAGGAGCGTTGATTGCTGTCTTGAGATGGTCATCGCTGCAGGTGCTTCACCCGCTCCTTCACACGGGCCGCGCGCTCAGCCTCATCCGGATTCCCTTCGACCAGGGCTAAATAGGTTTCATACTCGGAGATGGCCAATCGACGGTTGGTCGGCTCGTAAGATTCGGCTAGGTTGAAGCGGGCCAGCGGGTAGTTCGGCCTGAGGGAGACGGCTTTCTCGAAGGAGGCGAGTGCTTGGTCGCGATCTCCCAGTTGTCGATAAATCGTGCCGAGATTGTTCAGTACTTCCGGCACGTTGGGCCTAATCGCCAATGACTGTTGCATCGCCGCCTTGGCTTTCTCGAATGCGCCTTGCGCTTCAAGCGCCAAGCCCAACTTGTGATAGGCTTCCGCGAGCCGCACCTTGTTGGAGAATCCGCTGTTGATCGCTTTCTGGTACGCATCGGCCGCCACATCGGCACGGCGTGCTCCGCAATAGGCGAGTTGGGCCGCCTCGCCGCGAGCAAACTGCTGCAAGGAGGCGAACGGTTCCTGATCCACCGACCCTTGTCCAGTTTTTTTGCTCTCGGCGCCGCGGATGCGATCCAAAAATTCCCTGCGATAGGGCGAGAACAACGACACATAGGGATCGATGGTGAATGAAGCCGACAGCAGGATGGGGTGGTCGCCCGTTCCGGTCGTGAGATACTGGGCGGTTGTCTTCTCGTCGCCGGTCTGGTAGAGCGAGCTCGTATCCATCCTGGCCTTGCTCGGCAGCTTCGGGACGGAGAGGTAAAAGTTCAGCACCGGTCTCAGCTGCGACAGTGTTTCGCGGAGGACCGGGTAGGGCTTCAGATCGAGGCCGGCCGCATAGACAAAGAGCGCTCCAACTAGGGTGCCCTCCTCATCAAAAAACCATGCTTCTTCACTTCCGGACTCGCTACGGCCTTCGCTGATGCGGAGCTCGCGGCCGGATCCCCAAAGGATCTCCCGATATTGAGCCACGTGGGACTGCGAAAAAACGGCTTGTGCCTCGCAGAGGCGAGCCGACTTCATGAGCAGCAGATCGCTTGCAGATGGTGGAAGCGGTGGGCGAGGGTCAGGGGCGGCACAGGACGTGAGCCAGCAAAGGCCGGTAACAAAGGCGTATCGAAAGATCCTCAAAGAAAGCCAGACGGGTTTCCAAACTGAGCGCCGGTTGGCATACGGGTGAGGGCTGAGACAAGACATAGCAATCCCGGCTAGAGAAAGCCCTGCCGGGATCACACATTATGCAGAGAAATGGCGTGCGTGTGAAGACGGAATCGCGTTAAGCGGCTGGTCAGAAAAAATCAGCGCTGTCTGTATGCATCCAGCATGGCATCTTCGTTGGTATAGCCGCTCGCTCGTGGGATGGATGAGCTGATCGAATACAGTGGCCGATTCACCAGATAATCGAGTCCGACTCCGATCGGGTGCATCACAAACCCAGCCCATCGCCACGGATTATCGTCGGCCGGCGATCCTGCGGCAGGATTCGTATAGACCAGGGCGGTGCTATCCAGACTTGTATAGATGCTCGTCCGAACACCGTAATCCATCATCACCGACGCTTCTTCTCGCGGCATGGTTGAGCAGGCGGAAACCAGTAGTCCCAAAGAACACAGCGCACCGGCCAAGAACCTTGCCTGACTACCCATGGGTCACCTCGTTGGAATTGTCGGTCATGCCCGAGGTCGGAAAATCAACCTCGGCGCACGAGAAAAGTCTAGCGCACCAGCGCAGACCTGTCTAGTAAAGGTTTGGAATATGGAAGATTTCAGCCCAGGGTAAGCCGCTGAAAAGAGAGGGGAATGGTGGGCGATACTGGTATCGAACCAGTGGCCTCTTCCGTGTGAAGGAAGCGCTCTTCCACTGAGCTAATCGCCCAACCGGGGTGGCCGACTCTAGCATGGGCTCTAGAGTCAGTCAATGCGAGGACGAACCCAGCGCAGGGTTTGGAGACCTCATATTGCGGGCTAGGTAGCGGTCAACGTGAATCTCTGGTCGACCTTTTCTAAGTACGGTGATCAGGATAGAGCCTGACCTTACGGCCTGAGTTCTCGATCTCTACAGCGTCGACAGGGCGTTGTCATGCGGCGCGTTTCGCATGCAGTGCTGCGCACGATGCCTTGACAGCCATGAAATCCCATTCGTAGAATGCCGACACCTTCACACGCGTTTCTCATACCTTCCACCTCCATGCGAGACGATATTCTCATTATCGGCGGCGGACTTGCCGGTTCCGAGGCTGCTTGGCAGGCGGCTCGGCGAGGCGCCCGGGTTACCCTCTATGAAATGCGTCCGAAGGAGCCCACCAAAGCCCATAAGACCGGTCTGCTCGCCGAACTGGTCTGCTCCAATTCGCTCGGCTCCTCTGAGATCCTGAGCGCGCCCGGCATTCTGAAGGAAGAAATGCGACGGCTGGGGTCCTTGATCATCCGCGCAGCCGAGCAGGCGCGGGTACCGGCGGGCTCCGCCCTCGCGGTAGACCGCGAACAGTTTGCTCAGCAGATCACGCGTGAATTGGAAGGTCATCCTAATATCAGGATCCTGAGAGAAGAGGTCACGGAGATCCCGGACGACGTTGTCTGTATCGTGGCGACCGGTCCCTTGACCTCGGACCGACTGTCCGCGGCGATCAGCCGGCTGACGCATCACAAGCATTTGTACTTTTTTGACGCGATCTCTCCGATCGTCGATGCGGAGTCCATTGACATGGATGTGGTATTCCGTGCGTCGCGATACGACAAAGGAGGCGATGACTATCTGAATTGCCCCTTTGACGAATCGGCCTACAACGCGTTCTATCAGGCCCTGCAGGCAGCCGAGAAAGTTCAACCCAAGGACTTCGAAAAGATCCCGTACTTTGAAGGCTGTATCCCCATCGAGGTCATGGCCGAACGCGGGCCGCAAACGATGCTCTTCGGCCCTCTGAAGCCGGTAGGGTTGGAAGATCCGCGCACGGGCAGGCGGCCTCACGCCGTCGTGCAACTGCGGGCCGAGAACGTTCATCGCACGAGCTACAACCTGGTCGGGTTTCAGACCAAGTTGACCTATCCGGAGCAGCGACGAGTCTTTCGCATGATTCCAGGATTGGCGCAGGCCGAGTTCCTGCGATTTGGAAGCCTGCATCGCAACACCTTCATCAATTCACCCCGTCTTCTGCACAATTCCTTGCAGACGAAGACGAGGGAGCACGTCTTTTTTGCGGGCCAGATCGTGGGGGTCGAGGGGTATACGGAATCGGCGGCGATGGGAGGGCTGGCCGGGATCAACGCCGTTCGCCACCTGTCCGGTCTAGCGTTGGTGACGCCGCCGCCCACCACCGCGCACGGCTGCTTACTGCACTACATCACCACCTGCGAGTCGAACCATTTTCAGCCGATCAACACCAACTACGGACTCTTCCCTCCGCTTCCTTCTCGCATCCGGGACAAGGAGCAGAAACGTCGGTTGATTGGAGAGCGGGCTGTCAAGGACCTGGAGGTATGGAAGACGCAATCCGGGCTTTCGTGACTTTCTTGGATGTTCAGCGTGGGGCGTCGCGGGACACGATCCGCAGTTACGAGTCTGATCTCAGGCAGATCTCGAAATTTCTTCGACAACGGGATGGGAGTCAGGACGATCCATCTCTGACAAGCCTCACGACCCAGGCGATCCGGGATTTTCTTGCCTGGCTGGACGACAAGGGAGAGAATAAATCCTCCTTGGCGCGCAAGCTGGCCACGTTGCGGAGTTTCTTCCGATTCTTGAACAGGGACGGACGGCTGTCGGGGAATCCTGCCGAGCAGGTGCGCATGCCGAAGCAGGCCAAGCCGCTGCCGCGGGTGTTGACCAAGGATGACGCGGGCGTGCTGATGGAGCTGGCACAGGGAGACACATCTCTCGTGCGGCGCGATCGGGCCATTCTCGAAACACTGTACTCGACGGGGGCGCGAGTCAGCGAGCTGGTGAGATTGAATCGAGAGGATCTGGACCTCGTGAACGGTTTGGCGAGGCTGTCCGGCAAAGGGCGCAAGGAACGGATTGTGCCGATCGGCGCCGTGGCCATCGAGGCCATCAACCAGTACCAAGCGGGCGAATCGCGCCTGGCAGAGTCGGCCAAGTCGGATCGAACCAGCCCGGTCTTTCTGAATCACCGGGGAGGCCGCTTAACCGTTCGCAGCGTCGAGCGGATCGTTGCACGCTATTCCGGTGCGCTGCCGGGCGGGCGCGTCAGTCCCCACGCATTACGACACTCGTTCGCGACGCACCTGCTTGACGAAGGGGCCGATCTTCGTGCTATTCAGGAGTTGCTGGGGCATACGTCGTTGGCGACCACGCAGCGGTATACCCATGTGGCAACTGATCACTTGATGTCGGTCTATGATCGCGCGCATCCGCGCGCAGGCGAGACACCGCCCGCCCGCCCGACGACCACCCGACGATGACGATCCGTTCCACTACCATCCTCTGTGTCCGTCGCGACGGCCGCGTCGCCATGGGGTCCGACGGCCAGGTCACGCTCGGCACCACGGTGATGAAACAAAACGCCCGGAAGTTGCGGCGGCTCTATCAAGACCGGGTCGTCGCGGGTTTTGCGGGAGCCACCGCCGACGCCTTCACGCTGTTTGAAAAGTTCGAAGCGAAGCTGGAAGAATATCGAGGGAATTTGACCCGCGCGGCAGTCGAACTCGCCAAGGATTGGCGAACCGATCGGGTCTTGCGCCGGTTGGAAGCTCTCCTTGCCGTGGCAGACATCGAAAACTCTTTCATCATCTCGGGCACCGGCGACGTCATTGAACCGGAAGACGGGATCCTGGCCATCGGGTCCGGCGGCCCCTACGCGCTTTCGGCAGCTCGTGGATTGCTCATGCATTCGACCTTGAATGCTCGCCGCATCGTGGAGGAATCCATGCGGATTGCGGGAGGGATCGACATCTATACCAACCAACAAATCGTGCTTGAGGAATTGGCCAGATAGGCAGATAGCACGTGGAGAACAGGATTGCCGTGAAGCTCGAACCAGACGTGCGGCCGCTCAATGTGAACAGCCTGACGCCAAGGCAGATTGTGCAGGAATTGGACCGCTATGTCATCGGCCAGCGCGAGGCCAAACGTATGGTGGCGATCGCACTGCGCAACCGGTGGCGGCGGCAGCAGCTCCCGTCTGAGCTGCGCGACGAGGTCATGCCGAAGAACATCATCATGATCGGGCCTACCGGCGTCGGGAAAACCGAGATCGCGCGCCGCCTCGCCAAATTGGCGGAGGCGCCCTTCATCAAGGTGGAAGCCTCCAAGTTTACAGAAGTCGGCTATGTCGGCCGGGACGTCGAATCTATCCTTCGAGATTTGACCGAGGCGGCCGTGGGACTCGTGAAGGCCAGACATATGGAAGAAGTTCGACAGAAGGCCGAGCAATTGGGAGAGGACCGGCTGTTGGATCTCCTGCTGCCTGGTCAGAAATCTTCCATGGGATTCGCCGCTGAGAATCCCGACGGCACGCCGTCCCCTGCGGCCGAATCGCTGGAGGCCACGCGCTCCAAGCTCAGGCTGCAAGTGCGTGAGGGGAAACTCAATCACCGAACGGTTGAAGTGGAGGTTAAAGAACGGGGGCTTCCGATCGGAATCGTGTCCGGTCCCGGAGGCATGGAAGAACTGGAGAACAATCTTCGCGACATGCTCGGCGGCATGTTTCCGGGAAAAAAGAAAAGGCGGACGATGAAGGTGCCGGATGCATTGAAACACCTCACGCAAGAGGAGGCGCAGCGCATCATCGACATGGAAGAAGTGATCCGAGAAGCGGTGTCCAAGGTGGAACAAACCGGCATCGTGTTTCTTGACGAGATCGACAAGATTGCGGGCCGTGAGCGGAGCACGGGCCCCGATATTTCTCGCGAGGGAGTGCAGCGCGATCTGTTGCCGATCGTCGAGGGATCGACCGTGAATACGAAATACGGTCCGGTCCATACCGACCACATTCTGTTCATTGCCGCGGGTGCGTTCCACGTCGCTAAGCCGTCGGACCTCATTCCAGAATTGCAGGGACGGTTTCCGATCAGGGTGGAATTGGATGCCCTGACCAAGGACGATTTCGTGAAGATCCTCACGGAGCCGCGCGGCTCGCTGATGCGGCAATACCAGTCGCTGCTGGCGACCGAGGGGGTGGCCTTGGAGTTTACGGCCGACGGGCTTGAAGAGATCGCCGCGACGGCCTTACAGGTCAACGATCGTACGGAGAATATCGGCGCCCGCCGCCTGTTTACGATCATGGAGCGGTTGCTCGAACAGGTCTCCTTCGACGGAGGCGAGGCGGCCAACCGGCAGGTTGTGATCGATGCCGCCTATGTGAAAGACCGATTGCAGGGCGTCGTTAAGGACCAGGACTTGAGCCGCTACATCCTGTGAGCAGACGATACGGCCCACGCATGCCGCCATTCAGACGCCGCGCCTCATCCTATCCGGACTTGGACGGTGGGCCGTCGGCCACGAGCCAGCACACCGGAGCCCGCACATGAATAAACTGATCAAGAAAGCTGACGTCCTGGTGGAGGCGCTGCCCTATATCCGGACATTTCGTGGCAAGACCGTCGTGATCAAGTATGGCGGTCACGCCATGACCGATGCACCCTTGAAGGAGCGGTTTGCCCAGGACGTAGTGCTCTTAAAGTACGTCGGGTTGAATCCCGTCATCGTGCACGGCGGCGGGCCGCAGATTGACAAGATGCTCGACCGGCTGGGGATCGAAGCCAAGTTCCGGCATGGGGTCCGGGTGACGGACGCGGCCACCATGGAAATCGTAGAAATGGTGCTGGCCGGCAAGATCAACATGGAGATCACCGATCTGATCAACCGTCACGGCGGGAGCGCCGTGGGACTAAGCGGAAAGGACGGCGGGCTCATCCTCAGCAAACCGCTCACCGCCAAGGCCTGGGCCGAAAGTTTGGAAAAGGATCTCGGCGAGGCCGATGGAGACTTCGGTCTGGTGGGAGACATCGAGACGATCAATCCGAGTCTGTTGCACAAGCTGCAAGAAGATCACTACATCCCGATCATTGCGCCGATCGGCACGGATTACGAGGGCAACACCTACAACATCAACGCGGACCTGGTGGCCGGCTCGATCGCCGCCGCGCTGCGGGCGGAAAAACTCCTGATGCTGACTGATGTCAAGGGCATCCGCGACGCCAACGGCCGGCATCTCTCCACGGTGTCGCGCAAGGACGTGCAACGGATGGTCAAGAAGGGCGTCATCGGAGAGGGCATGTTGCCCAAGGTTCATGCCTGCCTTGACGCTCTGGAGGGCGGCGTCAGAAAAGCCCACATCATCGATGGCCGTGTCCCGCACGCGATCCTCCTCGAAGTCTTCACCGACAAGGGTATCGGTACCGAAATCGTCAACTAGCGGACCAGCCAGGTGCCACCGCTCGCATCCGACGTGCAGGCCCGCCTTTCGGCCCATCTCCGGCAACTGGTCGGCGAACGGCATCCGCGCAGGTCCCCGGCGGCCCTGCAGCAGGCCGAACAGTATCTCATCTCGAGCTTTCAGCGATCCGGCTTGCTGGTCAAGACGCACGGATTTCGTGCCCTCGGCGGCACCTACCACAACGTCGTGGCTTCACTGCCGACTGTCCGGGACAAGAAGGCCCCGCCGCTCCTGATCGGCGCCCATTACGATACCGTCGCTGGATCGCCGGGCGCTGACGATAATGCGAGCGGCCTGGCCGTCATGCTCGAGGCGGCGGAGCAGCTTGCGAAAGTCTCACTGGCTCGTCCGGTGCACTTCATCGGGTTTGGCCTCGAAGAGTGGAACCTGCTGGGGAGTCGCGCCTACGCGGCTTATTTACGGAAACAGGGCCGCGACATCCAAGGGGCGATCGTGTTGGAATGTGTCGGGTTCGCCTCCCAGACAGAGGGATCGCAAACGCAGCCACCGATTCCAATGAAGCTACCGGCGGTCGGCGATTTCCTGGGCGTGGTAGGCAACGAGCCAGCCAAAGCGCTCGTAGAGGCAATCGTACAAGCGGGGCAGCAGGCGGCCGTGCCGCTCCGGGCCATCCCGCTGGTGGTGCCAGGACAGGGGGAGCAGTTTCCCGACACGCGCAGGAGCGACCATGCGTCGTTCTGGAGTTATGGCTTTCCCGCCGTCATGCTCACCGACACGGCGAACTTCCGCAATCCGAACTACCACCAGCCGACCGATACGGTGGAGACGCTGAATCTGGATTTCCTGGCCAAGGTCGCGGCGACCGTGACAAGGGCCGGGATTGACCTCGCCGGTCTGGCGTAATCCGAACGTGTCTCTGGACAGCAGGAGTTCTCTCTTGTAGCGTTCCCGCCAATTGACGATAGTTGTCATGTGTCGATGGCATGGAAGAATAAGCCTGGGTCAAAGCCCATCGAGACATGGCTGGTAGATGTCCTGGTGGCAGGTGTGAATATTTCTCTTGGCGGAGCGGGAACGACGGGCCGAGCGGACCTTCCCCCTGAAAACGAGACCATTGGCTTGGAAGTGCCACTGTGCTGAGATGGGCCTCACAGGAGGGGGCCATGACACGGAAGCGGCACACGGAAGAACAGATCATCACAGTGCTCAAGGACGCCCAAGCGGGCATCGGGGTCCACGAGCTCTGCCGCAAGCATGGCATCTCGGATGCCACCTCTTATAAGTGGCGCGCGAAATACGCCAGGCTCGAAATCAGTGATGTGAGGAGGCTGCGCCAGTTAGATACCCACGCCCTTCCGGGCGTGGGTATCTAATAAACGGGGGAAGGTCATCCAGAGCCCGATTCCGTGTTCGTCGTGACTGCTTATCAGTTGACCGGCCAGCCGTTGTTGGCATATCGAGGTCGTCGAAGTAGAAAGTCATGAAACAAAGCATATTTCCTTCCGGTTGGGATGAGGCACGCGTCCGTCGGGTCTTGACCCACTATGAAGAACAGACAGAAGAAGCTGTGGCAGAAGACGAGGCAGCAAAGGAGGATAAGACTCAAACGGTCATGGAAGTACCCATCGAACTAGTCCCGGCCCTCCGGGAGCGTATCGCCAAGAGACGAATCGGGTAGTGCAGAAAGGTAGGTCTGGGACTGTGATACAGAAACATGTCTGACGGTTGAATATGACCAGGTCGGCGGTACTCTCGACCTTGGGAAAACCAAACCCTATCCTGAGCAGGACTCCGTGGATCTCGATTATGGGGGAGTTGCCGGGCTCAATCCACAGACGCACGATCTTGAGAATCTGGAGATCCTCTTTTTGCTTCGCGTGTCGCCAAGGGAGAGACGGTTCACTTCCCTGTGACTGCTGAGTTCCATCTGCCCAAAGCCGGGTGAGTTAGACCATCGCCGCCCGCGTCGCCGAGATTCGGGCCATGGAAGGCCGACAAATCGCCTCAGATATCCGGCCCGGCGACCTTTCTTCCGATCTGTCCCGTCGCGTCTCCCAATAAGCACGAATGCGTGCCTTCTTGCCGCTTCATCCTCTGGGCTTGGGGTCAGCGGTTTGCTATGATCTGTTCCGAGTAGTTGTCGGATAACGTTCTATCACTTCGAGATCGTGGTTGAGAAAGAGACGGACGATGTGGGCTATGCCGCGTACAGCCCAACGTTGCCGGGCTGCTTCAGCAACGGTAAGACAATCGAAGAGGCCAGACGGAATATCCGCGAAGCCATCTGGCGACTCATGACCTCTCTCCTGGCCCATGGCCAGCCGATTCCGCAGAATCTGAACATTGCGCCGTGCATTCTGTGATCAAGCATCGATTGCGACCCCAGTCTGTCCAGGCGATCCGCCGAGTCTTTGAGGAACTGGACTACCGATTACTCGGCGAGGTCTATTGCCACGAGGGGGGAGGCGAATTCTGGCGGGCGAGGGGCAGACGTTGTCAGCGACTGGGCATCAAGCTGGCCGAGGTGCTCAAGCGCAGACTCAAGCCTGGCGGGCGCAGCCTCTATGTCGGCGCGGGTGTCGCCGAGCTGCCACCGTTGATCATGGAGACCGTGGAAGTTGGACGCTCGGTAGTCGCCTGCAATTTGAGGTCGGAGGAGGTTCAGGAGCTGAATCGTGCCGCGAAGGATCTGCCAGTTCGCTTCGAGCATCGTGACGCGACGTCTGTGCGGGGCTCGTTCGATCACCTCTGGATGGTCAGCGTGCTGAACGATCCGGAGTGTTACCCAGAGCTGTCCGAACTCTCCTACGGGCGCGCCAATCCGGTGATGTTCGACCCACACCGTTATATGCGCGAACGCCGTCAGGTGGCCAGGCTAGTGGATCGATGTCTCACGAATCTCGTGCGACCAGGGCTGGTCACCACGTCCACCGAAGAAGCAGTTTGGATTGCGGACTGGTGCGCGCAGCGTCACATCCACTGGAAAGTCGAGCGCCGCACCTACCCGACCGCGCTGGTCGAAGACCCCATCTGCTTCATTCGGGTCGGTGGGCGGTGATGGGCTAGGGTTGTGTCCCGTAAGTTCCGGTAATTATCCGTTCGCACTGAGCGTGTCGAAGGGCGCCCACTTTCAAGGAGTTCCGTTCATGGTTCGACAGGCTCACCACGAACGAACTTCTGGGACGCAACACTCGCACTCAGCACTCAGAGACCTAGCCCACATTAATCATGACGGTTCGTGACGAAACCGCTAAGACGCCAGGCGAGACGGGCACGCGGAGCCACGAGAGACCAAGGCATACCTGAAACAGTATGTCGCGGTCGCGAGCGGCGAGCCTGCCCGCTTGGGAACCGAGAACTCGTTCCCAAGCGGGTCGCAGCGGCGTATCAGCGGTTGCAGTAGAAGCGGTCATGAATAATGCGGGCTAGACCCAGAAGCCCAGAGGCTTCTCCGGATCGCTCATATACCGGCTGGCGTAGCGAACATAGTTCTGGGACGACTCCCTGATCCAAGACAATTCCTCTTCGGTCACCGGGCGCTTCACCTTGGCGGGAGAGCCCAGGATCAGGCTCTTGGGCGGGACGATGGTCCGCTCGGTGATCAGGGCACCGGCCCCGACCACAGAGTCCTCTCCGATCACGGCGTCGTCCATGATGATGGCGCCCATGCCGATCAGGACCCGGTCTTTCACCGTGCAGCCGTGGAGGACCACGTGATGGCCGATCGTCACGTCATCGCCGATGATCAGCGGCGCAGTATCGTGCGTCACGTGGAGCATGCAGAGGTCCTGGACGTTCGTGCGGTGGCCGATACGGATATAGTTCACGTCGCCGCGGATCACGGCGTGAAACCACACGCTGCACTGCTCGCCCATGACCACATCGCCGATGACGACGCCGGTCTCCTCGATGAAGCAGGATTTTGGAACGGTTGGGATGATACCTTGAAATGCTCGCAGCATAGGAGTCACATGGGTCGCCACGCGATGGGCCCTGAGCACCGTGGCTCAGCCCACGAGCGCCCGGCCGGTGAGCCGCTCGAGCACACGGAGCGGGGCCAGTTCGAGACGGTGTTGCGCGTCGACTGGCAGGTGGAACGTCTGTTCGAACAGGTATTGGCCGGACAGGGCGGCATGCAACACCTGATCCGTGAACACGATCCAGGTACTGCCGGGTTTCAACGCCAGGCTCGTCTGCGGTGCGCGGTCCTGATAGGTCTGGTCCTTTTTCACACGGTCGTGGAGTTGCAGCATGAAGCTGTCGTAGAGGGTGCGCCCACCCTTCGTGATCCGGAGTACAGCGAGCAACGCGTGCAGCCCGGGGAGCGGTGGGCGCAAGCCCCCGATGAACTTCCGGGCCATGGCCTCGAACGGTTCGCCCACTCGCCAGATGCGGTCCTGACCATCGGGATTCACGTTGGAGAACACTCGCAGGATACGGTGGCCTCGGGACGGGCGGGACGGAAACGCGTCCGTATGTAGCAGGCGATCGTCCCTCTTGAAGGATTGGATGCGCCCCATGACCTCCACCGGGCGGAAGCTGGTCCTCGCCTGGCTGAGATGCGCGCGATAGCTCGGCACGAGTGACTCCAGGAGGGAGCGTGCCTGGGCCGCATAGCGGGCCATCATGTGACGAAGCGCAAGCCGTTCCTGGTGCCGCACGGTCGTTCCCCGCAGGTCGTCCTTAACTGGATCGTAGCTGACGTTCTTCGCTTTGCCGTCCGACCACTGCGGCGACAGAAAATGACGTTCCGCCTGGTCGAGGACGAATGACAGGCGAGGCAGATACAGGAGCCGGCCCGACTCCAGCGCGTCCACGGCCTGGGCCTGGGCCTCCGCCGGAAACGGTCCCTCCCAGCGATCAATGTCGAATGTTGTCAGCACGTCCATCGGGTGCCTCCGCCTTCAGGCCCGCGACAGTCTAGCACGATGTTGAAAAGGCCCGCCAGATTTGTTCTCGCCGATCAGCCTGGCCGTCATCCCTCAACGTCAACCGTCAATCGACAAAGTCTGGAGAAGAAAGGCAACCAAGATGTGGTAGTCCTGTACGATTGACAAATGACGAGTGACGGAAATCCGCCGTCATTGCTCGCTGCGACCTCGCCCGTTGATCGGCGCGTCTCGGCTGATCGATTGTGGAGGAATCGAGGGGTTGGTGAGCGAGACAACACGCCTTTTTGAACATCCTGCGGGAATTCCCACCCCGTCCGTGACTTTTGGCCATCCCCTGTCTCTAGGAGCCTGTCCGACATTGACCTTTCTGCTGCGACGAACGATCTGTGGCCATCTGTGTCGTTCTCGGCCAGGAAAAATCCTTAACGGATGCCAGCGAATGCGCCTCCGGTTGTTCCGGGCCTGGGGCCTCGCATCTGCCCACACCTTCTTCACCTCGTCACGAACGGCAATGTCGGACAGGCTCCTAGAGGTGTCAAAATGGGTTTCCAACAATCTGCCAGCACAAAACGAGGTTCGGGTGCTCGGGGCGGCGGAGACGAGGACCGAGCCTGCGAGTTGACGTGATTTTCACCCGTCCCGTAGACTGGCCCGACCATGGCACCGAATTCTCCCACTCCGGTCGACACCGACGGCGCAACGCCCAGGGTCGGATTCGTCAATCTGGGTTGCTCCAAGAACCAGGTGGATTCCGAGATCATGCTTGGCCAGCTTGTGGCCGACGGATTCGAACTGACCAGCCATCCCGAACTGGCCGAGGTGGTGATCATCAACACTTGCGGCTTCATCGAGGAGGCCAAGCAGGAATCCATCAATACGATCCTGGAACATGCGGAACTGAAAAAGACCGGGGCCTGCCGGGTCTTGATTGCCGCCGGCTGCCTGGCCCAGCGGTACCAGGGCGACCTGCTGCAGGAATTGCCGGAGCTGGACGGGATCGTGGGCACCGGCGAGTTCGGCAAGATCGCCGACATCACCCGCTCGCTGCTTCAGCCCAAGAGACCGGTGCAGCGGTCCTGGATCAGTCCACCCCCGTTTCTGTATGACGCGTTGGCCCCGCGCATCCGGCTGGGCAGACCGCACTCCGCTTATGTCAAGATCGCCGAAGGCTGCAATCGCCATTGCACGTTCTGCGCGATTCCGATCATGCGCGGCAAGCAGCGGAGCCGGCCGATCGAGTCGATCGTTGCGGAGGCCGAACGGCTGGTTGCGGACGGAGTCCAGGAGCTGAACCTCATTTCCCAGGACACGATCAACTATGGGGTGGATCTGGGCCTGCGACAGGGCTTCACGGCGCTGCTGCGCGAGTTGGTCAAGGTCAAGGATGTACGCTGGATTCGTCCCTTCTACCTCTATCCGCAGCAGGTGACCGACGAATTATTGGATCTGTACGCCGGCGAGGAGAAGATCGTCAAATACATCGACATGCCGCTCCAGCACATCAACGATGTCATGCTGAGCCGCATGCGCCGGCTCGGCGACAAATCCTTCCTCACCAGGCTGGTCGAGCGGATTCGTTCGCGCATTCCGGGAGTGACGTTCCGCACGGCCTTCATCGTCGGCTTCCCCGGCGAGACTGAGGCCATGTTCGACGAACTGGCGCAGTTCATGGAAGAGGCGGCCTTTGACCGAGCGGCCGTATTCGGCTATTCCGACGAAGAGGAGACGTCTGCGATTCAGTTGCACGGCAAGATCGCCCAGTCCGTGATCGAGGAGCGGCGGAACGAGCTGCTGACTCGCCAAGAGGCGATTTCGCTGCATCATAGCCGGGGCAAGATTGGTTCCACGCTCTCTGTGCTGGTCGATGGATTGTCGGAGGACAACGAGTTTCTGCTCGAAGGCCGCCATGAAGGGCAGGCCTCAGAGATCGACGGGGTTGTGTACTTGAGCGAGAGCGAGGTGGAGCCCGGGGAGTTGGTGAGGGTCACGATCACCGAGGCCACCGCCTATGATCTGATCGGCCGGGCTGTTGAGCCGGTCCGGACAAGATCGAAAGCCGGTCGGCAAACTAAGCTCGGTCCGTCCGCCTTGCAAGCACAGCGAGCGTCCTCCGGTCTTTCCCTCATCATGCCCACAAAGGTGAAGGCGCAGTAAACAGGCTGTGCTTCGCTCCTCTCCAGATCCTTTCTGTGATCCTGCCTGTGGTCTCGTTGCCAATACAGCGTACAACCTGTCACAGTAAGGCCATGGTCGAGTCGCCCTCTGCTGTTGTGCTGCTCATCCATTGTCCTGACCGCAAGGGCATCGTGGCCCGGGTGGCGGGGTTCATCAACGAGTTCGGGGGGAACATCCTGGACTCCGACCACCATACGGATCGCGAGGCCGGCGAATTTCTCATGCGGACGGTCTTCGCGCTGGAGGGCTTCCAACTGCCCCCGGACGAGATCGCCGCGGCCTTTGCGCCGATCGCGAAGGTGTTCGGGATGCGCTACGAAGTCTACTTCATCCCGGTGCGTCCGAAGGTCGCCCTCTTGGTTTCCAAGCAGGACCATTGTTTGGCCGATCTGCTCCAGCGGCAGCGGCGCGGCGAATTACCCATCGACGTGCCGGTCATCATGTCGAATCACGACACCTGCGCCATGTGGGCTGAGTTGTACAAGATCCCGTTCCACGTCTTTCCCGTGACGAAAGACAGCAAGCTGGAGCAGGAACAGCGCATCCTGTCGGTTCTCAAGCAGCATGACGTGCACCTGGTGGTCTTGGCCCGGTACATGCAGATTCTCAGCGGCGAGTTTCTGCGTGCGGTCGGTTGTCCCGTCATCAATATCCACCATTCGTTCTTGCCGGCATTCATCGGGGCCAACCCCTATCGGCAGGCCTACGAGCGTGGCGTGAAGCTGATCGGGGCGACCGCTCACTATGCGACCGAGGATCTGGATGAAGGTCCCATCATTGAACAGGATGTGACCCGAGTCGGACATCGGGACTCGGTGGAGGACCTCGTTCGCAAGGGGCGTGATCTGGAAGAGTTGGTCCTGGCGCGGGCCGTCCGGCTCCACGTCGAGCACCGGGTGATCGTTTACGGTAGACGGACGGTGGTGTTCGACTAGCCGTTGCAGCTCTTATCGACGAAAGGTCCGACCAACCGAAGGAGGCGGGGGGTTGGAGCCCCCGCCCCAGCACGCAGTATCTTAGATCTTCACGGACAGGAACAATGACGCGCCTCGGCGGTTGATCAGGAAGAGCGCCGACTCCTCCTTCTTCAGCCCGGAGGCGAGGCGCTCAAAGTCCTTGACCGACTGCACCGGTTGTCGATTGATTTCCCGGATGACATCGCCGCGCGTGATTCCAGCCCGCTCCGCCGGGCTGTCCGGCTCCACGTCAGCCACGACGACGCCCTTGATGCCTGAATTCAGGCCCAGCGCGCGTATGGCGTCCCGATCCAGCTCCTGCACCGCCAAGCCCGCCAAGCCGGACTCGCCGGATTCCGAGTCCGTTCTGGCGGTTTTCACCTCATCCGGCTGCTCGCCGATCGTGACCGTGAGGGTTCGTTCACGGCCGTCGCGCCAGACTCGGATCGTCGCCTTGTCGCCGACGGCAGCCCTGGTCACCAATCGTTGCAGCGAAGCGGAATCCTCAATCGGCTGGTTCTGATAGCCGATGACCACGTCGCCTTGCTTCAAGCCGGCCTTGTCCGCCGGGCTGTCTTCCTTGACGTCGCCCACCAACGCGCCCTTTTGATCTGTTAAGCCGAAAGACTTGGCCAGGTCCTGATTGATATCTTGGATGCTCACGCCCAGGTAACCGCGGACCACCTTGCCGGTCTTGACCAGGCTCTCATAGATCGGCTTGGCCATTGCGGTCGAGACGGCAAAGCCGACGCCCTGGTACCCGCCGGTCTGGGAGAAGATAGCCGTGTTGACCCCGACCAACTCACCCTTCGTATTCACGAGGGCGCCACCGGAATTGCCGGGATTGATCGCGGCGTCGGTTTGAATGAAGTCTTCATACTGCGTGATCCCCATCTTGCCCCGACCGACCGCGCTCACGATACCAAGCGTCACGGTCGAGTTCAGGCCGAAGGGGTTGCCGACTGCGAGCACATAGTCACCGACCTGGAGCTTCGATGAATCGCCCCAGGAGACCGTGAGCAGGTTCTTCCCGTCAATCTTGATGACGGCGAGGTCGGATTTCGGGTCGGTCCCGATCACCGTGGCCTTGAATTCTCGCTTGTCCGGCAGCGTAACCGTCAGCTCGCGGGCCCCCTCCACCACGTGGTTGTTGGTGAGGATATAACCGTCCGGCGAGACGATCACCCCCGAGCCCATTCCATCACCGTGGGGTCCACGGTCGAAGGGATTACGGGGCATGCGAGGGCCGTTCGGGCCGCCGAAGGGCCATCCGAACTCCTCCCTTCGATCCTTCCATTCCTGTCTTGGGTCTTTCTGAGCGGAGGTTCGTTCACCGTGGTTGCTGGCCGTGATATTGACCACCGCCGGAGTCACTGATTTAGCGATCGGCGCGAAGCCGGCCGCCGGAAGCGCCGTGCCGCTATCCACGGCCGTTGCCGTCGTTTCGGCCGTCGCTGGTGTCTGGTGGGAGACAGTAGGCGCGGCATGGCTGTCTGCGAACCAGATCCCTCCCCATAACAGTATGACGCCGAGCCCGACAGCGGCGGCGCCGGTCACGATACGCGAATAGAACGTTCGATTCATTGTGCGTCCTCCTTCTTTTGGTTGTACAGGACTGTGGTACAGACCGCCGGCTGCGAGACTCGGCTCAGTAGAGTCTTGGGCCGACCTGCTAGGAGACTAGCAAGAGAGGATGAGACGGCAATTAAGCGGGGATTAAAAGACCCTAAGTTTTCGATCCTGCGAGAGGGAGCATGATCGTAAAGGTGGAGCCGGCGCTGGGAGCGCTCTCGACCTCGATGCGGCCGCGGTGCATGTCCGCGATCCAGGCGCAGATGGCCAGGCCGAGTCCTGTGCCTTTGTTCGTGTGGGTACGGGCTTCCTCGGTGCGGTAGAAACGGTCGAAAATTCTCCCCAGAGCCTCCTGTCGGATGCCGATGCCCTGGTCGCGCACGGATAATCGGGCCGTATCCTGTTCTGTCCGGAGGGCGATCTCCACCGTGCCTCCGGATTTGGAATATTTCACCGCGTTATCGACAATGTTGAGCAACAGCTCGCGCAGGCGTAGCTCATCGCCGAGCACCGTCGCTCTGTCGAGCGGTCCCAGCGACACCTTCACATCCTGCTCTTGTCCCAACAGGGAGGCCTGGCCATGGATGTCCTCGATCAGTTCTTCCAGGCAGACAGGGGCGGAGGCCATTTTCACCTGGCCCATATCCGCGCGGGAGAGGAACAGGAGCTCATCCACGATGCGCGTCATCCGGTCGATTTCTTCGAGGTTGCTGTCGAGCACGTTCTTGTAATCTTCGCAGTCGCGCGGTCGACGCAGCACGAGTTCGGTTTCGCCCTTCATCACCGTGAGCGGTGTGCGGAGTTCGTGTGACGCGTCGCTGCTGAACTGGCGGATCTGCCGGAACGAGACGTCCAGCCTCGCAATCATGTTGTTGAAGGTTTCGGCCAATCGGCCGATTTCGTCTCCGGTGGATTCGACCGTCAATCGCTGAGCCAAGTCGCCTCCGGCAATTTTCTGCGCCGCCTCTGTGATGGCATGCACCGGCCGCAACGCCCGCCCGGCCAGGAACCAGCCGCCCGCCAGGGAGATCAGTAACGCCACGGGGAGCGACACTTGTAGGACGACCAGCAATCGGTGCAGCGCTTCTTCGACAGGCTTCAGCGATGTGCCGACCTGGACGATATTCAGCAAATTGCCCTGGTACATGATTGGGACCGAGATCAATCGCAGGGTCTCGCCCGGAAAGCGGGCCGACTCATAGGAAGCGGCGCCCCTGAAAGCCGTGTCCAGTGCGGTCTGGCTCAAGGGCACGTCGTGACTCTTCACATTGGGAGATTGGATCGTGATGCGACCGGTCGGGCTGAAGATCTGGAAGAATTTGTCCAGCACGGCCAATTCGGGGAAATGCGAGGACAGGTCGTCGAATTGGATGAAGGGGCCGAACCCGTGCTGTTCGAGCGACCGGATCGCCGTGGTAGCGGCCTCTTCGAGCGACTGGTCCACCTGATCCTTCAGCTCACGGGCCAGGACGGCATAGAGCGTCGTGCCGAGCAGAATCAGGATCAGCGCCAAGACGGACCCGTACCACAGCGTCAGTTTGACCCGAAGAGGCATTACTCCGCCTTCAACACGTACCCGCTCCCGCGGACCGTGTGGATCAATTTGCGGGGCCGTCCTTTATCGACCTTGTTGCGCAAATAGTTGACGTAGACGTCGATGACGTTGGTGAAGGTGTCGAAGTCCAAATTCCACACGTGTTCGGCGATCATCGGACGCGTCAAGACGCGGCCCGAGTTACGCAAGAGGTACTCGAGCAAGGCATATTCCTTCGCCGTGAGATCGAGACGGTGGTCGCCGCGCGTGACCTCGCGGGTCGCCGGGTTCAAGATGAGGTCGTCCACCTGTAGGATGCCGACGGCGTCCGTCGGCCCGCGACGCAACAGGGCGCGGACGCGCGCCAGGAGTTCGTCGATCGCAAAGGGCTTGGTTAGATAATCGTCCGCCCCTGCATCCAAGCCTTTGACCTTTTGATCGACCTGGGACAGGGCCGTGAGGATCAAGACGGGCGAGGTGATCTTCTCCTTGCGTAGCCGTTTGACAATCTCCAGGCCGGGAAGACTGGGAACCATCAGGTCCACGATCACCAGGTCGTAACTGCCGCTCAGGGCGAGATCCAGCCCTTGGGCCCCGTCAGCACAGAGGTCCACGGCGTAGCTCTCTTCCTCAAGCGCGCGCTTGATGAAGGAGCCGACCTTGGCCTCGTCTTCGATCACGAGAATTCGCATGCGTGCCCGGCGAGGAGCGACTACGATCGGAGGATTATACCAAAGGAGAGGGTGAGACTTGCCAGCGAACTCGACGCGCGATCTCGGTGTCGATGATCGGGGGGAGGAACAGGGGCGGTCCTAGCAGGAAGGGTGACTCAGCCGGCGCGTGATGATGCCGATAGACTCGCGACCGACCGACAGCGCGTCTTAATGCTTGCCCATGGAACGAATGGGAGAAGCGGCGCTGCGGCTGCATCCGACGGGTGGAGCGCCTGTTGCAGCGTCCGGATGCGCGACTCGGTGCTGGGATGCGAGGAGAGGTATTCAAGCCGGTTGCTTCCTTCGGGATGCTCCCGCTCAAGCGTTTCGAAGAAGTGAATCATGCCCGCTGGGTTGATGCCGGCCTTCCGAAGGCTCTGCAACCCTTCCATGTCTGCGGCGGCTTCAAACGTGCGGCTGTACCGCAAGAGCCCCATCGTGCCGGCCGCTTCGAGCCCGGAGGTCAGGCCGCCTGAGAGATCGCCGGACAGGGGCGCGAGCAGCAGGCTCGACGCCGTCTGTTCGATCAACAGTGTGGTGACGTGCCGTCCAAGGATGTGGTGCATCTCGTGCGCCACCACGCCGGCCAGCTCCTCAGCCGAGCCGGTCTTCTCTAGGAGTCCGCGAAACAGGATGATCGAGCCGCCGGGAGCGGCGAACGCATTCACGATCGGTCGATCCACCAGATAGATCTGAATCCGGTACGGCAAGGGTGCCTGCGCGTCGGCGAGCCGTTCCGTAACCCGGCGCAGTGCATCGAGCGTCAGGGGGTCGGTGCATCGGGCCTCCGGCGGCGCCAGTGCGGCCACAGCCGCGCGACCGAGCCGTTCTTCCCAGGAGAGAGGGATATGTGGCGCGAGCGTGGTCGCCAGCAGCGGGAGCGCCCAGTGGTACAGGAGGGCGATCATCACGATCGAGACCAAAGCCGCCATGACCGTCCATCGGAGTCGAGCAGCCCCCGTGGACGGACGGTGAAGTTGGCGCACGCGACCAGGATGGGAGGATGCCACGGCATGAAGCGCGGCCAGAATGGTATGGTCGCGGAGGACGAGGGCTTCGATCGGGTTCTTACCGAATTCGAACCGGACGTGTTCGCCCGCATAGGAGCCTTGTGTCTGGCGGATCTGGTCGTGAGGCCAGGATCGAACCGTGCCGGGTTCGGTGGCGATGTGGATGTGTTCAGCCGTGATCCGTACGGTCGCCTGGTGCCGGACGGCGGATTTCCCGTCCAGATAAACGGCCTGCCAGCTTGTGGTCATGAAAGGGGGTTACCCCAAGTCGAACCCTGTGTCCAGAAAACTCGACAGCCCCTCGCCGGTCGCGTTCGTTGCCAGTGTCTGTTGCGTGATGCGCTCCACCGCGACTGCGCCGGTGAGACGAAGATTGCTGAAGAGATAGCGCGCGTTCCGCACCGCCGTCCAGGGCCAGGCCAGACCAAGGGAACAGAGAAGCAACAGGAAGTTCCCGAGCTTGAGCTTCAACAGCGGCCAGCCCCGGACCGTACAGAGGAACCGACCGCCGCACAAGGTGGAATGGTTCCAAACGTAGCGCTGACGGGCCGCCATGTACCAGAACCAGGAGCAGCCGAGCGTGAACGGCAGCAGGATCACGGCTCGGACGAAGGAGCGGGCCAGGCCGTATCGGTCCCCATCGAAGGAGAACGGTTCCGACCCGAGATACGAATGGTGGATAAGATAGGCATGCCGCCTGACCTCGAAGACTGGATAGTAGGCTCCCAAGGTCACGGCTGTGAGCAGCGAGCCCTTGAGAAAGAGTTTCATGAACTCGATCGCCTTGCCGCGAAATGAAAAGTGGATGCCCCGCCAGGAGCTGCGACTCAAGCGATACCGGCGGGCTCCCGTTGTGGCCACCGGTAGAAACAGCATCAGGAGTATCGTGGAGAGGACTTGCCCGGTGACCACGGTCGCGGCACCCAAGGCAAGGTAGCGCGGGCCGATGGACAGGGTGAGATAGGGAACACCGAACAGCAACGCGGCCCTACCGGCACCGTTGAGTAGCTCTTGCGCCGTGCCGTGATACGCAAAGCGATCACCGGCGCACTGCGTCTGACTGTACAGGTAGGAGCGAACCTTCACCCTGGCCCAGAAGGAGTAGAGGCCCAAGGTCAGAATGGTCAGACAGGTGTTGACGAGATGCATGCCGAACAGCGATCCCCCGAAGCCGAAAAAGCTCAGGCGGTAGGTCTTCGAACCTTGATTCGCGACAGAATCGATAGGCTGTTGGACATCGGTTCGCTTCGGTGGCGAGGCCGACAGGACGGGTCTGGCCACCACGACAAACTTTGTTCCGCAGGAACCACAGGTACTCTTGGTGCCGGGCCTGAGACTGGCTCGCGATCGGACGCGGAAACTGCTGCGGCAATGGGCGCAGGTGAGTTGAATCGAGTTGTCGGTGGAGTGACTGCCCATCCAGAGTGGCTCTCTTGTCACGGCCGCCTCGTCCGCCTGTGCGGGGAGGGGCAGGCCGGTACTTCCTATGGTCGTGCCATGGTTTCGAAGGCCTTCATCGACACGATCAGTGGTTGCGGCCCCTGCAGCGAGAAGGTCAATTCCTTTTCCAAGGCGAAGATCAGCCGTTGGCCATTGATCGTAATGGACTCGGTCCCCTGGAAGCGCGCCACGGCCTTCCGTCCGTCCGGAGCGAGGCGCACATCCGTGTCCATCCTGGTCCACTGATAGTCCTGCGCCATCGAGAATGATTGCTTGAGGCTCGTCCGGTACTGCTCGCGGGTCATGGTGAGTTCCTGCTCGCTGCCGGAAAACTGCACGACCACGGTCAGACGCGCGCCCGGCGCCACATGTCGCACCAGGCCCTCCACATCACGCCTATTCGCCGCTTGATCAAGGTCCGCCAGTAGCGATGTCACCCGCGCCTCGACCAACTCGTCGCCGGGGAAGAGTGTCCAGACGGGTCGGATGATCCCCGCATTGTCTTGATATCGGGCCCGATGGACGTGCCAGGTCTCTGAGTCCTCCTGGACCAACGATAGGAGGACGGAGCCCGAGGCCCGAGGTCCAGTGATCGGGATCTCGAAGCGGGCTGTGCCCCGGGGTCCGTCCGATTTCATATGCCAGGTAGGGAACCATCCGAATTCGAGCGGGGTGCCGAAGTGGTCCCTCAGATCCTCATGGTCTTGAATGAAGACGACGGAGGTTTGATAGGCGACCGATCGCTTGATTCCCTGGGTGATGGCGAAGAGAACTGCGCCGATCAGCCCGTAGCCCAGCAGGCAGAGGGCCGTGAGGGACAGAATGGCCGTCCGTCTCGCTTTCTTGCTAGTCGGAGCTGCTCCTGAAATCGATCTGGTATCTGTCGAGTGACTCGACGATTTCGCGGGGCCGGCCGCGATAACCGGCACCAGGACGAGATTGTTGTCACAGGTCGTGCAGGAGACCACTGCCGGGTCCGCGCCGTTGCCATCCGGGACGGCCTGAGAGCTCAGGCAGGACGGGCAGGTTACAGAGGGGGTTCGAACGGTCTGGTCCATCCCATCATCAAAGATAGCCGATTCACCCGAGGGCGCAAGGATTGGGTTGCCCCTGGGAGGCCGGGGATGACCGGCGAGCGCGAGTGATGGGAGAAGGCGGCGCGGGCTGACAGTCCAGAGGTCGGAAGGAACGTGAGCCGGTTACTTAGGCGGGAAGCGCGTGATCGTCACGGGTTTATACGAAAGCTGCGGGCCATCCGGAGTCGATGTCGCCAGCGTGTGTTTGAGCCAGGTCGTGTCGTCTCGCTTCGGAAAATCCGAACGGTAGTGGGCGCCGCGGCTCTCTTCCCGAGCCAAGCCTCCCGCGACGATCGTCACCGCGATGTCGACGAGGGATTGCAGCTCCAGCGCTTGGATTAAATCCGTATTGAACACCAGGCCATGGTCGTGCAGGCGGACATGTCGAGCCTGTTCTCTCAACCCGTGCAACTGTTCCAACGCGAGCGACATCGATTCCTTTGTGCGAAAGATGCCGAGGTTGGCGCTCATGATCCGGCCCAGCTCATCGCGGAGCTGCCAGGCTCGGAGCGAGCCTTGGTTCGCATGGAGGCGGGCGATGCGGTCCTGGTCGGCCCGATAGGTTTGATCGGAGGGAGTGCGTGGAGGTTTGCCGCGAATGTACTCCGTCGCCCGGACGCCGGCCCGCCTGCCGAACACGATCGTCTCCAGCAGAGAATTGCCGCCGAGTCGGTTGGCGCCATGGACGCTCACGCAGGCGCATTCACCCGCTGCGAACAACCCGGGCAGGGAGGTCTCTCCCCACCCATTGGCCTGTACGCCGCCCATCTGGTAGTGCGCGCCCGGCTGGACCGGGATGGGACTCTCGATCGGGTCAATGCCGGCGAACTCCAGTGCCAGTTGGCGGATTTGCGGTAGCCGTTCCAGTATCCGCTGTCGTCCCAAATGGCGGAGGTCCAACAACACGCAGCCGTCGACGCCGCGCTTCTCCAAGATCTCTTGTCCGATAGCCAGGGACACCGTTGAACGAGTGGCCAGTTCCATCTGTTCCGGCGCGTACCGTTGCATGAACCGTTCGCCCAACGTGTTCAACAGATAGCCCCCCTCGCCCCTGGCTCCTTCCGTGATCAG
Organism: Nitrospiraceae bacterium; assembly: GCA_050246315.1. Lineage (GTDB taxonomy): Bacteria > Nitrospirota > Nitrospiria > Nitrospirales > Nitrospiraceae > Nitrospira_G. The sequence goes on along the minus strand of JBFWWG010000001.1, from coordinate 45,560 downwards.
AATACCCGTGCTCTTCAGGGTGGTCGGATGGAATTGGACGAACTCCATGTCCATGAGCGGCACTCCGGCGCGGTAGGCCAAGGCCATGCCGTCGCCCGTGTTGATGATCGCATTGGTACTGGTGTAGAAGATGCGGCCGCTTCCGCCCGTCGCCAGGATCACGGCCTTGGCGCCGATCATGTGTAGGCCGCCGCGGAGAAGGTCCCAGGCGACAACACCGCGACATTCGCCGTCGTCGCTCACCAACGACGTGACGTACCATTCCTCATAGACGGAGACCTGACGTCGCAGAAGTTGTTCGTAGAGGACATGCAGGAGCGCATGTCCGGTTCGATCCGCGGCATAGCAGGTGCGGGGGAACCCGGCGCCGCCGAACGGCCGTTGGGCGATGAGCCCCTGTTCGGTCCGGCTGAAGATGACGCCGAAACGTTCCAACTCCAGGATGTCGTCCGGCGCTTCGCGGCACATGACCTCGATTGCGTCTTGGTCGCCGAGGTAGACTCCGCCCTTGGCCGTATCGAAGGCATGGGCTTCCCAGGAATCGGCCGTTCCCAATGCGGCATTGATCCCGCCCTGCGCCGCCACCGAATGGCTGCGGACGGGGTGGACCTTGGAAATGATCGCGACATCGAGCTCGGGAGGAATGGCCAGTGCGGCCCTCATGCCGGCGAGGCCCGCGCCCACGATCAACACGTCATGGATTTTCATCGGCTGGTGCTGCTCGAAACCAATTCAAAGCCTCTTTCTGAGACAACGGAGTCGCCGGGTTGCGCGATTGCCCCGAGGTCCGTCTGAATCTTATCGCTGATTACTATGGCCGACGCAAGCCTTGGCGGCGATTTCCTTGACTCGGTCTCTGGCCTGGCTTTCGACAAGGTCAGAGAATTCCGCTTCTCCCTTCTCCTGTCAAGGGACTCTATGGTAAACCAATATGACAGCCCGCGACCGCTATTACGCAAGAGGAGTGCCATGTCCACATTGTCCGATCAGGCTTCGTACGAACCGCATTGGCTGGAACCCTCCGATCGATTCGCCCGGCGGCACATTGCGCCCAGCGAGGCCGACGTCCAAGAGATGCTAGCCACATTGGGATTGCGGTCCCTCGATGAGCTGGCTGATGCCGCGATGCCCGCGAACATCCGACACCGCCGTCCGCTCAAGCTGTCGCCGGCGAAGGGCGAACAGGAGACCTTGCAGGAGCTTCAGCAACTCGCCACACGAAATCAAGTGCGGCGCTCTTTGATCGGCATGGGCTATTACGACTGCCTCACCCCGACCGTGATCTTGAGGAACATCCTGGAGAACCCCGGCTGGTATACCCAGTACACGCCCTATCAAGCCGAAATTGCCCAGGGCCGAATGGAGGCGCTGGTCAATTTTCAAACGATGGTGGCGGACCTGACCGGCCTGCCATTGGCCAATGCGTCGCTGTTGGACGAAGCCACCGCCGCCGCCGAAGCGATGGCCATGTGTGTGAGCATCGCCAGGCAAAAGGGCGAGGAACGAACGACCTTCCTTCTGTCCGATGGCTGTCACCCTCAGACCATCGCGGTGGTGCAGACCAGGGCCCAGCCGCTTGGCGTCGCGGTGCGGGTGGTTCATGGGGACGAGGTGCCCGTCGCGCCGAAAGATGTGCTCGGGCTCTTGATCCAGTATCCAGCCACGGACGGCGCTGTGGTCGATCATGGGGCGCTGATCCAACAGGTCCATCAAGCCGGTGGCTTGGTTGCGATCGCGACGGATCTCTTGGCCCTGACGCTTTTGAAGGCGCCGGGTGAACTGGGCGCCGATATCGCGGTCGGATCAAGCCAGCGATTCGGGGTGCCGATGGGGTTCGGAGGCCCTCACGCCGCGTTCCTCGCCACCCGCGAGGAGTACCGACGCCAAATGCCGGGCCGGATTGTCGGGGTTTCAAAGGACCGCGCTGGAAAACCTGCCTATCGGCTTGCGCTCCAAACGAGGGAACAGCACATCCGTCGCGAGAAGGCGACGAGCAATATCTGCACAGCCCAGGTCCTTCTGGCGGTCATGTCCGGCCTGTACGCGGTGTATCACGGACCGGAGGGGTTGCGGCGGATTGCGTCTCGTGTCCATGGGTTGACCTGCCTGCTGGCCGAGGGGCTACGTCGCTTGAGCCTGCCGCCGGCCTCGGCGCAGTTTTTCGATACCCTCTGCGTGTCTTGTGGGGACGAACTGGTTCCGACGATCATGGCTCGGGCCAACGCACGAGGATACAACCTGCGCGTGATCGACGAGTCGTCGATCGGGATCTCGCTCGACGAGCTGAGCACCGTGGAGGAAGTACGCCAGGTCCTGTCAATCTTTGCCGGTCAGGATCCGCTTCCCTTTGACTTGGATCACATGGCCCGCGGGCTGGATGTGTCGTTTCCGTCGTCTTTCGCCAGGACCAGCGCCTATCTCACCCATGAGGTCTTCCACCGATTTCACGCGGAGCACGAGATGCTGCGCTATCTGAACCGACTGCAGGCCAAGGACCTGTCGCTGACCACCTCGATGATTCCGCTCGGTTCCTGCACGATGAAGCTGAATGCGACCACGGAGATGGTGCCGGTCACCTGGCCGGAGTTCGCGCGTCTCCATCCCTTCGCTCCGGTGGAGCAGACGGCCGGCTATCAGGAACTTTGCGCCAGACTGGCCGACTGGCTGGCCGAGATCACGGGATTCGATTCCGTATCTTTGCAGCCCAACGCCGGCTCTCAGGGCGAGTATGCCGGCCTGATGGTGATTCGCGCCTACCACCAGCATCAGGGAGAGGGGCATCGCAAGGTCTGCTTGATCCCCGTGTCCGCGCATGGGACAAATCCTGCGAGCGCCGCGATGGTGGGCATGACGGTCGTGCCCGTCGCCTGTGATACGCAGGGCAACGTCGATCTGAAGGATCTGGAAGAAAAGGCGGCGCTGCATCGACGGGATCTCGCCGCCTTGATGATCACCTACCCTTCTACCCATGGCGTGTTCGAGACGGAAATCCGGCGGATCTGCCAGATTGTCCACACGCACGGTGGGCAAGTCTACATGGACGGCGCCAACATGAACGCGATGGTCGGTCTCAGCAGACCCGGCGACATCGGCGCGGATGTGTGCCATCTCAACTTGCACAAGACCTTCTGTATTCCGCACGGAGGCGGCGGGCCTGGAATGGGCCCAATCGCGGTCGGGCGGCATCTGACATCGTTCTTGCCGGGTCATCCGGTCATCAAGACGGGCGGAGATCATGCCATCGGCGCAATCGCGGCGGCCCCCTACGGCAGCCCGAACATTCTCCCGATCTCGTACGCGTACATTGCCATGATGGGAGGCGAAGGGCTCACACGGGCGACGCAGGTGGCCATTCTCAACGCGAACTACATGGCGAAGAAGCTCGACAAGCACTACCCGGTGCTCTACACCGGCGCCAAGGGGCTGGTCGCGCACGAGTTCATCCTGGACCTGCGTCCGTTCAAAGACAGCGCAGGTGTCGAGGCGATGGATGTGGCCAAGCGTTTGATGGATTATGGCTTCCACGCTCCCACGGTCTCGTTCCCGGTCGCCGGAACGTTGATGATCGAGCCGACCGAGAGCGAGGCCAAGGCCGAACTCGACCGCTTCTGCGCGGCGCTGATCGCCATTCGCTCCGAAATTCAGGACATCATCGAAGGGCGGATGTCGAGGACCGACAATCCTTTGAAACAGGCGCCGCACACGGCCAGGATGGTGATGGCGGCCGACTGGTCCCACCCCTACACACGTGAGCAGGCGGCGTTTCCAGCGCCTTGGGTGCGCGAGCACAAGTTCTGGCCGAGCGTCGGGCGCATCGATGAAGCCTACGGAGACCGGAATCTGATCTGTACCTGCCCGCCGATGGAAAGTTATACGACGTCGTGAAGCTCGGAAATGTGGCCTATGCGGTGATAGGAACAGGCCGGGGCAGCGGCAGCGGCTTGATCCCGAATGAATTCGTCACGCGGCTCCTCTGGGCGTTCGCCTTTGTGCTGATTCCCGTCCTCCCCACCCCTAGTCTGGCCGAAGAGACCGTTGTCGAGTGGGAGCCGGGCAAACTGTACCGGGCCGGAGTGCGCGTGAGCGATCCGGCCACGGGTGGATCGTTCGTCATTCCATCGGAGTGGGAAGGACGGATTCCTCCCGGGTCCGACGCCTTACTCCTAGGCTCGGATCGACACTCTGGGGTGGGAGTGGTTGCGCTCATGGCCCAGGTTGACCGCGCGGAGTTGAAACAGAAGTTGTCGGAGCCGCAAGACTTTGGAGGAGAAGTCATTCTGCAACTGTCCAGTCCGATCGAAGAGGACGAGCGGACCATTCGAGCTTCCTACTTACACGGCAACGTGGTCGGTCGCGCCTGCGCCGTCATGGGACCGGAGGGCCGCGCAATCGTCTTTTTTCTGGCCGGTCCCACCGGCGACGCGGCTCTGTATGAACGTCTGCTGAGCGAACTGGCCGCTTCCACGACCTTCGAGCCGGTCTCCGCCGCCTGATTAATCCCATCGGCTGGGCTTATCCCTCGCATATCGAGGTGGGCGCGGTGACGTCTCCTGACTCTCCCCAATGCTCTATCGAAAGGGTAGAATCGGCGAACGAGTCGAATCGGCCGGGATCGTGAACCAATTGAGCGTGGAGGGCGACATGGATCGTCGGAGCTTTCTGATTCGGACTGGATTGCTGATGGGCACGGCGATGTTGGCAGCGGCTGGAACCGGCTGCGAAACGCCGCAGGTCAGGCGGCGACGCGAGGGCTATAAGAACTGGACGGTCGTGCGCAACGAGTTTTTGCTGGATCGCAACAAGATCCACATGACCGGCTTTCTATTGGCATCGCACCCAGCACCGGTGCGTGAGGCCATCGAGCGCCATCGGCAGGGTCTGGATGAGGACCCGGCCACCTATTGGGCGGAGCGGGAAGAGACCGGGGAAGCCGAGGTGCTGGCGGCGGCGGCCGACTACTTAGGCGTCAGCGCGACCGATATCGCCCTGACCGACAGTACGACCATGGGATTGGGGCTTCTGTATGGAGGACTGACGCTGACGCAGGGGCAGGAAAGTCTCTCCACCATCCATGATCATTATTCGACGGACACCTCGCTTCGTCTGCGAGCCGAACGAACCGGTGCATCGTTCCGGCAGATTCCCCTGTACAAGGATCTCAAGACGGTCACGCAGGAAGAAATTGTTCGGACGTTGGTAAGCGAAGTACGGCCCGAGACCCGCTATGTGGCCGTGACCTGGGTGCATTCCAGCACGGGGCTCAAGCTGCCCATTCGCGCCATCGCCGATGCGCTGGCGAAGATCAACGGCTCTCGTGGTGAACAAGACCGAGTCCTGCTCTGCGTGGATGGCGTGCATGGGCTGGGCGTGGAGAACGTGAAGCTGCCCGACCTCGGCTGCGATTTCTTCGTGGCCGGTACGCATAAGTGGATGTTCGGTCCCCGAGGTACCGGCCTGGTTTGGGGACGGCCGCACGCGTGGCCTCTGGCGCAGGCGACGATTCCCACGTTCGATTCGACCGCCTATCGCATGTGGATGAAGGACAGTCCCGAGCATGCGATCCATCACGCCGCGTTGATGACGCCGGGTGGGTTCCATTCGTTCGAGCATCGGTGGGCGTTGAACGAAGCGTTCACCTTTCATCAGATCATCGGCAAGGCGCGGGTGACCGAGCGCATCTACGAGTTGAATCAGCAGTTGAAACAGGGTTTGGTCAAGATTCCGCGGGTGACCTTGCGTACACCCATGTCCCAGGATCTCTCAGCCGGGATCGTGTGTTTCGAGATCGAGGGCATGAAGCCGCACAGAGTCGTGGAGAAGCTCAAGGAGGACAAGATCATCGCGAGCGTCAGCCCCTATGCGGTGCAGTATGTCCGGCTCGCGCCCGGCTTGCTGAATACGCCCGGCGAAGTGGATGTCGTGCTGCGGGCCATCCGCGACCTCGCTGTGTAGCGGGATGTTGAAAAAGACCGTCTGCCGCGTTCTCGCGTCGCTCAACCCCTCAACGTACCGAAAGACGTACGCCTCGGGGTCTCACTCGCTGCGGCCTTGCTGAGCAGCCTTTTTGAACATCCCGCGGGAGAGCGGGACGGCAGCCCTGTTGCTCCCGTGCTCCCGGAGCACGCATAAGAGGAGAAGGGAGAGGCAACTGGCACGGTCCCCGTGCTCGCAGAGGGCGCAGGTAGGAAGGGTAGGAAGGGCACCCATACTGGTCCTGCGCTCCCGGAGCGCGCGCACGAAGAGGAGGCGAGGCAACTGGTAGGGACTCTGTGCTCGCAGAGCCCGCACGATCAGAATGTGCTCGCTCCATGCGCGCAGTGGAGCCCCTACCAGTTGCCTGCCGGAAGAAGAGACATGACTGGAGGAAAATTATACGGACGGTGCCGGGGAACCCGTTGCGCTTTCCCACATGCAACGGGTCGTGACGCACGCAGATAGAGACCAATCAGGCCACCTTCCGGTGAGAAAAGAACAAACCAAGTTTGGAAGGAGCTTTCAAGCAGCTACACGTGGTTTCGGGGGCCGCAGTTGGACCAGCATGGGTGTCCTTCCAGAAGAAAGGACAACGAGCAGGTGTCGCTTGGTAGATCACCGGTTGCCCATAGGGCGGGCGGAGAGCACTCAGGAGAGTTTGAATCCATTGGATGCTGAGGTATACTGTCACCCATGCCATTCAATCTGCCTCTCAAAGACATGACGCTTCATGAGAAGCTCGCGGCCATGGAGTCGATTTGGGAGGACCTCGCGCGAACTCCGGATGCAATTGAATCGCCCCCCTGGCATAAGGATATTTTCGACAAACGCCAGAGGCAAGTTGCTGAGGGGCAGGCCAGCTTCATCGACTGGGAGACAGCCAAGAGCGACATCCGCAAGAAGCTGCTTCGAAATCGAAACCCTCCTACCTGTGATTGTTTGAGCGATCAGATCTCCCCAGCCGAGAATTAGGCCGCAGCGCCGCTCTTCTGCCCAAGAGCTCTGGCAATGTCTCGCGGCCTTGCACCGAGCACCACCAACCCGCGCACCAGCAAGTCAATCGAGACGGTTTGATCCGCCGCCTCCATCTTGGCGATACGCGATTGACTTGACGAGACATTGAACGAGCGGCGGATCTTCAAGTAGACTCGCCCGACCGAAGTGAATCGGCTGCCGCTCGATGCCGGAGAGCGATGCTCCGATAGACTGGCTGAATCGATGTCGCTTGCCCTCAACAAACCCAAACTCGATAACCTCGCCGACGAGATCTGGAAGTCCGCCGAACGGCTGCGCGGCAAATTCAAGACCTACGAATATCAGAATGTCATTCTGCCGATCATCGTCATCCGCCGTCTGGAATGCGTGCTGATCAAGTGGCGGGAGGAAAAAACGGCCGAGGTCCGAGCCAAGCGCCCGAAGCTGACGGAAAGGGAATTGGCCAAGCTCGTCAAGGACCTCGAACTCACGACGGCCCCCTTTTCGAATAAAACCAATTTCACGCTCCGGAAGGTGTACGAGGAAGATCCCACGCTGCTGGAGGATAACTTCCGAAAGTACATCAACGGCTTTTCCAAGAACGTGGACGACATCATCGACCACTTCAACTACCGCAACACCATCGGTCAGATGGTCAAGAACAACCGCCTCGCGCCCATCCTCAACCAGTACAAGGAACTGCAACTTGGGCCGGATCAGCTCTCCCCGTTGGAGATGGGCTACATCTACGAAGAAGTGCTCCGGCGTTTTTCTGAACAAAGCGGCGATGAGGCTGGAGAGCACTTTACCCCTCGCGAAATCATTCGTCTGATGGTGGAGTTGTTGGAGATTCCCATCCCCGAGCGACACATCTCCATCTACGATCCGGCATGCGGAACGGGCGGGATGCTCTCTGTCGCCAAAGAACATCTGCTCGACCGCGCCGCCACGCCCCAGCAGCGCGCGAACGTGGAGAAGTTCGTGACAGTCCACGGCCAAGAACTCTCGCCGACCAACTATGCCATCTGCCAGGCCGACTTGCTCATCAAGAACGATCGCCAAGCCAAGGTGCATCTCGGCAACTCACTCATCCCGCACGATCCGAGGAGTAAGGAGCCGGGCGATCAACTACCGGAGTCGAAATTCCGGTTCGACTTCATGTTGTCGAATCCGCCCTTTGGCGTCACATGGGGAGGCAAAGACGGCTACGAAGCGGAAGCCCGGAAGCTGCAAACCACTCGATACAACGCCGGCATGCCGCGCGTGAACGACGGGGCGCTGCTATTTTTACAGACGATGCTGGCGAAGATGAAAGAGCCGGAAAAGGGCGCAAGCCGCGTCGCCATCATCTTCAACGGCTCGCCGCTTTCGAACGGGGACTGCGGCTCGGGCGAAAGTGAAATCCGCCGCTGGATTCTGGAGCACGATTGGCTCGACTGCATCGTGATGCTGCCCGATCAACTCTTCTACAACACCGGCATCTTCACGTACATCTGGCTCCTGCGGAACGACAAGCCGGGCTCGCACAAGGGCAAGGTGATGCTGATCGACGCCCGGCGGCAGTACGAGAAGGAGCCGAAGTCGTTCGGCAACAAGCGCAACCGGATCACCGATGCCCATCGGAGCTGGATCGAAAGCCGCTACCACGACGGCTGGAAAGACGGCTTTGCCGACGAGCACGTCAAGATATTCAAGCGCGAGGACTTCGCCTACCACAAGGTCAGCGTGGTGTTCTGGCAATCAGACGAACAGGACCAACCGGCGATCGTCACCGAGCCCTATGAGAAAGCCTTCACGGCGGCGAATCTCAAGAAGGAACAGGAGTTCTACGACAGCGAGCTGATCTTCCGCGTGCGCATGAAAGTGGGCGAGGAGGAGAAGACCGAGACGGTGAGTCTTGGCCCGAAGGACAACGTCGCCAAGAGGTTCAAGGCTCTGATGGAAGACGAGCCAGAAATCCTATCAGTCGAATGGACCCATCGGCACTACGTGAAGGATGACGAGTACATCCCACACGGGGAGGACATCGAGGCGTTTCTTAAGCGCGAAATCGCGAAACCGATCATCCGTTGGGAGGACAGCCCGCAACTCGGCTATGAGATCCTGCCGAACAAATACTTCTACAAGTACCAGCCGCCGACGCCTGCCAAGGAACTGCTGGCTGAGTTCTGGAGGCTGGAGAAAGAGGCGGAGAAGATGTTGGAGGGATTGGATAGGTGACCAGCGATCATGACACCTTCCTGAATGCCCTTCCCCATGGTTGGGGTTACGACCGCCTTAAGGATGTTGTCAGCCTGCGAGATGAAAAGACTGCTGAGGCTTCGGCAGAAGAAGACTACCTTGAGCTGGAAGACATTGAATCAGGCACCGGCAAAATACTTGGCCGTCGAAACACGCTTGAAGTTGAAAGCGCCGTCACTGTCTTTCGCAAAGGTGATGTCCTCTTCGGAAAACTGCGGCCGTACCTCGCAAAGTACTATGTGGCCGAGTTCGATGGAAAGTGTACGGGTGAAATTCTTGCTTTCGAACCAGAACACATTACCAGCCGATTCTTTTTCTACTGCCTTGGCTCACGATGGTTCATTGAGCGCTGCAACGCACTTGCATACGGAGCAAAGATGCCCCGCGTTAGTTGGCCGACACAGCTTGCTCAGTTTTACGTTCCCCTTCCGCCATTCCGAGAGCAAGAACGTATCGCGGCGTACCTCGACGAAAGCTGCGCGGCGATCGATGCGGCGGTGGCGGCCAAGCGTCGGCAGATCGAGACGCTCGACGGGGTTCGAAAACATGTCATTCAGCAGACAGTCACCAGGGGGCTTGAATCGAATCCGGTGCTCAGACGGACTGGTAATGTCTGGATGCCGCAAGTTCCCTCAACGTGGGAGTTGGTGAACTTGAAACGCATCTCAGAGATTCAAACCGGTCTCACGCTCGGCAAGGTGTACGAGGGCCAGGTAATCGAGAGACCCTATTTGCGCGTGGCCAATGTTCAGGATGGACATCTGGATCTCGCGGAAGTCACGACCATTGAAGTGCCAGAGGATGTGGCTCGCCGGGTGACGCTTCGTGTCGGAGATGTGCTCATGACGGAAGGTGGCGATCTCGATAAGCTCGGCAGAGGGACGATCTGGAACGGTGAGATCACCGATTGCCTGCATCAGAACCATATCTTTGCCATACGGTGTTTCCGCCACAAGCTTCTCCCATCCTTCCTCGCTTATCTTACGGCCTCTCAGTATGGACGCGATTATTTTGAGGCCACGGGCAAGCGGACGACGAATCTTGCCAGTACGAGTTCAAGGAAGGTGGGCATGTTTCCGATCCCCCAGCCGCCTCTCGACGAGCAAGAGAGGATCTGCATATTCCTCGACGAGAAGGTTTCTGACATGGGCCGCATTCAAGCCAGCATCGAGTCTCAAATCGACACCCTGACCGCCTACCGCAAATCCCTGATCCACGAGTGCGTCACCGGCCAACGGCGCATCACCGAGGCCGATGTTCGGCGTCTGAACGCCAACATCAATATTGATGTTGCGTGAGCATGGAATTCACGGTAGAGTACTATGAAACGGCGGCTGGTCACTGCCCGGTTCAGGACTTTCTCGATGACCTCAAAGCCAGCGATCCGGACGATTTGGCCGCGGTGCTGGCCGGGCTGGCCAAGCTCAAGAATCGGCAATATCACCGCGAGCCGTTGTCCAAGGTGCTTGGAGACGGACTGTACGAACTGCGGCACGTCGGCAAGTTGAATACACGCGTGCTGTGGTTCTTTATGAAAGGCCGGCGGATCGTCGCCGTGCATGGCATCCGCAACAAAGGTCAGGCCATTGCGCCCCGCGACCTCGATACGGCCCGGGAGCGGATGCGCGACTGGCGGGAGAGAATGACATGATGAAGAAAACGAATTTTGATCGTCATCTCGACGCGCAACTCCGTGATCCGACTTTTGCCGAGCGGTTCAAGCGAGCGGGCGAGGCGTGGGATGTGGCGTTGCAAATTGCGGCGCTTCGCGAAAAGGCCGGTCTCTCGCAAAAGAGCCTGGCGCGTAAACTCAAGACCTCCCAGCAACAGATCAGCCGGCTCGAATCGCCCTCCTACGAAGGGCATTCGCTCAGCATGCTGCGCCGTGTGGCGCAGGAACTCCATGCCCGTGTACGGGTGGTGCTCGAACCGGACGATGCCGCAGATCACGTGGCCGAGACACGGGCCGTCTACCGGGCGACAGGGCGCACCGCAACGAACCGGGCCGCACGATCATGGCGCGCAAAAAAGCCCCGGAACTGACCTTCCAACAGCACATCGCGGATTTTCTCGTTCTGGTCCACGGCTATCCGGTCTTGGAGCAAACCGAGATCACCGATACCGAGCAGTGTATTGCCGAGGATCATCTCTGGGCCTTCCTCAACGCGACTCAGGCCGACCAGCTTAAGAAGTTACAGGACGACTACGGCACGGACGCGCGTGACGAAGTCTTCCGCGCCCTCCGGCTTGAGCTGGCTCGCACTCCGCTCTGGATGATCCTTCGGCATGGCCTCACGGTGCGTGGGTTGGAGTTCCGCCTCTACTACCCCATGCCACGGTCGAAAGACAGCGCGACGACCAAGAAGTACAGCGGCAATCGTGTCACCTTCCGGCCCCATTTCTATTTCGGGGAGACCAATCAGGAAATCGACTTCGTGTTCTTTCTGAACGGCCTGCCGATCGTGACGCTGGAACTGAAGCATGAGAAAAACCATAACGTGCACGATGCGGTGGCCCAGTATGTTGCGCGCGATCATAGCCGGAAGGTCTTCCAGCACCCGTTCCTTTACCTGGCAGCCGATACCAGCGACGTGATGGCTGCCACCGACCCGCGCCGCACCGAGAACTTTCGCTGGCACAATAGCGGCTTGACGAATCGGCCGCAGACGGAGGGGGAGTATCCGATCGAGTTTCTGTATCGGGAAGTCTTATCGAAAGACCGGTTGCTGGAGTTAGTGTCCTCATTTCTGGTCTTCGTGCCCAAACGTGACGCCGAGGGCGATAAACCGGAGCGTCCGGCTTTCACCATCCTGCCTCGATACCATCAGAGCCGCATGGTGCGGAAAGTAGCCGATGACGTCCTGTCCCACTTCGCAGCAACGGGTGAGATCGGACGGAAGTATCTGATCCATCACTCGGCAGGAAGCGGCAAGACGCTCTCGATCTGCTGGCTGGCGGACCGGCTGCACAGTCTCTATGGGCCGGACACGAACGAGAAGCTGACCGACGTCATCTTCATCCTGACCGACCGCAAGTCGCTCGACACCAACATCCGTGAGGATATCGAGAAGTTTGCCCATTTGAGGAACGTGGTCGGCCTCGCGCGCAAGTCGGAGGATCTGCCGAGGTTTCTGAAAGAGCGCAAGCCGATCATCGTCACGACGCAGCAGAAGTTCGCGTGGGTGCTGGAAGTGATCGAACAGAATCCGGACCTAAAAAATCTTCGCGTCGCGTTTCTCATCGACGAGGCGCATCGGTCGCAGGAGGGCCGGATGGGCGCTGCGATTCGCGTGCCGTTCCGAAAGTCTGAGGAAGCAGACGCTGATGATGTGGGGGAAGAGGAAGGCGATGAAGAGGAACGCATCGCCAAGATCATCCGCGAGCATGACCGCAATCAACTCTTTGTCGCCTTCACCGCGACACCGGCGCCGGAGACGCTGACCCTGTTCGGCCTGTCCTTCGATACCTATACCGAGGCGGAGGCCATCCAGGAAGGCTACATCGTGGACGTGGCGACGAGCATCATTTCGTACAAGACGCTGTACCACCTCCATTGCCCGGTCGTGCCTGCCTCGGATGAAGAGCAGGTGTACCCGAAGGGCGTGGTCTCGAAAGCCTTGCAGAACGTGGCCTATCAGGACGACGGCCTCATTCAATACAAAGCCGAGGTGATGCTCAGGATATTCGAGAAGGACGTGAAGCCGCTCATCAATGGGAGGGCGAAGGCCATGGTCGTCGCAGCGTCGCGTGTGGCCGGCCTTCGCTACTTCAAGATCTTGAATGAAAAGCTGAAGGAGCGCGGCGCCGACTATCGGGTGCTGTACGCTTTTTCAGATTTTGTGCATCCCATGACCAACGAGGCGATCAGCGAGCACGCCGTCAACGAATTGAACGTGGGTGAGTTGATCGAGGATCGGTTCGAAGGCGACGACTACCGGCTACTGGTCGTGGCGAACAAGTTCCAGACTGGTTTCGACCAACCGCTGCTGGCCGGTATGTTCCTCGATAAGCCGGTGGTGGACCGGCATGCCGTACAGACCGTCTCGCGTCTCAATCGAAGCCATGAAGGGAAAAAAGATGTAGTGGTCGTCGATTTCACGAATAATGCGAAGGCGATTTTGAAGGCGTTTGCCAAATACCGGAAGGGGACTCCCTTTGAACCGGAAGAGGCCGATCCCGAATTGGTGACGAAGCTCATGTCACAAGTGCTCGAAGCCGGTGTCTTTCGTCAAGGCGATGTTGACGACTTGGTGAAGCTGTTGGCAACAGGAACCGATGCGCATGTGCAGTTCGCGGTCAGTGCGTTACGAGTTCGCTTTCAGGCAACCCTCGCTTCGCCTGACGACCGGAAGGCGTTCGTCTACCTGCTCGCGCGTTTCGCCAAAGCGTTCCATTTTTTGTCCTGCTTCTACTCGTATGCACAGGAGATCAAACGGTTTGCGATCTGTGCCGACTATGTTGGTCCCCAACTCATCAAGCAGGGCACTGTCTCGGACTTGATGAAACAGATCAGGCAGACCGAAGTGATCAAGGCGGCTGTGGACTATCAAGGGGTGAAGACGAGCACCGGGCCGGTGAAACTACAACCCAGCAAGCGGACGAAGGGTGCAGGGCCGCCGATCAAAAAAGTCTCCGTTCAGGACATGATTGATGAAATTCGAACCAAATTCTCCATCAGCGACGAAGAGGCGCTCTATATCAAGCAGGTGACCCAACAAAAGACGGCCGATCCCGCCATCCGCAGCACTGTCCAAGCGCATCGGGACGACAAGCTTTATTTGGAAGGCCCGTACCGTGGCCAGGTGAACGATGAGATTCAGGTGACCTACAATGAATTGGCACGATACGAGGAACTGGCCGATCCCAAGTATACCGACACCGGTGGCATCTTCGACATCATGGCGATCACGGTGATCCACACGCATCTGATGGCGGCGGCCTAACGTATGACCAAGCGGATCAGCGACATTCCTGAACAGGATCGGCCACGAGAAAAACTGCTTCGCAAAGGACCATCGGCTCTGACTGACCAAGAGCTGTTGGCCGTGTTGCTTGGGAAGGGTACACTCGGCATGGACGTGATGACGTTGGCTGCCAAGCTGGTCAAGGTTGTCGATGAGCAGGGACTCTCGGTGCGACCGGAAGACCTGCGCGGTTTCGAAGGGATGGGAGACGCGAAAGTGACGCTCCTCCTCGCCGCTTTGGAATTTGCGCGGCGGCGCATCAAATCGGACGGCCTCAAGATCGCAACTCCTGCCGATCTATTACCGCATATTCGCCACTATGCCGATCGTAAGCAGGAGCATTTTCTCTGTGCCAGCATCAATGGCGCGAACGAGATCCTGAACATTCGAGTGGTGTCTATCGGGCTGGTCGATCGGACGCCCGTGCATCCGCGAGAGGTGTTTGCCGATGCCGTGACGGATCGGGCTTCGGCGATCATCGTCGCGCACAACCATCCGGCCGGCGGGCTGGAACCTTCCCCCACCGACGTAGAAATGACGAAACAGTTGAAGGCTGCTGGGGCCGTGATAGGGATTGCCCTGCTCGACCACATCATCTTCAATCGGACTGGATATTTTAGCTTCCTTGAGGCTGGGCAGTTGTGAGGTGATTGGACGGCGCTTGGCCGCGCTGACTTAGAATGTAGGCCAGAGGAATATCCGAGTAAAGCTCAATGCTGCACATCTCCTCCCACGTTGCTATTCCTGATCACGAGATCGAGATCCATGCCGTGCGGTCGCAGGGGGCGGGCGGGCAACACGTCAACAAGGTCTCGACGGCAATACATCTGCGGTTCGATATCGCCGCTTCTTCGCTCCCTCCGTTCTATAAGGAAGAACTCCTGAAGCTAAGGGACCATCGCATTTCGCAGGAGGGAGTGGTCACAATCAAGGCCCAGCAGTCACGGAGCCAGGAACAGAATCGTGAAGATGCCCTCACGCGTCTCAGGGAGTTAATTCAGCGCGTTGCGATCCCACGAAAGAAGCGCAAGGCCACGAAGCCGACCAGGGCCTCCAAGCAGAGACGGTTGGAGAGCAAGAGCAAGCGGGGGCGGCTGAAGGCGCTCAGGCGAACGCTCGAATAGGGCGCTCTACGAGGAGCGTCCCCCGTGTCCCGCCGCTCGTCCTTCACAAGGTACACAATTCACGAACCGCGCTCTGACCCTCGTGGTGAGTCATATGCGCTCTTCCGACTTGATCGCCTGTCACGCCTCGGTTTACACTTGATCCGTGATCCGAACGTTTGCCGACCGGCACACACAGGAGTTGTATGAGACCGGCAAGTCGAAGCGATTTCCTTCGGAGATCTGGCAGCGAGCAGTCCGGAGGCTGGAGTATCTCGATTTGGTCACGCGGGTGGACGACTTAAAGGTTCCTCCGAGCAACCGACTTCATAAACTAGAAAGGGAACGAAAAGGCCAGTATTCGATCTCTGTCAATGAGCAATGGCGGATTTGTTTCCGGTTTGTGAACGGCGATGTCTATGACGTGGAGGTCACGGACTATCATTAGATAGCGAGGCGCATCATGAGCATTCCCAACACCATGCAGCGAAAGGTTCATCCGACCCACCCCGGCAGGATGTTGCGCGAGGATTTCTTGCCGGATTATGGGCTGACGGTATCCAGCTTTGCCAAGGCCCTAGGTGTGTCGAGGCAAACGGTGAACGAGGTGATTCGAGAACGACGGGCTGTGAGCCCGGAGATGGCATTGCGCCTTTCTCGCCTGTTTGGAAACTCCGCTGAGTTTTGGTTGAATGCCCAGCGAGCCGTGGACCTCTGGAAGGCGGCGAAAAGCACGATGCGCAAGATCGAACGCATTTCGCCGCTGAACGCCGCCTAGCTCCTCCTCCTCTCGCGACCGCATTATCCAGACTTGGGGGAGTGCACGCAGCGTGTGCTTCACGAAATACGATTCACGAACCATGCTCCGATCCTTATTCGGTGGAGACCAGCGATCCCAGGATATGGTAGCCGCCGTCCACGTAGATCACTTCGCCGGTGATGCCGCGGCCTAACGGGCTGATCAGGAACAGGGCGGTATCGCCCACCTCGCCCTGTTCCGTCGCGTGACGGAGGGGTGCAAAGTCCTTGTGGTGATCGACCATCTTGCTGATGCCGGAGACGCCGCGGGCGGCCAAGGTCTTGATCGGGCCGGCCGAAACGGCGTTGACGCGGATGTTCTTCGGTCCCAAATCGTGCGCGAGGTAGCGCACGGTGGCTTCCAGCGCGGCCTTGGCCACACCCATGACGTTGTAGTGCGGGACGACGCGTTCGGCGCCGAGATAGGTGAGCGTGACGACCGAGCCTCCTTCTGTCATCAGCGGCACGGCGGCCCTGGTGACGGCGACGAGGGAGTAGGCGCTCACGTCGAGAGCCGTGGCGAAGCCTTTCCTGGTCGTATTGACGAATTGTCCTGTCAGCTCTTCACGCGGGGCAAACGCAACCGAGTGAACTAGAAAGTCGAGCCGGCCGAATTCCTTCTGCACGTGCTGCATCAGCGCATCGATCTGGGTATCGTCTCCGACGTCGCAGGGGAAGGCCTTCGAACCGGGCATGGTCGCGGCCAGTTCCTCGACATTGTCCTTCAGCCGGTCGTTCTGATAGTTGAACAGCAATTGGGCGCCCTGACCGGCCGTCGATTGGGCAATGGCCCAGGCGATGCTGTGTTTGTTTGCCACACCGATGATCAATCCCTTTTTTCCGTCCAGCAGACCCATCGGCTTTTCTCCTTGTGCGGTCCGGTAATAAGAGCCGGCACGAAGATAGCACAGATCCGCTTGAGGTGGAAATCAAGCAGGCTGAGACCTTTGCGGCGAATGCATCCTCTGCGCTTGATCGTGACTCTTTCAGAACCGTCGCAGTATAGTGGCAATCTCCCGTCATGCCATTTACTCCCAGAAAGAAAGTCATTCTGGATACGGACCCGGGCGTGGATGATGCGCTCGCAATCCTGCTGGCGCTTCGGTCGCCGGAACTCGATGTGGTCGGGATCACGACCGTCTGTGGCAATGTGCCGGTCGAGCAGGCGAGCGCAAATCTCTTTCGTATCCTGAGCCTGGTCGATCCGCCGCGTGGCCTCCTGATCGGGCAGGGGGCGGCCGCTCCCCTCCAACGTCCGCTCGAAACCGCCACGCATGTGCATGGCGCCGATGGGTTGGGCGATCTGGATCAGTTCACGAATCCGAACGGACGACCGCGCTATCCTCGCCCTGCCGTGCCGGCCCGGTTGCCTAGCGCCCTCGAGATCTGGGATCGTTGCAACAGGGCGCATGGAGCAGGCCTTACGCTCGTGACGCTGGGGCCACTCACGAATCTGGCGGAGGCGCTGCGAGAGGCCGGAGCCGTGGTGAAGGCGTTCGGTTCCATCACCGCTATGGCCGGCGCGATCGCCGTTCCGGGCAATGTGACGCGCGCGGCGGAATTTAATGTGTACGTCGATCCCCATGCGGCCGAGCAGGTGTTGCAGGCCCATCTGCCGCTGACGCTGGTGCCGCTGGATGTCACCTCGAAGGTCACGATGTCGCGTGAGGCTACCAGGAAACTGACGGCTCGTACCCAAGATCCTGTTGGACAATTTTGTGCGGATGCGACGGGGGCGGCGCTGGACTTTGCAGAGCGAGTCGAGGGCGCGGCAGTATTCCCATTTCACGATCCGCTGGCCGTGGCGGTGGCCATCGATCCTTCGCTGGTGCGGGCGATCCCGTTGCACGTGGCAGTGGAAACCGAGGGGGTTGTCGCCATCGGAGCGACGATCGCGGATCGTCGAAGCCTGAGGAGCACGCACAAACCCAATGCGAATGTGCAGGTGGCCATGGACGTGAATGCCGATCGGGCTCGCCGCCTTATCACGGAGCGACTATGCCGAATGTCCTCGTGATCGGATCATCCAATCTCGATTTGACCGTCAGGCTGGACCGATTGCCGGGAGTGGGAGAAACGGTATCGGGCGGCGAGTTCTATCAATCGTTCGGCGGCAAGGGCGCCAACCAGGCCATCGCGGCGCACCGGGCCGGTGCAGAGGTGTTGTTCGTGACGAAGCTCGGGGCGGATGCCAACGGCGAGGCGATCGCGCGGCATCTCGTCGAGCAGGGCATTCCCACCATCGGCTTGCGGCATGACCGGCGCGCCTCGACCGGCGTCGCGTTGATCGTGGTCGATGCCAACGGTCGCAACATGATTGCCGTCGCGCCCGGCAGCAATCGTCTGTTGGCGGCTGAGGACATTCGCGAACATGCCCTGGTATTCGAGGAGGCCAAGGTCTTGCTGGTTCAGTTGGAAGTGCCGCTGGCTGCTGTGACTCAGGGGCTGAGTCTCGCAAAGGATAAGGGGATGACTACCATCGTGAATCCCGCTCCGGCTCAACCCTTGCCCGATGAGATGATCAAGCTGGTCGACATACTGACACCCAACGAAACGGAAGCGGCTGCATTGACTGGTCGGACCGATATGGCAGCGGCGGCGAGCGCTCTGCTGGCGCGAGGGGCACGAAATGTCGTGGTGACGCTGGGAGAACAGGGTTCGCTCTGGGTGAGTCGTTCGGGAACGATGGAGATTCCTCCGTTCAAGGTCCGTGCTGTGGATTCGACTGCGGCAGGTGATGCGTTCAGCGGTGTGCTGGCTGCTGCGCTGGCGGAGGGCCGACCTCTTGGCCGCGCCTTGCAGGTAGCCTCTGCGGCCGGCGCCTTGGCTGTGACGAAGCGTGGCGCCCACGATTCGCTGCCAGGCCGCCGAGAGATCGAAATGATGTTGACCCGGTAGTTGGAGTGTGTCGCACGTCTTCCATCCGGGAAAAGCAATTAGAATCAGTCGGTTGAGTCGCAAGATCCTGCTTGGTGCTCCTTCTTCCGGAGGACAAGTACCCCCCTTCGGGGCATTGCGGCTGTCTGCCGCAGTCAGCGATAAGAGGGCTCCTTTATTGGATTAGATCGGACCGAGAGCCCCATGCGAAAAATCCTGAGTTTTAGCGACGATCTCTCGCAAGAAGAAGTCGAACATCTCACCACGCTCTTGATCTACCATTTGGTTGAGCGCTGTGGCGGCCGGGTGAGTTTCACGACCGAAGATGCCTCTCAAACGCTCGAAGGACTCGAAACGAAAATGGTCCACATGCAGATTGGCAATGCCATCACCCTTCGTATCGTCACCCGTCCACCGGAATTGCAAGATCCTGCAGTCATCCGATAACTTCCGAGCCGCCCGCCCCGTCTCCTGTAAGACAGTCCTGCGTCGTGAGACAATACCGCGTCGCCTAATCGAAAGAGGAGGTGCGGATCATGGCCAAGTGGATACGTCGGCCGACGACGCTCGTAGCGATGGGGATACTGGCTTTCGCGGCTGTGGCAGAGGGTCCTGCCGATGGTGCAAATCTGGAAAAGGCCGTTTTTGCCGGAGGCTGTTTTTGGTGTATGGAAGAAGCTTTTGAGGGGGTCACGGGCGTGGTCTCGGTCACGTCCGGCTATATGGGTGGAACCAAAGTGAACCCGACGTACGAGGAGGTCTCTTCCGGGTCTACAGGCCATGCGGAAGCCGTTGAAGTCCTGTTCGATTCGTCGAAGACCAACTATCCGAAGTTGCTGGACATCTTTTGGCGGAATATCGATCCGACGACGCCGGACCGACAATTCTGTGATCGCGGCAGCCAGTATCGATCAGCCATCTTCCCGCTGACGGAGACGCAACAACGCCAGGCCGAAGAGTCAAGGCAGGCCATTGAGCAGACAAAGCCCTTTCGAGAGCAGATCGTGACGCAGATTGCTCCAGCGACGACCTTTTACCCTGCCGAGGACTATCACCAGGATTTTTATAAGCGGAACCCGATCCGATACAAGTTCTACAAATACAATTGCGGACGAGTGCAACGGCTGGAAGAGGTGTGGGGCAAGCCGCGGGGTTGATTGCTACCGGCTCCGGAGCGCGTGAACGAATCCTTGAAACGTCGGAGAAGATGCGGCCGATGGATTGTCGGAAGAAAGATCGGCGGGAGGTGCTTTCGTACGACGTCCGTCAGTGGGCTTGTCGAGCTCTCATCTGTGTCAGTGCCGCTTGCGCCTCCAGGATGAAATCGGTGCGCTGGTCCGCCTGGGCCAGCTGGAGCGCTTCACTGGCCAAAACGATCGCCGGCTGATGGTTGCCGCGCGAGCAGTAGCTCTTCGCGAGGCTGAGCCGCGCATTGACCGATTTCGGATCGCGACGAATGATCATCTCCAGAATGCGCTCGCCCTTGTCCTGATCCCCGCCCAGTAGGCTTGGCATTCGCACGAGGAATGTGGCCTTGGCCGACAGGGCGTCGAGATTATCCGGCTCCAGTTCGAGCACCCGGTCCAGCTCCTTCATCATACGGCGGAAGCCGAAGAGCGATGTCAGGTTCTCGCCGTCAACGCGAAGCTGTTCCCCGAGTGTACAGAAGAGGGCAAAATGCGCGCGCGCGTGTCGTTCGTCCAGTTCAATGGCCCGCTCTGCCAAAGCTTGGCTTCGCTCGAAGTGGGCGACCCGGGCATCGCGAACCTGAGCCGCTCGCCCCAACTCACATTCTCGGATCGACTCCGCCGTCAATTGTGGAACCGAGTCTGAAGCCGACGCGGCATGATGTATAACAGAGGCCGCAAGAACAAGCGGAAAAGCCAGGACAAGCGGTATCCTGTTCATTGGAAGCGTCTCCGGGATCACATGGCTAGAAGCCTCCAAAGTATAGTGCAACTAAACCGGCTTAGCCAATCGTTTTTTTGCGTCTTAGGGTCGCCTTTCCGGGATCGGCTTGGTCGTGCCCGGTCAGGTATGGACCGTGGTTGGCGCCAATTCCAAGTCCTCAATATCAGCCGTCCGAGGTCAGCTTCGGCTCTTAGCGGCCACGCGTCCCATCCCAATGGTTGCCTGTTGCAGGGCGGTAAACAGTGTGAGCAAGGTCTCGTAAGAGTAATGGGCGTTCCGCCCGCTCGGGTTGGGGAGGAGAAACACACGAGCACCGCCAAAATGCTCAGGCTGCCAGCCCGGTGTGCGGTGCACGGGGATGGTCTCGGCCGCGGACTCCCCGCGGCGGGGCGGGACGATCGCCGGGAACAGTGTGAGCCCGAGCAGTGCGATGGTCCGGGGGCGATGCCGCAACACAAGGGTGAGGAGTCGTCTCCGTCCTGCGACATACTCCGCGGTCTTCAGGCTGTCGACCCCGGCTGTCGGACGACGAATCAAGTTCGTGATACCGATCCCCCATTGGGGCAATCGCCGATCGTCCTGTGGACCGAGTGGCTCGGAGACGAGCCCGGCCGCATAGAGGAGTTTCCAAAAGCGATTGGAGTAGCCTGCAAAATGGTGCCCAACCTTCATGGAACGGAGGCCGGGATTGATCCCTACGAATAGGATGTCGAGGCCGGGTCCGATATAGTCAGGGAGGGATGCCGGAGTGGTCGTCCGCTTTGCGCGCATGGGATGGGGCCTCGCACTTGAAACTGGATGGTCCGCGCATTACAGTGCAGCCCGGCGGTCAAACGCAAGTGGCAGGTCCTGTCCCGTCTGTTGTGTGCGGTCACTCGCCCGCATTATTCAGAAGAGTTCGTGACGGTTCACCCGTTGAGAGGGGGACCCTGTGCTCTCCCTTGTGCAAGGGGCCGCGGCAACGGGGAGCACGGCGGTTGCAGTAGAAGTCATCGTGAATAATGCGGGCTAAGCCGATGGGAGATCAGATGAGCATTCTATCAAGGCTGGTGCAGATGGCAGCCTGTTGCGCGTTGTTGCTGATCCCACCGACGGTCGACGCCGATCCCCGAGACCAGGAACGCTGGGATAAGAAATATCAGGAAGACCGATATCTCTTCGGAAAAGAGGCCATTCCCTTCCTTGCCGCACACGTGAACCTGCTTCCGAAGGGCCGGGCGCTAGATCTGGCGATGGGCGAAGGCCGCAACGGCGTCTTTCTGGCCGCCCGTGGTTTTCAGGTGACCGGACTCGATATTTCCGCCAGAGGGCTTGAGAAGGCGCAGCGGTTGGCGAAGGAACAGGGTGTCACCCTTGAGACGCAGGTGGTTGATCTTGACAGCGTGGAGTTGGAACGAGAGGCTTACGAGGTAATTCTCTGCACCTACTATCTGCAGCGCAACCTGTTCCCTCAAATCAAGAATGCGCTCAAACCGGGTGGGATGGCAGTGGTCGAGACGTATACCCTCGACCATCTAAAATACCGTCCCGATTTCAACCGGACCTACCTCATCGAGCAGAACGAATTGCTTGACCTCTTTCGGGATTTCAAGATCATTCGCTATCAGGTCGAAGATACCGGCCAAGCTGCTTACGCCAGTATCATCGCACAAAGACCCTAGTTCGGGGCCTGCACTCGCGGTAGGGAATGCGCGAGACGGTCGCTCTCTGACCCCTCCCCCTACCAAAGTCTGTATCCAAATCCCAATGGGACAGTGGGGCGGTCTAGTTTTGTGAAATTCGCCATTTTGCCACAGAGCTGGTGTAGGAGAACCCCTGCTATACGGTCGCTGCATTCATATAAGTGATGGAAATATTGTTGATTGATCATCTTGCTCCCTATGGCACTGCCCTTGCTCAAACCGAAGTCGCGATAACGGGAAGCTCAGCGCCTGTAGGCGTTTGAAGCAAATCACAAGCGTGGGAGGGGGTGAATCGACTATGAAGCGTATCCTGATGTCATTGTTGGCGGCGGCGGTCCTCGTGACCTTCTCGGCTCCGGCCTTCGCGGGTGAGCAGAAGAAGGAGGAGAAGAAGGGTGGTCACGTGATCATGTTCGGCGAGGAGAAGAAGGACAAGGGCGGCAAGCTCTTCGGCGAGGAGAAGAAGGACAAGGGCGGCAAGCTCTTCGGCGAGAAGAAGGAAGAGAAGAAGGGCAAGTAAGGTTGTTGCTCGTGCCGAGCAGAAAGCCCCCCGGTCATCGGGGGGCTTTTTTTTGCCCTGCTGAGCAGAAGAAGGAGGGACGATTGTTCTTGTTCCACTTCTTGCGATCAGCAGTCGAACGATTTGTGGAAATGTGTCTGCTTCGAGGAAACCCGATTCCCGCTCACGATTGGCGGAGACTGATGGTCGCCCGTCTTCAGTAGTGCCTTGGTCGTCTTCTCACCGTCCTTCATGCGTCTGCTGGCCATTCTGATCGATCTCGGCACAGACCAGGAACAGTGGCAATACCGCCGTCCAAACGAATGGAGCACACGCTCGATCCATGAAATTGTGACCGTGGGGAATGATGCGGGGAATGAGGTCCATCAGCCTATCTCCCAAGGCCCCACCGAGGCCCCGACGTTTCGTACCTGGACTGCGTAACGCTCCTGCCTGAATATCATTAGTGCAGAATATTGCGCTGAGAAACCTCACAAATAGACATGATTGTGTTGAGTGCCACTGCTTCTGGCGGTATATTCTCACCGTCATAGTGATGAACGTGGTCGGTCGCACTGTCCTGGTATTCATGAGACAAGGGTCGGACGGGATTGTCAATCCGGACGAGCGACCTGGGGCTCGGGATGGGAGACCGGTTCGACCTCGTCCTGACGAGTCGTTTCTCTCCAGACATCGTCGATGAGGTACCTAGCCGTCCGGCACACCGTGGAGCAGGTCAGCTTATCCACGCCATCTGCAGTAAACGCGAAATCGGAGACGGACTGGTGGGAGGCTGCCCACTCAGGCCTGGCCTCCGCGATCGATGCCATCTTGTAGCCGACAGCGACAGGAACAATCTCCAATTCATCTAAGGAAGAGCGCCACCGGCCGAACGGTATACCCATGAGCCGATCGGTTCAGTATGGAAAAGTGAGGTGATGTGAGAGAGGATCTACCCACGGCCTCACCTTCCATCGGCCCCTCCGGATTGTACGAGGAATTTGTCGCTCGCTCGACAGACCCGATTGCCAAAATCGACGATACGGGCCGGTATCTCGAACAGAATCTTGCGCATGCGGTGTTGTTCGGGTTCCCGGATTGTGAACTTCTGGGTCAGACGCCGCTGCTCCAGATGGAGGCCGACCTCTACTCCCACACTGCCGACGAGTTTCAGTCGGCAGGCCACTACCGGTGGTGAAATCCTCTCCCGGACCAAAGTGGGATAACCCCTGTCCATCGATCTCACGGCGTTCGTGCTGACACTGTCTATCCGGGAACCGACCCGTTGGATATGGATCAGTCGTGATGCGACCAAACATCGCCAGCACGACGAGGCACTTCAGGTGTCCAGACTGGTGCTGGAATGGTCGCCTTTGCCCATCGCGGTCGTGGATTCACAGTACCGGTACCGGTACGTCAGTCCGATCTTCCAGATGATGCAGGGTCTTTCCGATCGAGAGATTGTCGAGAAATCGGTCGCCGACATCTGGGGCCTTTAGACGTTCTATCGGACGATCAAACCGTTCTTGGACCGTCGCCTGCGAGGCGAAGAATCCACCTATGCGGGTTGGGTTGAGTTACTGGATGGTGATCGAACATTCATGGTGACGCTCTGTACTCCGCAGCGGCCCCCTGCGGGAGCCGCGGAGGGGGCCGCGATCATTGCGCGGGAGGTCGCCGGATTGAAGCTGGCCGCCGAAGCCCAACAGCAGAGGGTGGAACAGAGACCGGAGTATTAGGTCACGTTCATCACGCTGACCACGGGTGAAGCCATCCAGGACGTCTGTTTGGGCTTGAAGCCTTTCGAAACATTACAGCCAGTACCGGACGGGCGGGGGATGTGGCTCGAACCAGCGTGTGGCTGTTCAGGGAAGATCCGATGATTTTGGAAGACCAGGATCTGTATACGGTCGGTGCGGATCGCCATACCGCCGCAGTGAGACTTGTGCTCCACGATGGCGTCGCGTATTGACAGCCGTTGGAAGCGGCAGAGCCGGTGTGAGCGTTCGGGAATCGAATGCCGATCCCGGCGCATGCGACCTGTTGTCGCGATACCAGGCTGACGACCATCCAAGATGTGACGACGCAGAAGGGGGCCGAGGGGATGCTGCGATGCTATAACGAAGCATTGAAACAGCGTGTCCTCGCACGTAGGGCCGACTTGGATCGGCTCCATCATCAACTGCGGGAACGCATCGGCGGGACCAGAATGGCCGAGCAGGCAGAGAAAGTCAGCGAAGAGCGGTGTCGATAGTCAGCCGACAATATTCAGGAGATATTGTGTTTGGATGAAGGATGTGGTCCAGCAGCAGGTCCTCGACGTGAGGCCGGCCGATGAAGAGATCTGGGGCGAACCTGCGAAGGCCTGTACGAAGCCTATCAAGATTGGCTCCGTGGGGTACATCCCCTCGATCGAGCGCGAGTGCGGAAGGCGGCGCAGACCAAGCAGAGGACGGGAGAATGCGACGAGAAATTCCGGACCGTCAGGCCGGACGGCAAGGTACGATGGGTGCGTGATCGTGCTTTCTCCATTCGGGATCGGTCCCGCACAGTGGTGCGCGTAGCCGGGTTGGCTGAGGACATCACGGAGTCTCAGCAACTGGAACAGCAGGTTCGACAGGCGGCCAAAATGGAAGCGCTTGGTCGGTTGGCTGACGGTATAGGCACGACTTCAACAACGTACTGACCGTGATCCGTGGCTATTGCAGTTTCCTGCTACAATCGATTCCGGACAGCGACGCGTGCCATCCGCAGCTCGCGGAGATTCGAAAGGCCGCCAACTGGGGAGCGGGCCCAACATAACGGTTGTTGCTTTTCGGCGCGGCCAGTTCGTTCCGACCAAGGTGGTTGGCTTGAACACCGTGCTGGAGCGCATGCTCGAAATGGTTCAGCGGCTGGTCGGGGAAGGCGTCCAGATCACGACGACCCTTGGTGGGCAGCTCTGGCCGGTGAAGCTTGACGCGAGGGCGCTTGAGCAAGTCATCGTCAACCTTGCCGGTCAATGCCCGTGATGCAATGCCGTAAGGGGGACACCTCTTCATTGAAAACGTGAACGTGTTGAATGACGGGGACAGGCCCGTGCCGGTCGTGCGGCTGATCGTGCGTGACACCGGCTGCGGGATGGATGAGAAGACAAAGCGGCAGAGGTTCGAGCCGTTCTTCACGACCAAGCAAACGGGGAGAGGTACCGGACTCGGCCTGACAATCGTGCACGGCATCATCACCAGGAGTGGCGGGACCATCTGGGTAGAGAGTGCGCCAGGACAAGGCAGCACGGATATCATTGAATTTCGCCATCTCGAGGGTCGGCCACCAGTCGAACGGGAGGCGCGACGTCCGTCCGCTCCATCCGGCAAAGAGACGATTCTCGTGGTGGAGGATGCCGCCACGGTTCGTCGGTTGTTGCGGGAAGTGCCTCGCTCCGCGGGGATTACCTGCTGGTGGTGTCGAACGGGATCGAGGTGTTGGAGCAAAGCGGGCAACACAGGGGTCCGCTCCATCTGATCATCACCGATGCGGTCATGCCCCGAATGGGAGGGCGCCAGTTGATGGCCGAGATCAGGATTGTCCGGCCGAACATGCAATTCCTGCTGATGTCCGGCTATCTGAACGATCGAGCAGGGCGTCAAGGAAACGTGCAGATCGATGTGCCGCTTATCCAAAGGCCCTTTTTGTCCTCAGATCTACTCCGAACAGTCCGTCAGATGCCGGATCGATCCGGCGAGTCCCAATCATCTCTGAATCGGACCTGACCAAGGAGAGGTGCCATGGAGCGAAGTCCGGCGGATCGCCGCGAGAACATTCTTATCGTGAGTCAGGGAGGCTGCATGGGGTATCGATCGGTTCTTGTCGTGGTGGTGTGGATGGTTCTGTGGGCGACGGGTGCCGCCGCTGCGGCCGAAGGACTGGACGTCGTGACGATGAAGGACGGCAGTGTGATCTATGGGGAGATTGTCGACCTCAACGCCGGCACGCTCCGCATCAAGACGGGCTTCGGCGGGGGAGACGGTACCCTGTCCGTCAAGTGGGCGGATGTGACCCAACTGACCCTGGGCAAGGGCGGCTCATTCACAACCAAGGAAGGGACGATCATTCAGGGGCGGGCCGTGGAGGGCAAGCCGGGAACCTTGATGCTGAAGGCCCCACCTCTTTTGATGCCGGTGGAAGTGCCGATCGACTCGGTGACCGCCATCAACATCCCGCCGGTGCAGTTTACGGGGAACGCGACGGTGGGCATCTCCGGAACCAGCGGGAACGCGGAATTCAAGAACATCAGCGCCTTGTTCGACTTTGTGGCCAGGGGCGAGAAGCTCCGGCTCACTCTGATGGGACGGTACATCTACGGCGAAACCTCAGGCGAGGTTGTGGCCCGGAACGCGCTGGGAACCATCAAGCTCGACTTTTTCATCACGAAGCGATTCTATTGGTTCGCCAACGCCTACTTCGAAAAGGATACCTTTCAGGACTTGAAACTCCGCACGGCCCTCGGTACCGGCCCCGGTTATCAATTCATCGACAAGGGCGATTTTGACGGCTTCTTCTCAGAGATGACGTTCTACGCGGAAGCGGGCCTAGCCTACTTCAACGAAGACTTCATAGCTCCGACGAACGAAGACAGGAGTTCGATCCGAGCCCGTTGGGCGATGAATCTGAACTGGCCCATTGTGAAGGACCGGATCACCTTCTACCAAAACAATGAGGGGTACCCGTCCTTGGAAAATCCCAAGGACTTCTATATCCTCACGAACACGGGCGCGGCGTTCAACCTCAACGCGCATTTCGTTATTCGACCCCAGGTGACGTGGCGGTACAACAATGCGCCGGCGCCGGGAACGGGAAAATCGGACACCATTTATCTCATCACCTTCGGATACGCGCTGTGATGCCACGGAGGAGCTCTCCTCGCGCTCGGCAAGGATGACCGCACAACTCATGTGCCCACCCTGAAGGAGGCAGGTCATGCTGAAAGAATTCAAGGAATTTGCCATGAAGGGCAACGTGCTCGATATGGCGATCGGCGTCATTATCGGCGGCGCGTTCGGAAAGATCGTTTCCTCGCTGGTCGGCGACGTGCTGATGCCGCCGATCGGACTCCTGATGGGCAAGGTGGATTTTGCGAGTCTCTTTCTCACTCTCTCCGGCCAGGACTATCCGTCGTTGGCCGCCGCCAAGGCGGCCGGAGCACCGACGGTGAACTATGGCGTGTTTCTCCAGACGGTGTTCGACTTTGTCATCATCGCTTTCGTGATCTTTTTGCTGGTCAAGCAGGTCAATCGCCTCAAAGGCTCGCCTCCTGCGGCTCCGGCCGCCCCGCCGGAACCATCCAACGAAGAAAAGTTGCTCACCCAGATTCGAGATCTGTTGAAAGAGCGACGATAACGCTTCGATTGCACAACACGATCGAGGATCTCGAACGAGTGGCTGTACAGAGGGGGCGTAGGGTGGAGACCAGCATCCGCTCAACCTCGCAACCACGAAGCGACCGGCGAGTTGAGGGGCCCGCGGTGGATTTGTAGGGCTCCGTGGCCGCTGCGGTCCATCGACAACCGCAGGGGGCTCAGCTTCTTCCTTCGGTCACATCCGGTTCGGTTCCAGACTCACTCGACGTCGCCAGCAGAATATAGGCGGATTGAAGTCCGACGATGGTCTTGGCGTCGCGGATTTCACCCGCGTGAATCATCTCGACCGCTTTCGTGATCGGCATCTCCACGACCTCCAGGACTTCATCCCGGTCAAGTTGTTGCCTCCCTGCCGACAAGCCGGTGCCCAAATAGACATGAATGACTTCGTCGGTAAATCCCGGTGCGGTGAAAATACTGGAGAGGAGTTGGAACCGCGCGGCGCGATAGCCGATTTCTTCTTCCAATTCTCGTGCTGCGCAATGCAACGGCTCTTCGCCTTGGTTGAGTTTGCCTGCCGGGATCTCATAGATAAAGCCGCCGGCGGCGTGGCGGAACTGTCGGATGAGGATGACCGTGCCGTCATCCTTCAACGGGACGACGGCTGAGGCACCGGGATGGCGGATCACCTCCAGATCGACCATCAGTCCGTTGGGGAGTTGCACCGTATCGACGTGAAGATGGACGACTTTTCCCGCATACACTTTCTTGGTCATCCTGTTCTCTCCCATCTCTCCGTATCGCCCAGGTCATCAAGGTCTGTCTGCCGGGAGAGTACCGATTCCTCGACTGGAACACAACGATCATTTCTCCAGCACCCCCCGTCTCTCAGAATAGCCATAGGTTGATTCCTCGTGGGACAGGACTTCCGCGTCTCACATTTTGATGGAAGCGGCACCTCGCTGGTTCCTGATTTCCTGTCCCACTTGACTTCGAACGGATCCGCCGGGCGGCCGCGTCAAAATCCTGACAGGTCTCAGAGCCGTTCCCAGAGAGGAAGGAGACCACCGACTTGCAGGCTGAGTCGGAAGTTCGGGCAAGGCTTTCGCCACGTCGGAGAGAAAGCACTGGCCGGCCGAGCGACGGGCGAGCAGCCTCCTGTAGGACAGAGGGGACTGAGTCCATCGCCGCAGTTCCTTCTGACCAGACGCGGTTCCTCCACCCCCTCCTTGTCATAGTCTGGAGCACAGACATCGTCTCGGGCGAAACTTGCGGTTCCCCTTCGATCAGCTATCTTTGAATTGAGTCGAGAGCGGACGCCACCGTCCAGACCGTGTCGTGGGCAGGCGTTCGGACATTACCGATTGTCTCCCTGCCGCTGCGGTCTTCTGAACATGCCGAACATGCATCCTGGTCGCTGCCTCTGTGATTTGTCAGACCGATTCAACGCGCGTCCCGGCCAACTCCTGCCAAGGGGTGTCTCGGCTCCTCCAATCCTCTTCCGTCGCCGTCTCCATCCTCCCCATGCACCGCATCCAGATCCGTTCCAACGGCTTCAGCGATCTATGTCCGTACGCCCGCTCGGAAATGCCTCTGGGCTGTCCGCAACCAGGTCCGACCCAAGGCAACTCCCGACTCTCAAGGCATCGAATCATGGAGGAACGCATGCGTGAATCGGAGACTGCGGAGGGAAGCAATCCGTCTCTCAACGAAGACTTGCGCTACGTGTGTGAGCAATGGCTGGCAGCCAGTATCGACCGCCGAGAGTTGATGGCGCGTCTCGTTCGAGGCGGCGTCGGGTTGGCGGCTGTCACCATCTTCGGAGGTTCGCTCACCGGCTGTGGCGACAGGGATGCCTCGTCTTCAGTGTCTTCAGCGGAGACGACCTCCAAAGCCGAGCCATCCGGAACACTGCCGTTTTCGTTTCAGGGTGTCTCGATCGGCAATGCCGATGCGGTCACGGTACCGACAGGTTATACGGCACGTGTTCTCTATGCCTGGGGAGATCCCATCGGGGTGCAGGGGCTGGCCGTTGGTCAGCCTGCATTCAGGTCTGATGCGAGCAATACAGCCGAGGAGCAAGCCGATCAGGCGGGAATGAATCACGATGGCATGCAGTTCTTCCCGCTACCCAGAGGATCATCTTCCTCGACGTGGGGGTTGCTGGCGGTCAATCATGAGCACACAGACGACGGGCTGCTGCATGTGGGCGGACGCACACCCTGGACGGCTGAAAAAGTCACCAAGGCTCAGAATGCACTTGGCGTCTCCGTGGTCGAAGTGGAATTCAGGAACGATACCTGGACGGTGGTTCGTCCCTCGTCATTCGCGCGCCGTATCACGGCGAGGACCCCTATTCGGCTGTCAGGCCCCGTGGCCGGTACGGACCTGGTGAAGACGGCGTCTGACCCAGACGGACTGACGGTTCTGGGCACTCTAAACAACTGTGCGGGCGGCGTCACCCCCTGGGGGACGTACCTCACGTGCGAGGAGAATTGGAACGGGTATTTCGTCAATGGAGCGACCATCCCGGACGATCAGGCACGCTATGGTCTCACGAAGGACGGATTCGGCCATCAATGGGACCGCTATGATCCACGTTTCGATGCGGATGCCAATCCCCATGAACCGAATCGATTCGGCTGGGTGGTGGAAATCGATCCCTACGATCCTCAGTCCATGCCCGTGAAACGAACCGCGCTCGGTCGCATCAAGCATGAGGGGGCGTGGGTGACGGTGGCGCCGGACAATCGTATCGTGTGCTACATGGGAGACGATGAGAATTTCGAATATATCTACAAGTTTGTGAGTCGCGATGCGTGGAATCCGGACGATCGTGCCGTCAACCAGGATCTCTTGGACTATGGCACCCTGTATGTGGCCAAGTTCAACAGCGATGGAACGGGCCGCTGGCTGGAACTTGAGCAGGGTCTAAACAACCTGACCGCCGTCAACGGATTCTTCACACAGGCCGATGTGTTGGTCAAAACCAGGCAAGCGGCCGACCGTGTTGGGGCGACTAAAATGGACCGGCCGGAATGGATTTCCAGTCATCCGACCACCCACGATGTGTATGTCACGCTGACAAATAATGTTCAACGGGGAATGGCCGGACGACCAGAAGCAGACGGTGCGAATCCTCGAACGAACAATATCTTCGGACATATCGTGCGGTGGCGGGAAGAGGCCGGTAATGCGTCGGCTGTCAGGTTCGTATGGGATGTGTTCCTCCTCTGCGGAGACCCGACGCAGGGCGATGTGTCTCGGCAAGGGAACCTCACAGGGGACATCTTCGCCTGCCCGGATGGTCTCAGGTTCGATGCTCGCGGGATCCTATGGATTCAGACGGATATGTCGACAAACGCCCAAGGGACGGGAGAGTATGCGAACTTCGGCAACAATCAATTACTGGCCTGCGACGTAGACACCGGGACGACACGCCGCTTCCTCGTCGGCCCCAAAGGGTGTGAAGTGACGGGAGTGAGTTACACGCCGGATCAATGCACGCTGTTCATCAACATCCAGCATCCAGGCAAGATTCCCGGTCAGTTGAGCGATCCAGCACAGCCAACGGCGATCAGTGCTTGGCCGGATGGACCAACGGGTGGACGTCCGCGGGCGGCGACGGTCGTCATTCGCAAGAATGACGGAGGACTGATTGGAACCTAGCGTTCACCGCCTGGGATGGTCAGACGTGAGTTGAGTCCGTCCGCGTCGTGCCGAAGGGGGTTAGAGGGGACGCTTCTGTTTGTAGAAGGGCGGCTTCACCACGATTGCTGGGACGGCTTTGCCGCGAATGTCGATGATCAGCGAAGACCCCTGGGCCGCATGGTCAGGTGAGACATAGCCCATCCCGATGCCCTTCTGGAGGATGGGCGAGAGGTTTCCGCTCGTCACCTCTCCAATTTGGCTTCCCTCTGCCTTTGGTGAACGAATGGCAAAGCCATGTCGCGGGACGCCTTTTTCCAACAGCTCGAAGGAGATCAGCCGGCGGGTCGTGCCTTCCTGCTGCTGCTGTTGAAGGACGGAACGCCCGATGAACTCTCCCTTCGTCATGGCCACGGCCCACCCTGCGCCTGCTTCCAACGGCGTGGTCTCCTCCGAGATGTCGCTTCCGTATAGAAGATAGGCCATCTCCAGGCGAAGCAGGTCCCGCGCCCCCAGCCCGGCCGGCTTGAGGCCGGCGGTCTTGCCCTCTGTCAACAGAGCTTCCCACAGCCGGGATGCAAGGGAAGCCGGCACATAGAGTTCGTATCCGAACTCCCCCGTGTAGCCGGTTCGGGCGATGAGGCAACGAACGTCCAGCAGACTTGCCTCACAAGAGTGGCGAAGTTTCAATGACTCCAACCCTGGAATGCCGAAGGCCGACATGATATCTCGGGAGGCGGGTCCTTGAATCGCCAATTGAGCCAGGGTGGCTGAGCGATCCTCGATACGACAGTCGGTTGTCTCCCGTCCCTGGTGCCGCAACCAGGAGACGATTTTCTCCCGGTTGGAGGCATTGACGCAGAGCAGAAATTCGTCCGGCGCGAGCCGATAGACAAAAATGTCGTCCTTAATGCCTCCGCGTTCGTTGCACAGCATCGAATAGTGCGCCTGCATCCTGGGGAGCGCCGCCACGTTGTTGGTCGTCACCCGTTGCAAGAACGGCACTGCACCGCTGCCCTGTACCGCCACGCGGCCCATGTGGCTTACATCGAAGAGGCCGGCCCTCGACCGGACCGTCTGATACTCGTCCACCACACCGCTGTATTGGATGGGCATCTCCCATCCCGCGAAGTCGACCATCCGACCTCCGGCGGAGACATGAGCGGTATACAGAGGAGTGTGTTGCATAGCGTGGTGTCAGGACGTGGCCGGACTGATGACGAGAGTCGGTTCAGCCGTCTACCGCACTTCTAGCAGTTCCACATCGAACAGCAGCGTGGCATTGGGCGGAATGACGCCGCCGGCGCCGCGGGTCCCGTAGCCGAGATCTGAAGGAATGGTGAGCTTGCGCTTGCCCCCGACCTTCATCCCTGCCACTCCCTCATCCCATCCCTTGATGACCCGTCCGGCCCCCAGTGGAAATGAAAAAGGTTGGCGGCGATCGACGGAGCTGTCGAACTTCGTTCCGTCAATGAGCCAGCCGGTGTAGTGGACGGTCACGAGACTGCCGGTGACGGCGAGATCTCCGGACCCGACTTGAAGGTCCACATATTTGAGCCCGGACGGGGTGGTAATTTCCTGTGCTGTTGTCATGGGTGTCTCGCCTTTCTTGTCCTCAGCTCCTGCGGGGCCGGTCCCGGAAATGAGGGCGCCGGATAGACTGATTGCTCCGACGGTCATCATGGAGAAGATTTTCATCACGCTCGCTCCTTGTTCGCGCGTCACGGTGATCCGATCGTTCAAGCCGGAGAACAGATTATGGGGGAATCCTTCGGCTGTGAGGGCGGGCGCGCGGCGGCTTACGGGTCTGGCTCGAAGAACAGGGCGATGCTGGCCGTATATCCATGGAGGAAATTGTGCGTCCCGACCGGTCCGATCTCGCCCTGACAAAAAAACCCACTGACCGGGATGGCGCCGAACCGATTGTGCATGGTCTCGGCATCATGGTGCAAGTGCCCAAAGAGATGGTGGCCCCGTCCGCAGCAACTAAAAATCAGGGCGCCCTTCGGGGCCAACGTCGCGCGGTTTTGCTCGGCGGCCAGCATCAGGTTCAAATCCTCGCTCGCCGATTCGGCGTCCCGGAGGTGAAACTGCACCGTTTGCCCCTCTTGTACCGTGTCG
Organism: Nitrospiraceae bacterium; assembly: GCA_050246315.1. Classification (GTDB taxonomy): domain Bacteria; phylum Nitrospirota; class Nitrospiria; order Nitrospirales; family Nitrospiraceae; genus Nitrospira_G. The sequence goes on along the minus strand of JBFWWG010000001.1, from coordinate 11,429 downwards.
CCCACGGCGATCGATCCAGAACTGCGGTCGGCTCCCAGGATATTGCGCACGAGAAAGTCGCCCCGATCAAACCGTTCGCGGTGCTCGTCCATCGCAATGCCGAGGTGCAAGGCCCGCTGGGCATGCTGCTTTTCATCCTCCGTCAACGAATCGAAGGCCTCCTGGAGTTGATCCAGTGCCGGAGCGCCGCCCAGTTCGTAGATCACATTGTGATCGGCCCTCGTCACGATACAGCGCTCGCCGATCGGCCGGCAACCCTGCGAAATCACCGTATGGACGCCGATGGGTCCGGAAAGGAGGACGCCCACCAGGCCCCGGTCGAATACTCGGTCATCCAGGATCAGCCGATGCTCTCCCGGTTCGCGCCCTCCGCCGGCCAAGCCGCCGACGGCGCGTATGCTCGGATAGAGCTCGTGCAGGGAATCCAGTGAGTCCTTCACCGGCGTCGTAAAGGGATCCGCGAGCATCAGCAGCAGGGGCGAATCTCCGTCTAGGCTCTCGCCGAACGTTTCGGACTCGAAAGGCCAGTCAGGGAGGCCTGATTCAGCGTCCTCGCCGTCGAACGGCAGATAGACCGGGTTCATGCGCACGCCCGGTAGGCGCGCGGCCCACAGAGTCACTGCCGGCGCTTCTTCAAATTCCTGTCCTTGCGCGATGATGCCCTCTCCCGTGCATCCGATCAGGACGGTCGATTTCAACCGCGACCGGATGGCGGACAGCAGACGATCCGCGGCGGTTGCGTAGTGCCCGGAAAAAAACAGACAGGCCAGGTCAGGCTGGTCCGTGCCCAAGGATTCTCGTATTTCCCGCGCGACTTCTTCCCCGGCATCTTCCGCAGACATCCGGTGGGAGAGGGCGGAAGCAAATCGCAATGTCGTCTTCTGAGCTGTCGTCGTCATCGAAATGGATCACGCCAGGGGTTGTGGGTTACAGATCTGGATTCACGCGCGCTGGGCGCTCCTCGTGGAGCTTCCTATAATATCGCCACATGTAGGAATGGTAATCGTCGAGTTGAGCCAGCAGGTAATGTAATTCCGTGGGATCTTCGGATTCGATGGCTCGAATCAGTCGGTTCTGAAGAAAGCCGGCGAACGCCTGTGTTTTCTCCAGGGCGGTGAGTAACCGGAGGCCGCCGCCGATCTGATAGTCTCCCATAGTCGTCGCTGCCGGACGAGCCGAATGGTCCTGAGCTTAGCCCTGCATTGCAAACAATTGCAAGTCTGGTCGCCGTTGGTGCAGATCGATCCGCGCCGCGTCCGGTTCACGGGGGCAGTCGCAGCAACGTGCGCAGGCGCGCGAGAGAGATGGCCTCGACTCGGTGACGGTCGCGTCCTTCGATCGAAGTTGCCGTGGTCAGGGCGTTGAGAATCGCTTCTTCCGTGGCCTCAACCGTTGCCGACAGCACGGGATTGAGATGGGTATCGGCCAAATGCGTCATCGAGTAGGTGGGTTCGCTGGGGTAGTGCGGGATGACGTTGCCGGTCGAGAACGCCAACATGAAATCTCCGCTGCCATGTCGAGCGGTGGAGCCCGAACGTGCCAACCCCAGAGCCGCGCGTTTCGCCAGGCGCGTGAGTTGGCGGCCGTCGAGCGGGGCATCCGTCGCGATCACCACCATAATGGAGCCCTCATGCTCGGAGTGGGGGGCAAGCGCGGCCGCAACGGTGGTTTCGACAGAAACTTGGACTGACTCATCCACCACGGCGCTGTGCTGATCGTATAGCCGTCCGACCGGCACGCCGTCGATCATCAATTCCGGCCGTCGGCCATGGTTGGCATTGACCAGGACCCCGATCGTGTAGCCTCCCTCATTGTCCGACAGGCGCCGTGATGCGGTTCCGATCCCGCCCTTGAATCCATAGGAGACCATGCCGGTTCCGGCGCCGACGGTCCCCTCGGGCACCGGTCCTGCCTGAGCGGAATCCAGCGCACGGATGACGTCCTCCTCCGACACGTGCCGTCCTTGGCTGTCGTTCAGACGGCTGTCGTCACATTCGCCCACGACGGGAGTTAACGTGTCGTCTGCGATGCCGATACCCGGGTACTGTTGAATCATCCAGCTCATGATGCCGTTGGCTACGCGGGGCACGTTCAAGGTGCTGGTTAAGGCGATGGGGTATTCCAAGAACCCGGACTCGGCTACCCAGGCGAGTCCCGTCAGTTCTCCAGTACCGTTCAACACGAATGACCCTGCGGGGGCTTTGCGCCGCCACACGTCCTCGCGTGGGATGATGACGGTGACGCCGGTACGGACCGGACCCTGTCCCGGGGAGAGCGGTCCTTCGCCGCGGATCAGCGTGACGTGACCGACCTTCACGCCAGCCACGTCGGTAATCGCGTTTAATGGACCCGGCTGGTAGACCCCGATCGAAATGCCCAGGTCCCGCACGCGGACTCTGGGTTCCTCGCTCCAGGCCGGCGATGCCAGCCAGCCGATCATCAGGAACGACGAGCTGAGGAGCCAGAACCTGGTTCTGCTGCCAGCGAAGCTACAGCTCATAGGTGGCCCCCTGTCTGGGCACCGCCACGGTCACCTTGTGATGTTCGGCCTGTATGGCCGCGGCCAGCGACAGAGACTGCTTTTCTTCTCCATGCACGACGAAAATGTGTCCGGGCGGCGGCGTGATCGCCCGGACATAGGCCAAGAGATCATTCCGATCTGCATGCGCAGAAAAGCCGTTGAAGACGACGACGCGGGCTCGCAGGGGTGTGGGGATGCCGAAGATAGGCACCGTATCCCAATGCTCGACAAGTTTGCGTCCCAAGGTGTGCTCTGCCTGGAAGCCGACGATGGCGATCACGTTCGCCGGGTCGGCGACCGCGTGTTTGAGATGGTGGAGCACCCGCCCGCCTTCGCACATTCCGGAGGAGGCGATGATGACGCAGGGCCCCTTCGCCGCGTTCAGCTTTTTGCTCTCCTCGGGGGTCGAGACGTATCGAATATTCCCTGCGCCGAACAGGTCGTCTTCCTGGAGGAAGGTGCGGTAGGTCTCCTCGTCAAACAGATCGGGGTGGGTGCGGAAGATGTCTGTGGCCTTGGAGGCCAAGGGGGAATCGATATAGATGGGAATCGGAGGGACGGTGCCGCCGCGGACCAAATCCTTGATGCGCATGACCAGATCCTGTGTGCGACCGATGGCGAAGGCCGGCACGATAATCTTGCTTCGATACGCGATCGCGTGAGCAAAGAGTTCCTTCGCCATGCGGATGCGCTCTTCTGCGTCCTGCTCGTGGAGGCGATCCCCATAGGTTGACTCAAGGATGAGCACGTCGCAGGCGGGCGGAGGGTCGGGATCGCGAAGGATCGGCATACCGCGACGTCCCAGATCGCCGGAGAATAAGAGGCTCGATCGCAGGCCCTTGTACTGGACCGTGAGGTGGACGGCGCCGGACCCCAGGATGTGTCCGGCATCGTGGAAGGAGGCTGAAAGATGCCGGCCGATCTTGACCTCGTTCCGATAGGGGAGGCTGGAGAACCGCCGGACGATGTCGCGCACGTTGTCGGAATCGTAATAGGGGGCCCGGCATCTGCGCCCGCGCCGCTGTTCCTTCCGGTTGACATAAGCGCAATCCTGTTCCTGCACCTTGGCCGAATCTTGCAACATGAGATTCGCCAGGTCGCAGGTGGCGTCCGTCGCGTACACGCGGCCCCTGTATCCCTGCTTGCTCAGCACCGGCAAGGCGCCGGAATGGTCGATGTGGGCGTGGGAGAGCAGGACGGCGTCGATCGATCTCGGGTCGAAGCCGAGATCATGATTGCGGATGTCCGTGTCCTGCCGGTGACCCTGAAATAGGCCGCAGTCCAGCAGAATCCGAGCGCCGCCCGCCTCCACGAGGTGGCGGCTCCCAGTGACGGACCGGGCGGCTCCGTAGAAGGAGACTCTCATTAGACAGAGGCCTGCGGTTGAGGCTGGGCGAGAATCAGGTCCCACGCTTCTTGCGCAGTTTCGGCGTACCGGATCAGCGACAGATCCTGAGGCCCGATGAGTCCGCAATCGACCAACAGTTGCCACTTGATCAACTGGTCCCAGAATGCACGGCCAAACAAGACGACCGTCGCGTCTTGGGCCTTCCCCGTTTGCAGGAGCGTGAGAACCTCGAACAATTCATCGAGTGTGCCGAAGCCTCCAGGGAAGGCGACGAGCGCGCGCGCTCGGAGCATGAAATGCATCTTACGCAAGGCGAAGTAGCGGAACTGAAAGCAGAGTTCAGGGGTGATATAAGGATTGGGAGTTTGCTCGTGAGGTAGCATGATGTTGAAGCCGATCGACTTGGCTCCCGCATCGGCCGCGCCGCGGTTGGCGGCTTCCATCACACCGGGCCCGCCGCCTGTGACGATGACATATTCGCACTGCCCATCGACCTGACAGGTGGAGGAGACCAGGCGCGCGAAGTCCCGGGCATGATCGTAATAGGGCGACAGCGTCAATTGCTGTCTGGCCATCTCCACCTTCGATCGGAGCAGCGGGTCGTCAGGCTGCCGGGTCAAGGCGGCCTCCGCTTCAGCAAGACGCTGGCGGGCCACCGCCGGTTCTGGTAAGCGTGCGCTCCCGAACACCACGATCGTCGATTGGATGTCTTGCTCACGCTGAATGAATTCCGGTTTGAGGTACTCAAGCTGCAGTCTCAGGGCTCGGAGATCCTCGCGGTTGAGAAACTCAACATCCTGATCCGTGCGTCGATAGGAAGGCGATTGGAGAATGGCCGACAAGACGCCGGAGGGGTCGGTCTCGATTGGTTCTCTGGGAAACCCCGTGGAACGTTCGGCGATAGGGTCGGGCAGCCGGTCGGTCATGGAGCATCATTATAGAGAGGGGCTTGCGCGGCGGCAATCTCAAGGAGCGGCACGAGCAATTCCCGCCGTGGGTGAAGGCCGGAGTCCGGCCTCGCTCAGGCGGGGGTTATGAGCCGACGTCAGTCGCCGAAGGGAAACAGACGAAATTCTGATGAGTTGGCATGTGTCGCAAAGGCATGTTCGCGGACAATCCATTGGGCGTCGCAGGCAACCTGGAAGATATCGGTTCCGATCCCGCCTCCTCCCAGCACGAGATCGGGGGAATAGTAGGGAATGAGAAACCTCAGTCCCCAGCCGAAATTCGCCCGGAAGTACTTGCCGTCGGTGAAATGGTAACGGGCGAGCACATGCTCGCCGGCTCCAAGGAGTTCGTCCGGGGAGCCCAGTTGGGCCACCACGTCGGCCAGGCTGGTCTGGCCGTCGATAATGAAGCGCACGTCCTCTGCTGCAATGCGCTGGTTCAGACTGACCCGCTGCCAGCCGACTGGGCCGCGCAGGCACCCAATCTGGCTTGTCAGGAAGAGAGTGCCGAGGAGGCTGACGATCACTCGGGTCATGGGGCGATTGAATCAGGAGCCGAATGGCCAGTCGAAAGGCCAGAATTGGAATTCGAGCGGGGGTTTTTTCTTCCCCGACACGAGATCTTCCACGATGCCGGCGTGATCGAAGATGACAAAGATGTCGTCGCTCTTGATGTTCGTGCGCGAGAGAATCAGGATGTATCCCGACTTCACGTCATAGTGATAATAGTGGAAAATCTCGCGGCCATTCGCTTCGACGATGCGATCCGGCGCGCCCAGTACCGAGGCCACGTCGGCCCGAGAGCTGACTCCTTTCTTGATGGAGGAGAGGTCTCCCTGATTGACGTCCTCGCCGTAACTGCCCCTGATGAACGCGCAACCTGACATCGTGAACTGGAACCAGAGCAGCCCGAGTACGAGTCCGGAGAGCAATATCCGGATGCCGCCCGGATTGATGCCCTCGGAATGAATGTGATTCATGTCCGCTCCTTCTTCGGCTTTTGGGAAGACAGGATAAAATCCTCTTCGTAGACCAGATAGCTCGAGACCCGCATACCGGCCTGACGATAGGCCTGCTGGGCGATCCGGTTTGCCTCCTCCACATAGAGCCGGATGCCGCAAACGTCCGGCGTCGCACGCGCTTCGCGTCGAATGGCATCGTGGAGAGCGCGATACACGCCCTGTCGGCGGTATGCGGGCGTCACGTATACGCTTTGAATCCACCAGAATGTGGCGTTACGCCAGTCGCTCCATTCATAGGTGACCATCAGTTGTCCGACCACTCGCGCTCCGTTTCCGTCCGGTGTTTCCGCAACGCGCAAAAAGCCGCGGGTCGGTTCCATCAGGATACTGAGGATGCCCTGGCGGAGACGCGAGGGCTCCAATGTGCGGCCCTCGGTCTCCAGAGCCATGGCCAGGCTGAACTCGATCAGCCGGTTGAGATCATCGGGCTTGGCGGGACGAACGAGCAAGGTCCGGGTCATCGGTCTATCGGAGAGGCAGGGGTGGTTCCGGGGAAGCGGGTGAGCGCAGCCATGCTCCGCTCGGCCGATACAGCCCCGCCGAGAATTCCAGTTTCATGGCTTCGTCGACCGGCAAATTGATTGGTACGATGGCCCGGGTCGGAACAAACGCCAGGTAGCCGGTGAACGGATGAATGGCGGTTGGGACGAACAGCATGGCAAGCTTTTCGCCGGTCGTCCGCTGCACGGCCGTCGGAGCGGCGCCCATGACAAAGCCGATTGCCCAGAGCCCCTCTCGCGGAAAAGGAAACACGACGACCATGCTTTGTCCGAAGCGCGAACGAAAATGAAAGAGGTCGGTCATGCTTTTTAGGGTCAGATAGATTGTTCGGACGAGCGGAATTCGTCCGACCCGCTCTTCGGTCCACTGGACCAGGCGCTGGCCAAGAAAATGGGAGGTGACCAGGCCGGTCAGAAGGATCAGCAATACCAGGAGCACAAAACCAACTCCCGGTGCGGTCCCGGTCAAGCTGGGGCTCAACAGATCGCGGGTCACGTGGTCGAGTGTGTGGAACAGCTTGGACAGAATCAGCAATGTGGCCGTCGCTGGAACCATCACGAGGAGGCCCGTCCACCATGCCTGCCACCATTGACGAGAGATAGGGTTCATCGCATCCACCGACAGGCTAACCCACATGATTCATGAATACCTTTACTGCAAGCACCGATAGGCCGCTGCGACGAGGCAGTATGCCGCTCGGAGCGCATGCTGGGGGACGGCTCGCCGCTCGGTCGCGCGACATACTGTTTCAAGTAGGCCTTTCTCCCTCGTGGCTCCGCGTGGGTCACCCCCTGCTCTGAATCTGCAATGGGTGAAACGTCACGAACCGTCATGCATACTGTGGGCTGAGAATTCAGAGTCTAGCAGATTCCATCGGCAGATTCCGCTGGAAGGCTTGGGGTGAGCTATAAGGTACATGAGAACGATAGGGGGCAGGAGGGGATTGTGCAGTTGGCGCCTATCGCGTGGGCCCGCACATCGTCTCGTGCCGGACCGCACTGTTTGTCCGCTTGATATTTGCGGGGACGATATTTTACCCTTTGTTGTTTTCTGCATGGCGAGAGGAGCCGAACATGGGAAAAGTTAATCTCGACAAAGATCTCCTGGCGATTTTGTGTTGCCCAGAGACTAAACAGGATGTCCATCTGGCTGACGAGCCGCTGATTGAAAAGTTGAACGATCACGTGGGCCGAGGAGATCTTCGCAACAAGGGCAATCAGCCGGTGAAGGAGAAGTTGGACGGTGGGTTGATTCGAGCGGACCGGAAGATTCTGTACCCGGTCCGAGATGATATTCCCGTCATGCTCATTGACGAAGGCATCCCTCTTGAGCCCTACCTGTGACCTCGCCCCCTTCGACTCACCTTGATGGTCGTGTGACGGTTCCGTGCTCCTGCGCTCCCGTTGCGACCCGCAGCCCCGCCTGATCACGGAGCAGACTGCTTCTTGCTGCGCCGATCGCGGTAAGGAGGTAGCGTATCGCTTGCGTGTTGACTAGGAGCCTGTCCGTCAGCGACCTTTCTGCGGCGACGAACGATCTGCCTCCATCTGCGTCGTTCTCGGTCCGAATGAAGCGTCAATGTAGTTCAGCGAATACGGTGCCATTGTTTCCGAGGCTGCGGCGCCTCGTCTCGCCGTCCTGATCGAAGAGCACTGTGATCGGCATCGTGGCAACGTGCGACCCCCGCAACAAGGTCAACTCGGCTTTGTGGAAGGGCTGAATCACAAGATCCGCGTGATTCAACGGCGCGTCTATGGTTATCGGGATGAGGAGTATCTGCGACTCAAGATTCTCACGGCCTTCTTGCCCAAGAAATGAGCAGAATGTTCCAACACAAATCTGCGTTGAGCCACATGAATAATGCGGGCTAGGGACGCAAGATCCGAACTTCTTGTTCGTTTCGTTCTGTTTTGCTTCCCGTGGAGGTGCCGCAGTGGAGGCAGAGATACTCGTAGAGGTTTCCTGTTGGAAGGACGAGAAGGAGCCGCTGCCGTGTCGGGGTAGCCTCACGGCAGCGAGGGCAGTAGAGCAATGAGGCCTGAAATGAGCCAAATTGATTCTCGCCTTGCCGAGACCGTGCTGCTGCTTGTGGACGATGGGGTGGAGGACTTGTCGGCCACCCGGGCGAGCGTTTTGGCGGCGATCCGTGGTTCATCAGTGACGAGTGTAGGAGGCCGATTCGGACGAGGTCAAGTGTGGTGTCGAGGCATTCGGGTTATAGAGGACATGCGACCAGCAGCCGGACGTAAACGTCGGCCCGCTCTGCCGGGACACCCATTGGGGTGGCTTCATGATGGAATGGGTGTTTACGCGAGGGGTTCAAAGGGTTGACCTGTTGCATAAGAACGTGCGATGGGTACCCCGAGCACGCTTCGTCTTTTCGCGTCCTGCGGTCGCGTATCTGGAAAGGCGAAGTTCGGCGCGACGGGGTCGGACGAGTGAGCTGGCTGGGATTTTGGGGCATCTGTCGATCGGTGCTTATCTTGCCTGCTGGTTATTCCGCCTTCCACGTGGATTCGAATGGCCTTTCAACGATCTGCTCCTCTCGTCGGCGGTAGCCGTGAGACGCATTAAGGAGCCAGATAGTCGTTCTCCTCGTCCTCAAGCGTCCCCCGCCGGCTATCCTGTCTGAGCCGCCACACGATCCGCGACATCTGCACCACGACATAAATCGCCAGGCCGATCAGCAGTCCTGAAAATCCTGCGCTGGACCAGGGCCACCACGAGGGTTCATGGAGAATGACGCCGAGCGCCACATGCCCACCCGCACCGAGGCAGAGGGCAAAGATAATCCATTCGCGCGCCATCGACATGTTCATCGAGTGCAACCTTACCCCGACGGAAGCATCAAGGACAAGGAGGGGACTCTCAATGACAGGAGGACGGGGGCCGTCAGGACGTGAGTCGAATTTCCTACACCGAGTTCTTCGCGGATTCGATCTCGGTTGCAGTGATCAGGCTTGTGAGGTAATCGGCCACGAAGTTCAGCGCTTCCTCGCGACCGTCGGCGCGCCGTCCCTTCTCCCGCCGCTGGACCGACAACTCATGGTCGAGGTCCGACTTGACCTCTGCCAATACGCGCTGAAGCGAAGAAGAGGTGAGATTCGCGTCCATGTCTTCCAGGATCTGGCAACGGTCCAGCACCCAATTGAGCCCCTCGATGCGACCACCATAATGCTCTTGATCGGCGGTGTCGATACGGGTCATGGAGGTGGCGAAGGTCTGAGCCTCATAAATCAGGTTATAAAAACTGGTGACCGCCCGTTGCAATGCAGGTGTCATGCTGAAGTCCCTTCGTCTAGAGATCGTGCGACTGTATCTTGTTCATTATACATCAGAAAGCACGCGGGACAAGCAGAAATTCTCCGGTCAGGTGAAGAGGAGGGAATGGAACTCGTTCATGAAACCGTAATAGAGGGGTGCAAAGTGTTTAAGGCTGTCAGGACTGGTCTCCTTGAGCCGCTTGAAGAAATAGACTTGCGCGCGGGGATCCAGTTGCTCCAGGAGCTTGCCGAGTTGGGACATGGAGTAACTCTCCGCCGGCACGCTCAGTAAATAATGGACCAGCCGTTCGACGAACTGGTGGGCGACATATTCGGATGGCAGATACCCATTGGGCAATTTGCCTTTGACGAGGAACTCATCAAACGGGACGGCTTGAGCGGCAAACGGGATCGACGGCTGGGCGGCGCTCACTCTGAGGTCCTTGTGCGAGGGTGGGCTTCTGAGATCAGCCCACTGTACTGAAGGGGCGAGGAAGCCGTCAAGGGTTTGCTCAGTTCGCGTGCTGCGCCCGGCGGCTCCGGGAAACGATCCAGGTACTTGCCGGTCACCCTCTCTCGTGTCTCGTGGCGGAATGAGTCAGGCAGGGGGATCGAAAGTGAAGGGTGATCAGTCGGAGTTCGTGTCGGCTTTGGGATGAGACGGATGGCATCGCGATGGGCTGCCGGATAGGTCGAGCCAGAGCCCCTGCGCCGACGATCGTACTCATTTCGTCCGGGAATAGCGTGGATAGAAATCGTTCGGGCAGTGCGTCCGCCGGCTTCGGAGTCTTGGTGGAACTTCAGAGGGAGGCTGGCTTCAAGATCCTGAGTGCTGGCCGCGGTCGTCATGGCGAGTGTCGCTCCTTGTCGCCTTCGGAGGGAATGGAGCACGGGTTCATCCTCACCGCGTGCAAGTGGGAGTGTGGAGTGACCGGTTGATGCAACGAGTTACATAGGGTGTTTGACTGACACCAGGACGTCGTGGTGACGGCGGAGTCACGACTGTGGATCGAGGGAACGGAGGGCCCGCGTGACCGCCTCCTCCAAGTCCTTCTCCAGGCCGACGTTTTTGATCACAACGTCGAATACTCCCAAGGTCCTGGCCCACTCCAGATCGGCCGATGTGCCATAGGCCGTGAGGATCATCACAAGCACATGGGGCAGCGCACGACGAATCTCTCTCAGAGTATCGAGTCCGCTTAAGCCGGGGAGCTTCAGATCCAGAACAATGAGGTCCGGGGTCTCTCGGGCGAGAGCTGCCAGCAGTTGTTCGCCCGATGAAAAGGCGCGTAGCCGTTGGACTCGTCCCGAGAACCGTCGTGTGAGCGCGGAGAGCAAGACTTCGTTGTCATCGACGAAGAAGATCTGTCGGGGGATGGCAGGTGCATCCGGTTTCTGTCTCGCCTCGGCGGAGGGTATCAGTCCGGCGTCGTGATCCGTCATGGCCGGTGTGGGTCCCATCCTATTGACGAGCCGTTGTGGGCGACGGGTCGTTGCTGGGTCGCTCTCTACCGAGAAGCTCGTCTGTTAATGATGCAGTACGAGGGAAGAAGGGAGGGGCCGGGAGCCTGCGGCTCCCGGCCCCTTCGCATCTGGACCTGGCTGGGAACGTCCAGCCCGGTCACCTGCCGAGGCGGCTGAAGCCCGGTGCGCTCAGGATGACGCACACCGGGCGGCACAGCACCCGTGCGGTCTTACAGCCAGGTGACGCGCTCGGCGGGCCGGACGTAGATCGGCTCCTCGACCTGGATCCGCGCCACTTCCTTCCCCGACTTGTTGAAGCCCAGCACGGTGTCGTTGTACATCTCGAACCGCTTCCCGTGGATC